>JAXITO010000006.1:0-55828 GCA_034680045.1 Crocinitomicaceae bacterium | reverse complement strand
TGTATAGACGACGGAGTAGTTAAAGTTTTGTGCTACCGTAGGATTTGTGAGCGCCGGGCTAACAGAGATTGTAGCCCCAGTTGCGCCATTGTTCCACAGATAAGTTCCTCCGGCGGTAGGTGAAGGAGTTGCAGTGAGCGTGGCGCTACTTCCATTACAAATAGCGGCAACGTTAGCTACACTCACACTAGGAATCGGGTTTACTGTAACAGCAGCTGTGGCTAATGATGAAGGGCATCCGGCAGCAGAGACAGTTACAGTATAGTTTTGATTATTATTTGGACTAACAGTAATGGATTGACTTGTCTCACCAGTCGACCAAAGATATGTTGCATTAGCTGGGTTTGCCGTTAGCGTTGTAGTTCCACCATTACAAATGGTTGAGTTATTTACAGTGGCTTGAATATTTTGAATGACACTTACTAAAACATCGTCTGGAAGACTTGTACAGCCATTTGCTGTATATGTTACGGTATAAAGTTGTGTGTTATTTGGGTTCGCAATTGGATTAGATACAGTGTTGCTGCTCAGAGCTGTGTTGGGAGACCAAGAATAAGTCCCGCCAGGAATATCAACAGTGGTATTTAACGTTGTAGATTGCCCAGAACAAATGGTGGTATTTGGTGCTGTAATTACAGGTAAAGGAGTAACTGTTACGATTGAATTTGCTGCGAGAGAAGCACAACCGTTAAACGTATATACCAAACTGTAATTTGTTGTTACAGTTGGATTCACAGATATTGTCGGTGTTGTTTGTGATGTTGACCAAGCAAATGTACCCCCTAACGGACTTACCGTCGGCGTGAGAATAGTACTTTGTCCTGAACAAATGGTGACAGGAGAGAGACTAGCAACTGGATTCGGGTTAACTGTAACCAAAACGCTCGTTTGTGTTGCTTGACACCCATTTAATGAATAGGTTAAATTATAAGTTGTGTTGGTAGTAGGATTTACACTTATTGAAGAAGTGGTTTGATTTGTATTCCATAAATAAGTTCCTCCAACTGGATTGACGGATGCATTTAAAGTGGCCGTCTGACCTTGGCAAATAGTAACAGGTGATAAAGTTACCGTAGGAGTTTGTACAATAGTTACTTGTGCTGTATCAGTGGCAATACAACCATTTAACGAATAGGTTACCGTATAAATCGTATTGGTTATCGGACTAACGGTTATAGCTTGTGTTGTTGCACTATTAGACCACGAGTATGTGCCACCTGTCAACGATGGTGTAGCTGAAATTGTCGCACTGGTTCCCGAACAAATTGTCACACCATTGGCATTAATTGTTGGTTGTGGATTAACTATAATATTCAGAGTTGTGGTGTTTGCGCAGGATCCGGATAATGGGGTGAAGGTATACAGTGTTGTGGCGGTATAATTTGGCGCAGGTGACCAAAAACCTGTAATACCATTTAGAGACGTGTTTTGAAGGGTGAAATTCCCTCCTGAACAAATTGGAGCAATTGCAGAAAAGGTAGGGGTTATTGGCGCTGTAGTTTGAAACACGAATGGTGCAGAAGTGCCACTACAACCATTACTATTTGTCACACTAACGGTGTATGATCCTGCTGTGGTTATTGTAAGTGAGTCATTACCTCCTAATGTAGAGGTACTCGAACCTTGAAACCATGCATAAGAAGTATAGTTTGCGCTTGTTGAAATAATTTGAGGTGTACCTTGACAATTTGTAATTGGACCGGTCGGCACTATCACCGGTTGTGGATTCGCATTTACTATAATTGTTGTAATGGTACTTGTCCCTTGACATCCATTCGCATTTGTAGCAGTGACAGTATAACTTCCAGCTGTTGTAGCAGTAAGTGTGTTTGTTGTCGCTCCCGCAATCACTGTTCCATTCTGACTCCATGTATAGCTTGTTCCACCTGTGGCAGTTAAAATCACAGAACCACCCTGGCAAAAAGTAAGTGGCCCGTTGGCTGTAATCGTAGGAGTGGGTAATGCATTTACTGAAACAATCATAGTCGCGGTATTCGCACATTGTCCTGCAGATGGTGTAAAGGTGTAGGTCGTGGTTGCCAAGTTATTTATAGCAGGTGACCAGGTCCCTGATACTCCGTTGGTAGATGTTGTTGGGAGTGAAAAACTCTCATTAGCACATATTTGTGGTAGTTGGTTAAAAATTGGGAGAGTTGGTGTAATTTGGCTAACAATTACATTTGATGATTGCCCTTGGCATCCATATTGATTCGTTGTTGTAACATAGTAAGTCCCCGGAGTCGAAATATTTATTGATTGCGTAGTTTGACTTGTCGACCACAAGTAGGTAGTATTAGTACTAGCTGTTAATGTTATAGAAGAACCGGTACAAAAAGAGACGGTTCCTGAAGGTGAAATAATTGGAGTAGGTGAAGGATTGATAATAATTTGTTGAAATATTGGTGGGCTAGTACAACCATTTGCACTACCTGTTATTTGATATGTAACTGTATATGGAGCAGTTTGTGAGCTTGTTATAACACCATTTAATTGATTGCTTGGGGGTGATATTGTTCCTGAAGTTGTTGTTGAAATACCGCTTGGTAATGCACCTGCATTAATAATACTCCAATTATATGAAGTGGGGAAATTTGTGATGCTTGAGGCTAAACTAATATTAAAAATTTCCGCAGAACAAACTATTGAATCTAGCGTTGTTTCAGTAATTATTGGATTTGGTTTTATTGTAACGTGTAATGTATCTTTTTTTGAAGTACAAGGTAATCCAGGATCATTTGTCGTAAGAATAATATCAACTTCTCCAATTGCAATATCAGCAGTACCTGGGGTATAAGTGGTGTTTAATGAAGTTGCGGAAGCAAAGGTGCCATTTCCAATTGTAGACCAGGTTCCAGTACTTGCTGAACCGCTAACCGATCCTGTAAGTGCTACAGTTTGACCTTGACATATTGAAATATCTTGTCCGGCATTTGCAGTCGCTTGTCCATTTATATTCAATGTTATAGTTTGAGAGACAATTGGACATGGTGCAGGTGGAGCGTTGGAAGTTAATGTTAGCTGTATTTGCCCAGTTGTTCCTAAAGGTGGTAAATAAGTTGTAGATAAATTGCTATTACTAGGAGAAAAAGTACCAATATTTGGTGTGGCCGACCAAGTGCCAGATGTAGAACCCCCTGTAATTGTACCTATTAAATTTACAGGTCCCGCTTCACAACTCACTCCTAATGAATTTACGGTCATATTAACATTAGGTTGTACAGTAATAGATTGATTTTGAGAGGTTGTACCACAAGAGTTTTGTGCAACTAAAGAGTAAATATAAGTACCCGCTGTACTAAACGAGACTGTTGGCGAAACGACATTACTAAGTGAAGGTGTTGCCTGTGGGCCAAAATTCCAATTATAATTTAATTGAGTGGAGTCATAGCAAGATTTTACAATAGATAAAGGAGAAAAGTTTGAAGTTATACATATCGGCGAAGGAGCAGGAAGGGTGATATCTGGTACATCCTTTACCACAATTGTAACATTTGATGTTTGAGCAGCACAACTCATGCCGGCAAGCAAAGGGCTTAGTTGGTTTGATAACTGTAATTGATAGATACCTGGCTCAGAAATTGATAATACCGGATTTATCGAGTTACTGTTAGTACCATTTAAATAAGTAGGTGCAACAAATGACCCGCATCCTGCAGGATTTTGATAATTAGAAATAGACCATGTGAATTGGTTGGTAAATCCATCACATGTAGCCAAACTAGATATATTTGAAGTGTTAATTTGAAGTGGAGCACAACCAAGAACAGAACTTGTTGTAAATGATGATGTTACACCAGGCATTACACAAATAGTATCTGTAATAAATTCGGCTCCGCAGTTGTTACCAACAAATAATTTAACAACGTAGGTCCCAGGTATAGAAAATGCTAATTTTAATTCAGATGAACCATTTGTCCATGAAGTCCAATCATAAGTAGATCCGTTAAAACCATTTGAACTCCCTAAAATTGTATTATTCTGTAGAGAGTACCCACTGTTAGGTGAGACTTCCCAATAAAATTTGTTGTCAGTACTACATCCTGAAGAACTTGCATTCATTCCGCCAGTTGTAGTATTATTACAGGTGACAGTTGTATTAATACAGACTGTATTATTTGGGTTGGTTGTAAATGACGGGGTAACAGATTCTGATACGTAAATTGGACCTAATGCTGCGTAAGAACCTGCTGGGTTACAACCATTTTTTGCATAAGCTTGAATTGAATAGGCATTTGAAAAAATATTGTTATTTACAGAAGAAAAAGTTCCACATGAAATGGTATTAAATGTATGATTAATAGGATTAGGTATACTTAAATAATTTGAAAAATTAAGCGAAGGTGACCCATCATTATAAATCACTTCATAGTTCGTTCCTTGTTGGTCTTGTCCCCCAACAACAAAAGAATAAGCACCAGGTATACAAGTTTCAGATCCAGACCCAGTAATTGATATTACAGGTGGATTACTTCCAACAAATACGGAATAGTTGGTGACGGCAATACAACCATTTGGAAATGTAACGCTATATGTTAAATTGAAAGAACCAAGAGAAATATAATTATGTGAAATATTTGTTGAATGTGGGGTAGTATAATTATTTGTTTGACCATCTCCCCAATTAATTGTTTGAATCGTACCTGCGGGATATGTCAATTGATTAGGGTCAATAAAAGGAAAATTACCATTTGATATATTTGACTGACAGCGCCTAAATATAATTTGGCCGTTATAATTAATGCTTGAATAATTGGATGGAGGGTTATTAAGTGCGAGAGTTGCAATTGGCCCTTGACTAGCACCAACATTAACCGTTACAGTTGACGATGTATTATTTATTGTAAGTGATGTTGTATAGCTACCTGCTGTATTGTATATAACCTCATGTGGTCCACTTGTATTTCCTGTATTAGGAGAGCCCCCTCCAAAAACCCACTGATATGTAGTTGAACTTGATGTACCAGAAGAAGTATTAGTAAAGATCACCTTCTGCCCCAAACAAATATTTATCACTCCGTTTACTGCAGCAGGATTTGTAGTAAAACTGACATTCAACTGCCCCCAAACGTTACCAAAATTTATAAAGAAAAGAAGAAATAATACAAGTATTTTTTTTATCATATAACGAAGTTCGTGAACTAATCACTTTTTAAAAATGAGCAAAGTCAGTTATAGCTCAAATTACAGACAATTTTGGTTTTTTTATTTAACGTAAAAAAAGCTTTCTGGTTGCCCGCCGCAAAGTTACAACCTATTCTCCGATTAAAAATAAGAGAATGTCTGATTTCCCTATTAATTTTGAATAAAGAAATGTTGATGAAAGGAGCTTTCTAGAGCGCATGGATAGCACTCCAGAGCATCGCGCCAACCAACATGATTTTGAGTCCGGTTCCGAGTAAAAAGCCCAAAAAAGCGCCTTTTGCAGACTGCCAGGCGTCTTGGTTGTTGCGGCCAATGATGAGTTCGCCGATATAAGCGCCGATGAGTGGGCCGAGGATGATTCCCCAGGGGCCGGCGAAAAGACCAATTAATACGCCAATGGTGGCGCCCCACTGACCGGCTTTGCTGCCGCCGTATTTTTTGGTGGTCCAGACGGGAAGGTAGTAGTCGAGCACAAGTAAAATTGCGGATAAAACGGCGTAGGCAATTAAAATGGGGGTAGACAGTGGGTGCCCGCCAAGAAAATGAATCAGTAGAAGCCCCGCGTATGAAATGGGTGGGCCGGGTAAGACAGGCAAGAAACTACCCACCAAGCCTGCTAGGATCAAAATAAAGCCGAGAATGGTCCAGAGTAGTTCCATTTATTGAAGGTACGATAATTTGTTTAAAAATGGTAACTCAATTTGAGTTGTGCACCAGCAGTTTGGTAGTTGAGGTTGGGTAAGGTGAGATTGTTGCTGATCATGGAGTGTTTGGCCCAAAGCCCTTTGTAGAGGAGGATTTCTAGATTGAAATAATGTAGGTCTTTGCCAATAAAAGAGAATCCGTGCCCAATGCCTAAATGCAGGCTAGACACATTTGTTTCGAAGGTTTTATCGGTGTTTACTGGAAGTGGAGGCAAAGTGAGGTCTGCTGCTTGGAAAGTTTCTTCGGTAGTTAGGTTCTGAAAACCCAGTGTGATGGGGATATAGCGCGCGGTATTGCTTTTGTTTCTATCATATAAAAAACGGTAGTTTGCGCTGTATTGTGAAAAACGATTTGGGCCTCCAATTGCTTTGAAGTCTAGGCTTGCGCCGACATAATGCTGCCTTTGGAAGTATTTTCCAGCGCCTATACTCAAGCAAATTGGCGTTTCGTAAAACATGCCATTGCTGTTACTTGAAAGATAGTAGTTGTCGGGTACAAATCCTGTGTTGTAACCGGCCATCATGGCATTGAGCCCTACGTGAAAATCAAATTCATTGATTTTGCGTGGATTTACCAAAGAGTCGACCATTTTGACGCGTTGGGTAAAGTTGCGGTCTTCTTCAATGTATTCGTACATTTCCTTAGATAAAATGTAGGTGCGGTTGTATTGATCTTTGAAGGTCAGGACATAATTATTGTCCAGAGCAAGCATTTGGCCGTACAAGATTTGTCCGGTCTTTAGTTTGACAACGTCGTAAACAACATTTTGCTTGGCGCGTTGAGCCAAATTAAAGAAGGGTAGCAAAAGGAATAAAAAGAGCAGTGCTTTCATGTTGAAAAGAGAATAATTCATTGATTTGAAAAAACTGGTAAAGTTCATCGTCCGAAATTACGGATAATGCATGTAATTTCGCAAAATGGCGACCTACAAAACCCTTGCAAGCTTGAGCGAAGGATTCTATAAGGAAAAAGGATCTAAGTTCTTGGCATTTGCGGTTCCGGTGACCTCAGAGGCGGAGGTAAAAGCATTTATTGCTCAAAAACGCAAAGAACACCACCAAGCGGTGCATGTTTGTTCAGCTTTTCGCCTAGGTGCAGACCACAAATTATACAGGTCTTCTGATGACGGCGAGCCTTCTAATTCTGCGGGCCCACCTATTCTAGGGCAAATCCAAGCTTTTGAACTGACCAATGTACTTATTGCAGTGGTGCGTTATTACGGCGGTACCAATTTAGGAGTAGGTGGGCTCATATCAGCTTACAGAACTGCCGCAAAAGAAGCTTTGGAAGCAGCTGTTATTATCGAAAAAGAGGAGGAGATTGATCTAGATATCTCATTTGCATACGAAAAAATGCATTTAGTGATGGACCTCCTCAAAAGAGAGAAGGTTCAGATTATGAGTCAGGAACTTTCAGAAAAATGCGAACTCTCTTTTAGGGTATCAAAGTCAGAAAAAGACAAAATGCTCTCTTTGCTGTCTGCTCTTACTTACTGATCTTCACCTCCGCATACGGAAACTCTTCAAGCATTTCGCCAGAATAATAAAAATCGTAGGCTACGCCACCGAAAGTGTAATCTTTTTCTCGAATCTTGAAATTAGAACCACCTACAGAGGGGTTCTTTTTAGGTTTAGATTTGCTGTAACCAAGGTTGAATATCGATGCCAATATCTCCGGGCGTTCGTCAATTGGGTAGCCTGCTTTCTCCCATTGTGCTGCAATTTGACGGATGAAAATACCCGCATACAGATAGGAGTAGTAGTGGTCTTTGTATTGTACCAAGCGTTTCACCCTTAAACTTAAAGTGTCGTTGTGTTGGTTGCTATAGTTGCGGCTGGAGTCGTAGTCGAGGATGTGTTCGTATTTGGCGCCGCAGTAAAAGGGGCTGTTCGCATCTTTGAGGTAGTTCTCAATATTTCTGGCAGTATTTTCCTTGATGCCGGTCACGCCAAAAGACAAATTCGTTTCAAGCGCTAAGGTTTTTAAAGGCGCCACAAAATCTTTAAAGCGCTCTCTTCTCGAATTGAAAAGCCGTACTTGTTCGCCCACCAAACACGCCACAATCATGCGTGGTTCTATTCCGCAGGCTGCTGCTGCCGAATCGATATATCGCTTGTCTTTAGCCACGGCTTCTTTAAAGTAAGACCACTCAATGTAGTCCATCCATTCAAAAGCATTTCCACCTTTGGCTTTTGTTGACGCTTGGTTTTTAGCAAGAAGCGCGCGCAATTTACGCTGGTAGCTTTTGTTGTCCTTGAGTTTGAGGTCGAAGGCCGCGAGCATCTGTAGTGCTGTTTTTTCTGACTTAGACTGTGCCCATGCATCTAGAATAATGCGTGCATTCTTCGGATAATATTCATTCACTAAATTGATGCGCTGCAAAATCTCATTGCGATACGCGACTATAGAGGCGCTATCCACTTTGAAATTCTGGTTGTATTTGTCGTGCATCGTTTGAAAATAGCGGTTGTTGTTGTCAACTAGACCTTTGTCGTCGGTGAGGCGTAGTTTGAGCGCTACAAAAACACCAACCAGCACGACGCCGTAGGCAGCGAAACCATAAAGGGCAATTTTGTAGGGAATTTTAAACCACTTGCTTTGAATAATGCGTTTCATATATCAGAATAAGAACGGGCGTTATACGCAACGCTCAGCCTTTGGTTACAACTTGCGTTTTTCGCAACAAACGAATTGTTACTTGTAAAATATGGTTTCATTTTGACGTAAATCACAAGTAATATTGTTTTTCATGAACAGAGCTACTTCAAAAGATACCGATCGAATTATTTCCATTTTTCAAGAGGCCTTCATCGATAATCCGCACATTTGTTTTTTATTGGGCAAATCCAGGCTTCGTCAGAAAATTGCCATCATGACCTCCTTTGTCATCAATATTTCCACGAAAAGGCAAGGGCTTTATTTATCCGAAGACGGTGAAGGGGTTTTGATTGTATTTGAAGCAGCGCAGCTCCCTCTTTCCTTCAAAGAAAAATGTGCGCAGTACTGGATGGTTTTGCGTTGTTTCAACTTGCGCAACCTTTTTGCGATTGCCCGCACCGAAAAAAAAGTCAAAGCACTGCGCCAAGTTCAACCTGGTGACCTCTATGTATGGTTTTATGCCGTTTCAGATAAAGGCCTTGGCGGTAGAACAGCCCGTGAGTTACTCCAAGACCTTTTTGACTTAGCTCAAGAAAGAAATGCAGCCATTCTCGCCGAAACAAGTATTTCGCGCAATATGGTTATTTACAAGCGATATGGATTTGAGGCCTACAGCCAACAGCAATTCGATAGCTTCCCGGTTTTTTTCATGCGCCGGCCCGCAGTGCAAAAAGACTAAACGCATTTTACTACCTTTGCCTATATGGCACTCATTAAAGCATGTAGGGGCTTTGAACCCCAAATTGGTCCGGATTGTTTTTTGGCGGAAAACGCAACTGTTGTGGGCGATGTCCAGATGGGCGCACGCTGCTCCGTTTGGTTCTCGGCGGTGGTTCGGGGCGATGTCAATAGCATCCGCATGGGAGAGCAAGTCAATATCCAAGACGGTGCAGTTTTGCATTGCACCTACGAAAAAACGAAACTCCATATCGGCAACAATGTCTCTGTTGGCCACAACGCCTTAGTACATGGTTGCACCATAGAAGACAACGTTCTTATTGGCATGGGCTCTATTGTCATGGACAACTGCTACATCGAAGCCAATAGTATTGTTGCGGCAGGCGCGGTTTTGACCGAAGGTACTCGCGTCGAATCTTGGTCTATCTATGCAGGTATTCCTGCCAAAAAAATCAAGACGCTTTCTCTAGAATTATTCGCCGGAGAAGTGCAGCGCATTGCCAACAATTATGTGCTTTATTCTAGTTGGTTCAAAGAGAACCCTTAAATTTACTTTCAAACATTTTTTCATGAAATACGACCGCATCGATAAGGCACTTTACGTTGCCAACCGTCAAAAGTTTACGGCTCAAATGGCAGCTGGCTCACTTGCTATTTTCAATTCGAATGACATCTATCCAGTATCTGCAGACAGCACCTTGCCTTTTGCTCAGCACCGCGATATCTTATATCTTTCTGGCGTAGATCAAGAAGAATCTATTTTGGTGCTCTCTCCAAATGCAAGCAACCCTGCCCACCGCGAGGTACTCTTTTTAAAAGAAACCAGCGAGCTCATCGCTATCTGGGAAGGTGAGAAACTCACTAAACAAACGGCTTTTGAAACCTCCGGTATCCAGACCGTCTATTGGTTGCAACAATTCCCTACCATTTTCAAGCAAATGATGGCAGAGGCCAGCGGCATCTATTTGAACACCAACGAGCACTTGCGTGCCAATACCGAGGTAGAAACCCGCGAAGACCGCTTCATAAAGCAAGTTAAGCAAGACTACCCCGCCCATCAAGTGCACAAAGCTGCCCCAATTATGCACAAAATTCGCTCTGTAAAAGAAGCGACAGAACTCGATTTAATGCAAACAGCTTGCAACATTACCGAAGCTGGTGTGCGCAGGTTGTTAGGTTTCATCAAGCCGGGTGTTTGGGAATACGAAATCGAGGCTGAACTTGCCCATGAATTTTTGCGCAAGCGCTCTAAAGGTTTCGCCTACACGCCAATCATCGCTTCGGGCAAAAACGCTTGTGTCTTACACTACATCGAAAACAACCAACAATGCCAAGATGGCGACGTCATTCTCCTAGATGTAGGGGCCGAATATGCCAACTACAGTTCTGATCTCACGCGCTGCATTCCAGTTAATGGCCGCTTCACAGCACGTCAGAAAGCAGTCTATAATGCCGTTCTTCACGTCAAAAACGAAGCCACGAAACTATTGGTGCCAGGCACAATCATGGCTGAATACCACAAACAAGTAGGTGCCTTAATGGAAGAACAATTGGTCAATTTAGGCCTCATTTCAATGGAGGACATCAAAAACCAAGATCCTGCTTGGCCAGCCTACAAAAAATACTTCATGCACGGCACTTCTCACTTCTTGGGCCTAGACACCCACGACGTCGGGCTGTGGCACGAGCCAATTGTAGCCAACATGGTCTTTACAGTTGAGCCCGGCATCTATATTCCCGAAGAAGGTTTGGGCATCCGCCTAGAAGACGACGTTGTGGTTCAGGCCAGCGGCACGCCGTTCAACCTCATGGGCAATATTCCAATCGAAGCCGATGAAATTGAAGCGCTGATGAACGCCTAGATTTTATGCTTCATTATCATATTCAAGGAGAAGGCCCAACTTGGGTTTTCTTGCATGGGTTTTTGGAATCTTCCAGCATGTGGCAAGCTTTACCAATCGCCGAACTCCCGATCAAATGTATTTTTATCGATTTGCCGGGTCATGGTCAGTCTGAACTTTCCGATGGCAATCCATCCATAAAATCCATGGCGCATGAAGTAGAAAAAGTACTTCATTTCCTAAAGGTAGATCAATTCACAATCGTAGGGCACTCGATGGGGGCATATGTTGGGCTTGAACTTGTCAAACGACGCGGCTTTCAAAAGTTAATCCTTCTCAATTCCAACTGCTGGTCAGACTCCGAACAAAAAAAGCAAGACCGCATTCGCGTTGCCAATTTTGTGCATCAAGCCAAGTCGCATTTTATCAGAGAGGCCATACCCAATTTGTTTTCCAATCTGACTGAACAAGGCCATGTTATTCAGGCACTTATTAAAGAAGCAAACTGCATGAGCCCTGAAGCCATTGCGTTTGCCGCACTCGCCATGCGTGAAAGAAGCGACTTCACCGATTTTGTCAATGCCAACCCCGACCAATTTATTTTCATTCACGGCAAGTTAGATCGTTTGGTGAGTGTAGAAGAACTTCAGGCTAAAATCGCTGGCCCAAAAGTCTATTTCCTTAATTGCGGGCACATGGCGCATGTGGAGGCGGGTAAAGAAGTACTGGAGATTTTTGGTCGGGAAGTTTAAAATGATTAAATTTATCATGACAAAAAAAGTCATGATATGAATTTACAAGAAATCTGCAAGCAAAAACGCCTTAAAGTGCATGAAATTGCACAGCAAATTGGCATCGACTCCAGCCTTATGAGTCGTATTCTTGCAGGTAAACGCAAGCCTACAGCACTACAGATTCAAAAAATAGCAATTGCGCTAGAACTTTCGCACAGCGATGTCCTGACACATTATTTATCACAAGAAATTGTGCAAATTGTCCAGCAGTATCCGCAATTAGCACCCCAAATTTTACACCTTGCCGAAGAGCGGGTCAGTTATTTATTAAAAGAAACTGAATTCGAAAGTGCTAAACCATCCAAAAAAATCAATACGAAACTAGCGCAGCTAGACGAACTCTTGAAAGCGTGGCAAACAGCCAAACCGCTAGATGCGCTGCAATTGGAAAAAATGCAAGGCTACTTTCATACGGCCTACACCTATGAGTCCAATCGGATTGAAGGCAATACGCTCACACTGCAAGAAACCCATCTGGTGATCAATGAAGGCATCACCATTGGTGGTAAAAGCATGCAAGAGCATCTAGAAGCTGTCAATCATCAGCAAGCTATTCATTTCATCAAAGATTCAGTTCAAGATCAAATGCGTTTGAATAGCCATGTGCTCAAGCAAATTCACCAACTCGTTTTAAAAGGCATACAAGACCAACATGCCGGCAAATACCGCAGTGTGCCTGTGCTGATATCAGGCAGCAAGCATGTACCGCCAGCGCCTTATTTGCTCGACAAACTCATGGAAGACTACTTCCTATACTACGAACAAAACCTTGGGCGTTTACACCCCGTTATTTTAGCCGCCGAAATGCACGAGCGCTTGGTCACTATCCATCCGTTCATTGATGGCAACGGCCGCACAGCACGTTTGGTCATGAACCTCATTTTGCTGCAGCATGGCTATCCTATTGTCAATATCAAAGGAGGTAAAAAAAGTAGATTGGCCTATTATAATGCGCTCGAAAAAGTCCAGCTTCACCACGATTCAAATGATTTCCAGCTGCTTGTCATCGACTACGCGTTGGCTTCATTGAAAGCCCATTTGGAGTTGGCAAGCTAGTGTTATTGGAAAGTTGCTAAAAATTCATTCGGGGTAAAAACAGGTAAGGCTGATTTCTTGTAATCATTTATGTTTCGTGTGATGATTCCATCTACTTTATTGCTTTGAATAGCAGAAAAATACTGAAGCGCATCTTCAAAATCAGTGAATTTGGAATCCAGAGCTGCCAACACTTGTTTTTGGTCCATTGCTAAAACGGTAATGATTTTAAGAAGTAATTTCAATTGTTCGGTTACCGTGGCATGGCTTGCTTTTTGCCTGAAAATATAATAAACATTTGCTATGATTACAGGTGTTGCAAAACCTTGTAGTTGCTTTTGTTCACATGCATAAATGAGTGTGAGTGAGTCCTCACAAAATGGTTTACGGTCAAGTAGTAAATCTAATATTACATCAGAATCAATTAAGATGCGTTTCATTCGTCTAGGTATTTTTTGGCCAATGCTTTCGCAAGTTCGGTTTTGTAGTCCCCTAAATCATGATCTTTAAAAACGCCTTTAAGCCGGTAAGCAACAGAAGGTTCAGAAACGACCTGATTGCTGTCTTTGACCAGTATGTTTAGGTAATTTTCAACAAGCTGTGATAAGCTTTTGCCATTTTCTTTTGCAAAAGCTTTGGCTTTCAGGATGATACTTTCTTCAATAGATAGAGTGAGCTTCGTGTTCATACGTATAAATTATAAAACAAAAATACGTACAAATCCCTTTTGAACAAAGTAAAAACACTGACCAAAACATAAATTCAATAATTTTAAATTCAAATTACTTTCAAATGAAATTAGCTCACCTTTTTATTTCGATCTGTTTTGCAAGTGCAGCATTTTCTCAAGTGCCCACATCTATAGCAAAAGACAGTCTCGCTGCAGATAGCATTGTTTTCGATTATGCTGCCGAAACTGATCCTGAATTCCCGGGTGGTTATGATAAACTTCTAGAGTACATCATCAATGAAATACAATTTACTGAAGTTGAGAAATGGCTGCCCACGCAGCAGTATCAGGGAAAGAATAGGGTAATTGTAAAATTTGTTGTTGAAATGGACGGATCCGTTTCACAAATTCAAATTGATAATTCGAGTTATTCCTGCCCACCTTGCGAAAAAGAAGCCATACGAGTGATCCAACAAATGCCTAAATGGAAACCAGCGCTTAATCATGACAGACCGGTTCGTTGTTGGGTTAGAATTCCTATTATTTTTGACATAGAGTCAGAACGCTAAATCTCCCCTTTTGAATCCATAATGATGGTCACTGGCCCGTCGTTGACCAACGCAACTTGCATATCGGCCCCGAAACGGCCTGTTTGCACCTCGGAGGCCGAAATTTTTTGGAGCTCCGCAACAAAGTACTCGTAAAGCGGAATAGCTTGTTCGGGGCGTGCGGCCCTGATATAACTTGGGCGGTTTCCTTTGCGGGTAGCAGCGTGCATAGTAAACTGACTCACGACTAAAAATTGGCCGCCAATGTCTTGAATACTGAGGTTCATTTTGCCGTCGGCATCGGAGAAAATCCGGAGTTGAGTCAATTTTTGAATAAGGTACTTCGCGTCGTCTGGTCCATCCTCGTGTTCAATGCCTAACAATACGAGTAAACCTTTTTGAATGTCGCCAACTAATTGACCTTCAATTTCAACAGAAGCTTTTTTTACACGTTGTACAACAACTCTCATGGTTCCAATAAAATGTTAAAATTCACTTCTTCGGTAGGGGTCAGAGGCATCTTCGTGCATGAGCTGCAAATAGGTTTGGTAGCGATGGGCAGCAATGAGTTCTTCTTCAACTGCTGCTTTTACAGCGCAATGTGGTTCATTGAGGTGCTTGCAGTTGTTGAAGCGGCACTCGCCCAACAGCGCGCGCATTTCAGGAAAGTAGTGCGCATAGTGTTCTTTTTCGAGGTCTACCAAGCCAAAGGCGCGAATTCCGGGTGTGTCTATGATATAGCCGCCGCTCGAAAGCGCATGCATTTCCGCAAAAGTGGTGGTGTGCTTGCCTTGTTCGTGGGCTTTAGAAATTTCACCGGTGCGGAGGTCTAAATTCGGGTCGAGGCCATTGACAAGTGTGGTTTTGCCCACGCCGGAGTTGCCAGAAATCATGACTTGCTTGCCCGCAATTTCAGCTCTAAGAAAAGCAATGGTGTTGGGGTCTTCGGAGGTAATGCCGTGGCAAGGATAACCTAAATTGCCATAGATGTATTGCAAGGCTTCAAAGTAGTCTTGGTCGTCTTGGTCGTAGAGGTCGGTTTTATTGAAAAGTAGGGTAGTCGGGATCCGAAAAGACTCTGCAGCTACCAAAAAGCGGTCGATAAACGCAATTTGTGTAACTGGAGACTTGAGCGTGACTACCAAATAAGCGCGGTCAACGTTGGCGGCCAAAATTTGCATTTGTTTGCTGAGGTTGGTGGCCTTGCGCACAATGTAGTTGTGTCGGGGTTCAACAGAAAGGATGGCCCAACTTTCATCTGAGCCGGCTTCTATAATAACGCGATCACCAGCGGCAATGGGGTTGGTGGTTTTGAGTCCTTCCAAGCGCAATTTACCACGGATACTTGCCTGCACAATTTGCTGGTCTTCAAGTAAAACTTGATACCATTTTCCAGTCGATTTCAGAACGAGCCCTTGCATCCTGTAAAGGTAAACATTTGTATGTTTGTACAATGAAAACAACTTTCATCATACTTCTCGGGTTCAGCCTCACCGCATGCCGCACTTTGCCTACAGTTGTCCCCGATGATGAAGTTCTTGACACTGAAGTTTTGATTGACCCTTTGGAAGATGCCGAATTTCCTGGCGGATATGAAAAGCTTCAGACTTATATCAGTGACAACATGGATTTAGCTTCCATATTGAACACCGCAACCGAACCATTAGTCAATACTAAAGTAATCGTCAGATTTGACATAGAAAAAGACGGATCAATCAGTAATGCAATTGTAGAAAAATCATCAGCTAATTGCTTGGCTTGCCAAAAAGAAGCCCTGCGCTTGGTTCAAAGTATGCCTCGTTGGACACCCGCAAAATTAGATGGAAAGCCTCAGATGACTTCAGCTCGTATTCCTATTGATTTTTCTTTCGAATAAATACTTCAACCTTCTTTTATGAAAAGCACCGTCCTCCTCTCTTTTTTATTGACCCTTCACTCATTTGCATTTGGTCAAGAGCCTATAACAAAACTCGACACCAATCAAATCTATGATATTGTCGAACAAGACGCCGAATTTCCAGGTGGAACCGATTCGTTAAGAAGGTATATCATTGACAACATCAGGATGGATTCTATCATCGGATTTACCGACAACGAAATGTACAACAAGGTGTTCGTCAGGTTTGTGGTGAACAGAGAAGGAATTGTAGAGCGCGCTACAATAGACAGAGCAAGCGACTACTGCCCACCGTGCAACAAAGAGGCACTGCGTTTGGTCAGAAGCATGCCTAAATGGTCGCCAGGTTTATTGAATGGTCAGCCTGTAGCAATGTATTTTCGCTTGCCAATCATTTTTTCGATCCAATAAACATGACAAAACACTACGGCCTCATCGGCAAAACTTTGAAGCATTCCTTTTCAGCTGCGTTTTTTACAGACTACTTTGAGAAGAACAACATAGATGCGCAGTACAGCAATTTCGAATTGGCTGCTATCGAAGATATACAAGACCTTTTCAATCAGGACCTATCGGGCCTCAACGTCACTTTTCCTTACAAAGAAAGTGTAATTCCTTTTTTAGACCGTTTGGATGAAAGTGCTGCGCAAATAGGTGCTGTCAATGTCATTGCTTTTGAAGACGGAGAGAAGGTGGGTTACAATACAGATGCGTATGGTTTTGCCCAAAGCATCAAGCCCTTTTTGACTTTTGAGCACGAGCGCGCACTCATTTTCGGAACTGGTGGCGCTTCAAAGGCAGTGGCGCATGTATTCAAGCAATTGGGTCTTGAGGTTTTTTATATTTCTCGCCAACCAGATCACCAAAATCGGGTTTATACTTACTCCGACATCAACGAACATATGTTGAAGTCCTGTAAAGTTTTAGTGAACTGTACGCCCATCGGTACTTTTCCGAACGTCGATGCATCCATTGAGCTGCCATTTGAATTCCTGACCCCTGCACATTTAGTGATTGATTTGGTGTATAATCCGGCCCAAACAGAACTCATGAAACGCGCTAAAGCACAAGGTGCCGCAGTCATGAATGGTTTGTCCATGCTGCAGCACCAAGCGTTAAAGAGTTATGAGATCTGGTCGCGTTAAGCTTCTTGGTTATTCTGATTGAGGTTGTACCAGTCAATTTTTCTGGAGAAATACATCACGAGCCCTAGAATGATGAACACCCCAATACTACCAATCAAAAGCGCTAAGTCTTCAAGCTGAATGATCACAAATATGAAGATGTAGAGCATTGACAAAAGCCCTGCAATAAACAAACTCATTTTTAAGGATCTTAAAATGGCGCGCACATAGGTACTGATCAGTATGACCGTAGCCAGAGCAGATAGCAAGAAGGCGCTGTTGAACTGAATATGTTCAGAAATAGAAAGCAATAAAGTGTAGAAGACCACAAGCGCAATACCCACCAAGATATATTGAATCGGGTGAATTCCTGAAGATTGGAATATCTCAATAAAGAAGAAAACCAAGAAAGTCAGGCCGATGAAAAGCAAAGCGTAGTGAATGGTGCGATGCGATTTTTGGTAGTTATCGACAGGTATTTTGAGGTCAACACCAAAGGCAGAGTCGTAGATTTTATAGCTCGAACCCGTCCAACTTTGTGGATAATTGCGGTTGAGGTTCAAGACGTTCCAGTGTGCTTTGAAACCATTTTTATCGGTTGTGTGCTGATCTGGCAAGAAAGAACCCGTGAATTTAGGGGTTTGCCAATCAGAGTTCAGTACAACATCTGTTTCTTTACCTACAGGCGTGAAAAATAATTGCTGACTGCCGTTGAGTTCTACATCAAAACTAAAGCGGTACAAATGATCATCGGTTGGTGAAATTGCTACTTTAGCATTGATGCCGGTATAAAAAACATCTTGATTCGATACGCCAGGATTGAAGCCAATTTTTTGTCCGTCCCAGTTAAGGTTGATTTGTTTTTCGATGCCGCGCAAATCACCAATACCAGCATCTAGGGTGGCTTCGTTGAATTTAAAAGTATGTCCTTTGCTTTCGAGGTCTTTGAAGTCGAGTTTAGTGAACTCACCACTCACGTGCAATACCGATTTATAAACCACAATTTCATATACACCGCGGTGTCTGCGATCTGGATTTACACTTGCTTGCACATTGAGTTTGCTCGGCAATACATGAAGTCTTTCGGTAATTTGCACTAGTTTTTCTTTGCCATTCGCTTTGTCGATTTCTTTTACATATCGCGTGTAAGGAATGGTGAGTACAGGGCCTTGCAGTGTTTGCTCGCCGCCCCATTTTTCACTGACTTCGTCGATGGCTTCTCTTTGGGTTTGTTCGCGTTCGTAAATGATACTTTTGATCATGCCAGTCGGAATGAGTAAAAGCAAGGCGATCAGGACGATACCGCCAATTTTGAAATACAGATTGTTTTTGATTCTAGACATGGTCGTGATTTTTTGCTACAAACGCAAAGGACGCAATTTTATTGGATAAAGTTGCAAAACCTTTGGTAGCTCAGCATTTGTGGAAGAAAAATGGGCCGCGGCTATAATTATCCGACATTAAGTACTTAACTACCGACTCTTGGCCGCCACTCGCCTGAACTTTGGCATTCACCAATTAAATTTTTAGTTATGAATGCTTTTAAAAACAAAGTCAGCCTGATGGGGCGCTTGGGCGGCCAACCAGAAATTGTCAAATTCGATTCAGGGCGTTTGCTCGCGCGTTTTTCGCTCGCTACCCACGAAAACTTCAAAGACAAAAACGGCGAATGGCACGACTACACCCAGTGGCACACCATCAACGCCTGGGGCAAAATTGCCGAAAAAGTCGGCGAAAAGCTCGAAAAAGGAATGGAAGTAGTCGTCGAGGGCAAGTTGGTCAACCAACAATACGAAAACAAAGCGGGCGAAAAACGTTTTGCTACCATCATCGAGCTCTATGATTTCATCATGGTTCAACCCAAAAAAACCAACCATGAAGCAGCAAGCACCGAAAACGCAGCCTGAGTTGCCCCGCATGTCGGCCAACCCCAACTTGCACATGAACCACGTCAACCTCATCGGCTACATGACCGCCGAGGCGCGCCACGTTCAGCTCGAAGACGGCAAGCAGCTCATGCGCTTCACGCTCGCCACCAAAGAACAATACCTCGACGCCGACGGCATCATGCGCCAACGCAGCCAATGGCACCTCCTCAGTGCCTGGGGCCGCTGGGCCAAAGTCGTCGAAGAATTCGGCGCCAAAGGCGTTCACCTTGCCATCGAAGGCAAACTCGTTGGACGCTTCTACCGCTTCGGCGGCCAGCGCCGTTTCGTCACCGAAGTCGAAATCAACGACCTCGTAGTATTGCCTTAGACAGCACCCACCAACCAAACGATCCAAAAGGCGGCCGCAGGCCGCCTTTTGTGTTGGGGAAGGATTTTTAATTCATCAAAAAAGTAAATAATGGAACTCGAACTTATCAAAAACAGCATCCTCGAAATAAGAGGCAAGAAAGTCATGCTAGATATGGATTTAGCAAAGATTTACGAAGTAGAAACCAAAAGACTAAAAGAATCCGTTAGGAGAAACATTCATCGTTTCCCTGATGATTTCATGTTTGAACCTACGGAAGAAGAATGGTCAAACTTGAGGTCGCAATTTGCGTCCTCAAGTTGGGGTGGTTCTCGTTATCTACCTTTTGCTCTACCTTTTGCTTTTACCGAACATTGCAATCATGCGCGCTTTTGTCATGATCCGTCAATGGGCATTGACTTATAAGACAATTCTAACATCACAATTTGTGAGCTTAGAGAGTAAATTCGCCAAAAAAATTGGGTTATAGAAAGTAAAAAAGTTAAAAATAATTTACCTTTGTTTTGAAATCATCGGAAGCTTTAAGAATATTAATGAAAGATGGATGGTATGTCATCTCTCAAAAGGGATCTCATATGAAATTAATACACAATGTCAAAAATGGGACTATCATTTTTCCAAACCATGGAAGTCAAGAGTTAGGGAAAGGATTGGCGAAGAAATTATTTAAACAAGCGGGAATCAAATAAAATTACAATGAAAAAAATAGAAATTACAGTTGAAAAAACTGCTACTGGTTATTCGGCTTTTACTGATGAAATGAATGTATATACCACTGCAAGTGATATCAGCACACTCTATTCAAATTTAATTGAAGCGCTTAATTTTTCACTTGAAGAAAAAGGGATACGAGTGACCACTCAGGATATCAAACTAAAGTTTGATCTGCCTCAATTTTTTCAATATTATAAAGTTTTAAATGCCAATTTCTTAGCCAAAAGAATAGGCATGAATCCAGCCCTACTATCACAATATGTACGCGGAAAAAAGAAACCATCAATCAAACAAACCGAAAAAATAATTGCAGGTATTCAACGGATTGGACAAGAATTAGTAGATATCCGGTTAATTTAAAAATGTAAATCTTGGTATCACAATTTGTGACACCAAGATGCGACATCCAATGATTTCTCCCTGATTTTATAAATCAAATTTCTTATATGAAACCGTCGAAAATTTCCAAATCAAAATCACTTTCAAATCCTAAACTAGCAAAATAGCTCAAATTCATTCCTATGAAGATTTTTAAAACCAAAATATTAACAGATCGACAAAAGGAAGAAATTAATGCACTTTGGAACAGCGAATACCCTGCCAAGCTAAAAGATAGATTTCCTATTCTCCTTGAAGGAGCAGCCTGGCATAATCATTACATTATTGAAGACTCAGATGCTTCTGTTATTGCTTGGGCAGTTGATTTTCAGAAAGAGAAGCAAGTTCGTTTTTCAATAATTGTATCTTCGATTTACAAAGGTACAGGTTTGGGTAGCGCGTTAATTGACAAGTTAAAAGCTGAGAATCATGAATTTTACGGTTGGGTAATTGACCACAATATGGATGTTAAATTAAATGGTGAACATTATAATTCGCCAATGCCCTTTTATTTAAAACATGATTTTGAAATACTCAGTGAGCAAAGAATTGATAGCGAAATGATCAGAGCTGTATTGATACGATGTTCATCTCAAAAGAATGGTTTGTAATTAAGAGCACAGATGAATGAATGAAACTACAACGAATTCAAATAATCCTCATAAACAATATTGATTGACGTAATGAAATCCATCTATCTCTTCTTACTTTTTATGAGTTACTCGTATTTGAACGCACAACTCAGCTCCGTAACTGATTTTACAATTCCTACTTTGGCAATTGGCGATACAATAAAAGAACTTGGTAAGGATGTTCAATTTGTTTTTCAGGATTCCCGACAAAACTATTGGTATGGCACCATAGACAATGGCGTATATAGGATGAACGGGGCACTAATTGTTCATTTTACAATTACCGATGGTCTTATTAGTAATCGTATTTCGGAAATCAAAGAGGATCAATTGGGTAATGTATATTTGAGCTCAGACATCGGTATATCTCAATTTAATGGCCATTCATTTCAGACTTTAAATGAAAGAATAGGTCTTGATTTAGATTGGAAATTGCAGCCCAATGACATTTGGTTTAAATGCCCCAGTTACGATGGTTTTGTTTATAGATTTGATGGTACGGATCTGATCAAATTAAACCTCCCAAAAATTGAACTTGGAGAGGCTTTTATTGCAAAATACCCTTCTGTAAGCCCTTACGGCGCATACTGTATTTATACAGATAGCTACGGCAACCTTTGGTTTGGCACTGCTGCTTTGGGTGCTTTACGTTACAACGGAAATGCCTTTGACTGGATTTTAGAAGAGGACTTAACTGAGCTTCACGACGGCCCTGCGAATGGGGTTCGATCTATTATTGAAGATGAAAATGGTGATTTTTGGTTCAATTCAGCCTATCGGTATACAATAGATCATTCAAATGTCAATTCATCAACTAAAAAAAGTAAATCAAAGTTTTACAAGAGAACAAAAAGTATAGGAAGTTTAGATGGAAGTAATAACGATGCTTTTACTGAATACTTATCAGTGACATTAGATTCGAACAAGCATTTATGGTTTGTAACGTATGATGCCGGAGTCTGGAAGTATGATGGAGCTAAAGTCAGTCATTTCCCTGTACAGATCAAAGGCCAAAACATCCATTTATTTGCAATTTACTGCGATAAAAATGGTGGGTTATGGTTAAGAAGCCACGAACATGGTTTGTTTAAATTTAATGGAGAGGTGTTTGATTAACTGAATTATATTTTATACAAAAATTACGCATATGAACACAGAAATACAAAACTATCACCAACAGTTCGAAGCTGAACAAGCTCAAATTTGTACAACTTTAGCAACCATAATTACTGCAAATCTCGCTCAGTCAGAAGGTAAAATTTGGCATGGGCACCCCGTTTGGTTCTTGGATGGCAATCCGATTGTGGGTTATAGCAAGCAAAAACCGGGTATTCGTCTGATGTTTTGGAGCGGTGCAGATTTTGAAGAGGCTGATTTAATAGTGAGAGCGGGGAAATTTAAAGATGCCTCTATTTTTTATAACCAGGTTTCGGAAATTCAGCAAGAAGACCTCCATCGTTGGTTGGAAAAGTCAGTAGCTATTCAGTGGGATTACAAGAATATTGTCAAGCGCAAGGGGGTGTTATTGCGTTTGAAATAGAATTTTCTTATCTTGTTTGCTGATTTACAAACCCTACTACAATGGAAACAAACACTTTACAAACTGAAAACACCCAAGCGTACCAACTTGAATTCAAAGGGCAAGGCTCCGATTTTTTTGGTATTTTAATCGTCAACTGGATCCTCACCGCCGTCACACTCGGCTTTTACTATCCATGGGCGCGCGTCAAGCAACTTCAGTATACGTATAGCCACACCACACTCAATAATGAGAGTTTTCATTTTTCAGGAACAGGCGCAGAGCTTTTCAAAGGTTTCATCAAATTGATGGGCTTTTATATTCTACTCGTAATCATTGCCTTCATAATGATTCAAATTCATCCAATTGTAGCCCTACTGACGGTTTATTTGGTCGTTTTTGCAATTGTTCCTTTTGTTTTACACAGTTCCTTGCGCTATCGCATGAGCCGCACTTCTTACCGAGGCATTCGTTTTGGCTACCGCGGTGACCGCAAAGAACTCACCCTCCAATTTTTTAAAGACGCCTTCCTGACCATCGTTACTTTTGGTATTTACGGCTCATGGTTGGCAATGAACTTGCGATCTTACACCCACCGTCACTTTCGCTACGGTAATGTGTCTTTCTCTAACGAAGCCAAAGGATCTGATTATTTTGTACTCAATTTAAAGGGGTATTTACTCACGGCTATAACATTCGGGATTTACGGATTTTGGTGGCAGAAAGATATCTTCAACTATTACATCGACAACATGAAATTAGAGCAAGGCGCGCACAAAGTGCAGTTTAGTTCTAGCGCTACAGGCGGTGCATTTTTCAAGTTGTTATTTGTGAATGTACTGCTTTTGATTTTCACTTTAGGAATTGCTGCAGCTTGGGTCGAAATGCGCACCCTACGTTTTGTGTTTAGCCACATTCAAATGACTGGTGACATCGACTTAAGTGCCATTTCACAAACAGAAGAAGAGTACAAAGATGCGCTTGGCGAAGATGCCATGGACTTCTTAAATATCGATATCGTATAAATGGAAGAAACTCAATTTAACGGGTTGTTTTTTGACGGACAAAACTCGCAAGCACAGCCCGTTAACTTGAACATTCACCGCCAACAAAAATTGTTGTATTTGCAGCCCGAAGATGGCGCAGTGCAACAATGGGATTTTGCTGACCTCGCACTTTTTGATGGCCCTAATCATCTTGAAATCAGGTGTATTTCAGATAGCTCCACCTTTGTTCGACTCGAATTGAGCACCGAACAAAAGCGCTATTTGCACCGCATTTTGTCCAAAAACAATTTGCATTTTCAATTTCGCCAATTAGGGCTATTTCGGATTTTATTGGTCGCCGCGCTGCTTTTTTCAGGGCTAGTTGCGGCCTATATTTGGCTCTTACCACCAATAGCAGAAAAGTCTGTAGAATTGCTTCCTACAAGCGTCGATGACCAAATAGGCAACACCTTTTTCAGTACGGCTGTAGATGCCAAGACAATTGATCAGAAGCGCAGCGAAGCCCTTAATGCTTTTGCTGCCGAACTCAAATTACGTAATAAACGCCCGCTGCATTTTAATGTGGTTCGCTCAGAAGAGGTAAATGCTTTTGCCATGCCAAATGGCGAAATTGTTGTTTATACTGGCCTGCTGCGCCAAATAAAAACCCCAGCCCAACTTGTAGCACTTTTAGGCCATGAAGTAAGTCATGTCAATGAACGGCATTCCATGAAGCTGTTGAGTCGCAATTTGGCGGGCTACATGATCATCTCCTTACTGGTTGGTGACGTTAGTGGCATCACCGCTGTCCTAACCGACAACGCACAGCAACTACAGCAATTGTCCTATTCTCGCAGTAATGAAGAGCAGGCAGATGAACTCGGCCTGAAAATTTTAATTACCAACCGTCAAGACCCCAAAGGCATGTTGCAGTTATTTGAAATCCTGAAGTCCGAAGGCGTTAAAAGCATGCCTGAAT
This sequence comes from Crocinitomicaceae bacterium, assembly GCA_034680045.1. Classification (GTDB taxonomy): domain Bacteria; phylum Bacteroidota; class Bacteroidia; order Flavobacteriales_D; family Crocinitomicaceae; genus UBA952. The sequence goes on along the minus strand of JAXITO010000006.1, from coordinate 31,272 downwards.
TTCTCAGTACACATCCGCTGCCGAGCTCCAGAATTGCACACATCAGAAAGTATAAGCACGCCAATACATTTGAACCCAATCCTAAATTGGAAATGTGGTTCGAGGAATTGCGCTAGCGCGACCCAGTAATAAAGTAGCTTCAAACCCACTATGCTAGAAGAAATCATCAGATCTGCATTTACAATTGTTCCCGTTGTCATTGTGCTTTCGCTGCTCTTTCTCATGGCCTTTTTTTGGATGTTGTTGAGTCCAGAACTCCCCGATGAAGACATAATCTTTAGCTTGTTTTTTCTATTTTTTAGCTTACTTGGTGTTTGTCTGATTGTGCTTTACCGCAACTATCGTCTTTATTTCGATCATGAAGTGATTGTAGTCACCAATCTATTCGGTAAAAAGAAATCTTTAAAGTGGTCTTAAATCGAGAAGGTTAAGAGCAATCCTTTCACTGGATATTTGACGTTGTCTTCTGCACAATACCGCATTAAAGTACTTCAAAATTTAAAGGGCTTTGCTACGTTTACAAATGTGCTTGAGACGCATACCAAACAGAATACTTAAGAACTTTGCGGAGATAGAGAAGTTGGATGTGGTGCCGCTAGAAGCTGAATGTTCGGCCTTACTTATCATGACGAACAAAATGATTACTGGACTGCATTTGAAAAACTATATATTAATTTAGACCGTGAATGTGAGGAACCTTAACTTTTCGCAATTGAACTAATAAATTGCCCAATCATTATGGCCTTCGGATTTTCACCACAATACGCATAAGATTTCCTTATATGACACCAACACCCGAACACAATGCCAAAATTGCCAAACTGACTTTTGCTGCTGTATATCCGCTTTATGTCGCAAAAGTGGAGCGGAAGGGAAGAACCGAAGAGGAGCTACAGCTTGTTGTGGAGTGGTTAACAGGTTTTGACCGCCAAAAACAACTACTTTTGATCGCAGAAAAAGTCACGTTTGAAACCTTTTTTGAACGCGCCAATTTGCATCCGAATGCGCACCTCATCACTGGGCTCATCTGTGGCTACCGAATAGAAGCCCTCGACAACCCTTTGACACAAAAAGTACGTTATTTAGACAAACTCGTTGACGAATTGGCAAAAGGCAAGTCGATGGAGAAGATATTAAGAAATTAAATTTAAATGATAAAAACAACAATTTTACTAAGTCTATTGGCCGTTCTGCTCTTCGGCTGCGGAAAAATAAACACACCAAATGCGGAGTCCAAAAAGATTTTTGGTACTTGGCGTTTTGTATTTAGTAGCGGCGGTTTTTCGGGTGCAGGAAATTCGAGTTATGATGCTACCGATACTTACGAATACGAAGAAAACGGCACATTTTCGCACCGCAAAGGGGGGCAACTCCTTGATCAAATGAGTTTTTCGCTGCAATTAGGCCCGAGTATTTCCAGTCAAACGGATGAACTTTTGATTCAATACGGAGTAGTAGGTTACAAGCAATCCTTTCAGATCAGTAATGACACCTTGTTTTTAAGCGATGAGGTTTTTGATGGATTTCAGTACGTATTTGTGAAACAATAAGCATGAGCGTTACGCTATCAATTTTACTGTTATGTTCCCACGGATAGGCCTCCTAAAAAACCGAAGTTTTTCATTAATTTAATCCTTATGAAAATCATCTATCTACTACTTCTTGTTTTTGGCAGCGGCTTGGCTGTTGGGCAAATGCAATTTTTGGGTTTTGACCACAATTATTGTCCTGACGCGATGTCGATCAATTACACTTATTCCAATTGGTTCAATCAGTTGTCAGAGGAAGGCGGATTTAAAGTTTACCGTGACGGCGTAGAGGTGTACAGTAGTTCGGCAAGCTTACCGAATACGCCAACTTGTGTAGATTTGAAATTTGTGAACGATGGCGTGGGTTTTATGGTCGTTCGTACGCCAATGGAGTATCATAAGTTTTACCGTACGGAAGACTACGGTCAAACTTGGCAAGATATTTTAACTGCAAATGGCCCGCCGTATTATGCAGGCATGTATATCATCAATGACTGGACGGCCTACATGCTGACTTACTATTTTTCGGATTTTGTGCAATTGGTTTTTTTAAGTCGGGGCAGTACCATTCCATCAAATCGCAAGGCTGATTTCATTTATGATACTTTGGAGTATACGGATATTTACAAAACAGATTCTTTACTTAATGACGACCGTTGCGGGGCAGATTCCTTACACTTTTCTTTCCTATATAATGGTGATACCGTCAATTATCATATCAATTTTGAAGTCATCAATGCCAGCATTTTGGAGTCAAAGAATGCTTATGAACCGCTCTTCGTTTATCCAAATCCAGCGCGTACTTTATTTTCTTTGCAGTTACCGGAAGGGAATGTGGTGAAAAGCCTGCGTCTTGTCAATTTAGCAGGGGCAGAAGTGGCCACTTTTGACGAACAGCAGATTCAAAACAACGCATTCTTCATCGGAGATGTACTACCGGGTCTGTATGTGTTGCAAACGCACACCCTGCAAGGTTTGTATCAAAGTAAAATAATTATAGAATAAGGAGCCCCTTCACAAGGTTGTCCTCATACAAACAAGGCTGTTTTTAACTAACTTCGCCCCATGAAACTTCCCTTAATTTTAACGACAATTTTCTTGCTTTGCGGATTGAATTTATCGGCACAGAATTACTTTATCACGGCTGCTCAAGATTCAGTTACTTGTAGTCAAATCAACTTTTTCAATACCAATGCGCAGGGCAAAATGATCCAATTGGAATACATCGATGCCGCCAACAAGACAATTCTTCTCAAAAACCAAGATATTCCGGATATCATCCGTTTGGTGCAAGATGGCGTAATGTATATCAAAATGCCTATGAAATTGGCCAAGCCAGACGGATATTACCGCTATGGCAAGCGTGTAGTGAGTGGTCAAATCAATGTAGATGTTTTTGACGACGTGCAAACAACTTATCGTTTGAAAGAAAATTTTGATGGTTCTTTTAATGAGCAAGGCGTCATGAAAGCAACTACAGAAGGCACATATATGAGACACGTTTATTTGCCAAATGGCCAAGTATACGAAGTTGCTGGTCTAGGAGGTTTAAAGGCGATTAAACCCATTAGAGAATTCATGTTCAAATGTGAGCCTTACAAGACGGAATATTTTGCGAATCCTAAGTATCAAACTTGTACCTTTGAAGAAGCAGTTACAGATTACAACAGCATCTGCAAAGATCAAAAATAGATGACACCATGAGCGAAATCAACATAGACAACTACCTAGATAGCCATTATATCCATCGCAGCAATTGGTTGCGTGCAGCTGTTTTGGGTGCCAATGACGGCATCATCTCAGTTTCGAGTTTAGCAATTGGTGTGGCGGCGGCCAGTTCGACGCGCGAGCCCATTGTTTTGGCTACTGTTGCTGGTTTAGTAGCAGGCGCACTATCCATGGCTGCCGGCGAATACGTTTCTGTGAGTTCTCAGATGGATACCGAACACGCCGATATCGAAAGAGAAAAGCAAGAACTAGCCGAAATGCCCGAAGAAGAACTTCAAATTTTGGCTCAAATTTATGAGCAACGCGGGCTCAAGAAAGAAACCGCACTCATCGTTGCCCAAGAGCTTACTGCCCACGACGCTTTGGCTGCCCACGTGCGCGACGAACTCGGCATCAACGAAATTACGCAAGCCAATCCGATTCAAGCGGCACTTGCTTCTGGCGCGGCGTTTTCTGTTGGTGGTGTTTTTCCGTTATTGGTCATTTTATTTGCGCCGCTCAAAGGCATGGAGTTTTGGCTCTATGGCTTTACCATCCTTGCTTTGGTATTATTGGGCGCCACTGCTGCTCGTACAGGTGGTTCGCATATTGGAAAAGCAATTTTGCGCATCACCATCTGGGGAAGCATCGCTATGGCGCTTTCTGCTGGGGTAGGTTCGTTGTTTGGGGTGAGTGTTTAATAGTTGAACTTTTCTTGCGATGAAAACACCAGAAACCACTATCGATGAAATCCTAGCTAATTTACCAGATGATCGCAAAGAAGCGTTCACCAAATTGCATCAAACCATAGTTTCTAATTTACCCGAAGGTTTTGAGCCGGGCATCAGTTACGGCATGTTAGGTTATGTCATTCCGCATCACCTTTACCCAGCAGGCTATCATTGTAAACCATCAGAGCCCTTGCCCTTTGCAAGTTTAGCTTCACAAAAAAATAGCATCAGTTTTTACCATATGGGGATCTACCTAGATCCTGCTTTAATGGAATGGTTTGTTGCTGAATACCCTAAGCACAGCACTCAGAAATTGGATATGGGAAAGAGCTGCATTCGTTTTAAAAATACCGAACATATTCCTTACGATTTATTAGGTCAGCTCATGCAAAAAATGACAGCCGCACAATGGATAGCACTTTATGAGCGCAACTTGAAGAAGTAAATTTTATCTTTGTTATAAATAAAATTTATGTCAGAAGAATTACAAAAATGCCCATCGTGTGAATCACCCTATGGATACGAGAGCGGAGAAGGTCAATATACCTGCCCAGAATGTGCTTTTGAGTGGAAGTTAGCAGATGTAGCCGATGCCGATGAACTCGTTGTATTAGATGCCAACGGCGCTCGCCTTCAAACAGGAGACTCAGTAGTTGTTGTCAAAGATTTACCTGTGAAAGGCGCTCCCAAGCCAGTCATCAAAGCAGGCACAAAAGTGAAGAATATCCGCCTGAGCGATGGCGACCACAACATAGATTGCAAAATTGACGGCTTTGGCGCAATGGCGCTTAAGTCTGAGTTTGTGAAGAAAGCGTAAATAAATAATAACAAAGTCCTTATTGTCATTTAATTAACTTACTTTCAATGGATTAAATCCATTGCTGATGTTTTCAATTGCTTTTAAGTCTCGTTTTGAGAAGCTGACCCTCTACTTCGGCATTACCGCATTTTTAGTGCATTCGGCCATCATTTTAGCATTGCGCTTGGGCTTGCTGGATCCACACTATTTTCCGGAAAATCTTTTCGGAAATCCCTTTGCAGCCTTGTTTTCACCTTTCAGTTCATTGTTGGTTTATGAGGTCTATTTACTGATTTTCTACCTGCGCCAGAGCTATACCAAAAGTGTAGCCAAGCAACTAGAAATCATGGCGCTCATCCTCTTACGCAACTGCTTCAAAGATATTGGCCAACTTACAGAAGGAAAGGTTTCGCTGTTGAATAGTGAATTACTCAAGGACCTCACTGGTTTTGTTGCGCTCCTTTTACTGGTTTGGATTTTTTATCATCTAGACGCCAAGCGAACAGAAATAAAATACGAACTCACGGCAGCCTTTATCAAACTCAAAGAGCGCATGTCTGTATTTCTTTTGGTAGTTTTCTTTGCGCTCTCTTTCTATTCCTTTTCCACTTGGCTGGTCGATTTAGTCAAATATGCTGACAACCACGCTGCTCTCATGGATCCGTCACATATTTTTTATACGGAGTTCTTCACTTTACTCACTTTTGTGGATGTTCTACTGCTTTTGAGTAGCGCTAAAAATCTACAAAACACAATCCTCGTCATTCGAAATTCAGGTTATGTACTGGCCACTTTTTTAGCCCGCATTTCCTTTTCACTAGAAGGATGGGAGCGCATTATATTAATAGTTTTAGGCGCGCTAATAGCAGTTTTTATGCTTTGGATAAGTAGAAGAAGTGTATTTTTGGAAAAAGAAAAGTAAGCTCATGAAAAAGTTTTTCCTACTCACTGCATTTGTGATTTTAGCGCTCTATTCCAATGCGCAACGCCTCATGAACGGGTCTCGTTCTACGGTGGGTTATATTGAAAATGGCAGGGTAACCAATGGGTCACGTTCAACGATTGGCTACATAGACAACGGCAGAATCATGAATGGAAGTAGATCTACCATTGGTTATATTGACAATGGCCGCGTCATGAATGGCAATAGATCTACTATCGGATACATCGACAATGGCCGGATCATGAATGGCAATCGTTCCACAATTGGTTATATCGATAATGGCCGTGTGATGGATGGCAATAGATCAACAATTGGATATTACGAAGGAGTTAGAGGTGAAGATGCCGCCTTATTTTTCTTCTATTTCTTTTATTAATCAAATAAGAATACGTTTTCGAAAGGTAATTTTATCAATCTAGTTATGAAGTCTCTATTTGTTTTCCTTACCATTTCTTTATTCTTTGTTTCCTGCGACCGCACGTCTTGTGAAAATGCACAGGCGGCAACAATTGAAGATTATACAGGTTTAGATGGTTGCGGTTTGGTGATCAAGCTTCAGAATGGCGATGTTCTTGAACCAACCAACCTCAATGATTTCAATATAACGCCAACTGATGGCATGAAGGTTTGGGTGAAGTACCATGAAGTTGGTATGATGAGTATTTGTATGGTAGGCCCGACTGTAGAAATCGATTGTTTGGCGAAGCGTTAACGCTGGCTTGATTTCATGGCTTGTGTGCGCGCAATGAAATACGGATTGACTAAATTGGCTTTGTTGTAACGAAGCGGCTCACCTGTTTCGGCATGTACAACTTCTCCACCTAAAGCCTCTAAAATGGCTTGCCCGGCAGCGATATCCCATTCCATTGTGGGGGCAAAGCGCGGATAAATATCTGCTCTACCCGATGCTAAATCAAAGAATTTGAGCGCCGACCCTTTTTTGATGTAGTCTAGCTCATGGCCTTTTTCCTTAAGGGCATTGATGATTTGTAAAACTGGCCCACTGTGGTGGCTTCGAGAGCAGGTCATGACCAGCGGTTCGTTTATTTTTTCAGGAATTCCTAATTGTTTCCAATTTTCTATTAAATCTACGTCTTTAAAATGCAAGACAAAGACGCCAATTTCTTTTGCCCCAAGTAATATTTCTTCTTGAACAGGGGAGGCAATGAGTCCAAAAATGGGCACACCATTTTTTATAAGGGCTATATTGACAGCGAATTCACCATTGCGCTTAATGAATTCTTTGGTGCCGTCTAGTGGGTCAATACACCAACACTGTTGCCAATGCTGTCTCTGTTCATAGGGTGCTTTGTCGCTTTCTTCTCCAGTGATTGGAATGCCAAGTGGGGCTAGTATTTCTTCAATACAAGCGCTTGCAGCGAGGTCTGCGGCAGTTACCGGAGAACCGTCTGCTTTATCTTGGCTTTCGAAATTTTGTTCGTAAATGGCCATGATGGCCTTGCTTGCGGTAAGTGCAGCTGAAATGGCAAAGCGATATGCTACCGGAAACGCTTGCAATTAGAGTTGCATTTCAGGAACAAATTCTGGCACGACTAAATCACCTTCTGTTTTGGCGATAATCTCTTCAACGCTTACACCTGGTGCGCGCTCTAGTAAATGGAATTTACCTTCTTTGATTTCAAGTACCGCTAGTTCGGTTACAACTTTGCGCACGCAACCCACACCTGTTAGGGGCAAGGTACATGCTTTCAATATTTTAGATTCGCCCGCTTTGTTGCTGTGCATCATGGCTACTATGATGTTTTCGGCAGAGGCAACGAGGTCCATGGCGCCGCCCATTCCTTTGACCATTTTGCCCGGAATTTTCCAGTTGGCGATGTCGCCATTTTGCGAAACCTCCATGGCGCCAAGAACGGTAAGTTGCACATGTTGGCCGCGTATCATAGCAAAAGACATGGCGGAATCAAAGAAAGAAGCACCTTCACGAGCTGTGATGGTTTGTTTGCCGGCATTGATGAGGTCGGGGTCTTCTTCGCCTTCAAATGGAAAAGGTCCCATGCCTAAAATGCCGTTTTCTGACTGAAACTCTACTTCAATGCCTTCTGGAATGTAGTTGGCTACAAGCGTAGGAATGCCGATGCCGAGATTGACATACCAACCATCTTGTAATTCTTGTGCAATGCGCTTGGCAATGCCTGTTTTATCGAGTTCCATGAGCTTATTGTTTAGAACGAACAGTGCGCTGTTCGATGCGTTTTTCAAATTTTTCTCCTTGGAAAATACGTTGTACGAAAATACCAGGTGTATGAATTTGGTTGGGGTCTAGCGTGCCCGCCGGGACGAGTTCTTCTACCTCAGCAATGGTGATTTTACCAGCCATTGCCATCATTGGATTGAAATTGCGGGCTGTAGCTTTGTAGATGAGGTTGCCTTCGGTGTCGCCTTTCCAGGCTTTGACAATGGCGTAGTCTGCGGTAAGGGCACTCTCTAAAATGTGTGGCTTTCCGTTAAAAATGCGCACTTCTTTGCCTTCAGCTACTTCGGTTCCGTAGCCAGCCGGTGTAAAGAATGCGGGTATACCTGCTCCACCAGCGCGGCAGCGTTCTGCCAAAGAACCTTGCGGGATGAGGTCTACTTCGAGTTCGCCGCTGAGCATTTGACGCTCGAATTCATCGTTTTCACCGACGTAGGAGCTGATCATTTTTTTGACTTGCTTTGCTTGCAACAAAAGCCCTAGGCCGAAGTCGTCGACGCCGGCGTTATTGGAAATGCAAGTGAGGTTTTTGGTACCCATCTTGACGAGTTGGGCAATGGAGTTTTCGGGAATCCCGCACAAGCCAAAACCGCCAACCATAAGGGTCATACCGTCTTGAATGCCGTCGAGCGCAGCTGCGGGGTCTTTTACTACTTTGTTCATGTCTTAAAATTCAAATGGAACCTCTGATTCGTCTACGGTTTCGGGTTGTGGGGCTGCGGTGCAGTCGTAAACCGAAGGGTCGTAGTCGGTTGGTTGGTCGAAATCTCGGGTTGAAAGCGCTATGCCGGGGTCCTTGTAGACGCGCTGCATATAATAACCATAAATTGGAAGTGCCATACGACCACCTTGGCCCCAGGTCATGCTTTTAAAGCGTACGGCGCGGTCTTCGGCACCAACCCAAACGCCAGTAACTAATTCTGGGGTAATGCCTACAAACCAACCATCAGAGTTGTTTTGTGTGGTGCCAGTTTTACCAGCGGTTGGTGCGGTAATGCCACCCCAGCTGCGGCCACCGCGAAGGCTACCGGCTGTTCCGAAGTTAACGACACCTTTCATCATTTGCAGCATTTCGTAGGCAACGGTAGCATTTAACGCTTGTTCGCGGTGTTCTGTGGCGCTGTAAATGACCTTTCCGTTGCGGTCTGTGATGCGTTCAATGAAAGTAGGGCGGATGTAAATACCGTTATTTGGGAACACACATTGCGCGGCTACCATTTGCAAAAGAGAGAGGTCCATACTGCCTAAACACATGGAAGGAACGACATCGTTGGGGTTGAGTTCGATTTCCATTTTCTTGAGGAGTTTCTCAATTTGGTAAGGGCCACCTGTTTTTTGAACCGGATTGAAATTGCCCATGCGCCCCATAACGGCAACTGTTACTTTATTGGATGATTGCGCCAGTCCGTCGCGTACTGTAGGTGCTGCAGGCCCCGCTGGGCAGTATTGTCCTACCACTTTATTGGTGTTGTGGTCTACGAGGTCTAGGCAGTATTCGTCGGCAGAAAAGCCTGTGCAAGGATTCACGACTTTCATGGAAAGCGCTGCTGCATAAACAAATGGTTTGATAGTTGAACCAACTTGGCGTTTCCCTTGGCGAACGTGGTCATAGCCAAAGTGCTTGAAGTTGATGCCCCCTACCCATGCTTTCACAAAACCAGTACGTGGGTCTACAGAAACCATACCTGCGTGTAAAAAAGCTTTGTAGTAGCGGATGGAGTCATTGGGGCTCATGACGGTGTCGCGTTCGCCATTTAAACTGAAAACCGTCATTTCGACAGGCAGATTAAACGCTTTGTTGATATCTGCTTCTGTCAGGCCTAGGGCGACTAATTTTTTATAGCGGTCAGAGTTATGGCGTGCAGAGGTCATGATTTGTTCTACAATTTCTGGCTTGATGCTATTGGAGAATGGATAATTTTTAAGTCCTTTGTTGTTGAGGTCGAATTGTGGCTGAAGTTCATCTTTGATGTGTCTTTCGACTGCCGCCTCAGCGTAGCGCTGCATAGTAGGGTTAATGGTGGTGTAGATTTTAAGACCATCGGCGTCGATATCATAAGGGTTGCCGTCTTCACGCAAGTACTTAAAGGTACCGTCGGCTTTTTTGGCTAATAAAATAGACTGAACCTCCGTACGAAGTTCTTTTCTGAAATAAGGCGCCATTCCTTCTTTATGGTCTAAAGAGCGGTAGCGGATTACAATAGGTGTTTGGATCAGTTTGTTGTATTCTTCGCGGGTAATTTTGGTGCGCAGGGCTTCATTGCCTTTTTCACTGTTTTTGAGCCACTGAAACAAAACCTGATTGCGACGTGAATGTGCAGTGGTCGAGTCTTTGGCGCGTGCGACTAAAATTTCGTCTTTGGTAACTGCACTTAGCGCAATACCTTTGTTTTCAGCTATTTTTGCGCGGTAATTGCGAATTTGATAGCTGTACGGGTTGTAGATGGTTGGGTTCTTACATAGACCAACCAAGGTAGCAGCTTCTGATTTGCTGAGGTCCTTCGGACTTTTATTGAAATATACCCTAGAAGCATTTTCGATACCTACTGCATTGTACAAGAAATCGAACTGATTGAGGTACATCGTGATGATTTCTTCTTTGGTAAATCGTTCTTCAAGACGCTTTGCAATGATGTTTTCACGGGCTTTTTCGCTAACGCGTCGGAATTTACCAAGGATTCCTCCTACATACGGAAGTTCGAGGCGCGTACCGCTGGCACGGGCGATTTCTTCGCGTTGGCGTTGTTGTAAAGTGAAGAGTAATTTAGCCAACTGCTGCGGAATGGTAGAGGCGCCTCCCGAACGGCCTAGCGAGGTGAAAGAACGAGCTAAAGCGCGGAAATCTACTCCGGAGTGTTGTATAAAACGTTCGTCTTCTGTAGAAATCAGGGCGTCAGTGACAAAAGGTGAAATCTCGCGGTATTTGACACTCGTTCGGTTCACTTGCCAAAAACGACCAATTACGGTGTCTTCTTTTACGCTTTTTTTAGCGAGAATCAGCGAAGCTTGAAGTTCTGGTGGGTTGTCTAGCATGGATACCGGTGGCAGGTCGTCTTCGGACTGTAATAAGAGAATACTTGCCACTAAAAAAAACGGCAGCAAGGCTAAAATCCAGAACAATTTGGTCATCTTTTTTTGTTCTTGCTCATTCAAAACAGTTGCGTTTTTTTTCATAAGTTCTTATTTACAACAAATTAGCGTAAAACATCTTTGCGTTGTGCATCGAGTTTCAATAGTATAAATAGCATGACACTAAACGACATCATGGAAGATCCACCGTAGCTAAAGAACGGTAGTGGAATTCCAATAACGGGCGCAAAGCCGATGTTCATGCCAATGTTGATGGCAAAGTGGTAGAATAAAATCATGGCTACACAATAGGCATAGATTCTATTGAATGCGGCACGTTGCCTTTCAGCAATGATAATGATGCGGAATAACACAAAAAAGTACAAGCCAAACAATACGACTACTCCTACAAAACCCCATTCTTCTGCAAACGGACAAAAAATAAAGTCGGTTTCGCTTTCAGGTACGTGATTAGAGCGCACACTCGAAACAGAGGCTTCTCGGTACCCTTTTCCTAAAAAGCCGCCAGAGCCAACTGCAGCCATTGCGCGGTTGCGGTTGTAGTCGTCGCCGTTAGGGTCTTCGCGGAGTCCTAGAAAGAGCTCAATGCGGTCTTTTTGGTGCGCACGAAGCATATCAAAACCTTTGTCCACGGTAAAACTCAAGGTGCTTGCGATGAGTAAACCAAGGGTGAGCACGATCATCATGCGCGAACGCTCCCGACGCGTGCTAAAACGCTGCATCAGCAACCATGAGATAACGTAAATCAAAAGCAAACCAAAAATAACACCGGATGAGCCGCTTAATTCGAGGTCTAAACCGAACAGATTGATATGGAAGATAACGCTATCAAGCAAAAGGGTAATGATGCTCAGGAATACCAAAGCGAACAGGATCGGAATAAAGTGTGAGCCTACCCAAGTTTCTTTGTAGCGAACACCTGGAATGGCATTGACAAATTTGAGTAAAATGGGGTCAAAGGTCAGGCCTTCGCGGTACATTACAAATAAGAAGGATGTAAAGACCACGAATGTTCCGGCATCAGGCTGCAATAAGATAAGCACCATCGGAATCAGCAAAATGCTGCTCGCCGTAAGGACCGTACCTGTGGTTTGTTGTTTAACAGTAAGTCCACTGATGTATTTGGCAAGCAGTAAGGAGGTAGAAATTTTGGCAAACTCAGCTGGCTGTACACCAAAGGAACCAACACCCAACCAAGCGTGGGCGCCATGAACTGCCGGCATAAAAAGTACAATAACAAGGAGTACCAGCGTGGATAGATAAATGGGAATGGCGAACTTTCGATAGATATCTGAATCAATTAAAAATACAAGCAAGCCTAAAAACAACGAGAAGAGTATCCAAAATAATTGGCGGCCGTATTTTTCGGAAAAATTAAATAGGGATGGAGCTTCTTCGTTGTAGGCCACAGAGTATACAGTTGCCAAGCCGAGTATCAACATGGTGATGAGTGCGCCGAAAAGTGGCCAATCAAGGTGTTCGGTGAGGCTTTCTTCTTTGCGCATTAGTCGACGTTTTTAAAAGCAATCTGAGCTTCAATCATGCGTTTTTCTTTGTCTTTGTCTGAGACTTTTCGCTTCAAGTATTTCTCTATCATGAGTTGGGAAATAGGAGCTGCCCAAGAGCCTCCCCAGCCCGCATTCTCGACGAATACAGCAATGGCAATTTTGGGATTTTTCATCGGTGCAAAGGCAAAAAATACCGAGTGGTCTTCTCCGTGCGGGTTTTGCACTGTTCCTGTTTTACCGCATACGATGATGTTGTCCATGCGCGCTTGTTTTCCGGTTCCGCCATCTTCATTGACAACCAAACGCATGCCTTCAATAACCGGGTCAAAATGGCGCCTATCGATCATGGTCCAGTGTTTTTTTCGGAATTGAGGAAGGGGCCCACGATAGCCAATCGACTTTACAAAGTGAGGTGTGTAATACCAGCCTTTGTTGGCAATGATTGCTACAATATTGGCCATTTGCAGCGGTGTGAGCTTGACTTCACCTTGCCCAATGGATATAGAACGAATGGTAGAAAATGCCCAAGTGTGGTGGCCATACCATTTGTCGTAGAAGTCTGAATTGGGGATGAGCCCAGGTCGTTGACCAGAAACATCGGCGTCTAGTTCTTTACCGAGCCCGAAGCTGCGGATATATTTATACCATTTGTTGAGCCCGTATTCGGCATCGGCGAAATTATTTTTCTTGACACCTTGTTGAATGATTCGACGGACGGCTTGGTAATAATAAGGGTTACAAGAAAACTTGATGGCTTCGGCAATGTTGCGGGCCGATGGGTGATTGTGACAACCAACCATGCTTTTGTCGCAAGGGAATCCGGAATTTGCAGTAATGACGCCTTCTTGCAAGCCAATTAAACTTTGAACCAATTTGAAGATGGATCCGGGAGGGTATTCCGCTTGGAGTGGCCGGGGGAAAAGTGGCAGGTTAGGGTCTCTGGCCAATTTAGGATAATTGGCGCTGATATTGCGCTTACCTACAAGTAGATTAGGATCGTAAGAAGGGGCTGAAACCATGCTGAGGATTTCACCAGTTGAAGGTTCGATGGCAACAATACAACCTTTTTTATGCGACATGAGCTCCTCGCCATAGGTTTGCAACTCGACGTCCATTCCCATTTTTAAAGGATCAGCTTGGCGGGCCGTGGTGTCGTATTTTCCATCTGCGTAAGATTCAATGGCGTTGTTCAGTGCAGAGGTAACAATATATTTAATGCCTTTGATGCCGCGCAGTTCTTTTTCATAAAAACGCTCTATACCGGCGCGTCCAATGTTGTTGCTGGGTTTGTAAAAGTGATCAACTTCGATTTCTTCGCGGTAAACTTCAGAGAGGTAACCTAAAATGTTGGCCGCACTTTTGTAAGGATAATTGCGCGCGCTGGTTGCTTCTTCATAGAAGCCTTTAAAATTGGCGAGGTGTGGCGCAATTTTGGACATCTCCTCTAGGGTGAGTTCTTTTAGGAATGGATAAGCCCGAATGGTTTGGTAATTAGGGGTGCGCTTGCCAGTTATTTTGTTATAGTAGGAGCCTTCACCCTTAACGATTTCTCTGAAACGATTGCGCACTTCTTGCTTGGACCAACCGATGAGTTTGGCAAAAGCAGCGGTGTCGAGATTGACAATGCTATCCTCGACCATCATGAGGTTATAGTAGGTTTGGTTGGTGACGATTTTTTTGCCTTTTCGGTCAAAAATTACGCCTCTTGGCGGAAAAATTTCTTTGCGCTTTTCTGCAATTTCTTGAGCGCGGAGTGTCCAGGTGTCGTCTATCACTTGCATATAAAACAAGCGTACGAGGTAGATACCTACCACCAAAAAGATGAAACTGAGAATGACATTTCTGCGCGCGTCTAGGTTCATTTTTTCTGTTTGCTATTCAAAATGAAACTTTGAATGAGAAGCGCTAACAGGAAGGAAAGCCCCCCGCTGAGCAATGTTTTTTGTAAGATGAAACCCAAACGGCCGATTTCGAAAATTTCGAGTAAAAAGAACCAAAATGTGTGAAACCCAAGGAGAATGGCGTATACAACCGTAAACCAGTTGGTCCCCATGTCTTGGGAGGTAGGCTCTTTAAGTGGGTCGTATCCTTCGCGTGGTCCGTAAAATTTAAATACAATAGGTCGTAAATAAGCCATCAAGACAAGTGAGGAGGTGTTGAGCCCGTATGTATTGGAAAAGATGTCGATGACCAAGCCCATTAAAAATGCAATGCCCATGATGGGGATAACAGTAAGTTCAAAAGGCAGCAACATAATGAACAGCGGCTGGATCATGAGGTGGATGCCAAAACCGATATTTAGTTGGTTGAAGACCAATGCTTGCAAGAATGCAAAAACGACGAAGCGGATGATATGTTTGTAGACAACGTTCATGGCTTAATCATCTTCTGGAATGCGGGCCTCTAAGGCGGTTTGCTCTGCTAAATGTAAGTTTTTAATGACGTACACCCTTTGTAAACGGCGGTAATCGGCCGCATAACGAATTTCTACTTTCCAAAGCGCTTCGCCTTCGATTGGTTCTGTATGGCTTACTTTACCTACTGGAATTCCTTTCGGGAAAATACCCGAGCCTCCGCGCGTTTCAACTTTTGACCATTTTTTGATGCGAAGGTCGTTGTTGATACCGGTGATCATGCCATAGCGCGCGTCTGTACCATCCCATTTGAGTAAGCCCGGCAAATCGGTTTTTTTCATGTGGATATTGACGTCGATGTTGATGTCTTTGGTGAGCACCGTTTTAACCAAGCTGTAGTGCTTACTAGCGTAGTGGATAACGCCCACAACTCCTTGCTGACAAAAAACGCCCATGCCGCGTTTGATGCCTTGAGCTGTGCCTACATTGAGTGTAAAATAGTTGTTGCTTCGGTCTATGCTAGAGTTAATAACCTCTGCCGGAATATAGGTATATTGCTGCTCGTAAATGGTGTCGTTGACCTTGACTTTTGACCTCGACAGCTGGTACATAAATTGGGGCTGTCTTTTACGCCAGTAAATGTTCTCCCATTGAAGCTCGGTATTGTTCTTGCTGAGGTTGAAATGTTTGGTGAGGTCGTGCTCCCATTCGAGGAATTGAATAGCGATATTGTTGTTAGTGGTAAGGAATTGATTGCGCGGAAAACTCAGGTATGTGACATACCATGTGAGTGCTAAAATTTGCAGCACGGCAAAGACCAAGAAGATCCGGAAACGTTGCAAAAAAGCGATGAGATTGCGCATAACAGCAAAGATAGTAAATTTGACCCATGCTACACCTCAAAGAAACCTGCGAATTATGCGCAAAAATGTTAACAAAAGATTCTTCCGAGGCCTTTATCTGCTCTTATGAATGCACGTATTGTGCAACATGCGCAAAAGAGCGCTTGAACCTGGTGTGTCCGAATTGCGATGGCGACCTTCAAAAACGCCCATCTAGAAAGAAAAAAGAGCTCATTTTCCCCGATCAAAATACGCTCATTTCAACTGAAAGATTGCGCTTGATTTCTTTTGATCAAAATACATATGATGACATTTTTGCACATGCCTCGAAGCAAGAAATCATGCAAATTTTTGGCCATCAAAACGACGAAGAATACGAACTCGAATGCAGCCGTTACAAAGGTGGGTTTTCCACCTACAATTTGACCATACAATTTTTTCAATTGGTAGAGAAAAGCAGCCATACAGTTATCGGTTGGGCGGGGTATCATTCCTGGGCCAAGCAACACCAACGCGCAGAATTGTTTTACAGTTTGAAAGCAGATGAATTCAAGAGAAAAGGGTATATGAAAGAAGCGCTCCTTCCCATTTTAGCTTTCGGAAAAAACGAAATGCAATTGCGTCGGATTGAAGCCTTTGTAGCCACAGATAACGCCGCATCAAATCGCCTTATGGAAATCTTTGGTTTTCAAAAAGAAGCAATGGTCAAACACCGTTATCAGTTTGGCGATGAAGTAGATACAGACCATATGTATAGTTTATTTCCGAATTCTGAGTATCAGTAAAATAGAAAAGTAAACATGAAAAAATTTGGAATTTTAATCGTTATTAGCTTTGTTTTGGCAAACACCAGCTATTCGCAAAACCTAGACATCGATTTACTTCGAAAAATCAACTTGGAGCGAAACCCAGCGCTAGACCCTACTTTTAAATTTGTCACCAATTCGGTTTCTCCTCTTGGTTTAGGAGCGCCGTTAATCGTAACTTCTTTAGGGTTTATCCAAAATGATAAATCGCTCAAAAACAAGGGGTATTACATCGGCGCCACGCTCCTTACCTCTACAGTTTTAACGACTACCTTAAAGTTTGCAATTGACAGAGACCGTCCATTCGTGACTTATCCCGATATCCAAAAACTCACAAGTGCGGGTAGCCCTTCATTTCCGTCTGGGCATACTTCTGAGGCATTTGCAACAGCAACTTCATTAAGTTTAGCCTTTCCGAAATGGTATGTCATTGCGCCGTCTTTTTTGTGGGCAAGTGCTGCAGGTTACTCTCGAATGCATTTGGGTGTGCATTACCCAAGTGATGTACTCGTAGGTGCGCTCATTGGAAGTGGTTCTGCGTGGTTGTGTCACGAATTAAATAAACGGTATTTCAAATGATGTCATTTTTACAACAACTCAAATTCCGCAATGAAACCATGTTTTATTTCGGTGTGGCATGTCTGGTACTTTCCGTGCTTTTTTTGATTTTAGCCAAAACGACAACCACACAAGTTTATGGGGTAAACGCTTGGTATAAGCCCTTCAAATTTGCCTTCTCCACACTGACATTTGCCTGGGCAATGGCTTGGTATTGTTATTATTTGCCAAATTTCAATGTCAATTTGTTCAATTGGTCTATTATCGTGTTGCTCGGTTTCGAAATCGCCTATATTGCTTTGCAAGCAGGTAGAGGACAGTTATCGCATTATAACTTGAGTACGCCAGTATATTCGGTGCTTTTTTCAATGATGGCACTTGCAGCCTCTGCGGTAACGATCTATACGGCGTATGTAGGATATTTATTTTTTAGCAATAGTTTCCCTGAACTCCCCGCTTATTACGTTTGGGCCATCCGTTTGTCCATTATTTTGTTTGTCATCTTTTCTTTTGAAGGCTTTGCAATGGGTTCACGACTGAGCCACACCGTTGGCGCTCCAAACGACAACTCGAATTTGTTTATCCTGGGCTGGAGCAAAACCGTCGGCGACCTCAGAGTGGCGCATTTTATTGGCATGCATGCGCTGCAGGTTTTGCCAGTACTATCGTTTTATGTTTTAAAGAATACAAAACTGACTATTGTAGTAGCGCTACTCTATGGACTTTTGGCGCTGTTAACCTTGATTCAGGCCTTGAAGGGGAAGCCGTTGTGAGATTGTTCCTTTGGATTACTCGCTAACGCTCGAAAACAAAAAAAGCCAGCCTTTCGGCTAGCTTTTGAATACTTTGGCGGAGAGAGAGGGATTCGAACCCTCGATAAGCTTTAGACCTATACACACTTTCCAGGCGTGCTCCTTCAACCACTCGGACACCTCTCCAGGTATTTTGTGGAGTGCAAAGATACAAAGCTTTTTTGATTCTAGGAAACCGGACGCATCCGCAATTGAATCACGAGTGCTGAAAGGAGTGTGATGCTGCCAATTGCGAAAATGGCGGTATTCACAGACCAAAAATCGGCGAGTAGGCCGGTGAGGATGGCGCCCACCGCGTAGCCGAGGTCTCGCCAAAGGCGATACACGCCTATGCTTTGGGCGCGCTGGCTCGGGTGGGTGTTGTCTGCGATGGCTGCTAAAAATGTAGGGTAAACTACAGCCGTGCCTAGTCCGAGCACAATACTAAGGCTTGCGAAAGCAAAGAAGGTTTGTGCCCAAATAAACCCAAGAATGGCGAGGCCTTGCAAGAGCATTCCCCAAAATAAAAGTGATTTTTTAGGGAATTTATCGGCGAGTTTTCCGGTAAATAATTGGCTGAGGCCCCATACGCTTGGGTAAATGGCGATAATTTGTGCCAATTCAGCAACTGAAAAACCTTTACTTAGTAAGAGCATGGGGAACAGACCCCAGATCATGCCGTCGTTGAGGTTGTTGACCAAGCCCCCTTGGCTTATACTACCTAAATTGGGATTTTTCCATGACGTTTCTTTGAAAACATTAGAAAGTAAAGGAACATTGCTATTTTCACTTTCGAGTTGGACAAAGCCGCGTGTATCTTTCACAAGAAAAATGCTAGTAAGCAATCCAAGAATAGAAAGTAGAATGCCAATATAAAAACTGTACGGACGAATTCCGTACAAATTGGCAATACTGGCGCTTAAGAATGCTACTGCTCCAACAGCGAGATAGCCAGCTGCTTCATTGATACCCATGGCAAAGCCGCGGTTTTTGGGCCCTACCAAATCGATTTTCATGACCACCGTACTGCTCCAGGCCAGGCCTTGGTTGATTCCTAAGAACACATTGGCAAAGATAATCCAGGACCAATTGGGAGCGTAAATCAAAAGGAAGGGAACGGGTAGGGCAAATACCCAACCGATTACAAGCAATTTTTTGCGGCCGAATTGATTGGCAAGTGCACCTGCAAAATAATTGGTGAGCGCTTTGGTAATCCCAAACACGACAATAAAAGAGAGAATGGCTGTCTTAGCAGCTAAATGAAATTCTATTTCGGCCAATTTCGGCAGTATGCTACGCTCCATGCCCACCATGCCGCCCACAAAGGCGTTGACCAAAACAAGTAAACTAAATTGCCGCCAATTTTCTTTGAGGCCGAGTTGTTTTACACTCATTACATCAATAACAAGCCAATCGAGAAATAAATGAAGATGCCGATGACGTCGTTAAGGGTGGTCACAAACGGGCCAATTGCTAGGGCTGGGTCAATTTTGTAGCGGTTCAGGATCATTGGGAAGAGCGTTCCAAAAATAGCGGCAAATAAAATCACTGTAAAGAGAGACAAACTCACTACAACGCCTAAATGGATATCTACAAAAACGGTGGCGACCAAAAAGATGAGGCTTGAGAGGATGAGCCCGTTCATAAGGCCTACGCTTCCTTCCCTGATTAACTTGGGTAAAATTCTACCGAGGTCTTTGTCTCCTCTTGCCAATGATTGCACAACTATTGCCGATGACTGCACACCTACATTGCCACCCATTGCGGTAATAAGCGGAATAAAGAAGGCCATTGCGGGTATGGCGGTAATACTGGATTCGAAATTGGAGATCACTTTTGCGCCAATGGTGCCGCCAAACATGGCGATGATCAACCAAGGGAGCCGCGAGAAACTCAATTTCCAAATAGGCGCATCGGAATCGACTTTGTCTGAGATACCTGTTGCCATCTGGAAGTCTTTGTCGGCTTCTTCTTTGATGTAGTCCACGACGTCGTCGAGGGTAATGCGTCCAACCAGTTTGTTTTGGTAGTCGACGACTGGAACCGACACGAGGTCGTATTTTTCCATGACTTTAGAAACCAACTCAGCAGTGTCGCTGGCCTTGACAGAAATGATTTTTTTACTTTGGTAAATGCTGCCAATTTTAGTGCGGGCATTTGCAAAAAGTAGGCGTTTGAGCGAGAGCACTCCAAGGAGGTGTTCGTCGTCATCAACAACAAAGATATTATAGACTTTTTCTACGTCAGCGGCTTGCTTACGAAGTTCGATGATGGCACGATTCACGGGCCATTCTACGTTGGCCTGAAAGAATTCTTTTTGCATAAGACCCCCTGCGGTGTCGTCGTCGTAGTTGAGGAGGTCGACGATGTCTTCGGCAGCTTCGTCGTCTTCCATGTGGGAGATGACTTCCTGGATTTTGTCGTCGGGGAGGTCACCGAGGATATCGGCGGCGTCGTCGGAGTCGAGGTTTTCGAGCTGGTCGGCCATCTCTTTACTAGAGAGCGAGGCCAAGAAGCGGTCGCGGACTTCTTCTTCGAGCTCCATTAAGATGTCTGCCTGGGTGTCTTCGTCTACCATGAAGTAGATGAATTTGGCTTCGTCGTTGGTGAGCTTATCGAGGATTTCGGCGATTTCGGCGTAGTGGAGTTCTAAGACTTGCTCTTGTATCCAAAGTTCGTCTGCCGCGACAATTTTTTGACGCAGTTCGGCAATAAATTCTTTGGTTAACTCAAAACGCACCGGCTTCTTTTTGACAAAGATACGGAATTGAGTTGCAAAGGTTTTAACACAAGGTTAAGTTCTGTCCGAATTAGTCGTGACAGAGGCCCTCTACCTCATGAAAGATATCGTGCGCCTTGGTAATTTTCTCTAACAACAATGCATTTTGGGCCTCGACATTTTTGCTAGGCTTCTGCACTAAAGTATGGATTTCCAAACATTGTTTTTCAAGACGGGTAAGGGCTTCTTGGACGCGTTCGTTGTTGGCAGAGGCAGGCGGTGTTGAATTTTTCAGCAAGAACGCTTTGGCGTAGAGTTCACCGCTTCGTGTGCGCAATGGAGCAAAGTTCTTTTCTTCTGCAGGATGAAAAGTTTGCGCCATTACTTTATGAAAATCTTTGATAGCCAACCAGTTGTCTTTTTCTAATTCTTTCAAAAGAGGATCGGTTAGCGCGGCAGCGTATTTATCAGAAACAGCTCCCCAGTTAATAAGGTTCCAAATGCCGCTGAGGTAATCGGCGCGCTTGTTTTGGTACTTTAGGTAATAAGCGTGTTCCCAAACGTCAATGCCAAGGATTGGAATGCCACGCTCTTTGCTCACATCCATAATTGGATTGTCTTGATTGGCAGTGCTATAAACGGCTAGTTTGCCTTCCGGTGTAACGACCAACCAAGCCCAACCGCTGCCAAAACGAGTAGTTGCTGCAGCATTAATGGCCGCTTTGACCGAATCTATACTTTTAAACTGATTGACAATAGCCGTTTCTAATTCCTTTGAAATCGGTTTTTGAGCAGCTTTAGGTGCTAAAATATCCCAAAACAGACTGTGGTTGTAATGACCACCCGCGTTGTTGCGCACGGTTGCTGAACGAAAACTCGCATACATGAGGAGGTCGTTCATGCTGATTTTTTCCATTGCGGTACCAGAAATTGCCTTGTTGAGGTTATTGACGTAAGCGGCATGGTGCTTACCGTGGTGAATTTCCATGGTTTGTGCATCTACGAAGGGTTCGTAGTCTGCTAGACCGAAAGGTAAATTGGGTAGGTTGTAAACCTGAGCATTAGCAATGAAAGAAAATAGGGTGATAAGGGAGATGAGATTGAATAGATTTTTCATATGCATTTGTTTGAATAGTAAAATTACCCCTTCTTTTGAGGCTATGTTGTTAATGCCTCGTTAAATATTCTGTAAATCGACCATACGCATGGCGATAAATGCTTTTACAACACGTTCTCCTACATTTGGAACTTCCACATGAATAAGATATATACCCGAAGCAACAGGAATGCCTGCATGATTGGTGAGGTCCCAATCTTGGAAGGTGAGAGGGCTATCCTTTTTAATATTTCGAATGAGTTTGCCGTTAGAAGAATATATACGGATCTGGCACTTTTCTGGCAAGTTCGTGATTTTGATGCGGTTGTCTAGTTTGTTACGCTCATACTCAGAGAAAGCATAGTAAGGGTTTGGCACCACGTTGATCATGGCCAAAGCTTCTTTGAGCATGTCTTGCGAACCAACTTTAGTAGCGATGTCTTCCATAGACCAACCGTACATTGGCTTGTTACCATTTTCGCCAGTGGCATTAAAGTTTTTGTATTCTTTATTGATGCGCAAGCGAATGGTTACGTCTGTAGAAAGTAGTTCTTGGTCTGGCGCCAACATGGGGTAGGCAATCCAGGTTAAAGAACCATAGAGTTCGCGCTTCGCAGCTGAGCTATTGCCTTCTACTTCTAGGTATTTAGTATAAGCAACGTTACCGCTGTTGCTTTCTGCTTGTGCAGGCACGTAAGCCGGGAAGTTGAAGCCAGAGCTGAAGCCGTTGGTGCTCGCTTGGTTATAGCTGAATACATACACCGGATGCATACCGCCCATGAGTGGTGTACCAACGTTGCTCACTAAACGATCAGTTGGGTTCCAGATCATGTCGGCACCGTTTTCACCACCTAAGAAAGAGTTCTCTCCGAAGGCCATGTAAAGGCGTGCACCTGATTCGATATCGACAGCATAGCCAGGGAACCAACCCATACCTGTGCCCGTTCCGTCAGGCTGGCCGTTTTTGTCTACACTTGGGCTTTTGCGAAGCGCGCCAGGTTGGCAATTGCCTACATTAAGTGCAGCATTGCGACCAAGTTCTACAATTGGGCAGCGCGTCCAGAGGCTTTTGTCTGAAGTAAGCACGATGTTTACACTTGGCAAGAAGGATATAGAGGCATTGAGTTTACTTGATCCTGAGAAGGTTCCGAAGTAAGCCATCGGCATGTACTCACCTTGATACCCTGTTAAACGATGTGGTGCAATAATGCCATTCAGAACACGCTCATAAGCCTGCGTTGGATCGGCGCCTACTTCATCTTGGTAATAGCATGCGTTCGAGTAGTTTGGTCCGAAAGGATTACATTCATATCCAGGATCATTAGGATCTGTTACAGGGGTGTAATCACCTGAACGTATCCAGTTCGTTGGGAAAAACGCATCGTTGTCCTTGACACCAGTTAACCAACGCATAGATGAATCGGCAAAAGTCATACTCGCGTCAATCATGTCGGTATATTTTGAAACTATATTTCCGGTACCAGTGTATTTATTTTGGTGGATCTGAACTGAAATACCCCATTGCGGAATAATTTGCTCGTTGTCAGAGTTTATAGCACGCTCTGAACTCACGGAGTCTAATATAGTGAGGTCGTCTTTGCTGATGTGGCGGTATATCACCCAACTTGCGGTGTCGGCGCTGTTGCCAATTGAAGGGGCAGTGTAGTCGCGGAATTTGCAAGTGAAGTAACCGTTTGCCAAATTGAGTGGATCCACTACTTTGATGTTGATCGGACCTGCACCGTAGTCATAGGTTGGGTTGGCCATGTAGCCATCCGTTAAGATTGTTTTCATGCTCGCTGCAGTAAGTTCTAAGCTTCTGTTGCCATTTCCGTAGCCGTCGAGGCGCGTAATTTGCGGCGATGAACCGTAAGCGATGAGTTGGGATGTACCACCAGCCTCTGGCATGGGGTTGTGTGGTATCACTTCAATGGGTTTGACTTCGCCAACTGCGGCCTTGCGGCTGGCAATGTAACGTTTCTTTTGGCCGTCAAGTGAAATGGGGTCGTTGGGCGAGTAATCTTTGAAATTGTTGTGCGCATAGGCAATAGCCATGTAGTAATAGCGCTTGAAATTCACGAGTTTTTTGTCTCCTTGGGCAAATTGGTCGGTCTGAACGCGGAAGCTATGCTGAATGCCCTTGTCTTCACCATTGACGCGCTGAACTGGAATGGAAGCGCCAAGCTCGTCGCTGAATTCAAAATTGATGATTTTGCCGATGCCATCTTTGATGTCGCATTGCGCTACCAAACGGGCTTGATCGGGGTCTTGGAGTTCTGAGCTCGATACCTTCGAATTGGCCAATTGATAAATTTGGTAACCTTGGAAATTGTAGGTTTTATCGCCGTTAGGGTCTGATGCTACTATGAATGGATCGAATTCTTCGTATTCTTCTTTGTAATTATTGGAGTTCACAGGATTGGACAACATGATGATCACTTCATTGGCCAATTCTTGGGTTTGCACGTCTGGTGCGTGTGGCCCGTCGAGCACTTTAAAGCAGTTTTCAAAAAGCGCCTGGGCTTTGTCGTCGGCCCTGCGTAGCGTTTCTACCGACGCAAATGGGTCGCCGTTGCTGGAGCGCGCCCAAACAACGCCAACGGTAATATTGTTGACAGCGCCCGGTTTCAAGATAAATGGCCCGGCCGACTGCACAAAACGGCGGTCGTTGGGGGTGTTGTTGGCGGTTTGTTCGGTCCAGTTGGCTTGCGGGTTACCGCCTGTGCCCCAACCGAGCGGATCTGTATTGCCTGGGAACATGAAGTCGCAGGGTGTGTTTGGATCGGCTTCGGGGTCTGAAATGTGGCCGCTACCGCCGTAAACGAATTTGGTGCCGTCTTTCCAGAAGCCGCGCAGGTAGTTGTAGTAGTCGCCGGAATAGACAGGATCGGTTTGGTTAGGGTTGGCGCCATTTGTAGTGTTTGAATAATACAAAAAGCGGCGCATGCCAAAGCGTTCGTTGTCGATAACACCATCTCCAAAACCAATGCCATTAAGCGCTTCGTTATCCCAGATGCCGAAGGCGTTGTCTATGCCGTCGTTGTCTTGGTACGGGCCTTCAAAGAAATCTACGCCAATAGCAGGCGGTGAGTAGCCGTAGCCCTTGAAGCCGGAGTTGTCGCCGTCGTAGTTGTCACCGTTGTAATAATAGGCTAATCCGCGGTTGACATCACAGCCCACGTAGTCGTCGTAGGGATCGCCGAGCGCACCGTCGGTAAAGAAACCAAAATAGGTGTTGTAGAGTGTTTGGGTACCGCGGTTGATGAGTTCGTAGTTGTAGAAAGTCATGTTATTGACTTCGTCGTTGGAAGCGAAAGCAAAGGCTTGTGCCCTGATTTCCATTCCGATAGGGTCTGCGCCGGTTTCGGTATGGATATTACCCTTGTCGTTCATGACCCACCAGTAGTTGAGGTCACCGTACAGTGAGATTTTGCGCTCAGTACTACAATCTTTGGTTTTTTTGATATCGTACCAAGGGAAATCGCCGTCTTGCCAGTTGTAGGTGCCGTCGTTGTTGTAGTCGTAGAAAGGAGCGAGGTAGTAGTCTTGGCCTTGCGATACATCGCCATGTGCAGGCCATTCTTTGATGATTTTTGGAACGGTGTAGTTTGGGAAAAGATCACCTTGCGTATTGGTGCCGTTCTGCATATCGTAGATGCCGGCTTCGTACCATGCGTTGAACTCTCTGATTTCATCTTGGCTAGACACGAAATGTTTGTCGTATTTAGAGCAGTTGTCATAGGTGGTTTCAGCGAATACTTTTGAAAGTGGGCCGGTCCAGTAGTCTTGGCCATTGCGGTAGCGCAAGGCGGCTAGTTTCAATTGATTGTTGACGTCAGTACCGCCTAGCCATAGCGCGGCCGTAAAAAGTGCATTGATGCCGGAGTTCTTGGGAACCTCGTACATCGAATAGTTTTGATTGGGTATTTGCCATAAATTGCCTGCGGTGTGCACCATGGCGCGCACGTTATTGAGTTCCATGAAAGTGCTGTGGTTGGGAGGCGGGCAGTTGGCACCTTTATTTTGGGTGTGGACAGTTGGCTTTTGTTGCCCCGTATAGGATTGGGCTGAAACGAAATGCGGTAAGGCAAAGCCTATTAAAAAGAATGATAATAGTTTGTACATTAGGTCACTAAAGTACGTAAAAAATCGCAGTAAATTTGTCTATGAAACCACTCGAAAACGCCGAAGACATCCACCAACTTGTTTCGGTGTTCTATGACAAAGTACTCCAAGACACCTTGCTTGCGCCATTTTTTGCGCGACTAGATTTTACGGCCCATTTACCCAGAATGGAGCAGTTTTGGCGTTTTGCGCTTTTGTCTGAGGCAGGTTATACCACTAATGTGACCGAAAAGCACCTGAAAATGCCTCTCGAAAAAGCCCATTTTGATCGCTGGCAGGCGCTTTTTAACCAAACAATTGACGAATTATTTGAAGGAGAAGTAGCAGCGCAAGCCAAGCAACGTGCCGCTGTTATTGGCTGGACTATCCATTCCAAAATAAATTCACCGCACTAAATAAACATTTGAATCTTCAAAACTAAAGTGGGGGAGGGTCTTGGAATTGCAAACTTGCACTTATTTTTGAATCATGGCAAATAAAGCAGACATCTATAGCAAGCGCGGTATTCGTACCGGTTATGTTTCTACAGTTATCGGAATTTCCTTGGTTATTTTTATGATTGGCTTGGTATTGGGCGGTATCTTCGGCTTGCGCAGTATCGAAAAACAGGCCAAAGAAAATATCCAAGCCGATATCTTTTTTAAATCTGAACTCAACGATGCCGATATCAAGCAAATAGAAGAACAACTCAAATCTTGGCCAGAATTTTCGGACGTTTTCTTTATTTCACCGGAGCGCGCCATCCAAGAATTTGCGGGTGAAAGTGAAGTTGAAAAAGAAGTGCTATCGCTGTTTGATGCCGAAAACCCACTACCAGCAACTATAGGTATTAAGCCAAAAATGGAATACGCCAGCAGATCAGGAATGGCCGGCATTAAAAGAAAGTTAATGAGTCGGTTCAAGGATGAAATTGACGAAGTCAACTACGACAAATCAAGTGTAGCTAATGTCAATTTAGGATTCAAGCAGTTTGCAATTCTATTTTTAGCAGTCGCGCTCCTTTTGATTATTATAGCAGTTGCCATGATCAATAACACCATTCGCTTGGCTTTGTATTCCAAACGCTTTACCATCAAGACCATGCAGTTAGTAGGCGCCACCTCCATGTATATCCGCAAGCCATTTTTGGGCCAAGCGCTATTTCAAGGGCTTTTGTCTTCTCTTATTGGTTTGGCATTGTTATTAACTGTTTTTTACGGACTCAACAATTTGCTAGAAACCATTCAAATTGCCTACACCATTGAAAGTTTCTTGCTGCTCATCGGTTTGCTCTTTGTGATTGGCGTTTTTATTACAATGTTATCTACGTGGTTTGCCTTAAACAAGTATCTTCGTATGAAATTAGATGATCTTTATTAATTATGAAGGACCCTATCAAACACTTTGGTTTTGACCCTGCCAACTATAAATGGCTTTATATTGGCTTAGGTATCAACATACTCGGTTTTTTACTCATGATCGGCGGCGGCTCTGACGACCCTAAAGTGTTTAAAGAAGACGAGTTGTTTAGTTTTGTGCGCATTACCTTAGCGCCAATGCTTATTGTTGCCGGCTATATCCTGATTTTCTACGCCATCATGAAGCGCAACAAAAAAGACCAAACAGAAGCCTAAATCATGACTTTTCTCGACGCTATTATTTTGGCCATCATCGAAGGCCTCACTGAGTTTTTGCCCATTTCGTCCACCGGCCACATGATCATTGCCTCTACTTTTATGGGTAACGCCAGCGATGACTTCGTTAAGCTATTTACGGTCGCCATTCAGTTTGGCGCCATTCTTTCTGTGGTGTTGGTTTACTTTCAGAAATTTATTCAGTCTTTACGTTTTTATTTGTTGCTCGGCGCAGCTTTCATCCCTACTGGCATCATTGGTTTATTGGCTAAAAAACACATCGATGCCCTTCTAGAAAATGTAGCTGTGGTGGCGTGGTCTTTGCTCATTGGCGGGATCGTCTTATTGTTTATAGACCGCTTTTTTGCCGAAAACGAAACCCAAAAAGAAGAGCAACCACTCGATTTCAAATCGGCCATCATTATCGGAACGGTACAAAGCATCGCCATGATACCTGGTGTTTCGCGTTCAGCAGCAACCATTATTGGCGGCCTGAGTCAAAAGCTCACCCGTAAAGCAGCAGCAGAATTTTCTTTCTTTTTAGCGGTACCCACCATGTGTGCAGCCACCCTCAAAAGCATGTACGACGAAAAAGAATTGCTTTTGCAATCTAGCGGCCATGAATGGCTGTTGTTGTTAGTGGGTAATGTAGTGGCATTTCTCGTGGCCTACCTCGCCATCAAGTCGTTCATTTCTTTTCTGCAAAAGAAGGGTTTTCGCGCTTTTGGTTGGTACAGAATTGCACTTGGTACGGCCTTACTTATTTTGCTCGCTATGGGCGTTGACCTTCAAATGGTTGGCTAATGCTCGATATACAAGACGGCCTCACCATTTTAGTCGACAAACCCTACCACTGGACTTCCTTCGACGTAGTCAATAAGATCCGCTGGAACCTCAAAAAGAAGTTGGGTGTTAAAAACGTGAAAGTTGGTCATGCAGGCACGCTCGACCCTTTAGCTACCGGTTTACTAGTGCTCTGTTTGGGCAAACACACCAAGCTTATTGAAGGACTCACCAACGATACCAAAACCTATACCGGTACATTTTTAGTGGGTAAAACCACTCCTTCTTTTGATCTAGAAACCGAATACAACCAAGATTTCGAAACCGCACACATCGATGCAGCTCTGCTTGAAAGCGTGCGCGCTTCTTTTATGGGCGTTCAACTCCAAACACCTCCTATATACTCCGCAAAGCAAATAGATGGTAAGCGCGCCTATGATTTTGCCCGCGCAGGGAAGACAGTAGAGATGAAGCAAAGCCAAATCGAAATTCTTGATTTTAGCATAGACAGCACGCGCTTCCCTGAGCTAGACTTTCAAATAACGTGTAGTAAAGGCACCTACATCAGAAGTATCGCCAGTGATTTTGGCACCAGACTCCATTCAGGAGCAACACTCATTGCACTGCGCAGAACGCAATCTGGTAACTTCAAAATGGAAAATGCGAAGAGCGTAGACGAATGGATTGAACTGATCAACCAAGAAGAAGTCTATATCCCTTGAAATGTATAGGCAAATCGTAGCTATTCCTTGATGTGTTTTAATTTTTCTTGAACTTCGCGGATCAGGCGATTGTAGTTATTGATCTTTTCTTCGTATCCATTTTCTTCGGCGCGGTGTAGTCTTTTTTGAAGATAGTGTAAGCGACGTCCTAACTTGTATTTGTCCCATTTGTATAAGATGCGTTTCATGGTGCAAGGTTTTAATGAATACTGAAATTTGTGCCCTTATGGCTTCCTTTAAAGATAGCTAATATTTAATTTACATCAAACTTATATAGTGTTGGTAGGTTACTTTTTTGTTTGTATCTTTGTAGCCCTGAAAGTCGAAAAGAATGCCTCGGTGGCGGAACTGGTAGACGCGCTGGATTCAAAATCCTGTTCTTTCGGGAGTGCCGGTTCGATCCCGGCCCGAGGTACAAAAGCCCCTGAATTTTAGGGGCTTTTTTTATTCCCCATTGTTATTCCCCTCTGAAAAGCATGGCTTCGTCATGGTGATAGCTTCACCTTCGATATAGTTCCCTAATTCTATGCAAGGAGGCAAACCCCAATCTGTGCGGTCGCGGGTGAGGTAATAGTAACCACTGCGAACGCCATTTTCAAAATAAAAATGACTGTCGAGTAAGCCATTTGCCGTAAAGCGCGACGCACTTCCTTGCGGTGTACCATCTAAATAATGGAGCACCTTATAGACATGACCGTTTTGGTGGAATTCTTCCAGGCGCTGTAAGAGCCCATTTATGAAAGTGTATTTACCGAGAAGTAGACCGTTGGAATCTAAATCAATGCAAGTACCTGTATAAGGTTCGCCGTCGAGGTAGGCCGTTTCGCTCAAAACATCACCCTCACTTATAGGCGTCCAAATATAGGCATCGCCACAAAATATCCCGCGCACAATGAGCGCGGGATTATTGTATGCTTCGTCTTCATTAAAGTAGTTATTGCCGCAAGCCATTTGAATGCGATCTACGAGGATTTCTTGTGAAAAGGCTGTGCCGACCGCACTAAAAACAACAAGAAGCAAATGGGTTGGTGGGACTATTTTCATACAAGGTAAATTATTTATTATAAATTCGTTACACAATTCAAACTATTAACCGTGTGTCAATTTAAAACATATGAAAAAGCTACTTTTTTACGCCATCTTTTTATGTCTTTCCTCTTTGAGTATTTTTGCTCAAAATACCCCAGCTAAAGGTTTAAAAGGCCTGCATGTCGCGGGTCCGAATGAAATCAAACCAGGCACACCGCTCATGTTGAATCCAGCAGAAACACCCATTTACGACGAAAATTTTGAGCGTTTATCTGAACAAGCGTTTCAACAGATGATGATCGCTATGGAGTATATACCTGAACCTTATTTAGATGAGCAGTCTAAAGTAAAAGCAATTGTCATGCGCCGCGCCACAACCGAAGAATTGAAAATGATACAACAAATGCAGGCCAACGGAGGTCCGGACATGAGCCGTCCGACTGAAAAATTGGCTCCTCCACAATTAAATCAACCCGCACCTCATTTTGAAGTAAAGGATTTGAAAGGCAATACCTTTAAACTCGAAGATTCAAAAGGCAAAGTTATCGTTTTAAATTTTTGGTTTGTTGAATGCAAACCCTGTGTGTCTGAAATTCCGGACCTCAACACACTCGTTGCAGATTTTAATAAGACAGATGTGGTATTCCTTGCTTTAGGGCTTAATTCGGCAGAAGGCATGAAGAAATTCTTGAAAAAAACGCCATTTAATTATCAGGTGGTGCCCGATGCCATGGAGGTGGCTACTCAATTTGGTGTCGATGGTTATCCCACCTCCGTTGTCATCGATCAGAATGGGCTAATCCGTTATATTTCTTTAGGCGTTGGCCCTCAAAACAAAGAAAAATTAGCCGAAGCCATTCGGTCACTTATCATCTAGCATATTGATCACGCCTCCTTTTCCGTCTGTAATGATTGTCTTGGTATTAGGAGAGGTGGAGAGCTTCATAAAAGCTTGAATTTGATTCATTTTCAAAACGTTTGGCGTTAAACTCGAATTGAGCATATCGTTGGCGGCTTTGTTGGCTTTGGCCTCTATTTCGATTCCTTTGGCACGCCCATCGGCTTCGATACGCACTGACTCTGCCCTTGCTTCAGCCTGAATAATTGCATTCTTTTTGGCACCTTCTGCTTCAATAAGTTGACGGTCCATTTCTTTTTTCTGACGGTCGAGTACAAATTCCATTCTGAGCGCCTCTTGCTCAGCCTCTAGTTTGGCCTCAATGGAGCGGGTTAAACCTTGCGGAAGGCTAATGCTTTTCAATAACACGGCCTCAATTACAAATCCTTTTTCGTCGCAAACTTCAGCCAATCT
>JAXITO010000005.1:0-67653 GCA_034680045.1 Crocinitomicaceae bacterium | reverse complement strand
GGCAGCCCATAGGAGAATCGAACTCCTGTTTCAAGGATGAAAACCTTGCGTCCTAACCACTAGACGAATGGGCCAAAATGTCAAAACCCCAGAATTTGGGATTGCAAATATAGTAGGAATTTCTTGAAGCGCAAGGGCGCGTGCTATTTTTTTTTAAGAAAATTCTGGGTCGTCAGAACTCATTTTAAACCCCAGACGCTTACCTGTTTTCAGTTTGAGCTGCTCACCCATCATAAAAATCTGACCAACGCTCACATTATCCATGTATTCAAATGGCGGAATATAGAGATCAAACTGCAAGGCATAAGCAAAGGACATTTGTGCAATTAACTGCAAGAGTTGTTCGGAAAGTAGCATGTGCTGAGGGTCACTGAAGGTGGCGCCCAAAGATCCTTTTCCTTCAATGAAAAAATGACGTTCGTGATTGATGAAAATGCGCGCAATTAAATTTCCCATGTCGTCTAGGCGATTTTGCTGCATCGACTCCGCTAAAAAATTATAGATATGAATGGTGCCAAAATAGCCATTGTTTGGGTGTGCTTTGAAATAGGCTGTACCCCACAATGGATTGGAATCTGGGAGGCGGAAAACGTTGTGGTGCAGATTGAAAACCAGCACATCGCTTCCGATGTAAACGTGAAATTCGTGGTCGCCTCTGTCTTTTACCCAAAGTCTGACGCGCTCATCGGTAATTACAGTCTTGAGCGCAGCTAACTCTTGATCGATTAAAGTGCGGAGTTGTGCAAAGACAAGTTCGATGTCGTCGGCGATATCTTGTTTGAGCGCTGATTTGTGCAATAATATATCGATGAGGTGTTGTCGGTTAGTAGCGATAGGATCGTTGGCGGCTTTTTTCTTCATGGCACTATTTTTGTTGTTAAAAATACCGCAAATGCTGGAATTTAGGCCTTAAAGTCTATAAAACTTTCAGCAATATTGCCAAAAAATGTTTAATTTTGAGAAAAGCGCATCTTACTGCGCCCCAACTATGAAAAAGCGCATTTGGTTTATTATTAATCCCATTTCTGGTGTACGTCGCAAAGACGACATCCCTGCGCATATCCGTCGTTTTTTAGACCACGACACCTACGCATTCGAAATACAATACACCAAATACAAAGGTCACGCCATTGAAATTGCACAAGAAGCGGTTCAACTTGGCATCGACATCGTTTGTGCTGTAGGTGGCGACGGCTCGGTTCACGAAGTCGGCACCACACTCATCGGCACCAATACAAGCCTTGCCGTTATACCAATTGGTTCGGGCAACGGGCTTGCGCGCCACATGTTCATACCGCGCAACATTAAAAAAGCGATCCAAACCATCAACCTCAACCAACAAATCATCATGGATACCGTCATGGTCAATGACCAACCCTTCCTTGGTGTTGGAGGTTACGGACTAGATGCCGTTATCGCCAAAAAGTTCGACGAAGACCACAAACGCGGTTTCTGGACCTACGTCAAGCATGTATTCAAAGAGTTCTTCCGTTATAACCCCATGAATATCTCCATCGATACCAACGGGCAAATCAAAAAACTTCCGGTCGTGCTTTGCACCATCGCCAACACCTCTGAGTTTGGCAACGGTTTTAAAGTATCGCCAAAATCAGACGCCACCGACGGAAAGCTAGAGCTCTTTTTACTCAAGCCCTTTTCTCTTTTTGGCATTCCAAAAATGATTTTTCAGTTTTTTACGGGGCGCTCAGATCAATCGAGCTACGCAGAGGTCATCTCTTTCAAGAATGCAAAAATTTCTTTGCCAAATGGCGTTGCG
Source organism: Crocinitomicaceae bacterium (assembly GCA_034680045.1). GTDB lineage: Bacteria > Bacteroidota > Bacteroidia > Flavobacteriales_D > Crocinitomicaceae > UBA952. The sequence goes on along the minus strand of JAXITO010000005.1, from coordinate 65,876 downwards.
CATCACGACGGCGAACCAATTACCGTCATGCGCGAACTCAATGTACGCGTCGTACCACACTCACTTCACATCATCGTAGGTCAAAAATAATGGCTATTTCCTTTCAATTAGAACTCGAGGCCATGTTGGCCCAACTTGCTCAACTCAACAAAAACACCACGCCTTCTTGGGGTCAAATGAATGCCCAACGAATGGTAGAACATCTTGCAGATGCGCTGTACATGTCTGTCGGCAAAGGTGACTTTTCCTTAGAAGTACCTGCAGACCGCATTGAACGCATGCAAGCTTGGCTAGAAACAGACAAACCTATGGCTAAAGATGTTCAAGTATCTTTTGCTACACCAGAAACACTATTGCGCAACGACGAACTCGAAACCGCAATTGATGAGTTTACTGATGCCTTTTTGTCTTTTGAAGAATGGTATGAGGAAGATACCAGCCGAACAGCCCTCCACCCTTTTTACGGAGAGCTCAATTATTCGCAATGGCAGCGCTTGCACACCAAGCATTTTACGCACCATTTTGAACAATTTGGCCTGATTTAAGCTCTGCTTTCTTTTGAATATTTGCTGAATAAAAGAATTTTCAGATGCGTCATCCGCTCTTACTTGCTTTAGCTATTGGCTTTACACTGGGCACCCTCAATCACTTTTACCTCAAATCCAAAGGGCACAAAAGTAGCGCGCAATGGTTTATGCAAATTGTGGTGTTTTTTGCTTTAGCCTTTAGTGTATTGAAGTTTTTGAAATAAAAATCTTACTTTCCGAATTTGAAGCCAGGAATAAACCTCGGAACGCGTTTTTGGTAATCTTTGTAGGCCGAATACTTATTGGCAGAAAGTTCTTCAGAGAAGTCCGAGCTTCCTTTGAAAAGAATCAACAATAAAACACAACCACCAATTGTCCAGTTGATCCATTGGCCGGTAGCATTGACGCTAAACAAATAGAAAATAACCCAGATACTTTGCTCCATGGCATAATTTGGGTGGCGGACAATACTCCATAAGCCTGTAGATACAAACCCAATTTCGTAATCTCCTAATGGCTCACCCGCTTTCATGCGGCGGTGCTTTTCAGTTTGAAAGTCATATTGTTGTTGGTCTGCAATATATTCAATGACCACCGCCAACAACATCAGAGCAGCTAGTAAATAGTCGATCATGTTCAGTTGTGGATTGGCATTCGTAGATAACGTAGCTAAAATGGGCACTGTAAATGAAAAAATCAGGATATTTTGATAGGCCGAAATAAAGAATAAATTGAAAAGACCCCAAATAAACTTATTGTTAAAACCGGGGCGATTGCGCAATGCTTCCCAGCGGTAGTCTTCTTCGCCAGCCCAAAAGCGCAAGGTGTAAGCACCGCGTCGGGCAAAATTGAAAGTGAGGCGCGCACCCCAAATTGTCACTAAAATGGCCATGAGAACCATGCGTTCTGACAACTCCGGCGCCAAAAAAGTCATGTGCCAGACATAATAAATAGGAACGATACTCCAAAGTTTGTCCACTTGCGAGTTGTTGCGAGAGATTTCACCGATCACAAAACAATAGGCAATGACGATGCCAACAGGCAAATACATTTGGGCTAAGATGTCGTATTGAAGCTCGCTAGGCGTATAACCAAAGTTGAGACAAATGAGTGGCGCAACCACAACGGTAAAGATCAAAAGTAAAATAGTGAGTAGCATGTTTACGTAAATTTAGGTTCACAATTTGAATTGTGAAGATGGGTTAGGGTCCGAAATTAAGAAAAAACTTTAAGACTTGGCAAAAGGGAGGGCAGCAACGTGTGCGGCTTCGATAATTGCTTGTTGGGTCTGATGAAAGGCCATTCCGTAATCCGTATTTTTTACCCAACACTTGACTTTGATTTCTAAGCCTGCCTCAGTGAGTTGCTGAACACCGACAATAGGCTCTGGCTTTTGGAGTACCCGTTTGTCTGCTTTTAAAGCAGCTCCAATAACTGGCTGAATGTCGTTGACTTGCACGGAATGATCAAAAATAAAGGTCCATTCGATGCGACGTGTTGTTTCTTTCGTGTAATTAACGATGGTGCCATTGGCAAGCGGACCGTTCGGGAAAATTAGAATTTTATTGTCAGGCGTTTTCAAATAAGTGTTGAAAATTTGAATTTCAGAAACAACGCCTTGTTCACCTAAAGCTTTGATGTCGTCGCCAACTTTAAAAGGCTTTAATACGAGTATCATGATCCCTCCGGCAAAGTTTGAAAGCGTTCCAGAAAACGCCATACCCACAGCAATACCTGCAGCACCGAGTAAAGTAAGAAAAGAGGTCATTTCGACGCCCAACTGCGTAATGGAGGTGATGACCACCATGATTTTCAAGGACATCGATAAAAAACTAGTCAAGAAAGAAATGAGACCAGCATCGGTGTCGCTTTTTCGCAAAATACGATTGACCAAGCGGGTTAGTACGCCTGTAAGCCAAAAACCCACCACTGCAATAATGATGGCAATGATGATATTTGTCAATAAGGAAAAGATAACTTTACTAAAATCTCCGGTTTTGAGGTCAAATAGCGTTTCGATGAAGTGCATATCGTATTTTTACCACAAAAATAGGAATGTTTAGCGAGTTCGAAAATTCAGATCCAATTCAGCTCATTGCAACAAATGGAATCGTTGACTTCTATTCTCATTTTTTAACAGAAAGGGAAAGTCAAGATCTATATGAACGCATCTGTAGCACTGAAAAATTAGATCAAAACGAAATTGTACTATTCGGAAAGAAAATAAAAGTGCCAAGGCTAGAGGCCTATTTTGCATTAAATGGCGAAACTTATGGGTATTCAGGCCAAGAACTTGCTGTCAATCGCTTTCCGAGCTACCTCAATGAACTGAGGCTGCGCGTTGAACAAAAAACCGGGCAAGCCTACAACGCGTTGTTGATCAATTATTACCGAGATGGCCAGGATTCTAATGGCTGGCATGCCGACAACGAAAAATCTTTAGGTAAAAACCCCAGCATTGCATCCTTAAGCCTTGGAGCTGCGAGGCGTTTTGAGTTCAAGCACCTGACCACTGGCACTCGACAGAAAATCCTACTGACAAATGGCAGTTTATTGCATATGCATGGCGCTATACAACATCATTACAAACACCAGTTGCCAAAAATGCCAGGTTTGGCACAAGCCCGGCTCAATTTAACCTTTCGTTGGGTACAGCCTTCAACCTTAAATCAGTAACTTTGACTCAATGAAGCCTCAGGACTACATGCAACGTTGTCTTGACCTAGCCATCTTAGGTCAAGGATCTGTGTCACCCAACCCAATGGTAGGTTGTGTCATTGTCAAGAACGGAAAAGTAATTGGCGAAGGTTACCACCAAGAATTTGGCGGACCACACGCAGAAGCTGTGGCCATTGCAGCTGTCAAAGATCAAAAAGAACTAGAAGGGGCCACGGTTTATGTCAGTTTGGAACCTTGTTCACATTTTGGCAAAACACCACCCTGCAGCAACCTCCTGATCGATAAAAAAGTAGCAGAAGTCATTGTGGCGTGCAAAGATCCGAATCCGAAAGTTGCCGGAAAAGGCATCGAGCGCCTACAAAAAGCGGGGATTAAAGTAGAAGTTGGCATTTTAGAAGCCGCCGCCAAACAACTCAATAAGCGCTTTTTTTGTTTCCATCAAAAACAAAGACCACATGTGGTACTCAAATGGGCGCAAACCAAAGATGGTTTTCTAGACCGCCTGCGTACCGACGCACAAAAAGGAATCAACTGGATTTCTTCTGAAGAATCCAGATCCTTGGTGCACCATTGGCGCAGTCAGGAAATGAGTATTTTGGTTGGCAAACATACCGCCCTAAATGACAACCCTTCGCTTACCGTCAGAGATGTCAGTGGCAAAAATCCGATCCGCATCCTTATCGACAGCCAACTTCAAGTCCAAAATGACATCAGCTTATTTTCGAAAGATGCCCCTACCCTTATTTTCAATAGGGTTAAAAACGAGCAAAAAGGAAATATTGAATGGATCAAAATTCAAGAAACCGCAACCAAAAACATTTTAGATGAACTCTACAAACGCGGTATTCATTCTGTGATGGTAGAAGGTGGAAGCCGCACTTTACAATATTTTATCATTGACAACGTTTGGGACGAAGCGTATGTGTTAGTAGGTGATTTACTTTACGGTGAAGGGGTCAAGGCACCTGTTTTGAACCGGGTACCGACCAACGTGCATGCCTTTGGGACCGACCAAATTTATTATTTTAAACGACGAACGTGAGAAAAATCAGCTTACTTACTTCAATACTCTTCACAGCGCTGAGCTTAAGTGCACAAAGCTATCAAATGGCTGTTTTGAAATACAATGGTGGCGGTGATTACTACGCCAACCCAACTGCTTTGCCCAACCTTATTAAGTTCTGTAATACTGAACTTGGTATGAGCATTTCAAAAGATGTACCCTATGTTGAAGTGGGCAGCACCGACTTATTTCAATATCCACTGCTACACATGACCGGACACGGCAATGTCGTATTCTCCAAAGCTGAAGCCCAAAACCTACGTAATTACTTGCTTTCTGGTGGTTTTTTACACATCGACGACAACTATGGTATGGACGGCTTTGTACGCTCCGAACTTAAAAAAGTATTTCCTGAAGCGACCCTCACTGAGCTCCCTTCAGACCATCCCATTTTCAGACAACGCTATAACTTTCCGAATGGACTACCTAAAATTCATGAACACGATGGCAAAAGACCGCAAGCTTTTGGGATTGTCATAGAAGGTCGTTTGGTTTGTATGTACACCTATGAAACCGATTTGTCCGACGGTTGGGAAGACCAACAAGTACACAACGACCCAACAGAAAAAAGGCGCCAAGCTTTGCAGATGGGCGCCAATATCATTTCTTATGCCTTTTCGAATTAGTGCTGATGACCGTCGTGCTCACTATGTGCAGCAGCATCGGTAACTTGCAGTAGCTCGATTTCAAAAACTAAATCGGAATAAGGCGGAATAGAACCTGGTCGCCCTTGTTTGCCATAAGCGTTGTAATAAGGAATAAATAACAAGATTTTTCCACCTTCTTTGATGTAGGTAATTCCTTCTTCGAAGCCAGGGATCATGCGCTGCACCTTGTATTCAAATTCCAAAGGTACATTGCGGTCTTTGGAAGAATCGAACTTTTTACCTCCACGACGCAGGGTTCCGGTATAATGTAAGCTTACCTTTTTACCTTCCTTCACTTCATTGGTTTTACCCTTGTCTAAAATGACATAAACCAAACCTGTTGCACTTTGCTGCGCATTCGGATAGTTCTTCATGACTTCAGCATACATAAAAGCTTTGTAGTCGTCTTGGGACATTGCTGCAATTTTTGAAAGCTCAGCTTGTTCCAAAGTCTCTTGTTCTTTTTTGGCTAAATAAACTTGGTCAAAAGCGGCTTGGGCATTCCATTTAATGGCGTCTTTACCCACGCGGATAATTTCCACCTTGCGCATGGTGTCGTTCTGCGCAATTGCATCGACAACCTCTTGCCCAGAAACAACATGACCGAAGACTGTGTGTTTGCCATCTAGCCAAGGAGTTTCTTTGTGCGTGATAAAAAATTGGGAGCCGTTTGTATTTGGTCCAGAATTGGCCATAGAAAGGATTCCGGGACCAACATGCTTTAAGGTAGGATCAATTTCGTCATAAAACTTATAGCCTGGGTCTCCAGCACCGGTTCCTTGAGGGTCTCCACCTTGGATCATGAAATTAGCGATCACGCGGTGAAAAATAAGACCATCAAAAAATGGTTTTGAAAAGGATTTGTCGGCAACCTTGAAATTACCCTCGGCCAAACCTACGAAGTTACCAACGGTCATGGGCGTCTTTTGATACTCCAACTGACACACGATGATGCCTTTATTGGTGGTAAAACGTGCATAGATGCCATCTTGAATTTCTTCAACTTTTTGGGCATTTAATAAGCCTGTAAATGGCAAGAAAAGTAAGGTAAAAAGTAATTTTTTCATGGTGTTATTTTTCGATGTCTAGTAATTCAACTTCAAAGATAAGAACAGAATAAGGCGGGATAAGTTCTGTAGGTGATCCTGGGCCGTAAGCCAATTCTTGAGGAATATAGAAACGGTATTTTGCACCAACATTCATGAGCTGTACGCCTTCTGTCCAGCCTGGGATAACCGCATTGAGTGGAAAAGAGATCGGTTCTTTACGCTCTACGGAGCTATCAAAGATCTGACCATCGATGTTGGTACCGGTGTAGTGAACCTTAACAGTAGAACTCGCTGTAGGTTTTTGACCTCTCCCTTTTTTAAGGACTTCGTATTGCAAGCCACTAGCCGTTACTTGAATGTCTTTTTTCTTGGCGTTTTCAATTAGGTAGGCCTCTCCTTTTTCGCGATTGGCTCTGCCCGCTTCTTTTTCTGCAGCCAAAGCCTCTTGATTCACGGCTTGTTCGGCACTTTCTATGGCTTGCATTTTCTCTTGAAAGTAAGACATGACGCACTGGTTGCCCGGATCTTGAAGTAAGCTTTCGCGTTTCATCATGGCATCGCTGAGCCCTTGTAGCAAGAGTGCAACATTGGCTTCAGGGAAATCTTTGAGGACGCTTTGGGCAATATTTTGACCTGCCAAATAACTCACGGAGTCTATTCGGGAATTGACCTGTGGAGCTTGTGCTTGCGCTTGTACAGCAAATAAAATGCTGAGTGGAAAAAGTATTTTTTTCATAATTATTAAATTTCGTTTCGGGTGTCAGAGCCCCAAAACATTTTGTTTCGGATGGTATCTAAAAAGTTGTTGTCTTCGAATTTGACCACGTTGATCATGAATTCTGCTTTGGTGATGGTTACCTTTTCACCTTGTTTGATGTGTTGCGAATGACCATCTAAAGATAGCAAATAAGTGCGGTCTCGGCCTTCTACTTGCAAAGAAATTGGCATGTGGTCAGGAACGACAACAGGGCGAACATTGAGGTTGTGCGGCGCAATTGGCGTAAGAATGTGTACCTGACAACCCGGGGTAATGATGGGGCCACCACAGCTCAGGCTGTACGCAGTTGAACCCGTTGGGGTGGCAACAATAAGTCCATCGGCCCAATAGGTATTTAAGAATTTGTCACCGAGATAGGCCTGCACTTTGATCATGGAGGAGGTATCTTTTTTCTGCAGCGTGAGCTCGTTCAGGGCAAAGTTTTCGTCGGCAAATAAATCGTTGTCGGTATGCACTCTTAGCAAGGAACGCTTTTGAAATTCGTATTGACCGTTGTTGAAACGCTGGAGTGTTTGCGCAATTTGGGATTTGGAAAGATTCGATAAAAAGCCCAAACGACCGGTGTTGATGCCGAGAATTGGGACACCGGAATCGCGGATAAAGGAAACAGCTTTGAGAAAGGTGCCGTCGCCTCCTAAACTGATCATGAGGTCAAAACCACTTTTGAGGTCGAGGTGATTTGTAAAAGTCTGATAAGTAAGCGGCCACTGATATTTGGTTTGGAGCTGCTGGGCTAATTCGTGCTCAAGCACTGGCTTCCACCCTAACTCTACAATTCCCTTGAGTAGGTCTTCAAAAACACTGAGGTCTTGCTTGAATATTTTTTTGGCGTATACGGCGATTTGTTTCATTACATGCTTAAATAATGCATGAGTTCTTGGTAGCGGTCTTGAAGTTCGTCGGGTTGTTGACTGTCTTGAAAGCTCGCTAGCACTTGGTAATCATAGCGCTCAAAGGTACGGATAATTGCACTTAGGTTTTGTTGATTGAGGCGCAAATTGACTTGAATTTTAGTACTATCTGGGATATTACTTACAAATAAATTCAGGATTTTAGCTTGGTTGCTTTCGACAATTTGTGCAATTTGTGCTAAGGTATAGTCGTTGGCATTCATTTCTAAGACCAAAACAGATCCGGACTCATTGAGCCCGCTGGTTTCGGCCAACAATTGCAATAACTCTTGGGCGCTAATGACACCCAAGTAATTTTCCTGGCGGTCTAGGACAGGAAGAACAGTTAATTTGAAAAGTGCGAAATGCTGGAGTAAATCAAATAAGTGCGCATCGGAAAAAGCAAAAGGACGCGGGAGGTGCTGAAATAACTGATCTAGGCTTTGATCGAGGTCGGATTGGTCTAGTAATTCCGATTCGGAAACAAGACCCACAAAATTCCCGTTTTTAAGGACGGGAAGGTGATTGACCTGAAATTCATCCATCCAGAATAGCGCTTTTTCACCGGTATCGGTATGCAATAATGGAGGGATTTGATCTGAAAGTATGTTAGAAGCTCTCATAGTGGGCGCAAAATACTAAATTCCTTGAATGTTTCGTACTTTTGCAACTCAATTATTGTGCCATGACCAGACTCAGCGTGAATATCAATAAAATCGCCACCTTGCGCAATGCACGTGGCGGTCAAACACCAAACGTATTGCAATTTGCACTCGACGCCGAAAGATTCGGCGCCCAAGGAATTACCGTGCATCCAAGACCAGATGAACGCCATATTACCACGCAAGATTGCTATGACCTTCACGGCCATATTCAAACGGAATTCAATATCGAAGGCTACCCAGATGCGCGCTACCTCCAACTCATCAAAGACCTCCGCCCTGCTCAGGCCACTTTAGTACCGGATCCACCGGGAGTACTCACCTCTAACGCAGGTTGGGATTGCCGCAGCCAAGCCAAATTCCTCGAACCCATCATTGCTCAAATTCAGGACCTCGGTGTTCGGGTTTCGCTGTTCATGGAAACAGACCTCTTACAACTCGACCAAGCCAAAGCACTTGGTGCCGAACGCATCGAATTTTATACCGGCCCTTACGCCGAACACTACAGCACTGACAAAATTGCAGCCGTAGCGCCGTATAAGTTGGCGGCACAACACGCTCAAAATTTAGGCTTGGGTATCAATGCAGGCCATGACCTTAGTTTGGAGAATTTAGCATTTTTAAAAGCTGAACTTTGTGCACTCGACGAAGTTTCTATCGGACATGCACTGATTTCCGATGCGCTCTACTTGGGCATTGAAAACACCATTCAAAGGTATCTCTACGAATTGCGCTGAGGCGCCTGATGCAGCACGCGCTGCGGATAAGGAATTTCAATGGAATATGCTCTAAAAAGGCGATCGATTTCAAACCTGATTTCAGACTTATAGTTATTGATATCCCAGCTTTGATCGGCCCAAAAAACGAGTTCGATTTCCAGACCAGCGTCGCCAAAATCGGCAAGCCTTACCATGACAGGATTGTTTTTTTTGACTTTCGGATGCGCTAAAGCGGCCTGCTTAAGCAAGCGTTCAATCAAAGTGAGGTCTGCGCCGTAGGCCACTGCTAATTTGATCGTAAAGCGCGTCAGTTCTGAGCCGTGGCTCCAATTTTCGATGCGGTCTTGGGTGAGGTGCGTATTGGGAATAATGAGTACGTTTCCTTCACGGGTCTGGATTTGAGTGGTGCGCACATTGATCTTGACAATTTTGGCCACCATAGACTCGTTGCTTTGGGCTGTGGCTTTGGTTTTCCCGTTGATCTCGACGATATCACCAACCCTTAAATTACCCTCGAAAAGCAAGACAATTCCGGCAATCATGTCTTTGAAAACATCCTGAAGCCCAAGGCCGAGGCCCACCAAAAGACCAACAGAGCTGGTCAGTAAAATCATGAGGTCTATACCCAGTAACTTGAAACAAAGCAAGACGGAACTGACATAAATAAAGTATTTAGCGAGCTGATTGTAGACAAATTCTGTCCCGGCATCGATGTTGGGGTTGTTCTTGAAACGGCGGGCAAAATAGAGCCGCGTTAGGTTGGTGGCTATTTTGGCACCAAAAAAGACGGAAATGACAATTAAGATATCGGCAAAATCGATTTTAAAGCTGTCAAAAGACAGGAGTTTGAAGCGCAAGAAATCGTTGAAGGTGACATGGCCGTTGTTGTAGCGAAAACTAAGGATAGCGACGTAAATTGCCAATAAATATACACTCTGACTCACGAGGCGCAAGCGGGCCATTTGCTTGGCTTCTAGTTGGAGGTTGGCACTTTTGACATAACCTTTTAAGGCCTTGTGAACCAAGCGGCGCAAAATGACCGCAGCCAAAAAAATCAGGATCAGAAAAATAAGATTCCAAAAGCAAATTTTGTATGGGCCAATGTAAAATAAGGTTTCTGCAAACATGTCAACGAATTAAGGTAATTCCGATTTGTTCAGAGAGCAGCATCTTGACCTTTTCAAGGCTCACAAGTTCGCCGAGAGCCAAAAGAAGGTCGTCGTCTTTTAAAGTGTCTTGGGTTAATTCGCTGCGAATTTGATTGATTTTTTGCTCCACAAAGGCGAGTTTAAAGCGGTAGATGACCTGAACAACTGTTTGATAGAGGTCGTCGGATTCAGTCTTTGTTTGAATTTTGTAACGCGCCACCCAGTTATGACTCAGCTCTTGTTCTTGGGCTTCGATGTCAGCTACAAATTGGACAATTTGCTGGTTTTCGTGGCGTAAAAAGAAACTGGATTCATAGAGTGTCTGCTCTTCCAAAGCTCCTTTTTCAAAGATGCGGTAAATTTCTTCATAGAGCGGATTTTCAAAGAAGAGCTCGTCTTTTTGAAGTTCATGAACAATGAGTTCGATGACGCTCGTTTGGGTTTCGGGCTGCCCTAGCTCTTGCCAAATGAGGGCGCGTGTTCCGTATTTGATCAGTACCCGAATGAGTTCAGCTTCAAAAATGGTGTGGTCAGCGGCTGTTTCGGGCGACGCTTCTAAGGATTGTGGTGCCGGATTATTGGGAAGTTCTATCGCGCCTATTGTAGGGTCTTGATAGTTTTTCGCCATGGCAGACTTGCGCAAATTGAGCAATTCAGACTGCACAATAGACTCCGAAATATCGAATTGTTGGGCCAACTGTTGCACATAGACAGAGCGCGTGATTTGATCTGGAATGAGAGAAACCGAATGGACGATGTCTTTGATGAGCCCAGCCCGAAGGATAGGGTCGTTGGCACCATCAGCGAGTAAAATACTGGCCTTAAAAGAAATGAAATCTTGTTTGTGACCAGCGATATAGGCGCTTAACTCAGCCGAGGACCTGGATTTGGAGAAAGAGTCGGGGTCTTCGCCATCTGGAAAAAGCACAACTTTCACGTTGAGGCCTTCTTCTAAAATGAGGTCGATGCCGCGGAAACTGGCTTTGATACCTGCTGCATCGCCGTCGTAGAGAATGGTGAGGTTCTTGGTATAGCGACTGACTAGTTTGACTTGTTCTTTTGTCAAAGATGTACCCGAAGACGAAACGACGTTTTGGATGCCTGCTTGATGCATACTGATGACGTCGGTATAGCCTTCACAGAGCAAACATTCGTTGTACTTGACGATGTCTCCTTTGGCGAAATACAAACCATAGAGAATTTCACTCTTGTTGTAGATGATGCTCTCGGGAGAGTTGAAATATTTGGCAACTTTTTTATCTGAAAGCAAGGTGCGGCCACCAAAGCCTAATACGCGACCCGAAACACTGTGAATAGGGAACATCACGCGGCCTTTGAAGAAGTCAAAGGTGCGCTCGTCTTTAGATTTGGTGAGGCCAATGGCTTCTAAGTAATCTTTGTTGTATCCTTTTTCGAGTGCGAGGTCGGTAAAGGCGGAGCCGGTGTTTAGGCAGTAGCCGAGTTGAAATTTGTCTATGGTAGCGCGCGTAAAACCGCGTTCTTCAAAATACGACAAACCGATTGCCTTTCCCTCTTGGGAGTTGAGGAGCATCTCGGAAAAAGCATTTTTAGCAAACTCATTGATGATTAGAAAGCTCTCACGCTCGTTGAGTGCAGCGAGTTCCTCTGCGGTGGCTTCGCGCTCTTCTGGCACTTCGATGTTGTAGCGCTTGGCCAACCACCTGAGCGCTTCGGGATAGCTAAAGTGCTCTTTTTCCATTAAAAAACTTGCCGCGTTACCACCCTTTCCAGTAGAAAAACATTTAAAGATTTGCTTGGCAGGAGAAACAACAAACGAAGGCGTTTTTTCGTCGGTGAAGGGGCTAAGGCCTTTGAGATTAGAACCCGCGCGCTTGAGTTGCACAAATTCTCCGATCACCTCTTCAATACGGGCGGTCTGTAAAATTTGATCAACAATATGCGGCGGAATTTTACTCATTTAAGGATTGAAGTTTTTAACAGATTTCTGTCCTTGTTGGTCGTAGGTAATCCATTCTCCTACCATTTGATCGTCTTTGTACTCGCCGTAATAGTGAATTTTTCCGTTCGGATATTTCACCACAGAATAGCCGTTTTTCTTTCCAGCATTGTAAAAAGTAAAAGAAAGTAGGGTTCCTTTTTCACTGTAGAAATTCCATTTGCCTTCGCGGTCTCCTTTTTGATTGAGTTCACCTTGATACTTCAATTGTTTTTTGCCTGGATACCATTCTTTGTAATGGCCATCTTTGATTTCGACGAGCTCTTCTGGAGCCACCTCCTTGTTGGTTTCTTTGTTTTTTTTGTCTGCGCATGCAGGCAAGGTAATTGTTAAAAGGACAAGAAGTAGGGTCAATAAGTATTTCATGGAATTATTTTTCACGGTTCATGGTATAGGCCACCAAACCTATTAACGAAGCTTTTGCGGGGCTGTCGGGGTACGAACTTAAAATTTCTAGTGCCTGAGCAGCGAGGGCTTCCATGCGTTTTTGTGCGTACTGCACCCCACCGGATTCCCATACAAGTTGAATGGCACGCTGCACGCGGTGACTCACGTCGTATTCGTTTTTGATGATGTAACGCAGTTCTTTTTGAATGGCAGCAGGCGCATTTTGCAAGGCATAAATGAGTGGGAGTGTCATTTTTTGCTCGCGGATATCGATGCCGGTTGGCTTGCCGATATGCTCACCAGTGCCGTAGTCGAAGATGTCGTCTTTGATTTGAAATGCGAGGCCTATGAGTTCGCCAAATTGGCGCATTCGAGCGCGTTCTTCTTGTGCACCAACACTGAGGGCTCCTGCCTCGCAGCAAGTGGCAATGAGCGATGCGGTTTTTTTGCGGATGACTTCGTAATACACCTCTTCGGTGATGTCGAGGTGACGGGCTTTTTCAATTTGAAGCAGCTCCCCTTCTGACATTTCTTGCACGGCACGCGCAACAATTTCGAGGAGGTCTAGGTTGCGCTTTTCAATAGAAATCAGCAAAATGCGCGAAAGCATGTAGTCGCCAACGAGCACCGCAATTTTGTTTTTCCAAAGTGCATTGACAGAGAAAAAGCCGCGGCGTTCGGCAGCGTCGTCAACGACGTCGTCGTGGACAAGAGTGGCGGTGTGTAAAAGCTCTACAAGTGTAGTGGCATCAAAAGTAATGGGGTTGATGTCGCCGAGCATTTTGGCACTCAAAAAGACGAACATTGGGCGCAGTTGCTTGCCCTTGCGTTTGACGATATAGCTAGTTACTTTGTCTAGCAGGGCGACATCGGCGTGCATCGCGTTTTGAAAATGGATTTCAAAATCGAGTAATTCTTGCTGAATAGGTGCGGTGATGTCGTCTAGGCGCTGCATCTAACAAATATACGAAAAGCCGTGGCCTAATAAAAGACCACGGCAGGAAACTTAACGCGATAGGTGCATATTTCGCTCTGAGTAAATTTTGGTAAAGAATGGATCCTTTAAATCTTTGATAAAGCGGATGGCCTCACCGGTAGATTTCATTTCTGGACCCAATTCTTTTTTTACATCAGGGAATTTCTCGTAAGAGAACACCGGGATTTTGATGGCGTAGCCTTCTTTGCGCGGCTGGAAGTTAAAGTCGGTGACTTTGCTGTGGCCGAGCATGACTTTTGTAGCGTAGTTAACGTAAGGTTCGTCGTAGGCTTTGGCAATGAACGGAACCGTACGCGAGGCTCTTGGGTTGGCTTCTATGACGTATACTTTGTCGTCTTTGATGGCAAATTGAATATTGAGCAAGCCAACTGTTTTGAGCTCTACGGCAATTTTCTTGGTGATGTCTTCGATTTGTGTGATGACGAAATCGCCGAGGTTGTAAGGAGGTAAAACAGCATAGGAGTCGCCGGAGTGGATACCTGCCGGCTCGATATGCTGCATGATGCCAATAATGTAAACGTTTTCGCCGTCGCAGATGGCATCGGCCTCGGCCTCAATAGCGCCACCGATAAAATGGTCTAATAAGATTTGGTTGTTGCCCATTTCGTTGAGGATGTCGACGACGTGGTGCTCAAGCTCCTCTTTGTTGATGACGATTTTCATTTTTTGCCCACCCAATACATACGAAGGGCGCACTAAAAGCGGAAAGCCGAGCTCTTCTGAAAGTTCGATGGCTTGTTCTGCGCTTTCAACGACGCCGTATTTAGGGAAGGGAACGTTGTTTTTCTCGAGTAATTTGGAAAAACGACCGCGGTCTTCGGCGAGGTCTAGGGCTTCGTAGGAAGTACCGAGAATTGGAATGCCGTAGCGTTGGAGTTTTTCGGCGAGTTTGAGTGCGGTTTGGCCGCCGAGCTGTACTATAACTCCAATTGGTTTTTCGTGTTGGATGATGTCGTAGATGTGCTCCCAGAACACCGGCTCGAAGTAGAGTTTGTCGGCGGTGTCGAAGTCGGTGGAAACGGTCTCGGGGTTGCAGTTGATCATGATGGTTTCGTAGCCGCATTCTTTGGCGGCGAGTACGCCGTGTACACAAGAATAATCGAATTCAATACCTTGGCCAATGCGGTTAGGACCCGAACCCAACACAACTACTTTTGGACGCTCACTGACTACACTTTCGTTTTCGTATTCAAAAGTAGAATAATAGTATGGGGTGAGGGCCTCAAACTCAGCAGCACAGGTGTCGACTAATTTGTAAACGCGGTTAATGCCGAGGGCTTTGCGCTTGACAGCGACTTCGGATTCTAGGCAACGCAAGAGGTGCGCAATTTGACGATCTGCGTAGCCTTTTTGCTTGGCTTCGAATAGGATCTCCTGCGGGATGTTTTCCAAATGGAATTTCTCGATTTTGCGCTCTAGTTTAATTAAATCTTCAATTTGCTTCAAGAACCAGATATCGATTTTGGTTTTTTCGACGATGGTTTTGAAGGGAATGCCTAATTTGATGGCATCATAAATATGGAACAAGCGATTCCAGCTCGCAAATTCTAAGGAATGTAGAATTTCGTTTTGATTGGTGAGCTCTTTGCCGTCGGCACCCAAACCATTGCGGTTGATTTCTAGAGACTGACAAGCTTTTTGCAAGGCTTCTTGAAAACTACGACCAATGCCCATGACCTCACCTACCGACTTCATTTGAAGCCCCAGTTGGCGATTGGTACCTGGGAATTTATTGAAATTCCAACGCGGTATTTTGACGATGACGTAGTCGAGGGTTGGTTCGAAAAGCGCAGATGTTGTTTTGGTAATTTGGTTGCTGAGCTCGTTGAGGTGGTAGCCAATGGCTAGTTTAGAAGCGATTTTGGCAATTGGGTAACCCGTAGCTTTGGAGGCCAAAGCCGAAGAGCGAGAAACGCGCGGATTGATTTCGATAGCGATGATGTCTTCGTTGGCATCTGGAGAAACGGCAAACTGCACGTTGCAACCGCCCGCAAAATTACCGATAGAACGCATCATGTTGATGGCCATATCGCGCATTTTTTGGAAGGTGGTATCGGAAAGGGTCATGGCGGGCGCCACCGTGATGGAGTCGCCGGTATGGATGCCCATTGGGTCGAAGTTTTCGATAGAGCAGATGATCACGACGTTGTCGTTGGCATCGCGCAAGAGCTCAAGTTCGTATTCTTTCCAGCCCAAAAGTGCTTTGTCGATCATGACCTCGTGGATCGGAGACAACTGCAAGCCGCGCTCTAAGAGGTTGTCGAATTCTTTGGGCTCGTGTAAGATGCTTGCACCTGAACCACCTAAAGTATAGGAAGGACGGATACAAAGCGGGAAGCCAAATTCTTGGGCAATTTCCTTGCCTTCTAAGAAAGATTTGGCCGTTTTTTGAGGTGCCATTGGCACGTCAATTTGGATCATGAGTTCGCGAAATGCTTCGCGGTTTTCGGTAATTTCAATAGCGTTGATGTCTACACCAATAATGCGTACGCCGTGCTTCTCCCAAATGCCCATTTCATCGCATTGAATGCAAAGATTGAGTGCGGTTTGACCACCCATAGTTGGCAAAACGGCATCTATTTGATGGTTTTCGAGGATTTTGACAATGCTTTCTGGCTCTAAAGGCTGAAGATAGACGTTGTCGGCAACGACCTTGTCGGTCATGATGGTGGCCGGATTGGAATTGATGAGTGTGACTTCAATTCCTTCTTCGCGTAGCGAGCGTGCTGCTTGAGAACCAGAGTAGTCGAATTCGCAGGCTTGACCAATTACAATAGGACCACTACCAATAATGAGGACGGATTTGATCGAATGATCTTTAGGCATAGGGGCTTCAATTTACTAGTTTCTTTGAGCGAAACCTTCGCTGCAAATTGAGCACAAATTTAAGTTAAATTCGGTCGACAGCGGCATGTAAAGCCGATTGTTTTTTAACAAAATGAAAGTCGAATGTTAATTAAATGAAAATCAAGCGCAGTGGCGCGAAATAAATTGCAAGGCCAAGCTGTTGAAGGTCTCGGCTTGCTCGTAATTGACCACGTGGCCGCATTCCGGTACAACGCTTAGTTCGGAAGCCTTGTCTTGGCTAACTATAATGCGCACAGGGTTCAAAAACATGTGGTCTTGTTCGCCCATGACATACAAAGTGGGTATGGTTTCGGGCGTTGAATTGATGCGGGTGAGATAAGCGGTGAGGCGCGAGGTAAGCTTGAACCAGCGCTGAAATTCTTTGTCAACCACTTTTTTGGCTTCATTGACAAATAAATGGCGCGATGCTTTGTGATTGGCGCGCGGCATCATGATGCGAGCCATCAAACGATACAAAGACATTTGTGGCAAAACACTATAAAGAATGCGGCCCGCGCGCAAAATGGCGCGAGAACGCACATTGAGCTTAGTAACTGCACCAGCAAAAACCATGCTTTTGACTAGATCTGGGCGCTGCGTACGCAATGCTTTGATCACGATAGAACCCAAGGATACCCCTACAAAATGTGCGTGTTGAATGCCTTTTTGATCGAGGAGTTCGATGACGTCTTTGGCTATGAGCTCAAAGGAATATTTCTTGGTTTCAGCGCTTGGTTTTTGGCTTTTTCCGTGGCCTCGTAAATCGAGCACCAAGACGTTGTGTTTTTCACAGAAATCTTTGAGCTGCTTGTGCCAAATTGATGAGCTCCCTCCTGCCCCATGGACAAACACCACCCATTCGGTGGCATCACGGTGCAAAAAGGATTTGGAGTAGAGCATGGGCAAAAATAAAAAAAACACCCGTTTTTCAACGGGTGTTTTCTTATAAACTTTTGAAGCTTTGGATTATTTATCCTTTACTTCTTCGAAATCTACGTCGGTTACTTCGTCATGCGCAGCACCTGTGCTTTGATCTGCGTCAGCAGCTCCAGCGTTTGCGCCGTCTGCGTTAGCAGCATTGTACATGTCTTGCGATGCAGAACCGAATACTTCATTGAGCTTGTCCATTGCAGGCTGAAGATTGGCCATATTTTTAGCTTCAAATTCAGTTTTCAATGCAGCAAGTGCATCTTCGATTGGTTGTTTTTTGTCGGCAGGAATTTTATCGCCGTATTCTTTCAACTGACGCTCTGTCTGGAAGATGAGTGAGTCTGCTTTATTGATAAGTTCAGCTTCTTCTCTGCGCTTGTTGTCGGCATCTGCATTGGCTTCTGCCTCTGCTTTCATGCGTTGAATTTCTTCGTCAGACAAACCGCTAGAAGCTTCAATTTTGATAGATTGTAACTTGCCAGTCCCTTTGTCTTTGGCAGAGATATTCATGATTCCGTTTGCATCGATGTCGAAAGTAACTTCGATTTGTGGAACGCCGCGTTGTGCTGGTGGAATATCAGTGAGTTGGAAACGACCTAATGTTTTGTTGTCATTGGCCATTGCGCGCTCACCTTGCAATACGTGAATTTCTACTGAAGGCTGGTTGTCTGCAGCGGTAGAGAATACTTCTGATTTTTTAGTTGGAATGGTGGTGTTTGCGTCGATTAATTTAGTGAACACGCCGCCCATTGTTTCGATACCTAATGAAAGTGGAATGACATCTAAAAGCAGAACATCTTTGACCTCGCCCGTAAGTACGCCACCTTGAATAGCGGCACCAACAGCTACAACCTCATCTGGATTGACACCTTTGGACGGTGCTTTTCCGAAGAAACGCTCAACAGCCTCTTGAATAACAGGGATGCGCGTAGAACCACCAACTAAGATGACTTCGTCGATGTCTGAAGGCTGCAAGTTTGCATTGGAAAGTGCAGAACGGCAAGGTGCAATTGTGCGCTCAACGATGCTTGAGATGAGTTGTTCGAACTTGGCGCGTTGGAGGGTGCGCACAAGGTGTTTTGGAATACCATTTACTGGCATGATGTATGGCAAGTTGATTTCTGTAGTTGTAGTAGAAGACAACTCGATTTTTGCTTTTTCAGCAGCTTCTTTCAAGCGCTGAAGTGCCATTGGGTCTTGACGAAGATCTAGACCTTCTTCTGACTTGAATTCTTCAGCCAACCAAGAAATGATTGCTTCATCGACGTCGTCGCCACCAAGGTGGGTGTCACCGTCAGTAGACAATACTTCGAATACGCCGTCGCCGAGCTCGAGCACAGAAACGTCGTGGGTACCGCCACCGAAGTCGAATACAACGATTTTTTGGTCGATGCCTTTTTTATCTAGGCCGTAAGCAAGTGCTGCTGCAGTTGGCTCGTTGATGATGCGTTTGATGGTTAAACCTGCGATTTCGCCTGCTTCTTTTGTAGCCTGACGCTGTGCATCGTTGAAATAAGCGGGAACAGTTACAACTGCTTCAGTTACTTCCTGACCAAGGTAATCTTCGGCTGTTTTCTTCATTTTTTGAAGAATCATGGCAGAAATTTCTTGAGGAGAGTACAGTCTGTCGTCAATTTTGACGCGCGGTGTGTTGTTGTCACCTTTGACAACTTGATACGGCATGCGCGACACTTCTTTAGCAGATTCGTCGAAGCTAGAGCCCATGAAACGCTTGATTGAAGAAATCGTTTTTGTTGGGTTGGTGATGGCTTGTCTTTTTGCGGGGTCACCAACTTTGCGTTCGCCACCCTCAACAAATGCAACAACTGAAGGTGTGGTGCGTTTTCCTTCTGCATTGGCAATGACCACTGGCTCATTACCCTCCATGACCGAAACACAAGAGTTTGTAGTTCCGAGGTCGATTCCGATTATTTTTCCCATTTTGAATTAAATTTTGATAGTCTGCTTGAGTCAATGATTGTGCCATCCGAAAAACAGCAGTGATTTATGACATTTTGATCCGTATTTCCCGCAATCCAATGTCTTTTTGTCAGTTTTGCTGACATTAGTAACTTAGGTTACGCAAGTAAAGCAGTAAACCGTGTAACTTTGGTGTATGATATTTGGAAAAGGAACAAAAATGTATAGCATTGCCAAGATAAAATGTCCGCAATGCCAAGAGGGTCAATTCTTAGTCTCTCACCCATATGACTTTAAATACCTTGGTGACGTCAAAAAAGAATGCGATGTCTGCCATTTAAAATACGAACGCGAGCCCGGTTTTTACTACGGAGCAATGTATGTTTCGTATGCTTTAGGGGTAGCTCTTTTTGTTACGATTTGGACGTCTTGTAATCTTTGGTTTCCTTGGCTGAGTGCCTGGAGTCAGATTGGTTTGGTTGTCTTCTTTACAATTGTGCTCTCGCCCTATCTATTTGCCCTCTCTAAGATCATTTGGGCCAACTTCTTTATTTCTTACGACGCAGATGCTAAGATCAGAAAATAAACTCGAAATGCTTCAAGCCCATTTGGGCTATGTTTTGGAAGGCGCTCTTCTTGAAGAGATGGCTCAAGTGGCTAAAATTAGAGAGACCGCAACCGATGAAGTTGTTGTCAATGTTGGGGATCACCTTCAAATGATACCAATTGTAATCGAAGGGTCCATCAAGATTTCTAGAGAAAATGAAAGTGGAGATGAGTTATTACTCTACTACATAGAAGGAGGCGACACCTGTGCGATGTCTTTGCAATGTTGCACCCGAAAGATTGACTCACAAATCAAGGCCACCGCCATGGAACCGTCTTTGCTACTGATGTTTCCATCAGAATTCATGGAACGCTGGCTAGATCAATACAAAACTTGGCGACAATTTATTTTGGATAGCTATCATACGCGTATGCTTGAACTTATGGAATCAATTGATGCCATTGCTTTTATGAATTTAGATCAGCGCTTACTCAAGTATTTATCAGATCAAGCAAAAATATTAGGCAGTGTGGAAATCAATCACACACACCAACAAGTTGCAGATGACCTACATTCTTCAAGAGTGGTTATTTCAAGGCTACTCAAGCAACTTGAAACCAAAGGTGAAATCAAATTATTGCGCAATAAAATCATCCTCAAGAATTTTTAAACTTTTTTCATAATAATTTGTTAACTTGTGAATAATTTGTTAACTTGTGGCTAATTAACCACTAAACCTATCTATTATGAAAAAAACACTACCATTTTTGTATGCGCTCATTGCGCTATTTATGGGGTGGCAGACACAGGCTCAGGGCCTAACTTGTGCCACCGCACTCCCCGTAACACCGGGCACATTTACTGCCAGCACCCTAATCGGAACACCATCTACTCCCGGATTAAATAATGCCACACCCCAAGTTGCACTCACTGCAGGTTGGTATGCATTTACTCCAACCTCCAACGGAATCCTGACAATTGGTTCGTGCGGTGGTGGCGCAGATACACGCTTGAAAATTTGGTCGGGCAGTTGCGCTGCGCTTACAGCTGTAGCAACTAACGATGATTTTGCAGGATGTATTTCGGTAGGCGTAGATGAATACGCCTCTAAAATTGAAAATTTGATTATTTCAGGTGGGACAACATACTATATTGAATGGGACAACTGGTGGGAGGCAACAGGCTTTACTTGGAACTTCACCTTTACTGCTTTGCCCATGAACAATGATGCGGGCATTACCTACGTTACCAATCGAAATACGCGCATTCCAATCTCACAAGCAAACTATGGTATTCCTTTAGGTGCCACTGTTAAAAATTTCAGTGGGTCGCCACTGACAAATGTTGTATTGACAACCGAAATCTACGAATTACCCAACACAACTACACCAGTTCAGACCTATGCAAGCACTCCAACAACACTTGCTATTGGCGCGCAGCAAACGCTCACCTCAGGTACATGGGCACCAGTTTTAACTTCTTCCAAGACTTACCTAATTAAGTACATTAAAACACAAACTGAAGTTGATGGTGTCACAACCAACGATTTAAGCACACAAAACCTTACGTTAGACTTCAACTATAGCGCACGAGACAACAACACTTACCAAGTTGCTTATAATTGGTCTACCTCTTTAGAATACTCACAAGGGGTAGTACACACCATTTATGGCGCCGACAACATGACCGGTGCGGTCTATTACGTTCAAAGCTCCTCGACAACACAAGTTTATACTGTGCAAGTATTTCAAGTGACGAATGGAGTTGTGGCTACCACCCCACTCTACACCTCTGCCAATATTACAGCTAACGGCGCTGGATTTAGACTCCATAACTTCCCTACACCAATTCCAGTTACTGCAGGAGAATACCTCATCGCTATCAGAAAAACTGGTACAAACTCATTCCCAATTGGTGCTGACTTCAGTATTTTTACTGCTGGAAAAAACTTAGTAAGAACTGGTGCTGCAGGCGCATGGACACCAGTAGAAGCATACGGCGTGAGCCCAGCATTTATGATTCGTCCAAAATTCGGATCAGATCCTAGCAATGAAATCGCTTTCTTAAATAACCGCAACCCAGGTGGCGAAAACACAAAAAGCCATACGCGTCAATCTTTAACAGGGAATGACCTTCAGTTTTGGGCACGTGCTATCAATACAGGTACGGCTACAACCACAGGTGTTACGATGACCGTTACCGTAAAAGATGCCAGCAATGCTGTGTTATACACCGCAACTTCTGCTGCTCAGGATATCGCCGCAGGTCAGATAGACACCTTTACCGTAGCAAACTTTACAGTTACTGTATTGGGCGCATATACCATCGATTATATGTTCAACAACGCAGGTGACCAAATTCCACAAAACAACAGTAAAACAACAACATTCACTAGAACAACTGGTGAAATGTCTAGAACGGTTGGGGTTACAGGCTCTTTGGGTGTCAGCACTACAAATGCGCCAGGTGCTACCAACATCGAATTTGGTAATAACTACACCATTACCCAAAATGACTACCTTGACTCCGTCATGTTTATCCTCAACCCAGGCACGCCAATTGGATATGTAGCAAGTGTTAATATTTACGGAACAACTGCCAATGCAACCGGCGTAATGGTTCCGAACACTACTGCACTCGCCTCAACAGTTACCTACACAACAACTGCTGCAGACAACCTCAACGGTGCAGTCATTAAGTTGCCAATTGCAACTGGTACGCTCAATATGGTACCAGGTACATATTATTTTGGTGTCTTCCAGGCGGCAGTCGCAACAGGAAACATCCGTTTGGCAACCTCTACAGATTACGTTTCTCCGAACACGGTATTTTACCGCTGGACAGGCAGCAACGGCGGAACCTACGCAGCCACTGCATACTCTTTTGTCGTGAACCCGATTTTTAAGTCTTGCGTTGCCTACAACCAAACTGTAACGACCACTGCCGCTTCTTGTGGAGCTAACGATGGTGGAGCAAGCATTGCAACTACTGGTGGTACTGGAACCGTCAACTTTTTGTGGTCAAATGGCGCTACTACAAGCGCTATTTCAGGCATCGGCGCAGGACAATACCCTTGCGTACTCACAGACCTCAATGGTTGCCCTGCAACTGTAAGCGTTATTGTACCGAGTCTTTCTAACTTAACTGTTGCTGCTACTGCTCAAAACGTAACCTGCGGTGGGCAATCTACAGGTTCAGTTGCACTTACTGCAAGCCAAGGTATTGAACCATATACTTATAGTTGGGCTAACAACCAAGGCTCTACAGCTGCTCTGAACAACATCCCTGCTGGTACTTATGAGTGTACGGTAACAGATGCCACTGGTTGTATTGTGATCATCTCCAATACACTTCTAGAGTTATCCAACCTTGCTGGAGTTGCAAATGGCACAGAAGTTTTGTGTAACAGCGCTCAAACAGGTAACTTAGAAATTAGTGCTTCAAATGGTGTAGCTCCTTACACCTATCAATGGTTGGGTACTGCCAATACAAACACATACGTTACCTCAGTTGGTCCGGGCACTTACACTTGTGTGGTTACCGACGGCTTGGGTTGTACAGATACCGTTACTACCAATCTTGCAGTTACCAATCTTTCTGCCAGCACAAGCACTTCTAATCCATTATGCTATGGCACCTTTACAGGAAGTGTCACGGTTACCGCAGCTGGCGGAACCGCACCATATGCTTATGACTGGGCTGGTGCAATCACTTCCGGAACAGTATTGTCTGGTCTTGGTGAAGGAAGTTACTCAGTGGTCGTTACCGATGCATTTGGTTGTACTGCAACAGCTGCAGCAGCGATCAATGAGCCAGAAGCTTGGTCTGTGAGCGCGTCTGTGACACCAGCAGTATTCGGAACAGATGGTGCAATTGACCTAACGGTTAGCGGTGCAATTGGTCCTTACACTTACAGCTGGGACAACAACGCTACTACTCAAGACCTCACTAATATCGATGGTGGAACTTACGTAGTAACAATTACAGATTCTTTAGGATGTACGTACTCAGATTCTATTGTTGTGAACTCTATTGTAGGTCTTGAAATCTCCGACCTCAATGCTGCTCAAGTTTATCCGAATCCAAGCGCAGGTACATTCTTTATTGCAAGCCCTGCCCTCAATTCAGTTGTTCTTTACAATTCTTTCGGTCAGAAAGTAACCATTGAATTGACTACAATTGGAGAAGGAAAATACCAAGTATTGACACAACAGCTTGCCAATGGATCTTATATTTTAGAACTCCAAAGCAATGATGCTATCGTGCGCAAAGCACTACAAATTGTGCGCTAAATAATTGCACTTTAAAAGTCAAGAAGAGCCCGGCGATGCCGGGCTTTTTTTTTGTAAATTCGCTATATGAGAATTATCAATTTATTTTTCTTCTTACTTTGCTGTTTGTTTGTCAATGGGCAAATTTTGATCAACGAAGGCTGTAATAAAAATGCAGCTTCTGTTCAAGATGAGAACGGAGACGCACCCGACTGGATAGAACTTTACAATAATGGGGCAAGTAGCGTCAATCTTCAGAATTGGAAATTAGCAGATCAATTAAACGGGATCAATGCTTGGGTTTTTCCAAGCGTAAATTTATTGCCACAATCGTTTTTACGCGTTTTTTGTAGTGGCAAAGACCGCTATGCGAGTATCCCATTCATTGCTACCAATAATACCACGAATTTCAATCCAACTACAGGCTGGAATACCCACCCATTTTCACAAAATTTCATCTGGGATGGTAGCTCCAATATCATCGTGAATGTATGTTCTTACAATAATTCAGGCTATACCGAAAACTCCGTGTTTTATCAAAGCATTACTCCTTTTGTTTCATCAGTGGGGAGTTTTGTAGATGGCTCACCTGCAGCCTGCAGCAATAACATTGGGCAAACCTACAGCCAAAGGCCAAATATGAAACTCAATAATGCCGTAATTGGCAATGGCACCATTACAAATGGCAACACTGAATACCCTGCACCCTATGGCAATTGGTATTGGGGGGCGCGGCATCAATTTTTGATTTTAGCCAGTGAAATGCAAGCGGCGGGCTTAAGTGCTGGGCCAATAAACTCACTCTCTTTTCAGGTAGCTGGAACCAACGGAGAATTTTACGACTACATCGATATCGCCCTCAACCATACCCCACTTACTTCGTTAGACGCTAATTTTACACCACTTCAAGGACAGCAGTTCCATACCGATTTCAAATTAGATGGCAACGGCGAGCACATCTACTTATTCAATACAGCCAACCAGCTTCAGGATCAATTAGAAATCACTAGCCCACAACCCGACATCTCTATTGGGCGCTTTCCGAATGGCAGCACAAACATTACCTGGATGAACCCTACCCCTGGACTGAGCAACAACTCAAGTCAAGTTTTTTCAGACACCCTTCCCCGTCCGCAAATTCTTACACCAAGCGGCGTGTACAACTCCAATATCAGCGTGAGTATCAGTACAAGCGTGCCAAATAACTTAGGCAAACTTGTCTACACAACCAACGGCGAGGATCCTACTTTCAATTCAACGACGTACATAGGCCCAATTAATATCAATGCCAATAAAGTCGTTCGGGCCAAAGTTTTTCCGCTCGGAAACCCAGCGCTTTTACCAAGTGACCAAGCCGTAGAAACTTATCTTTTTAATGTTTCCCATACCACCCCTATTTTGTTGGTCAACACCCCCAATCAAAACCTTTACGGAGCAAGTGGTATTTTTGACAACTGGTGGTCCGATTGGGTCAAACCAGCCTATGCTGTTATTTTGGATACCGGGCTAACCCATCCTATCATACACCAAAGTAAAACCGGTATGCGCATGGATGGCGGCGCTGGAGGAAGTCGCTCTCATCCGCAACATTCATTCAGACTCAGTTTTACGCATGGTACCTTCGGCGATAAACCGATTGAATTTCCACTTATTCCAGACAGACCCAACCGTTCTTTATACAGCGATATCTACCTCAGAAATGGCTCCAATCAATTCTTGACCTTACCTTATAAAGACGCCAGTCAGGTGCGCATGATGAGCGAAGGATCAGCTAATTATTATTCAAGTTACCGACCTGTTAGTGTCTACATCAATGGCTCCTATTTCGGTTTGTATGAATTGCGCGAAAAATTCAACCAAGAATATTTTGAACAACACGATGGCGCTACCCGCGATTCCATCGAGCTCCTTTCCTTGAGTTATTGGTACAACCTGATTTTACGTGCAGTAGAAGGAGATGTCGATCATTTCTGGACCGACTACGCAAGCTTCAATGCACTAGACCCCTCTTCACCAAGTTATTGGCAAGACGCCGATCAATATTTCGACCTTAAGCACTATACCGATTATATCATTGCAGAATCCTGGATGGGCAACGTAGATTGGCCCGGGAACAACATCAAAATTTACCGTTCAGACGCCAGTCAGAAACGTTGGCGTTTTGCGCTCATTGACCTCGAACTTTCCATGCAACCCAACGGCTGGACAAACTGCACCGACAACCACATTGCATATATGATGGGGCAATCAGAAGACAATCCATACATCAATATTTGGAAGCAAAGCATTCAAAATATAGCTTACCGCAATTATTTCATTAACCGTTTTGCCGATCAAATGAATACGAGCTACAGGCAAGAACAACTCCTTGCTACCGAACAAGCATTCTACGAATCTATGTTACCCGAAATGCCGCTTCAGTTTGAGCGTTGGGGCGACCCCAACAATATCGCTGGGCAAATGGCCACATTCGAAGCCAATCACATTGCCTTTCAAGAACAACTCCTCTGTCGTTCTACCTTTGTTTTCAATCAACTACGCTCGGAATTCAATTTAGTCAAAAAAGTACAAGTTAATTTACAAGTCGAACCTGAATTGGCTGGTGAAATCCATTTAAATACGATTCAACCAATAACCTACCCATGGTCTGGCACCTACTTTGATGGCGTTCCAATACAAATGCAGCCAATTGCCAAACCAGGTTATGTCTTTTCTCATTGGATACCAGCAAGCAATATTATGGATAGCCTTTCTGATAGTTTGACTGTTTTTGTGACCCAGAATACCCAAACTTTTACGGCCGTTTTCAAGGTTGCACCGCTACCTCCCGATGGTCCAGACATTCATTTTAGCGTGCAACCAAACCCAAGTAATGGCTTATTTTCCATCATGAGTGATAACAAAACAATCGCCAAAGCATGTAAGTTTGAGGTGTTTGATCTGCAAGGAAGACTCATCCAAAAAGGACTCGTGTCAGAAAGTAACGAGACCACCTTAGACCTCACCGCGCAACGAGCCGGTATCTACTGGATCAGTATTTACAAAGGTGACGAACGAATAGAAAACCTGAAAATCCTGAAGTATTAATCAGCGCTTAGAAAAGCTGTAATAGCTTCATAGGCAAGTAACTTACCCTGACTCAATTCTTGTTTGAACTGCTGATATCTTGCTCGTTTATCAGGATCTGCTAAAAATTGCTGTTGAAGGCTATCGCTCAGTAATTGTTCAAATAACAATAACTCTTGGTCTTTGCGCTTACTTTGCAGGGCTCCATTCAGCTGCATATGGACAAAAAAGGACTCAATCTGAGACCACAGTTCAGGGAGGCCTGTTCCGTTGATTCCGGACGTGCACAACACGCGTGGTTGCCAATTGTCTGGGCGTTGGCTAAATACATGAAGTGCGCCAGCATATTCTGAACGTGCAGCTTTTGCTGCCGCTTCATTTTGACCATCTGCTTTATTAATAACAATTGTGTCGGCGAGTTCCATGATGCCACGCTTGATGCCTTGTAGTTCGTCTCCGGCACCAGCCAACATCAAGAGCAAGAAGAAATCAACCATGCCATGAACGAGCGTTTCGGACTGCCCAACCCCTACTGTTTCGACGAGGATAATATCGTACCCGGCAGCTTCGCAAAGTGCAATGGCCTCTCGAGTGTGCTTGGCTACACCACCTAGGGTGCGGCCAGCAGCGCTGGGCCTGATAAACACATTGAGTTCTTGAGAGAGGCGTTCCATTCGGGTTTTGTCGCCGAGGATGCTGCCACCCGTGCGCGAAGAAGATGGATCAATGGCTAAAACCGCCACTTTATGGCCTTGCGCAACCAATTGCAAACCTAAATTTTCAATAAAAGTGCTTTTACCAACACCCGGAACGCCTGTAATACCAATTCGCTTGGCTATTTGAGCCGGCTGTGGCAAAGCGCGCAATAATTGTTGTGCAATGAGTTGATCAGCGGGTTTGCTACTCTCAATTAGCGTAATTGCCTGGCCAAGGGCTGCGCGCGAACCTTTTTGAAGGCCTTCTAGCAAGGAAGTTTCATTGCGCTCAGCACGCTGAGACTTGCGGGCTGCAAGCCAACTGTTTATATGTGATTGATCAGGCTTCAAGGAGTTGTTGGAGGGCTAACAGCGCTTGTTGAATATTGCGCTGCAATTGTGGCAAACTGGCCTCAAGCATATAGCACGGCGCAGTGATGATGCGATTTGGTGCATCCACGCAAATTTCTTGAATGCCACATTCTGGGGTTTGTGCGCCTTTGGCTTGTAAGCCTACTTGAAAATCAGAAATGCTATATGGAGAAGGTGCAGTAGTACTACCTATTGTTAGTTGCTGACCAATGGCCATGTCTTCAAAAGCAAGTGCAAGCAATACAGGACTCACGCACAAAGCGACGATGGGCTTGCCTACGTTGTACATATTGACCAACAAAAGTTTGACGTCAGGGCGAATGCGCCCATTCGGACCATCAAAAGCCCAAGAGGAAAAGTTCTTGGCACTGCCAAAACCGCCCGGAATGACGAGCGCGTCGATATCGGCCGGAACCACGGTTCGAATTTCTTGAATTTGACCTCTTGCGATGCGCGCAGCTTCTTCTAGCATATTGCGTGAGGCCGCTTGTACCTCTCCGTTGAGGTGATTGACAACATGATGCTGAGGTGCATCTATGCCAATACAAACCGCTTCGTAACCTAGTTTTTCAATTTCGAGCAGTGTCAAGACTGCTTCTTGAATTTCTGCGCCGTCGTAGACGCCAGCTCCGGATAATAAAACACCGATTTTCATGCCTTTTTTTGAACTAATTTACGGTATAATTCTTCGTATTGCGGCAAGATTTCAAACAAACTGAATTTTTGCGAAGTGCGCAATGCGCCTGCCTTCATTTGAGCTAAATTGTTGGGATGCAAAATATCGAGTACGTATGCCGCCATTTGATCGGTTTGCCCGACATCGGCAAGATAACCCGAAACACCATGTTCATTGACCTCAGGAATTCCGCCTGTATTTGAGGACACGACAGGTACCCCCACGGCCATGGCCTCGAGTGCGGCAAGGCCAAAACTTTCAGTTTGAGATGGCAATAAGAATACATCGACAATTTCCAAAACATGTACGGTGTCGCGGACCTTACCGAGGAAGATGACATCATTGCACAAATGGAGTTCGCGGCACAAGCGCTCGCAAGCATAGCGGTCTGGGCCATCGCCTACTAAAATGAGCTTGCAATCCTTTTGAGCACGCACTTGCGCAAAGATACGTATGACGTCTTCTGTGCGTTTGACAGGCCTGAAGTTGGATATATGACAGAGAATTGCTTGATCATCCTTGGCATATTTACTGCGGATATAGGCTCTTTCTGCGCCATGCGGAGGGCTCGGCGGCACAAAGTTAGGGATCACTTGTATATCGTTTGTCACCTTAAAATGCGCTAAGGTGTCTTGTTTGAGGCTTTCAGAAACTGCCGTAACGGCATCGGAATGATTGATGCAAAAGGTAATTACTGGCTCAAAAGAAGGGTCTTTACCGACGAGCGTGATGTCCGTGCCGTGCAGGGTGGTCACAAACGGAATGTAGATGCCCTCCGCTTTGAGAATTTGCTGAGCCATAAAAGCAGCGGAAGCATGCGGAATGGCATAATGCACATGTAAAATATCGAGCTTTTCGTATTTAACGACATCTACCATTTTACTGGCAAGTTGCGTTTCATAGGGTTGAAAATCAAATAGCGGATAGTCTGTGATAGAAACTTCGTGGTAGAAGATGTTTTCTCGAAACGAACCCAAGCGCACCGGCTGTGAATAGGTAATAAAATGTACTTGATGGCCTTTTGCAGCCAACGCTTTGCCTAATTCTGTGGCCACCACGCCGCTGCCACCAAAAGTGGGGTAAAGGACTATGCCTATTTTCATTCTTGAGAATCTAGAGGGATAAAAAATGTGAGTCGGTAAATGATGGGTAAGATACGCACCACCTGACCAAATTCGTTCTTCACTTTAAAAGTATAACTGCTCCTGAATGGGCTATTTGGCGCGTTAATGACATCGTAAAATAAAGCGGCATTCAAGCGCACTTTTTCACCAAGTTTGAGGTAGAAACCGCCACCTACCATAAGTGTTGGCGACCATGGCCTAACCACCTCTAAAGGATTCACAAAACTAAATGGGCTTTTGAGGTATTGGAACTCAACTCCGCCAAAGACCACCTCTTGATAGCGGTAGTGGGCAAAAACACCGCCGCCCCAGGTTGTCATTTGACTTTGCATCCCTAAGTTATTAGCCCATGTGTGCTGCACCCGACAAGAGGGCCCCACCAATAAATTGTCAGAAAGCCTAGCTGCAAACTTGAGTTCACCACCTACAGCACCGCCCATATTCGAGAAACCGATATAAGGTTCTAGACCGAGTTCTGAACCCATATAGCTGAGCTGTGCGTTGGCATGGCTTGCTATGATAAATGCGAAGAAAAGGATGGTCTTTTTCATTTGTTTCATTTGTACAAAGATAGGGCATTTGCAGCCACCGCGCTTCTTTGTATCTTTGCAAAAAATTAGGCATGA
This sequence comes from Crocinitomicaceae bacterium, assembly GCA_034680045.1. GTDB lineage: Bacteria > Bacteroidota > Bacteroidia > Flavobacteriales_D > Crocinitomicaceae > UBA952. The sequence goes on along the minus strand of JAXITO010000005.1, from coordinate 35,278 downwards.
AAATACTCGACGGAAGAGCCACTGCAGCTCAAATTCAAGAAGAATTAAAAGCAGCGGTGCAGTTGCGCAAACAAGCTGGACAAAAAATTCCACATTTAGCAGCAATTTTAGTAGGCAACGACGGCGGTTCTGTTTCTTATGTCACCTCTAAAGTAAAGGCTTGTGAGGCCATTGGCTTTGAAAGCACCCTTATTCGTTATGACGAAACTGTGCCCGAAGATATCCTACTTGAAAAAGTGGAAAGCCTCAACCAAGACCGCAGTATCGATGGCTTTATTGTTCAATTGCCACTTCCAAAACACATCGACGAACTCAAAATCACGCAAGCCATCGACCCGAAAAAAGACGTAGACGGCTTTCATCCGCGCAATATCGGCAACATGATTTTGAACCTTCCAGGTTTTTTACCTGCCACGCCAGCGGGTATTTTAGAGCTCATGCGCCGCAACGATATCCCAACCGAAGGTAAAAACTGCGTCATTATTGGCCGCAGCAACATTGTAGGAACGCCGCTTTCTATCATGTTGGGCAGAAACAGCAACCCTGGCAATTGCACGGTAACACTTGCGCACTCCAAAACACGCAACCTCAGATCCCTATGCAAAGATGCAGACATCATCATTGCAGCAATTGGAAAACCCAATTTTGTGACAGCAGACATGGTCAAGGATGGCGTTGTGATCATCGATGTAGGTACCACACGCGTAGACGACGCAAGCCGCGAGCGCGGTTGGAGACTTGTTGGCGATGTCAAATTTGACGAAGTAGCACCAAAAGCGAGTTTCATCACGCCTGTGCCGGGTGGCGTTGGCCCTATGACAATTGCTTCTTTGATGATGAACACGCTCAAAGCCATGGAACTCAAAGGCAAATAAGATGCAAGAATTTCAGATCAACGGCCCGTATATCGAACTCATTGGCTTACTCAAGGCGCTCGGAATTGCCGAAACTGGTGGCCACGCCAAAGCAATTGTGGAAGAAGGTTACGTACTCAGAAATGGCGAAGTAGAGCTGCGCAAACGCGCCAAACTCATTATTGGCGACCTCATCGAAATAGACGACCTTCAGATCAAATTGGTCTAATTCAGACTCCATTGAGCGCAACAATCTGTTGAACCTATTTGATTGTTCTAAAATCCTGACCCGCCTCTAGGTTTAATAATGCCGCGTAAATGAGTCGAATACAATTTTCCACATCTTCTTTTTGAACCATTTCTACGGTAGTGTGCATGTAGCGCAATGGCAGCGAGATGAGCGCTGAACTCACCCCTTCATTTGAATAGGCAAAAGCGTCGGTATCCGTACCAGTAGAGCGCGAAACAGCAGCGCGTTGAAAAGGAATTTTTTCGGCGTTGGCAGCATCAATAATGAAACGCAATAAGTTATTTTGAACGGCAGGGCCGTAGGTAAGCACAGGTCCTTTTCCGCTTTGTTGGTCGCCATTTTCAATTTTATCGACCATAGGTGTGGCGGTGTCGTGACAAACATCTGTAATGATTGCAACATCTGGCTTGATGCGATGAGCCATCATTTCGGCCCCACGCAAACCAATTTCTTCTTGTACCGAATTGACAATATACAGGCTAAATGGTAGTTTTTTCTTCTGCTCTTTGAGCAAGCGCGCCACCTCTGCAATCATGAAACCTCCCACGCGGTTGTCTAGAGCGCGGCCAACGTATTTGTTTTTGTTGAGTACCATAAATTCATCTTCAAATGTAGCTACACAACCCACGTGAATGCCCAGCGCTTCTACTTCTTCTTTGGAGGCACAACCGCAATCTAGAAAGATATTTTTCATGCTTGGCGTTTCCTCTTTTTGTTGACGCATATGAATTGCTGGCCAACCAAAAACTGCCTTTACAGGCCCTTTATCGGTGTGGATATTGACGCGCTTTGATGGGGCGATCATGTGGTCAGAGCCACCATTGCGGCGCAAATAAATGAAGCCGTCTTTGGTGATGTAATGCACAAACCAAGAAATCTCGTCGGCATGAGCTTCAATCACCACTTTAAATGGCTGCCCCGGATTGATAATTGCAGCTGCTGAACCGTAGGCATCTGTGATGTATTCGTCTGTGTAAGGCTTGATGTAATCTAGCCACATTTGTTGGCCTGAGGTTTCAAATCCTGTTGGGCTGGCATTATTGAGATAAGATTCTAGAAATTTTTCCGATTTGGGCGTGATGATTTTTTTCATGGTTTTATCTAATGAGTGTAACGTTTCCTTTGATGATGTTTTCTAAGCCGCCCACACAAGTGGCTTGCAAGTAGTAGTCGTAGACATCGGGGTCGAGGAGTTTGCCGCGGAAGGTACCATCCCAACCTTCTGAAAGATTGGTGGTTTCCCACACGAGCTCGCCCCAGCGGTCATAAACTCTGAATACAAAACTTTCGATGAAGGGCCCTCTCACATAAAGTTTATCGTTGTTTCCATCTTTATTGGGTGAAAAGGCATTCGGAATATAGACGAATGGCGACGCACAAATGCTGTCATATACTTTGATCAGAACGGTATCTGATCCACTGCACAAACCATCCGAAACAGTTAAGGTAAACAACGTTGTTTCTTCAAGAGTAGCCTGCGGATTGGAAATATTGGCGTTAGAAAGCCCGGTTGTAGGCGTCCAGAAATAAGTGAAGGCTCCGACAGGAACACCGGTGAGCTGCGTACTTGTATTGGGTAAAATAATATACGGATTTGCACTGGCCACAACCGCGAGCGGATTGAGCAGTGAAACATTCACAAATATGGAATCTTGCCATACACAATTTTGGGCTGTCAAGACCTCCACATATACATACTGACCAACAGATAAAGACACACTTGCCGTTGGCAAAGTACTGGAACCCGAAATGATAGCAGCGGGGCTCCATTGGATACTTTGCGCGTTGGCTACACCTGTAAGCGTTAAATTAAAAGGTGCTTGGACGCACACCAAATTCGGACCGGAAATAGCTATAGAGTCAGCCGCAATGGTCAACTGAAGGCTGTCTATGGCCGAGCAAAAAGCGGAGGAAGCTTCAATGTAATACCAACCAGTTTGCGGATCGAGGAGCTCCAGATTGGCATTGTTATTCAGGTTGAGTGTGTCTTGAAATTGTAGCGAACTCGACCAAACAACCGAAGAAGGCGCACCACTGATGACTGGAATGAGGGTGGTATCTGAAGAGGTACACAAGAAGATATCGGCCGGAGCCACCACATTGAGCGCTGGGCCAACGGTAATTTGAAGGGTCATTTGATCGGTGCCCAAGCAAATGGAATCGGCAATGGTCAGGGTAATTTGATAGGTTCCGGGCTGGGTATAATTGATGGTGGGTTCAAAGTTGGTGCTATCCAAAGTGCCATTTCCAAAATCCCAAACATATAAACTTGTAAGCGTAGAAGAATTGTTGAGCACGATACTCAGCGGAGCACAACCCATGGTGTCTGAGCTTGTAAAGGAGGCATTGAGTGGGATGTCAAAAGCCACAAAAACGGAATCAAAGGCACTGCAAAAACCGTTGCTTACTTGGCAAAAATACCACCCACCTTGTGTGATTACTATACTCGAATCTTGCAGCGCATTGAGCGGATTAGTAAGGTTATTTTGTTGGGACCAAATAAATTGATTGGCAGTCCCTTGAGTTACTGCATTTAAAGTAAAAGGTAAAGAACTGCAAAGGCTAATTGTATCGTTTAAATTCAGTAAAATAGAATCCAAAACAAGGATCTGAATTTGGGCTGTATCGGTAATGAGGCAAACGCTGTCTGTCACATACAACAATACCTCGTAAACACCTGGATTGGCGTACACTACCGTCGGATTAAACACTACACTGGTGGTGTCGCCGTTTCCGAAATCCCAGAGATAGGAGTCCCATTGAGCGGATGTATTCTGAAAATTCACACTTAGGTCTTCGCAACCCTGGACGTTTGAACTGGTGAATTCTGCTGTCGGAATGAGCTGAAAATCAAACTTAAAGACCAAGTTATTGCAATTAGAACTATTATTGGTATTGGACCACGTACCTTGCGATGTTGGGAAATCTGAATGGCCACCACAACCCCCACAAACGGACTGATACACCACCCCATTTTTATCAAAACGAGAAGTGCCGCCATCGACGTGTTCTTGTGCAATGGCCCCACCGAGATAAGATCCGTACAACAAGCCATTGAAGTTATTCTGAAGTACCATTAGGTAAAAGTCAAAACCTGAAGTGCTGGATTGAAAAGCATTGGCAGAAATTGGCATGCCACTCAAAGGCGTTGCTTGCAAAATGTTAGCTCCCCAACCCGAGATATATACATTGCCACAGATATCAACCAAAAATGCCGCAGGCGAGATATTGATCTGGCTATTGCCGTTGCCAATTACGGTTGAGGCTAAATTGGTGGTGAGGGTAGCATTGAGCTTCAGGACAAACTGACTACTCCCTGGATTGCTATATGGTGCGTTATTTACAACAAAACCGCCGCCAACTGCCTGACCCAATAAAAACACCTGGTTATTGCGGTCTATTTCTACAAAAAATACTTGATCGTAGTTGGAAGTTCCAACGTAACTCGCTTGCTGAATGGTGTTACCGGCAGCGTTGAGCTTCACGACAAAACCATCGGTTTTACCCCCGTTAAAAGAACTCTGATACCCGCCAGTTGTTCCGGAAAGATTAGTAGAACCCGTACCCCCTGCAAACACAATAGTACCAAGGGAGTCAGTCTTGATTGAATAGGCAGCATCGTCTTTGTTACCGCCATAAAAAGAGGAAAATTCAAGTGCTGAAAAAGTTGGGTTCAAACGAAATATAACAGCATCTTGCCCTGTGCCTTTGGCCGCTTGAAATGGACTTTGAAGCGGAAAGTTTGCCGAGCGCGTGCAACTTGCTACCAGCACAGAACCATTATTTTCTATATAAATCTCTCCTCTAAATTGATCACCGTAATTTGTTGTTAGCGAATCATATGCAACAACTGAATTATAAGGAAGTCCTAAGGTTCTATAGTTCACGCCATCGTTAGAAGATCCGCCCACATACGTACTTGCCAAAAGATTTTGTCCATTTGCACTCAGTTTTGAAACAAAGAGATCAGCACCTTGAGCGCCAAAATAAATACCGTTGTAAAAGAAATTGGTATTTGCGGTTCCGCCAGCATGAGTTGCTTGCAAGGCCCCGGCTGTAACGGGAAAATCTAGACTTGACGTAGCGCCAAAGAGATAAAGGTTATTGAGTGAGTCACAGATGAGGCTATGCGCCGTTTCAGTGCCTTGAATGTTGTCGCCTCCGCCCAAAAAGCTTGACCAAAGCATAGTGCTTCCGTTGGATGCAAAGCGGGTCATGAACACATCGGTTATCCCGTAGGTGCCAGCAACAGAAGTGAAATTAGAGTTGATATCAAAACTTGCCAAACTTGGCAAAGGGAAATTGTTGCCATAAACAACCCCAGCTGAATAGGCAGAACCATCGTTGCCATAAGTGGCAGTCATGCCGAAGTTGTCTGAAATAGCGCCGTTGTAGGTGGCGAAGACTAAAACAGGATCAATGACTAACGGATAATTGGAATCGTAGGCTCCTAACTCATATTGAAAAGTGCCGTTGTCTTGTTGCCGATAAGTACAATTGATTTCTTTTCTTTGACCTTCGATTTCTTGATAGGCATATGGGCGCTCTTCTCTGATTTCACCGATTGTTGTTTTCAAATACAACACACCCTTTTTGACACTGACCTCCTGAGCTCCGGTATATTGCCATTGAATTTGATTGACTTGTGCGCCTGGTGAAACTATGAAAGCGTATTTATAGTGTCCGCTTTCGTATTGCCAGTTCAAATTGATGCCCGGATAATAATTTTGATAGTTTACTTCCTCAAAAGCCGAAACAGCACTAGCCCATTTGCCTTGATCTTTACCCAAAAAGAAATTATAGGTGTGAGCGCGAGGTTCATTGCCCCCAATTGAAGTGTTGGGATTCATGCCAATAAAGCGCTGCTCAACAAGATTTGAAGTAAGGTTTGGGTTGTCTATTTGGATATGTTGATGATGCGCTTTTTCTAAAGGAGAATAATCGGTGAGCTGAAACAAAAAACGATCGGTGCCCATCCAGACTTTGGCCGCGGCTTCTTTGGCCATAAACTGGACATCTGATGGCCATTGCCCTTTGTTCTGAACAAATTCTTGACCCTGAAATTGCGCATGAAGCGGCAAGGCAGAGAATAGGCCCACGACACAAAAACATAAAATCTGATACGAGGTCAACTTCATCCTCGCTAAGTTAAGCATTTCGACTAATTTTGTAAGAAGCATTTCTATATGAATCCATCAGAAAATAAAATCTGTTCACTTCTTGGCATAAAGTACCCCCTCATTCAAGGTGGCATGATCTGGTGTGCAGGCTGGGAACTTGCAGCGGCGGTTTCTAACGCAGGCGGGCTTGGTCTCTTAGGCGCTGGCTCTATGTATCCGGAAGTCCTAGACGAACAAATTGCAAAGTGCAAAGCCGCCACCGACAAACCTTTTGGTGTCAATTTGCCTCTGCTCTACCCGAATATTGAAGCACATATTGCCACAATTATAAAGCACAAAGTTCCGATTGTTTTTACAAGTGCCGGCAACCCCAAAACCTGGACCGAAACCCTGCACAACGAGGGCATCAAAGTGGTGCATGTGGTTTCGAGTGTCAAGTTTGCGCTCAAAGCAGAAGCCGCCGGCGTCGATGCAGTTGTTGCTGAAGGTTTTGAGGCCGGCGGCCACAACGGTCGCGACGAAACCACCACGCTTTGCTTGATCCCGATGGTGCGCAAAGCCATTGGCATACCGCTCATTGCTGCAGGTGGCATCGGCGACGGACGCGCCATGCTGGCCGTCATGAATTTAGGCGCCGATGGCGCCCAAGTAGGCAGCCGCTTTGTAGCCTCTATTGAATCAAGCGCCCACGCCAACTTTAAAAACGCCGTCATCGAGAGCCAAGAAGGCGACACTTGGTTAACACTCAAAGAACTCACGCCTGTGCGTTTGTTGCGCAATCCGTTTTTTGAGGAGCTCATGGCTGCCTATCAAAACGGGGCGAGCGCCGAGGCGCTCGCCACCCTACTCGGCCGAGGCCGCGCCAAAAAAGGCATGTTCGAGGGCGACCTCCATGCCGGAGAACTCGAAATTGGGCAAATTGCCGGCAATTTCGACTCCATTATGCCCGCAGGCGCTATTGTTCAAGAATTCATCACCGATTTCAACGCTGCTTTGGCAGCACAAACTGCTTTTCAAATATGATCCACTTTGAGCGTTTTACCCTAGACAACGGCTTGCGGGTCTTGTTTCACAAAGAACCTGCTACGCCATTGGCGGTAGTCAATTTAGTTTACGACGTCGGTGCGCGCGACGAAAACCCCGAGCAAACCGGTTTTGCCCATCTTTTTGAGCACCTCATGTTTGGCGGTTCTGTGCACATCCCCGACTTCGACGCGCCTTTGCAAGCTGCAGGTGGCCAAAGCAATGCTTTTACCAGCAACGACATCACCAACTACTACGATGTGCTGCCCGCACACAACCTCGACACCGCACTTTGGCTCGAAAGCGACCGCATGCTTTCCTTGGCCTTTACCCACAAAAGCTTAGAAGTACAGCGTCAAGTGGTCATTGAAGAATTCAAGCAACGCTACCTCAATCAGCCCTACGGCGATGCTTGGTTGCAATTGCGCCCGCTCGCTTATCAAAAACACCCGTATCGCTGGGCCACCATCGGTAAAAACATCAAGCACATCGCCGATGCCACCATGGACGACGTCCGCGCTTTTTTTCAAAAACACTACCACCCTGGCAACGCTGTGTTGTGCATTGTAGGCAATTTTGAATTAGCCGACATTCAACAAAAAGTACAGCATTATTTTGGCAACATTCCCGCCCAAACAAAAATAGCGCGCCAACTGCCACAAGAACCCACCCAAAAACGCTTCAGACAAAAGTTGATTTCCCGCAAAGTTCCGGCCGATTCCTTTTACTACGCTTTTCAAATGGGCAAACGCCTTGACAACGACTACTACCTCGCCGACCTCCTCTCCGACCACATCGGCAACGAGAAAACAGGCTTGCTTTTTACAGAATTACAGCGCAAAAAACGCTTGGTTTCTGAAATTACAGCTTATATCACGGGGTCTATCGACAACGGCTTGTTCGTCATCACAGGGAAAATCAATCCGAAGCGCACATTGATGGAACTTGACGACGCACTTTGGCCCCTACTTGAAAAATACAAGGCCGTAAAAATGAGTAAACCCTCGCTGCAACAGCTTATTTTAAAGTTGCAAACCGCCAAAGCTTTTCAAGACCAAGGCCTACTGAGCCGTGCCATGAACCTCAGCTTTTTTGAACTCCTTGGCGACGCAGCGCTCATTAATCAAGAAAGTGTGCGTTTTTCAAGTATCCATACCGCTGATCTTCAAACCTATGCCCAACAACTCTTCGATAAAAATCGCTGTGCGTTGTTGCAAATTCAAGCCCAATAAATATGACGCAACAAACACACCCTACTGTGCTCGATCGAAACATTGCGCCGCAGTTGCGCCCAATCAACCACATCTCGTTTGTGGCACCAGCAATTTACACCTTGAAAAGTGGCGCTAAACTCTTTTGGCGCAATGGCCTTCAAAATGACACCAGCAAAATTGAGCTGCATTTTGCCGCAGGCTCAGCCACCGGAGATCCGCTTTCGGCTTCATTGTGTGCCGGCTTACTGATCAATGGCACTGCCCAAAAAACAGCCAAGCAAATCCAAAAAGCGCTCGATGCGGTGGGCGCATATTACGATGTCTCCCTCAGTCAAGAAACAACAGTTGTTACACTTTATGCGCTCAAGGACCAACTCCTAAAAGCGTATCACATTTTTCATGAAAGCCTTTTTGCGGCCAGCTTCCCCACAAAAGAACTGCAAGAGCTCGTGCATGAACGCAGCCAAAAATTCAAGGTTCAGCAACAAAAAGTGAGTTTTTTAGCACAGCGCTGTTTTCAGCGTAGCCTTTTTGCCGGCTCTGTCTATGCGCAACAAATTCAATTAGAGGACTTCCAAAATGCAGACCGCTCAAAGATCCAAGCTTTTCACCAACAACATTACCTCAAGGGGCTTAAAAAAGTTTTCCTTATAGGTGATATTTCAGAAGAGACCCTCCGTTCTTTTCAAGATTTATTGAATGTCTTCGAAAGCAACCTAAAGGAGCGCACACCTTTTGTATGGCAACCTGAAACAGGTGCCACCCATATTGAACAAGAAGGCGCTTTGCAAAGTGCGGTGCGAATTGGCAAACCACTCTTTAACAAAACACATCCGGACTTCTGTGCTTTTAGCGTACTCAACACCATTCTCGGCGACTACTTTGGCAGCCGTCTCATGAGCAACATCCGCGAAGACAAAGGCTACACCTATGGCATTGGCTCACATATCGTGGAAAACAACAATTTCGGGTATTTGGTGATCGGTACAGAAGTTGGCGTACAAACCAGAACAGCTACATTTATTGAAATTCAAAAAGAATTCGAGCGCCTCCAAACCGAACTCGTGCCTGCCGAAGAACTCGAACTCGTCAAAAGTTACCTTATGGGGCAATTGCTCAAAAGTGCCGACGGCCCGTATGCCATGCTCGATCTCTTTGCCAATGTAGAAACACTTGGCCTTGACCTCAGCTACTACGACCGTTATATTGCTGAAATCAAAGTGGTTGACGCCCAAAAACTTCAAGAATTGGCACAGCGTTACCTCAATTGGGACGAAATGCTGATTATTTCTGCAGGATAGCAACCTTTAAAAGGCTTTGCCGTTATACTAAACAAGTAAAAAATACGTTATTCAACGGATGTTCAGAGCACTTATTGTACTGGTATTTCTACAAACAGCTTTCACAAGTCTGGCCTCTCATGTGATGGGGGGTGAAATCACCTACAAGCATCTCGGTGGCGGCAACTATCAATTTGAACTTGTTTTTTACCGCGATTGCAACGGGGCCGACGTCAATGCGGTTTCCGAAACGCTCCGCGTCTGGAACCACCCTAGCCTAAATGTCATTCCTGTCTTATTTGTGCAGCGCCAAGACCTATCTCCAAGTTGTACTCAAGTTCCTGGGGGTGCTGGTCCATTAATTTGCGGCACTGGCAATAACGGCGGAAACGGCATCGGCGCCATTGAAAAAGTCATTTACCGCAGTGCGCCAATTGCTCTTAGCGGCACTCCTCCAGCGCAAGGCTGGGCTTTTACTTATGAAAATTTCTCGCGCAGCGGCGCCCTCACCAACCTGAGTAATCCGTCCACTTACGGCATCACGCTCGTTGCTAAAATTTTCAATCTCTCACAACCCGACGACTCTCCTGTCTTTAATGAAGACCCTAATTTTGTCAGCTGCGCAGGGCTACCATATCAATACAACGCTGCGGTCAATGACCCCAACCTAGATTCCCTCCACTTTGAATTTGGCGTTCCTTATGACCACTTCCCCATGGGTGCTTACAACCCGCCGAGCAATCCAGCTCCAATTCCTTTCACGAGTGGTTTTAGCTACCTCAGCCCTACGCCAGGGCCAGCTATTAATTCTAGCAACGTAGCTGCGGTGCTCAATCCTTTGAATGGCAACCTGACTTTCAATAGCTTCACAATTGGCAATTACGCCCTTAAAATTGTAGTGAAGGCGTATCGCGCTGGCATCCTCATCTCCGAGACCGAACGCGAAATACAACTTGTACTGCAGCCTTGCAACAGCAGTAATTTCCCGCCGGTCATTGCACCTCCATTTGCAGGCGGCACCTCCTATGAACTCACGGTCAATGCGGGTGAGCTCATCAACTTCGATTTACTCATTACAGACCCCGACACCCAGGTCAATGGTAGCGCTCAAAACATTACCCTAGAAGGCAATTTACCTTGTTCGGTTGGCCCTTGCCCTAGTTTAAGTACAGCGCTTCCCTACACCGCAGCTGGGCAAATACAAACCCAATTTACGTGGCAAACCACTTGTGCCCACCTTTTAGATGGTCAAGGTCAAGCGCAGAGCCAAAAAACGTATCATTTTGTATTCAAAGCAAGCGACGACGTCTGCCCGGTGCCTCAGGTTCAATACGCCACCATTACGATCCATGTGCTGAATTCAGGAATCGTAGCTGCTCCAGATATCGCTTGCATCCAGACCAACAACGCCAATGAACTCACCATCAATTGGCCATCGATCAATTCGGGAAGTACTTCTGGATTTACCGCTTTTCAATTGTATTCACTCCAAAATGGTTTGTTGTACGATACTTCAAATGTGAATGCCACCAACATGACCATTCCACCCATTTGGAGCAGTCACGACTTCTATATTGCGGTGGCATCCGGCTGTGGAGGTGCTTTCTTGACGTATTCAGATACCGCAAAAAATATCTTTCTGACACTCAACAACCCTAACAACGGGACGGCCGTGCTCAACTGGAACAAACCTAAAACCACGCCCTCACCACTTTACAACAGCCACTATTACATCTACCGCGAATACCCTACCAATTTCTTTAATTTCTTGGATAGCGTTCCGTATAACCAAACCACTTACACTGACACCATCGATCTCTGTAATGAGTTTTTGCGCTATCGTGTGAATTTAAAAACCAGCACCTGCAACTTCAACTCTAACCGACCCGGCGATTCCCTCACCGACATGATGACGCCTTTTATTCCGGTGCTTTCCAGCGTTGGTTTCGACACCAGCACCCAACAACTGCAAGTACAATGGAATGTCAATGCAGCGCCAGACACCTACGGTTATGTCGTGTATACCTATGATGTAAATGGCTTTTTAATCGAACTCGATACCGTTTATGGGCAAAACAACACCTCCTATTGGCACAGCGTGCCGTTCAACGGCGGCCCTTATACCTACACCGTAGCAGCTTTTGACTCCTGCTTTACATCCAACAACCCGCCTTCTTTTCAGACTTCAGCCAAAGCCAACCTCCACACTTCTATTCAAGCGATTTATCTTATTGACATGTGTCCGCAACGCGTAGATTTAACTTGGAGTAAGTACGGCGGAAACGCAGTGCTGACCTACGAGGTCTGGAGCAAGTACAACAATACCTGGACGCTTCTTCAGACAACCAATGACACTACAGCAAGTGTAAATCTGCTCAAAAACGAAAGTTATTGCCTGTACATCAAAGCGAACCTACAGAATGGTTTTTCGGCGTTTTCGAACCCCTTGTGTTTTGTGATGCCGCAACCTACACCACCAAGTTTTCATTATTTTAGTGTTGCGAGTGTCTTAGATGGCGATATCGAGCTAAAGGCTTGGGTAGACCAAAGCGTAGGTATCACCAGCGTGCTTTTTGAAAGAAAAGACACCAATGGCGTTTACCAAAGTATCGGTGAAGGCACCATTTTGAATAACACTGCTTATTTTCTTGATGAAGACGTCGACACCGATTGGGGCCCCTGGACCTACCGCAGCATATACATAGACAGCTGTGGCAACCCAGGTGCTTACGCCAATGAAAACACCACTATTTTTGTACAGGGCAACGCCGATCAGTACAACATGATCAATTCGCTTTCCTGGACGCCTTACACCCAATTTGCCGGAACCATTGCCAACTATCAAGTATTCAGAAATGCCTACGGAACCTGGGAAACCACTCCAGTTCAAGTACTCCCTGATGGCAGTTATGAGCTCACCGACGACGTTTCGCAACTACGCAACAAAGGCGAAGTATGTTACAAAGTAGTGGCACTGGAAAACCTGAATCAATTTGGTTTGATAGACAGCAGTTATTCCAATGAATTTTGCCTGGCTTACGACCCCCTCATGTTTGTACCCAATGCCTTCACACCTGATGGCCTCAACCCTATTTTCTTACCGGTAGTACAAAATGTAGATCCTGAAAAATATACGTTTAGCATCATTGACCGTTGGGGCAAAATAGTCTTTGAAACCAATGACCCCGCTGCAGGTTGGGACGGCTACATCAGCAGCTCTGGCCTACCCGCTACCAATGACGTATTTCAGTACCGCATTGAAATCATCCTCAACAAAACTGACGCGATCGTCAAGCAAGGCTACGTGACACTCATCCGATGAATTTAGACCGCATTCTTGTCATTCAAACTGCTTTCCTAGGTGATGTTATTTTAGCCTCACCCGTCTGGGAAAACCTACATGCCGCTTATCCGGATGCACAAATCGATATAGTTGTCAAAAAAGGCAACGAAAGCCTACTTACAGAGCATCCGTTCTTGCACCACGTTTTTATTTTCGATAAAAGTCAAAAAGTGAAGAACCTCTGGAATTTGGGTAAAACCTTGCGTTCTCACCAATACGACCTCGTCATCAATCTGCAAAGATTTGCCAGTTCTGGCATCCTCACCTTTTTAGCTCGTGGTAAAGAAAGCCGAGGTTTTGAAAAGAATCCGTTGTCTTTTTTGTTCACCAAGAAGTTCAAGCACGAAATGAAGCCTAATTGGCATGAGGTAGACCGCAATTTAAGTCTGATTTCAGACTTGGTTCCTACGCCTATCCGGCGACCTCAGTTATATCCAAGTAAAGAAGATTTGAATTCAATTCAAATTTATCAAGAAGGTCAGTATTCCTGTTTGGCACCCACAAGTGTTTGGTTCACCAAGCAAGCGCCACAAGAAATCTGGTTGGAGTTGATAGGCAAGTTGTCGGCAACAAATGCTCAGATTTATCTTTTAGGCGCGCCCACAGACCAAGAATATCTAAATGAAATCATAGAAAAAACAAGCATACCAAACATCTTGAATTTGGCGGGCAAGCTTTCGCTTTTACAATCGGCCGCTCTTATGGCCGGAGCCCAGCACAATTATGTCAATGACTCGGGCCCTTTACATTTAGCCTCGGCAACCAATGCTCCGGTGAGTGCGTTCTTCTGTTCCACCATACCTGAGTTTGGTTTTGGACCGCTTTCGGATAATGCCACAATTATTGAGGTAAAGGACCTGGACTGCCGACCTTGTGGTTTGCATGGTCATAAAGCTTGTCCGAAAGGGCACTTCAAATGTGGAAGCGAGCAAAAAATTAATATTCAATATTAGGATTAATACCTAACGGATGTGTAGGATTTGCCAAATAAGCATGTTCCTCAGTGCTCAGGTGTAAATCCTTTGATATAGATTTTACGCTCGGAAAAACGGACAAATAAATAACTAACGACAGCAGTGCCATAATCAAATACAACGGATTGTCAGTAAAAAAGTAGGCTGCCAACACCATAAGGTTTGGGCCTTCAAGTAAGGCAAAACGTGTCATGAGTGCTGATTTATAGCAATCTAATTTTTGTTTAAACTGCCTTTTATCTCCTAACAGTTTGATGCGGTTTTTGAAAATAATTTGCGATGCAACCAACCCTCCCAAGGCAATAGTCGGAATAAAATAAGCCATGATGTCGTTGGGATGAAATTTACCGAAATCAACGGGTTTGTTGGCATTTACGAGAAATGCAAAGAGTGCCACAAATGTTTGTACTGCGAAGATGGTCCAGTAGGTAACGCGGGTGCTACGGAGATAACCTCCGCTGGTTTGAATAAAAGTTGCCATAGTTTGTTCGTTTTAACGTAGTTGAGTAAGAAAGCATTAGCTAACAACGAAAATATAAATTTCTAGCTAATTTCAACCTGTTTACCTCGAACACCTGAAACTATTTTTCCCTCTTTATAAACCAACTGCCCATTGACAAAAGTCATTTCGATAGACGAAGAAAAGGTGTGACCTTCAAAAACAGACCATCCACACTTCGAGCGTAAATTGTCTTTTGAGACCAAATACGGCTTGGTTAGATCTACCAAAACTAGGTCGGCATAATATCCTTCTTTGATAAAGCCACGATCCTTGATACCATAAAAGAGAGCTGGGTTTTCGGCTGTTTTCTCAACTACTTTCTCCAAACTTAAAAAACCGGCATCGACTAAACTCAAGAGCATTTGCAGGAGGTGCTGCACCATTGGCCCACCTGATTTGGATTGCATGTAGGGCTGTTGTTTTTCTTCTAAGGTATGCGGAGAATGGTCGGTAGTAATGAAATCGATGTAATTCTCGTTGAGTGCTTTGAGGAGGCCAAGTTTATCGGCTTTGGTTTTGATCGAAGGATTGTACTTGATGAGCGGCCCGAAAGTTTGGTAATCTTCCTGTGAAAAATAAAGATGTGGAATACTCACCTCGCAGGTCTGCCTTTTTTGGGCAAGAGGAAGGTCTTTGTCAAACAACAAAGCTTCTTTATAGGTAGTAAGGTGTAAGATATGTAACCTTGAATTTGTTTTTTTTGCTAAATCAAGACTCCTTTTTGTAGACACAAAACACGCCTCCTCTGAGCGGATCTGAGCATGCGCTTCCATTGGAATCGCCTGACCATACATTTTGCTATACTCAGCTTCACTTTGTTCAATGAGCGCAGAATCTTCACTATGAATGGCCACAATTCGATCTGTTTGCTTCCAGATTTGCTCAAATGCCTCCGGATGATCGGCTAGCAATTGGTTTGCACCAGAAAAATACAAACCGTCGTCTGTGAGGGCAACAAATTTTTTGTCCTCTAGATTGTAGTCTTTGAGCAAATCGAGGTTGCTGGCAGAAACACCAAGAAAAACACCATAATTGCAGTAAGCATTTGCTTTGGTGAGGTCTAGCTTCTCTTGAACCAACTCGGGGCTAAGCGTCGCCGGATCGGTATTTGGCATGTCAAAAACGGTGGTCACGCCGCCTGCAACAGCCGCAGCGCTTTCCGTGGCCCAAGTGGCCTTGTGGGTGAGTCCTGGCTCTCTGAAATGCACGTGTGTATCAATGAGGCCAGGAAAGAGGTATTTCCCTTTTGCTTCGATGCAAGTTTCATCGGGCTGAGGCTCTAAATGACTTGAAATTTCGACAAAGCGACCGTCAAAAATACGTACATCTTTGGTTTGAATACCCGCAGAGGTCACGACATTTGCTTGTCGGATTAAATAGGCACCTTTTTTCATTTGCTTTGATTTGAACAAACGCTCTTGAGCATGAATAACGAAACAATAATAGATAGCGCGGCAAGAATAGAAGACCACCATGCCGTCTGATGGAGGACAGAAAGCAGCATGATTCCAACAAGTAAAACAAATGCAATGCGCATCCCTATGTTCTTATTGCCCTTGTCCTAAAGAATAAGCCGCTTTACCATCAAATGCATATAGATTTTCTGTTTTTACAACATCAATCCCTGCATTTTCTGCTGCCGTTAAAAGTTCAATAAGACCTTTTATAGACGCGTTGTCTGCCATAAAGCGACAGCGCCAGTGGTCTGTACAAAACGTTTCCGGAAAACCGCCTGGATACACTTTAATTCCTCTATTGGTAATTAGTGCCAGTTTAAATGCCGATGAATTTAAGACCTCAAATTGCGTCGCTAATTGATTTGCATCTGTACCAGACCAATGTACGAAAAGGTCAACACCTTGTAAAGTCTTTTGCTTTGGCGCTTTGCGCTCGTATTTCGGCAATTGAATTCTGGCATTCTCGCGGTAAGAAACCGCTGGGAAATTTTGTGGTACCTGACCTAAATTGGCAATCAAAGCCTCGGTAAATTCTTTGGTATTCACACGACGAGAACTCACACCTTCTTTGTAAATATCAAAAGTATGCACGCCGTCTTCAATGGTTTTGAGCCACGCATTTTGGATTTTTTCGGCTACTTGTGTTTGCCCCACATGGCTGAGCATTTGCACTGCCCCGAGCAAGAGTCCAGAAGGGTTGGCAATACCTTGGCCGGTAATCATGGGTGCAGAGCCGTGAATGGCTTCAAACATAGCGCATTCTTCACCAATATTAGCAGAACCCGCAAGCCCTACAGAACCTGCAATTTCTGCAGCGATATCAGAAATGATGTCGCCATAAAGGTTCAGCGTCACAATCACTTCAAAATCTTGAGGTGCATTGGCAAGTTTGGCCGCACCGATATCGATGATCCAGTGGTCGTTGGCGATTTCAGGGTATTCGGCAGCAATTTCGTTGAAGACTTCTCTAAACAAACCATCGGTTTGCTTCATGATGTTGTCTTTGGTAAAACAAGTTACCTTATTGCGGCCATAAAGTTTGGCGTATTCAAATGCATAACGGATGATCTTCTCACAACCTGGGCGGCTAATGAGTTTGAGGCACTGCACTACTTCATCGGTTTGTTGGTGTTCGATGCCTGCATAGAGGTCTTCTTCGTTTTCACGAATGATCACCAAATCCATTTTCGGATGCTTGGTAGACACATACGGATGCAAGCTAAAGCACGGGCGAATATTGGCATACAAGCCCAAAAACTTGCGCGTAGACACATTCAAGCTCTTGTAACCCCCACCCTGCGGCGTGGTAATTGGCGCCTTCAAAAATACTTTATTGCGGCGGATGGTATCCCAAGCTTCAGGACTAATACCGGCGGTGTTGCCAGCCAAATAAACCTTCTCACCTATCTCAATTTCGTCGTAAGCCAACTCGGCACCTGCTGCTTCCAAAATAGAAAGCGTTGCCTCCATAATTTCTGGCCCAATGCCATCACCTTTTGCGATAGTAATACGTGTCATCATGTCAATTTTTAGTAGGCAAAATTGACATTTTTTGATGATTTGGTTTTATTTATAAATTTTATGATGAGCATAAAAAAAGCCATCTTTCGATGGCTTTTCAAATATAAATAAGTCTGGCGCTTATGCCAATACTTCTTTCACTAAGTCGGCAGCTTCTTGGAGTTGAACTGCTGAGTGTACGTTGAGACCAGATTCGTCGATGAGGCGTTTGGCTTCTTCGGCGTTGGTGCCTTGGAGGCGTACGATGATCGGAACTGGAATTTCGCCGATGTTTTTATAGGCGTCTACGATGCCTTGAGCTACGCGGTCGCAGCGAACGATACCACCAAAGATGTTGATGAGAATCGCTTTTACGTTCGGGTCTTTTAGGATGATGTGGAAGGCTTTTTCTACGCGCTCTGCGTTGGCAGTTCCGCCGACGTCGAGAAAGTTAGCAGGGTTACCGCCAGACAACTTGATGATGTCCATGGTAGCCATTGCAAGACCTGCTCCGTTGACCATACAGCCCACATTACCATCTAATTTAACGAAATTGAGGCCAGCTTCGTCGGCTTCTACTTCTGTTGGATCTTCTTCAGATTTGTCTCGCAAGGCAGCGAGGTCTGGGTGACGGAACAAACCGTTGCCATCTAGACTTACTTTGGCGTCAACTGCGATGATTTTGTTATCGGAAGTTTTGAAGAGTGGGTTGATCTCGAACATAGAAGCGTCGATACCCACGTATGCGTTGTACAAACATGGTACGAATTTGACCATGTTTTTGAAAGCATCACCAGAAAGGCCAAGGTTAAAAGCAATTTTGCGTGCTTGGAAACCTTGCAGACCTACGCGTGGATCGATGTGTTCTTTGAAGAGTTTTTCTGGGGTGTGCTCGGCAACGTGCTCGATATCCATACCACCTTCGGTAGAATAGATGATGACGTTGCGGCCAGACTCGCGGTCTAGGAGAACAGACATATAGAATTCTTGAACTTCTGTTGGGCCTGGGTAGTAGACATCTTGTGCGATGAGTACTTGATTTACTTTTTTGCCTTTGCCGTTGGTTTGAAGCGTTGTGAGGTGGCCACCGAGGATGCCAGCTACTTTTTCTTCCACTTGGTCGATGCCTTTGGCAAGGACAACACCGTGAGAACCTGTTTCTTCGACAGTTCCTTTACCACGACCACCCGCATGAATTTGGGCTTTGACCACATACCATGTAGTACCGGTTTCTTCTGTAAGCCTTTGAGCGGCAGGAATTGCTGCTTCAATGGTGTCAACTACAATGCCTTCTTGCACGGCCACGCCGTATTTTTTGAGAATTGCTTTTCCTTGGAATTCGTGTAAGTTCATACTGTCAAATTTGCGCCGTAAAAATACGTTTTTTTCATGAGCCAATTTGGCCCTCTATAAATATTTTTATCTGATTTGGTTTTTCCAAGAAGAGGTGATATCTCTTGAAGCATAAGAAGCTTTCTTAAAAGCCTGAACATCTTGCCAAATGGTGTCGAGGGCATAGACCAATGCGCGCTCTTCTTCTTGCATGGCATCTTTGAGCAAGGCAGGGTCGGAGAAATGCGTTTTGACAAAATTGGTGTCGAAATGACCGCTGCGGAAGGCAGGGTGCTTCAAAACAAACTTTCCGAAATCTAGAGTGGTTTTGACACCAGAAATTTGATAGTTATCTATGGCAGCTATACAACGGTCAATGGCTTCTTCGCGGGTTTTGCCCCAAACGACAAGCTTGGCTATCATAGGATCGTAGTAAATCGGGATTTCCATTCCTTCTTCAAAGGCGTCGTCTACGCGGATGTTGCGCCCAGCAGGGATGCGGTAGCGGTCAAGGGTACCGATGTCGGGGGTAAAACCTCCAAGGGTGTCTTCGGCGTATACGCGCACTTCAATGGCGTGTCCATTGATGTGGAGTTCGTCTTGCAATTTGGGCAAGCGCTCGCCGCGTGCCACACGAATTTGCCACTCTACGAGGTCGAGGCCAGTGATTTCTTCGGTAACGGGGTGTTCTACTTGCAAACGGGTATTCATTTCCAAGAAATAAAAATCGAGATTGGCATCGATGAGGAATTCTACAGTACCGGCGCCTTCGTAATTGCAGGCTTTACAAACCGCAACCGCTGCCTCGCCCATTTGCTTGCGAAGTGCTGGCGTCAGTACAGCGCTTGGTGCCTCTTCTACTACTTTTTGGTGACGGCGTTGCACCGAGCACTCGCGCTCGAATAAATAAACTGTGTTGCCTAGTTGGTCGGCAAAAACTTGAATTTCGATGTGGCGAGGTTGGTCGACAAATTTTTCGATGAAAACAGCGTCGTCGCCAAAAGAAGAACGGGCTTCGTTTTGAGCGAGTGTCATTTGCTCCTCAAATTCAGCTTCGTTTTGAACCAAACGCATGCCTTTTCCGCCACCGCCGGCAGATGCTTTGATGAGAATTGGATAACCAACCTCTGCGGCAATGACTTTAGCGGCAGCTACATCTGAAATGGCTTCATCTACACCCGGTACTAAAGGAACGTTGTATGACTTCACGGCTTGTTTGGCCGAGAGTTTGTCGCCCATGACTTCCATGGACTCTGGAGATGGGCCAATGAGTTTGATGCCTTCGGCCTTTAATTTGCGCGCAAAACCTGCGTTTTCGGAGAGAAAACCATAGCCTGGATGAACGCCATCTACGCCAAGGTCTTTACAAATCTGTATGATTTTATCTTGCTGCAAATAACTTTCTGACGACGGGCTTTGCCCAACGTAAACAGCCTCATCGGCTTCGAGCACGTGTGGTGCGTTGGCATCGGCATCGGAATAAATGGCCACACTGCGTATGTCCATTTTTTGGAGGGTTCTAAGCACGCGTCGAGCGATCTCGCCGCGATTGGCTACTAGTACTTTTTTCATCTTGTGGTAAAGTTACAGGTTGTCTGTGTTTTTTTGGTGCAGGCACACCAGATTTTTTTGGGCTTTTTTGCACTAATTGTTGGAGGCGCTTCACAAAAGACAACTCCGAAAATTTATGAAACTCTTCGTAATAAGAAACCCCGAAACCTTGCGTAAAAGGACCTTGGTTTTCGTTTACAGAGTTGGTATTTGACTGATTAAAGGCCCGAACGCGGAAGTTTTCTTGAATTTTGTATTCGATGTTGACGTCGCCTATCATGGAGTTGGTATAGGCCTGAGAACCAGTAGCAGTGGCCGAACTTCGGTTTTCAACACCGAAACTTCCGGTAATGACGAGTTTGTCATCTAGGAAACCTTTGGCAACACCCAATTCTACTTTACTTTCTCCGGCTGCTTCATCAGACCCGTAGTCTACATTGAGTTTATAGTTGTCCGATAATTTGCCAAGAGCCGCATTGATTTGTGATTCAAGAAGGTCAAGCGCCGCGGAACCGCCAGCAGAAAGATTGCCTTTGAGCGGCTGAAACTTACTGACGAGCAGCAAGGAGAAAAATTGTCTGTTCAGCTCATCTGGATCAGATTTGACGCGGTCTAGGAGCGCTTTGCCTGTTTCGGTTGTGCGCGGAGCCACGAGGTCAAAGGATATTTTGGGCGCCAACAGCGATTCGGTGAGCTTGAGGTAACAAAGGATTTCTTGATTAACAAGCGTGTTGTCTTGAATTTCTGGGCTCAATTCCAAAATAGAGGCGCGCTTCGGCGTAACGGTGTTGATAGCGATATCTGCGTTGTAAGGATCGCCGCTCCATTCGATTTTTGATCCGGCCTCAATGTCGAAAGTTTGCTTAATGGAGCCAAGTGCAAAATTGTAACGGCTGCCTTTGGCAATGACATAAGGGCCGTTCATGGTGAGTTGGTTGTATTGATCGAGTTTGATGTTGAGGTCGCCGCTCCCTTTTGCCGTAATTTCGTCGCCGGTTTGTTCATTGAAAATGAGTTTCATGCTGGCGTCAGGAGTCACATGGAAATTGAGATCTAGGTACAAACCCGTAAAATCTAAACCTTGCTCTTGAAGTTGGGCTGAAACACCTTGCTTGACAAACTGCACAAAGTTGTCGTCGTCATTGATTTCGGACATGCCGTACATCGGAAAAATAACTTCGGTTCCTTTGCGAGTAGTGGCGTCAACAGTGATTTCAGTATTGCTCATGGTGCCAAAAATATTGGCAGTTCCCCTACCGTAGGCCTTGCCATAATACACATCGCCTTCGCGATATTTGGTATTTAGTACAAGGAATTTTTCTATCGGAACCAATTGGTTGGTGCGCGGATCTATCTTCTTGAGGTCGTCTTCAAAGTTGATTTGAATGTCGTAGTTCCAATTTTCAAAATTACGGTGGTTAATTGCACTTGAAAGGTAAGCTACGTTTCCTTCAGGGTCTTTGACAGGAATGTTGTCGAGAAAAAAGGCGTCTTCCGTCACTTGAATATTGCCCTCAAGTTGGTAGTTTACTCCTAAAATAGCCACCTCTGCTCCGCCTTCTTGCAAGCGCAATTTGCCCGATAATTTGGGTGCACTCGGGCTACCGTCGAGGCGCAAGCGACCATTCAGTTTGCCTTGGATTCCTTTCACGACTTCAGGATCTAAAAAGGCATTCACAAAAGAAATATCGGTTTGTTTGAAATTGAGCCCAAGATCGAGTTCGTCTTCTTTTAGTTTATAAAGCCCATCGAAATCGAAGGTGCGCTCATTGCGGTATTGCAGTGTTCCCTCTAAGACAATACTTTGACGGTCGTCGTTCCAATCGGAGTGCAACATGATGTCTCCGACAGACTGGCCATCGATTTGGAGCTGCTCCAAATTGGCATCAGCTGTAATACTGAGGTTGGAATAAGGTGTGGAGAGTGTGCCCCAACCGCTGAACCTACCGCTATACTGGTTGGGTAAACCCAGTAAAGAACTGAGCTCACTGAGGTCGAGCCCAATGACATCGAAACGCAATTGATCGCGTTTGTTTTCCGACAAACATCCGTTTACTTTAATGAGCTGATAGCCCCGGTGCAATTCAAAATTTTGGATATTGACTTCTTTGGCAGCAAGCGTGATGTCTGATTGGTTGGCAATTTGCCATTTGACACCGTTGATTGTAAAAAAAGAGGGTTGTAGTGCAAAACTGATGTAATCTTGAGGTAGAATAGTGGTGCGCCACTTGAGTTCTGAAAAATCATCGGTGTTTGGATCCCAGGAAAGAACGGCATCTTGAACCCCATGAGCTCCGGAATTGGTCAGTTTCAAGGAATGAAAAGTAGTGGAATCGGCAACAGTTAATTCATTGATCTCCAATAAACCATTGACTTGATCGTGTGCAATGTGCTGTTGTAAGGAAAGCGCCTTCAAATCAATATTTTGATACTGTAACCTTGGGCAATTGATGTCGAACTCGAGCGCTTCTTCTTTGGAATTGAAGGAGCCGTTGACTATTGTTCCGTTTGCAAGGTCTAAATCGGGCAAGAAGATATTTAAAAGTTCGCGAGTGCTGCGTGCGAGCAAGCTGAATTCAAATTTAGCGTTCGTGTGCAAGAAACTGCGCTGTTCACCTTCAATTGGTGGATACAAAATGGCCAAGTGATGGGTGAGGTCGTCAAGAAGTGTTTCTTCGGCTAACACACCTTCGATAGAAAAATCTAGAATGGAACTACTCATGTCGATGTTGGTGTAGTCATTTTGTTGGCGGTAATGCACTTGTGCAAGTTCTGATTGAATGGCGTGGTTGTTGGCGCTGTATTTGAAATCGCGCAAACTCGCAAAACCCACAAGCGAAGACCAACTCGGGCCTTCTATGCCTAAATTAAGATTGGCACTAAATTGATCGTTTTGGAAGCCACTTAAATGCAGTGCACCTAAATCGGCATTTTCGATATTGGCCTGCACTTGATAACTCGGGGCAGCACCAAGATAGAGCTGAACAACACTACTCAAAGTCAAGTGGGGGTCTGTAATTGAAAGCTTTGCCAAGAGTTGTTCTTGCTGGATTTTGGCTTCCTCAATTGAAATATTGGTGTAGTTGTAGTCGTTGACGAAAAGTTGGGTGAGAAAAGCATTTGTTTGATCCAAAGCATAAGTGCCATCGGGCGCAATAGACAAGGAAAACTGACAATTACCACTCACTTTACCTATAGCGGAAACATCGATGAGCTGACCCAGATTAAATTGTTTCAAATCGAGAAAACTGCTGTCTGCTACCCCTTTGATGGTAAGGAGTTCAGGGCTGTTTTGAATCGAAATTGGAGCCAAGGAAAGCGCCCCCAATGCGCTAGTGGCATTGGCGATAGAAACATGTAAATCATTGATTTTTCCTGAAATTTGAGCGTCCTTTAAATCGAAATAACCCGCTTTTTGCAGCATGTAAGGAATTTCGATGTTGGGCGTGCCAATTGGCAAGTGCAGCGCTGCGATGTCGGCTAATTCGATGTGGGCTTTGGTGATTTGTTCTTGCAACCAAAGTTGGTTGTTGGGTTTACGGAAGTCAGGTAAGCGTAAATTAGCCCGAATTTGGGTCTTTTTACCAAAGCGCAAGTTGAGGTCTTGGATGCGGAGTTCGCGAAGTCTTTCTTTGACCCGACCGGAAATATAAACAGTTTGGTCCATGCCGCGCATTTCGGGCGCAAAGAAGGCGATGTCGTGCAAAAGTACATTACTTGGCGCCAACACGGCATCGAAAACGACGCGGTCGTCGAAATCATTGAAATCAGTGCTCGACTTCGTGCGCAATGCTAATTTAGGCATGAAAATGCGTGATTTTGGCGTTTGAAGGTGGGCTTTTTTAAGGAGCAAACCTTTTGACGAAAACTGCGCATAAGCTGTCAACTTGTCTAGGCGGAAGCCGGATCTTTCTAAAAAATGGAGATCTCGAATTTGGCAACTCAAAAAAGAACCTTTAGAAAGAATTTTGTTGGCTTTCAAATGGAGGCCTTTGAGTTCAAGATGGTCATAATCTACGCCAAAATCAAGGGTGTCTTTGCGCAAATCGTGGTAACTCAAATTGATGTGTGCCAAGGAAAGTTGCGCGAGTTCCACCTGAAAATCTGTGGAGGACTTACTTGGCGTGTCGGAAGCAAAATACTCCTCAATAAAGGCAAAATTATAGCGACCGCTTTGTGCATCGCGCGCTAAATTGACCTTTCCACCATATAACCTCAGCTCTTTGATCAGGACTTTGTTTTGCAACAATTGAAATTGATCGAGCCCTAAATAAAGGTGTTTGAGCGCCAAAATAGGCTGTTTTTTGTCTTGTTCTTCTAGGTAAACATCTTTGAGGTCGACATAGCGAAACAACACGATGTCAACAGCGCCAATATGCACTTTCGCTTGGAGTTCTGAACTGAGATAGGCGGTGGCGCGATTGGCTAAATAGGTCTGGACCCAAGAACTGCGGATGGCAAAAACCAAAAAGATGACAAGGATCAGCAACCACTCTAATAGAATGGCAAGCGTTAGGCCCGCGATTTTGAGTACCTTTGTCATGTTTGTTACAAAATTAGCAATCTTTTGACAGCAAAACCCAAGATCATACTAGGCATTGAGTCATCCTGCGACGACACCTCCGCGGCCGTCCTCGTCGGCAACGAAATTCGTGCCAATATCATTGCTGGCCAAGCCGTGCACGAAAAATTTGGCGGGGTAGTTCCGGAGTTAGCGAGCCGCGCGCATCAAGAAAACATCATTCCAGTTGTTCAGAGCGCACTCCAAACTGCACAAATTTCACTTTCAGACCTCGACGCCATTGCCTTTACCCAAGGGCCAGGCCTCATGGGTTCGCTCACCGTCGGCACCTCTTTTGCCAAGGCAATGGGCTTGGCGCTCGGCATTCCGTTAGTAGGTGTGCACCACATGAAAGCCCATATTTTGGCGCATTTTATTGACGACGCCAGCGACCTCAAACCCAGCTTTCCTTTTTTATGCCTTACCGTAAGCGGCGGGCACACCCAAATTGTGCGTGTCAATGACGCCCTAAACATGCAAGTACTGGGCAGCACCATAGACGACGCAGCAGGCGAAGCTTTCGACAAAGCTGCAAAAATGCTAGGCCTACCCTACCCCGGCGGGCCGCTCATCGATCAATACGCCCAACTCGGTAACCCGAATGCTTTTGAATTTGCCAAACCCCAGATTAAAGACCTCGACTTCAGTTTTAGCGGGCTCAAAACTTCCATTTTATATACCCTTCAGGCTGCAGAAAAAAACGAGCCTGAGTTTCGCCAAAACCACAAAGCCGACCTCTGCGCCAGTATCCAAAACAGTATTGTGTCCATTTTAATGGCCAAACTCGAAAAAGCTGTCAAAGAAACGGGCATCCAAACAGTAGTTATTGCAGGAGGCGTTTCGGCCAATTCTGAACTCAGAAAACGGCTTCTTGCCAAAAAAGATGCGGGCTGGAAGGTCGGCATTCCCAAAATGAGTTATTGCACCGACAACGCGGCTATGATCGCCATGGCAGGCTCTTTTTATTTGGCCGCGGGCCACACCGTTGGACAAGATGTTGCTGCAGACCCACGTCTGAAATGGTAACCTAAGGCACAAATTGTTGCCAATATTTTTTGTAATTTCGAGAGTTCTTAGTTTTCAAACCATGCGCGCCGCACTTCAATTATTGGTATTCTTCTCTCTCTTAAGCACTTGGGCTTTAGGTCAAGAGAAAATTCAATGGAATTTCAGTCTTAACTCCTCTAGATTTATTGAAGCTAAAGCGCAAATCGAAAGCGGTTGGCATATTTACTCCATTCATCTCGATCCAAAGGCGGGGCCCGTTCCTACCCAAATTACATTAGAAAAAAACAAAGCCGTTAACCTGACCGATCCATGGATGGAAATAGGTTCAAAAATTGAAAAATTCGATCCCAATTTTGACGCCACGGTTTATTATTTCGAAAAAGATTACGCCTTAATTGCGCCCGTTTTTGTCAAAAAACCAACCACGGTCAAAGGCGAACTCACTTACATGCTGTGCGACGACAAGCGTTGTTTGCCGCCTCAAACCGTGCCTTTTGAAATCAAGGTTACACCCCAGAAATTAGAAAAACCAAACTAACACCAATGAAAGCTCTTCTTTTTAGCATCCTCTTTTTCGGCCTATCCTTTGCAGGAACAGCTCAAGATTTCATGACGCAATTCATCAAGTGGAACTGCAGTGTAGA
The DNA here is from genome assembly GCA_034680045.1 of Crocinitomicaceae bacterium. GTDB lineage: Bacteria > Bacteroidota > Bacteroidia > Flavobacteriales_D > Crocinitomicaceae > UBA952. Next base: position 8,665 of record JAXITO010000005.1, on the reverse strand, counting down.
AAAAATTGACGAGAGCCATGCCAATTTGGTTTTTACAGGTAAACTCGTACCTGAATACCATATTTTTAGCCTGAAGCACGACCCCATGGCTGCAGACGGCACAGGTATTGTTCCTGAATTCAAATTCAAGACCGATAAAAACTTTAAAACAGTGGGTAAAGTTTTTGAAGTAGGCATTCCACTTGTTCAAAGAGACGAACTCGGCACCTCTTTATACTATGAAAACAAAGCCGTTTTCAAGCAAAAAATCGAAATCTTAAGCGACGACGCATTTACCGCTAGCTGCAATTTGTTCTTTCAGTTGTGTAACCACGAAGGTTGTTTGCCACCCTTCGATTACACCGCCAAATTCAAAGTAAGTGGGTTTAAAGCTTCTGGTGCAGCTGCCGAAGTTGCCGATACAACTACTAGCGCTCAAACCGCAGGTGCAGATACCAACAGCACCGAAACCACCATGGATCAAGCGCCGGCGCCGATCCGACAAAAAGAAAAGAAAAAAGACTCTAACGTCGTCATCTTCATTGCGGGCTTTATTGCTGGTTTAGTTGCTTTACTTACACCTTGCATGTTCCCGATGATCCCAATGACCGTTACGTTTTTTACCAAACAATCCAAAACGCGCAGCGAGGGCATCTTTAAAGCACTCATTTACGGCGCGTCTATTGTCCTGATCTACGTTGCTTTTGGTCTCATCTTCACCGCCATTATGGGTCCGCTGGGTCTTAACGACCTCTCTACTAACGTCTGGATGAACCTCATCTTCTTTAGCATTTTTGTTTTGTTTGCCTTCTCTTTCTTGGGTGCTTTCGAGATCCAATTACCTAACTCTTGGGTCAATAAAATGGACAAACAAGCAGACCGCGGCGGCTACCTCGGCATCTTCTTTATGGCCTTCACCTTAGGCTTGGTTTCTTTCTCTTGTACGGGCCCAATCATCGGAAGCTTGCTCGTAGAAGCAGCAACTTCAGGCTCTTACCTCACCCCTGCAGTGGGCATGACAGGCTTTTCTTTAGCGCTTGCCATTCCATTTACACTTTTTGCCATTTTCCCAGGATGGCTCAACTCTTTGCCGCAATCTGGTGGTTGGCTCAATTCAGTAAAAGTAGTTTTAGGGCTTACCGAACTCGCACTTGCGCTCAAATTCTTGTCGTCCGTAGACCTCGCTTACCACTGGGACCTCCTCACCCGCGAGTGGTTTGTTGGTATTTGGTTTGTGCTCTTCTTTATCATGGGTATCTACCTTTTGGGCAAGTTGCAGTTTTCTCACGACTCTCCTGTTCAAAAACTGAGCGTCACGCGCTTTATGTTTGCTCTAATTGCTTTGGTATTCTCTGTCTACCTCTTTACGGGAATGTTTGGCGCACCACTCACACTCATTGACGGCATTGCACCACCGCGCACGCACTCCGAAGACAACTTCCGTTGGGTCAATGGAGGGCAAGAAACCGGTTTGGTTGAAGACTCCGTATCTGCAGCATTTGCAGCCGATATGCACCCAGTTGGCGACGGCTCTATTTTAGTGTTCCACGACCTCGAGAAAGGCCGCGCTTATGCCAAAAAACGCAACTTGCCTATCTTGCTCGATTTCACAGGCCACGCTTGCCAGAACTGTCGTAAAACAGAGAGCACCGTCTGGACCAACGACGAAATTCGTCCAATGCTCCAAAAGAAATTTGTGATCATTTCGTTGTATGTAGACGACCGCGAGCTATTGCCAGCAAACGAACAACGCGTTTCCAAACTCAGTGGCCCAATCCGTACAGTGGGCAACAAATGGGCCGACTACCAAATGACGCGCTACAAAAGCTTCCAACAACCTTTGTATGTCGTCACCGACCACGAAGGCAATGACCTCACCCAAGCAATTGGCTATACCCCAGACATCGACTCTTATAAAAAGTTCTTAGAAGGCGGGATCAAGCGTTTTAAGTAAGACGCTTGAAATTCTTGAAGTGTTTGTAAGTACTTATTTAAAGTAAGTCTTGTAATAGCTAGAAAAACTCTCGCAATTGCCGAGTAACTCTTCGCTGTAGGTCGGGTATTTCGCCTTCAACTCTTTTCTATACTTCGCATTGCACTTTGCAGCCATTCGCAATAAAAAGGCGCGCATCTTAGCATTGGTTGCTGCTTTGCTCCCGGCTAAATAATAACGCTGGGCTAAATTCGCATGTTCGTACTCTTGTTGGTCAGGATGGTTGGTTTTGATCACCGTTTGGCTCCATTCAAAGCGACGCAAAAGCCAGGCATTTCCATTTTGAGTGGCATTGAAATAAAAGTTCCCCAGTAAGAGCGCATACTTTGCCTTGCGATTACCCGTGCTTTGCGCATAGGATTTCTTATAGCGCAACGCTTTTTCCATCATTTGGGGTTTGGTGAGCCAACTAGAATCGGCCTTACTTTGCTGGTGCTCCTGATAAAAAGTTGTGTAAAACGGATTCACCCTTAAATATTGTGCATATGGTTCTGAAGTCCAATACGAGGCAGGCGGAGCACTAAAAGCACGCTTGGCATTTTGCAAGCGACCCACTCGAAAATATTTGGTACCAATGAGGTCATGAACAAGATTGCAATTTGTTTGAACTGGTAATTTGAGCCATTTTTCAAATTTGGTTTGCTGCAGCGTATCGAGTGCATATTTGCGAAGGTGTTCTAATTGTGGAATGCTATATGCATCGTCTAGGTATAAATGCCATTTTTGATAGTAGCCCCATGTAGAAACTAATTTTCCGACGGGGGCAGACCAAGATTTTGCAAAGCGATAGCTTTCGAAATCGTTGTAACTATACCAATCCGGCTCTTGCGCTTGGTGCTGGGCAAGTAAACATGCCGCAGTTGTTGTTTGGCCAGCAAATTCGAGTTCGCGTGCTACACCAAAAAGAAAACTTGCATGGACTGCGTTGTGCATGAGAATGTGCTGTATTTTTTGATTACTGAGCGCTGTAGATGGCTTGGCTTTCACCTCTTGTAGTGCCCAAATGCGCTCAATGAGCCCTTTAGTAGTTGTATCTCTTTGATGAAAAGCCAGTTTCAAAGCGGTAGTTTCCCCTCCCATTAAGGCCGAATAAGTGCTCAAAGCAGACCAAAGCCCTTGGTTTTCTTTCAATTGAATGCCGCGCATCCAAGCAGCCAGCTCACGGGCATACGCAACATCGCTTTGCAAGCGCGCGCCATTTAGTTTCGTGTAATAAGTATCAAATTCATTCCAATACTCAAAGGTTTGAATAGCCGGAGCCAGCTTTGTGTAATAAGGCGTCAGGACCCAATCTTCTAGTTTATTGATTTCCCGCTGAACAACATACAACAAGACTTCTTCTTTGCAATTTTTGGGCTTGAGCTGCTTGAGGTCAGGTAGCGTTCTGTCTAAGCGCTGACACAAAGACATAGCCCTCACCATAGGGTATTTTTGTAAAATTGCTGGATCCGATTTTTTTGAATTGAACAACTCAAAAGCTGCGTTTGACTTTTCGCCATTGTTCCAAAAAATAGTGGCGAGCTCTTGAGCATTTGGATTTTCTTGCACTTTATTGACAAAATATAAAGCCCAAAGACTTACAGCGCTTTGCGCTTGCTCGCTAAAAAAGCGCTTGTACAACCTTGGAATCCATTTTTTTGCCGTGTTGGCCTGGGCATCATCATCTAAATAATAAATGGTTCGGATTGCTAAATAGGCATAACGTTCCTTGAGCATCGGTTCTTGCACTTGTTTAGCCCGCGCTATTGCCGTATAGAAAACACGCCATTGCTTTCGATGATTGGGGCGCTTTGCTTCTAAATGCCAAGGGTCGCGGGAGGCAAAGCTCGAATAATGCGCGGTTTTTTTGGCAAAAACGAAATAAGCAAACAATGCTTTGGTTTCTTTGCTTTTGCCGCGTTTGGCACGCAAAAACCGCACTACGGCATTTTCACTTTGTGGTGCATACAATAACTCTTGTAAATCAACCTCATAAATGAATTCTGAGAGCTCCTCTGCTGAAAAACGCTGCTTGAAAAAAGCTTGCCACGTGCGTACGTTTTGGTCATAGGCGGGGCCTAACTCTAGGTCATAGTAACGCGTGCTATGGTAAAGAAACCCCGCAAGTGGGCCACTTGCGTAGGGCAATGGTTCAGCAAAAATACTGAAGCGAAGGTACTCCCCGTAAGGGTAGTATTCTCCACAAGCTTGCAGGTTTGTATTAATGCTGAGAACCGCGGTACAAACGAGCAAACTCAGCTGCCGAAATGCTTTTGTTATCATATATACTTTCTAAACTGAAAAAACTAAGTGTTGGACACATTCGAAACAACACTTCTTCATGAATGATTTTGATAGCGCTTTTCAAATCAAGATAGGAGATGGTTTCTAATTTCACGCGTTGGCCTTTGCGCATGTAAAATTCGTCGATAACCGTATCTTTTTGTACGGCATACCATAAGCCATCAACTGGTTGAAGTGAGCTGTTAAAAGTAGAGTCGGTATTGCGCAACAATTTCACCAACTGCTGATCTTGATACACATAAGCCATCGAATATACGGGCAAAGCAATATCGAGATCGGTGGGGTAAGTCTCGGTATTTTGTAAATAAGCTTTTAGTACTTCTAGTGAAAAAATCGAATTGCGCTGCCCTGTATGATCTGGAGCAGAAAGGTTGTAGCACATGAGCATGGCGCGGTCCACTTCTTTGGGTAAAAAACCCATTTTATTTGGGTATTTATACGGATACAAGCGTAGGGTGGCAGATAATTGGCAACGGCCAAACAAAGCAGAAGCGCGCAACTCCTTTTTAAATGCGACTAAAAATGAGAAATAGTTTTTTCGGGTGCGGGGTGTCCAGTCGCAATCCATCTGAAATTCTTTAACCTGCACCTCTAAACCATCGTTGTTTTGCCCATCTAAATTCTGCTCAAGCAAATGCCAAACCTTATGCGCTAAATCAGCAGCATTGAAATCCTTTTGAAATAAAACACTGTTTTGAATATAAACAACCGGTACAAGTTCTTTCAAAAACGGTGAACGGTCGTCAGGTTCGTTAGAGCGCCAATTAGATATGAGACTAAAACTGCCTAGCTCGTCGACAGGAATCGGCTCCAGCATATTATTTAAACCCACTTCAAAAAATTTCTGATAGACCTTTTGAACTTTTAAGGTATCGATATCGGACTCTGAATAATAGCCGCCCCAGGTATAAAAACCCCGTTCAAAATTGTGCCATCTTTTGGGTTGTTGATAAAATTTGAGAAACAAAAAACAGAGCACAAAAAAAACTAAACAACTGATAAATAGCTGTTTTAAAGTGAAGGGCAGGCGCATAAAGCTTGGGGTATTTAAAGTAAAGGTCTTTCAAAAGAATGAATCGCGCAAGGGTTGCCCAAAGAATTTGTAAATTTAATTTTCTCATGATAGTCTGCATTGCCGAAAAGCCAAGTGTTGCCCGCGATTTAGCGGAGATTTTAGGAGCCAAAAATCGCAAAGATGGCTACCTAGAAGGCAATGGCTATGCCGTCACTTGGGTCTATGGGCACCTGTGTTCACTCAAAGACCCCGAAGACTACAACCCCAACTGGAAATACTGGAAACTAGAAGATTTACCTATCATACCGGCTCAATTTGGCATCAAGCTGCGTGGCGACGACGGCGCTAAAAAGCAATTTCACGTCATTGAACGGCTCGTGAGCCAAGCCACGGAGGTCATTAACTGCGGCGATGCTGGGCAAGAAGGAGAACTCATTCAGCGCTGGGTCTTGCTCAAGGCCAAATGCAAAGTACCGGTAAAGCGGCTCTGGATTTCTTCGCTTACCGAAGAAGCCATTAAAGATGGTTTCAAGAAACTGAGGCCGGGGTCAGATTTTGACCGCCTCTTTGCCGCAGGCAACGCTCGGGCGGTCGGAGATTGGGTCTTGGGGATCAACGGAACCCGACTTTTTACCCGCAAATACGGCCGCGACAAACAAACCCTTTCCGTGGGGCGTGTGCAGACGCCTACGCTCGCGCTCATTGTGCAGCGTCAAAAAGAAATTGATGCCTTTAAATCCGATACCTTCTTTGAGCTCAAAACCATTTACAGAGAAACCGAGTTCAGTTGTCAGATAGACCGCCTCAAGACCAAAGAAAAAGCCCAAAAAGGCCTAGAATACCTCAGCGAGCAGCCCTTCGAGGTCACTTCCTTTGAACAAAAAGACGCCAAAGAAGGCAACCCGCGTCTCTACGACCTCACCTCTTTGCAAGTCGACGGCAACCGCTACTACGCCTACTCCGCTGAGGAAACGCTCAACAAGGTGCAGAGTCTTTACGAGAAAAAACTCGTGACCTACCCGCGTGTAGACACCACCTACCTGTCGGAAGACCTCCATCCCAAAATTCCAAGCATTCTCTCTGGGCTCCGTGACTATAAGCGCTTTACAGAAGCCCTTGCCGGCAAACCCATCAAAAAATCGAAGCAAATCTTCGACGACAAAAAAATCACTGATCACCACGCCATTATTCCGACAGGTGTGGCACCGTCGGGCATTAGCCCCGATGAACAACGCGTTTACGACCTCATTGTGCGGCGCTTCATTGCCGTGTTTTATCCCGAATGCAAGGTATCCAACACCACTGTTTTGGGCAAAGTGGCTGCCTTGGAATTCAAAGCAACCGGCAAGCAAGTCCTGGACAAAGGCTGGCGCGTGCTTTACGAAGACCTCAAAGCACAGCAAACCAACCCCGAGGATAAAATTTTACCACTCTTTACCAAAGGAGAAACTGGCCCCCACGCGCCGTATATCCACGAAGGTAAAACCAGCCCTCCCAAATACTACACCGAAGCCACCTTGCTGCGCGCCATGGAAACCGCTGGCAAGCTCGTTGAAAACGAAGAAATGCGCGAAGTCATGAAAGAAAATGGCATCGGGCGCCCGTCTACACGCGCTAGCATTATCGAGACGCTTTTCAAGCGCCAATACATCGAAAAAAAGAAAAAGAACCTCATCGCGACACCTACCGGAATGTCGCTAATCGATAAAATTTCCTATGAGCTTTTGAAAAGCCCCGAATTAACAGGGCAATGGGAGCACAAATTGCGCATGATCGAACGCGGCAACTACGAGGCACAGACCTTTAAAGATGAATTGTTTGTCATGGTTCGCCAGCTCACCGATGAAGTGATCTTCGGCAAGCACTAAACACCAATAAAACTACATGCGCTGCGGCGCTTCTACACCCAACAAACCAAGTGCTTGGGCAAGTACCTGACGAACTGTAGCACTTAAAGAAAGTCTGAACTGACGCACAGCTGCATCTGGCTCAATAACAATTTTAACGCTTTGGTAAAAGGTATTGTAAAGCTTCACTAACTCATAGCTGTAATTAGCGAGTAGTGCTGGTGAATATCCTTTGGCAGCCTCTTCCAAGGTGGTGCCGAACAAGGCCAATTGCTTGATGATTTCCTTTTCTTCTGGGCGCATTGGCGCGGTCAAGGAAAGTGGTGTTGGAACGTATGCAGCTTTCTCTAAGAGTGTAGAGATACGGGCATGTGCATATTGCAAGAACGGACCGGTGTTGCCCGTGAGGTCAATGGATTCTTCCGGATTGAACAACATGCGTTTCTTAGGATCTACTTTCAACAAGTAGTATTTGAGGCCACCCAAGCCAATTTGCGTGTAAAGTTGCTCGCGTGCGTCGTTGTCGAGGCCTTCTAAATGACCGCGTTCTTGGGTCATTTCTTTGGCTTTCTCAATAACTTCGGCCATGAGGTCGTCGGCATCTACAACTGTCCCTTCTCTGGATTTCATTTTGCCACTAGGGAGGTCAACCATGCCGTAACTCAAGTGAAAGCAGTTGTTAGCCCAGGCATAGCCTAATTTTTGAAGGATCAAGAACAACACTTTAAAGTGGTAGTCTTGCTCATTGCCAACAGTGTAAACCATTCCGTGTAAATCCGGAAAATCTTTAAAGCGGTCAATAGCGGTGCCGATATCTTGGGTCATGTAAACAGCCGTACCGTCAGATCGCAAAACTAATTTTTCATCGAGTCCATCTGCAGTGAGGTCGATCCAAACAGAACCATCGGGTTTCTGATAAAACACGCCACTTTTGATGCCTTCCATGACTTGGTCTTTGCCGAGTAGAAAGGTGTCGGATTCGTAATAAAGCTTGTCAAAAGACACGCCCATTTGCGCATAAGTTTGGTCAAAACCAGCGTATACCCAACCGTTCATAGTTGTCCAAAGGAGGTAAACCTGCGGGTCGCGGGCTTCCCACTTCACCAACATTTCTTTGGCTTCTCGTAAGATCGCTGTTTGGTTTTTCGCTAATTCCTTGATTTTATCGTCGAGCGCAGCTATTGCTTTTTCGTCTTTACCTTCCTTGGCTTTTTCAAAATTGAGCACTGCTTCTTCAATGGAAGTTGGCGTGTCAGAAAAGTTCCCACTTTGCCATTGCGCCATGATTGCTTTGGCTTCAATTTGCAGGGCTCTATCGAACTCAACGTAGTATTTTCCAACGAGTTTATCGCCCTTCAGGCCTGTATTGGCTGGGGTTTCTCTTTCTCCACGCGCATTGACGGGGGAGAATTTTTCCCACGCAAGCATGGATTTACAAATATGAATGCCGCGGTCGTTGATGACTTGCGTACGCACTACTTTGTGCCCTACTGCGCGCAAAATTTCGGCTACCGAAGCGCCCAAGAAAATATTGCGCAAATGCCCGAG
>JAXITO010000004.1:0-86188 GCA_034680045.1 Crocinitomicaceae bacterium | reverse complement strand
TGTATCGGAAAGTAACCTTATTTTACAACTTTAATGGTTTTCCCATTAATACTTATAAAGAATAGACCATCACAATATTCGTACATAGGAATTTTTGTATTTGTTGAATAAAGAGGAAAATTAGTTACGACATTTTGTCCGGATGAATGAGCAATGTTAAGTACAGCGTGCTCACAATTCTCACAGTCGATAACTAGTTCTTTAGATTCATTTAGATGGATTGAAAAATTATCCATTGTATTTGAAAGTGAAGCGATACCATTAAAAACGATGTTAGATCTAGCTTCACCATAGTTACCTGATTTAACTGGTTCGCATCCTATTGTATTTTCAAATCCAATTTGATAGTAAACCGTTGAACCTAAAGGCGCTGTAAAATCAGTATAAGAATTGAAATCACTACTTATTTGAGCAATTTCTTCAAAATTAGTAGGATTAGTTCCTCGGTATAATTTGTAATTGTCAAATTCAAGACCCTCGTACAAGCTCCAAATTAAATTCCAGGAATTACCAATTCCTTGACTGATAGTTAAGTGAATTGTTTTGTGTGGATCGGTGAAAGGTGTTTCAATTCCCTCTGAATCCAGAGCAGATAGTTTATATTTATATGGCTGAACACTTGGTAATGCAGTTGGATCTAAAAACGTTGAAAAATCACTGGAACTAACACTGCCAATCTTTTGAAAGTTTGCAGTCGAAGCTTGCCTGTAAATAAAAATTGAATCTATATTATTTGGATAATCAGGTTCCCAAACTACTCTATTATTGCCGGTTAATGAGTCTAAACCTACGACACAAATTTTTCTTGGCAAAGGCAAACAATATTCGTTGAATTCAACATTTAGATCCACTCCAAAAAAGGGACCATTGTACCAATTTGTGTTTGAATAATTGACATTATCCACCTCAACACATGTTAAATTTGGATTTTGGGTCAAAACAACGGATTGCAGATTTGAGTTGTTTCCGTTTTTAATAGAAACCATTCCTAATTCCGGGTTATCTACAAAACTTACATTAACAAGATTAGTTGATTGTGACAGATCAAAATAGCTAGCGTTACAGCCTAAACAGTTGAAAAATTCTAATGAATCAAGGTTTTCTATGCCAATGTAATTATCAGCGCCAGCGTAAGAAAAATCAAGGTATTTCAAACGAACATTGTTTGTTAAGTTAATGGTATCCAAAGGGTAAAGGTAGGACAAGTATAAATTTTCTAAAAGTACATTTGAGCTAATATCTATATTTTGAAAGTTCGCTGAGTTCGCTGTTTGTGGAGTGTTTGATCCTATTCTGAGTTTTTTTAAGTTGATCAAGCTCGTTAAATCAATATTATTCAAAAGATTTATCTGACCTAACTCTAAGGTATCTAAAAGTATATTGTTAGATAAATTGATGTTTGAAATGTCGTTGCCACCACAATTTAGATATTTCAAGTTTACATTATTGCTAAAATCAAGATTGAAAACGGGAGGGTTTACTCCCCCACAGCCATATTGAAAAGAGCAATCGAGCTTTGTAAGACTTGTATTTTGCGAAAAATTTAAGTTAGTAATACAATTCGATGAACAATTTAATGATAACAACGAAGTAAAATACTCAATACCAGTTAAATTGTAAATTGCAGAATTTGACACTACTAATTCACCCGTAAATGCCGAAGCCTCTTGTATAGTAATTTCAGTGTCGTTGTTCGTATTTACCAGTGGGTTGGCAACCAAAGCATTTTTGAAAGCTTGATCGGGGAAGTTAATTACTTGCCCATTTGAATAAATTGCAGTCAACAAGAAACTAAAGAAGAAAAGTTTGATTTTCATGATAAATTTTTTTACAAATGTACATTATTTTAAATCTGATAATAATTTCGGCAAGCAATGAGAATATGGTTAAAATCTTGAAGTAATTTTGACCATTATATAGAAACTAAAATCAACTTTTCAATTACCATCCTTGCCAATCTTTCATTTTGATACTTTCCAGGAATCGCAGCGAAGTAAGGATTATTGAGAATCGCAGCTTTGGTGCCGTTGGCTGCGCCCGAAATATGAGGAGCTGAAATAATAGGTGTTTGGTTGTTCCAGCGGTAATACTGGAGATCAACGCTCCAATTTTGAGGTGTTTGTGCGCTTGCATTAAGCAAGTGATTGATGGTCAACAACTGATTGCGCGCTGGGTTGCCAAGCGTAATGATGGCTTGCGGTTTTACACATTCAATTTCCTTGGCGAGGATAGACCCATGAAGGTTTTCTCCTTTTTCATTCTGTAGTTGTGTATAAGCGCTAATTGCATTGCTATTCACAAAACCATTTGGTTTTTTTTGTCGGAAAAATAGCTTGTAGATATCCGTTATGTAAAGGTTGTGCGTTTGAAGGAGCGTTCTGAAAAAAGGCAGGTTGCTTTTCATAGATCCTGTTGGTTGTTCCCAATTGTCTATCAGACTAAATGGAGCCCAAAAGCCAACTTCTTCTTGGAGACGAATAGTTTTCCCCTCCCAAAAAGAGCTTGTTGGTAATGGCGGTAGCGGATCCATGGCGCAAATCATAAGCGTCTGATCTGTTTGCTTTTGCGCTTGGAGATAAATAGGTAGGTCTATGGCCAGTGTGGTAAGGTCTGGCTGAAGGTGGTTTAAATACGCTTGGAGCGGAGCTCTAAAATCTGCTAAGGAGGCAATAAGCGGATTTGGAAGTTGGAAATGCTGACTATAACTGAATAGATCAGTATAAATTGCTTTTAATCCTTGCTTAGGTTTGATCAGTTGCTCTTCTAATATTGCAATGAGCTGAGGTAATTGCGGATGCGCACTTAGCATATATTTCGCTTTACAATAAACAAAAAAGGCTAGCCGAAGCTAACCTTTTTTTTGTTTGGAATAGTATTCTTCTAAACTTGAGCAATTTTCTTTTTTTAGAAAATCTTCGATGGAATCTATGCCCCTTTCTTGGAGCCAATCTATCAAGTCTTCTTTGCGAGCTGCTTGCCCAAGCGTATACTTATTGTTTACACAATAGGTATCAAATTCATTGGCTACCTGAACGGTTAAACCGTAGTGTTGCTCAATCAATTTTTCGAAGTCCCCGATATTTGTGGAGGCCTTGATAGAGAGATCGCCGCTTGTTGCGCTGATTTCTTTACTCGTCTTATGATTAAGCGCAGCTATAGTAAGTTCTGGATCGGCAAATTGCTTGCCTTTGTAGATGCGAAGAGTGAGTCCAAAGTTGGCTTTAAACTCAGCTTGAATCGTTTTCAACTTTTTGTTGGCTGCGATATGAAAATCTTTCGCTTTGAACTTATCAGTTAGGTTCGAGAAGAATTTAAACATGGTTTCTTAAAGTTCAATTTCTTGACAACCTTTTTCTTCAAGTTCTTTATTTAGGCTTGCTAAGGTCATTTTATCGTGTTCTGGATTGGTGCGGGTAGTTTTACCACCTGGTGATTTATAACAAATTTCGCAGTCGAGGCCAAAGGCATCTTTGAAACGTTTTTCGAAACCACCTACAGATAAATTGCCATTAATTGATAAATCTGCTTCACCAGATGGCTTGTATTCGCCTACTGCTTTTGTGCGCGCACTTGCAATGGTGAGGTCGTTATCGATTCCTTTACCGTCGGGTGTTCTCATGGTTGGAACAATGTAAGGAAACTTCTTAATGAATTCAGCTTGGAAAGTTTTGATTTTGATTCTTCCGTTTACAGTAATGTCTGCCATAATATTGTTTTTTTTTGTGTAAACCAAAGATATGAGTTGCGGCTTTTGAATTTGGGTTTAAGTTAGTTCAAGTAGTTGCTGTATCAAGACAAAACTTAAAACTGATAGATAGAGCTGTTTTTATTGAAGTATGGAACAATCTTGCTTAGACTTTGGTTTTGGAGCTGTTTAGGGAAAAATTCAAATAAATGTGCAAACAACGCCTTTAATTGTAGTTGATGGGTTTCTGAAAGAATGGAGTTCATCATTAGGGCCTCTCCCAAAGAATAAAATACAATTCGCTGCTCTTCAGTTGTCATGAGCACCATGCGTTGTTGTAGGTCGTCGATAAGTTTATCGTAGAATTCAAAAGTAGGTTTGATTTGCTGGAGCATTTCTAAGTACATCAGTTGACAAGACCAATACCTTGCAACGGGAAACATATGCAAATTGTTGAAATGATCTTGGGTTAATTTGAGCTCACTGAAAAGGAATCGGCCAATTTTGTGGGCTTTCTCTGTTTGCCGGGTGATGTAATAATGTCTAAAGAGTAAGCAATTGCCAAAAATAACATCTTGTAGGTCTTTATCAGTAGCTTCGTGTTTCAAGCCTTTTAAATAATATTGAATGCCCACTTCATAGCCAGGAATTGAAAAAGTAGGATCTGCAAGTATTTCAAAGAAATGCTCTCGTATTACACTAAAATGACTGAATTTTTTGAAAAATAATTCGTTGTTATCGTTGGTAAGCACTGACTGGAAAATTTCTTCGGCAAATTTCGCTTTGTGCTGGGGTTGAGAATATGCTTCGAATTGCTCTGTGTAATTGATCAGTGGCTTTAATTCGTCGGAATGAATACAAATAGCAATTAAACTTTTAAACTGAGTCGATTTGTTGGTGAAATTTCCAAATCCAAAGATAAACTGTTCTGTTTCGTTTTGTATGGATTCAAATTCATGCCAGTCTTTGTAACCACAATATTGAACGAGAATGTTTAAAGTGTGTAGATACGGCTGGTTATTATTGTTTGGAAGTAGGAAAAGTCGATAAATAGTGCTTTCTGATATGCCTGGAAGACCAGCTAATTCGATGAGTTCACTCACCTTTTTACAATCTAGTTTTGTTCTGATCGGAAACCCAATTTGAAGACATAATTGCTTAAAGAGTTCGTTTTTCTGAAAACTAGAAATGACAAAATTAGGCTTAGGCATAGCCAAAATTAGCAAGATTAGCTTGTTTGAGACCTGAAAAATTTATACTTGAACCAACATGAACTGGTTTAACTTTCGCTGAATTGTACGATAACCTTTCAGCAATTATTTCGCTAACTTCGCAGCCTAAAACACTTACAATGAAACTACGCGTTTTCGTCCTTTTTTGTATTGCCATTTTGACCCTGAAGCCAGTTCTGGCTGAGGAGGGCATGCTCATTCCATCGCTTATTGCGGCTTTTGAAAACGACATGAAAGCCAAGGGCATGAAGCTGAGCGCTTCCGATATTTATAGTGTCAACAACACTAGTATTAAAGATGCAATTTTTCAGTTTGGTGGTGGCTGTACCGCTGAGCTCGTATCTGATAAAGGCTTACTTTTAACTAATCACCATTGCGGATATAGTCAGATACAAGCGCACAGCTCCTTGGAGCACGATTATTTAAAAAATGGTTTTTGGGCTAAAAATTTGGCTGAAGAGCTACCAAATCCGGGCTTAACAGCAACTCGAATTGTCCGCATTGAAGATGTCACTGCAGCTGTTTTGGCCGGTGCAAGCTCTAAGGCTGACCAAACCATGATTGCGGCCAACATCAAGAAATTAGTAGCTGCTGCAATTGCAGGAACGCATTTTGAGGCTGAGATCAAGCCCTTTAACTACGGCAATGACTACTACCTCATGGTCAAAGAAACGTTTACTGACATCCGCTTTGTGGGCACACCTCCCAATTCCATAGGTAAATTTGGCGGCGATACCGACAACTGGGTTTGGCCGCGCCACACTGGCGACTTCTCTGTTTTTCGAATTTATGCAGGCAAAGACAACAAGCCGGCTGCTTTTTCTAATGACAACCAACCCTACAAACCACTCCATTATTTGCCTATTTCTTTTCAAAACCGTCAAGAAGGTGACTTCACCATGGTTTATGGATTCCCGGGCACCACCGAACAACATGTCGTTTCTGAATACCTTAAATTCATCATCGAAAAAGAGCGTCCTGCTCGAATCGAAATGCGCAATAAGTCCTTAGCAGTTATCGACGCTGGCATGAAGGCTTCAGACCTAACGCGTATCCAATATTCAGCAAAGCAAGCAAGTATTGCCAATGCCTGGAAAAAATGGATAGGACAAGTAGAAGGCCTAGAAAATTTAAATGCAGTTCAAGTGAAGCTTGATTATGAAGCCAAATACAAAGCAATGGCCATTAGCAAACCAGAATGGGCCAAATTTGCTGTTGCGCTTCAAACCCTAAATGGTCTTATGGCAGAAGGGTGCAAAACGGAATACAACTATGCGATAGGTGTGGAGTATTTTTCGGTAGGCCCAGAATATTTCAAACTTGTTCGCGGTATTGAAGATTTAATAGTCAATTATGCAAAGTATACCGCCAACAATGAGCTTAAAGGTGTTTTGGCAAAACTTCAAACAAGTGCAGATGGCTTCTTTAAGAATTACAATGCTGAGGTGGATCGTCAAATTTTCCTTGACTTAACCAAATTATACCTCAATTATACCCAGCAAACCATAAAAGGTACTACGGTTGAGCAATTAACAGCACTTATTTATGGCAAATCTATCTTTACAGATGCGGCCCGTTACAAAGCATTTTTGAGCAGTTTTACTGCGAAATCGCTTAAAAAACTCGAAAAAGATGCAGGTTTTGTGCATTTCAATCAGTTTTTTACGCCTTTTAGAAATGAAGTAGTAACAGCTTACAAGACTTTTCAAGCAGAGGTCAATAAATGGATGCAGGTATATGTAGATGGTAAATACGTGATGTTTCCGCTAGCCAAACATTGGCCAGATGCCAATTCTACTTTGCGCCTTACCTATGGTCAATTAGAAGGTTCGGCTCCAACAGACGGGATGCGCTACACCGAACACACCACCTTAGATGGCATTATTGCCAAATACAATACAGGTAACCCTGATTTTGAATTATTGCCACGCATGCTCGACTTACACGCGGCTAAAAACTACGGCCCATATGCGCAAGGTGATGAACTTTGGGTTTGTTTTACAGGCTCTAACCACACCACTGGTGGCAACTCTGGTTCGCCAGTTTTAGATGAAAATGGTTATCTAATGGGCCTCAATTTTGACCGCAGCTGGGAAAGCACCATGAGCGATTATCTTTTTGATCCGAACCGTTGCCGCAACATTGTAGTAGACATTCGCTATGTGCTTTGGGTCATGGATATCTATTCAGGTGCCAAACACTTGGTAGATGAAATGACCTTAATGAAAGAATAAATCTATATTTGCTTTTTATTTTCAACTCTTTGTTGCTTGACCCATGAATAAACTACTCTTAAGCGCACTACTCAGCCTTTTTATCAGTACCGCATTTGCCAACAAGACCTATATTGGCCCAGTTTCGAAAAGAATCGAAGGTTTTTTAGTTGATTTCAAAACGAAATCTGAAGTAGAAGAGGTCGAAGTAGAACTCAAGTCATTGGTTACGGGCAAAGTATATACAGCAGAAACCGACGAAAACGGAAAATTTACCTTTAGAAATATACCAATTGGTAAATCAAAATTGCGCCTAATAGACCAAGATTACCGTGCAGCCACTCTTAAGGTATTTGAAACGAATGAAAAGGAGCATTTAATCCATTACACCTTTAGTCAGACACAGCCATTTACAGCACAGCTCGAAGTTTCCTGGATGTTCAACTGGGGCGACTACCAAGGCAAAGAACATTATTGGTCTCACCTTACTGCGCTGATCATTCTTGTGATTTACGGTTTGTGTCTGGTACTCATTTTCTTTTATAGCGTGATTCAATTGAGTTTGGCTATTGCTTATGTCAAGAATAAGAAAAAACAACAAAGTCGTGTTACCCCACCATTTGATTTAGCAAACGCACCAAAAGTTACGGTGCAATTGCCAATGTTCAACGAAATGTATGTAGCTGAGCGCATCATCGATACGTGTGCTGAAATAGACTACCCTCGCGACAAATTCCAAATCCAAGTACTCGACGACTCCACCGACGAAACCAAAGACATCATTGCCAACAAATGCGCTGAAGTAGCTGCTAGAGGCATCAATATTCAGCATATCCACCGCACAGACCGTACTGGTTATAAAGCAGGTGCTTTGGATTGTGCTATGGAAAAAGTAGAGGGTGAATTCATTGCTATTTTTGACGCCGATTTTGTACCTAGTAAAGATTTCTTACTGCGCACTATTCCTTATTTTACTGAAAATATCGGCGTGGTACAAACGCGTTGGGGTCACCTCAACAAAGATTATTCATTGCTTACCGAATTGCAAGCATTTGGCTTGAACGGACACTTCGCTATTGAGCAAGGTGGACGCAATGTGAGTGGGCATTACATCAATTTCAACGGAACAGCAGGCGTTTGGCGCCGCGCCACCATCGACGACGCTGGTGGTTGGGAACACGACACCATCACCGAAGACCTCGACCTCAGCTACCGCGCCCAAATGAAAGGCTGGCGTTTTGTGTATTTGGAAGAAGTAGAATCTCCTGCTGAGTTGCCGATCACGATGTCTGCACTTAAGAGTCAGCAACACCGCTGGATGAAAGGTGGTGCAGAGGTATTCATTAAAATGTGGAAGCGTTTGGCTACCACTAAGGGTCTCAAAATTGGCGACCGCATCCACGGTTTGGCGCACTTGTTCAACTCTTCTGTTTTTGTTTTTATCCTCATTCTTTCTTTGTTGAGCCTCGCCGTATTGCACATCAAAGATTCATTCTCAGACTTGAATATTTACATCAAATTCGGGATGTACTTCTTCTCAAGCACTATTTTCTTAGCGTTCTATTATTGGAACTCTTTCCGCGACAAACGCGGCAACTTCTTCGGCGACCTCTTCCGTTTCCTAGGACGTTTTGTGCAATTCCTTACTGTTTCTATGGCGCTTGGGCTCAGTAATGCAGTAGCGGTTATTGAAGGCTATCTTGGTATCAAGAGTTCATTTGTGCGCACACCGAAGTTCAATGTGGCTAAAAAAGATGAGTTCAAAGGCAATAAATACGATAAGAAAAGCCTGTCGATCATCAATATCTTAGAAGGTACATTTATGGTTGTTTTCGGATTTACTGCCGTCAATAGAGCTATTTATGGCGATTTAGGAATGGTTCCGTTCCACGTGATGCTCGCAGTAGGTTATGGCATCATTTTCTTTAATACGCTCAAAGAAAACCGCGGCCAACAAGCGTAAGTTTTATTCTTTAACGATGCTCAGGCTTTCAAGCTTGGTGTCGTATTTGCCACTTCTGAATTGAAAAGTACTGCGGTAGCTGCTTCCTTTTGCAACGTAAGAACCAATTACTGTTCCGCTCCCTTCTACCGATTTTGCGTTTTTGTAGCGTATCGTAAAAGTTCCTTTTGGATTTTTTTGAAAAAAGCTATTTAAGATCATTTCGGCCTGAGAAAGTGGGTAAGCACCATCTGAACCAGGAACTTGAAGAACAATTTTGTCTTTGCCGAGATTGACTATCGTGTGTGCATCGTTGGTTTCCATTCCCCGCTGAATGGTGGCGTATGGGATATCGCCACTAAAGCTTAGTGAAATCAGGAGGATACTAAAGAAACTGTAAATTGTGTTCATGCCACAAACTTAACAAAAATGATGCCGTAAATTTGGCTAAATTTGTCAGAATAATCGCACAAAATGAAAGCTCAGCAAAACCAACTCATCATCTATAATAGTTTGAAAGGAGAAAAAGAACCTTTTATCCCGATGGTGGAGGGTAAGGTCGGTATGTATGTTTGTGGCCCAACGCTTTATAGCGAGCCTCACATGGGTAATATGCGCACTTTCATCAACTTTGACCTCATCTACCGCTACCTATTGCATTTAGGTTTCAGCGTTAAATACGTGCGCAATGTAACCGACGCAGGTCATATCACCAACTCAGTTGGTCAGGAGGTAGATAGCATTGGGGCAGCCGCCAAAGCGGAGCAACTTCAATCTTTAGAAATTGTCTATAAATACGCCGTTAAGTTTCAAGAACTCCAACGCGTTTACAATATGTTGCCACCGAGCATTGAACCAACTGCAACCCAGCATATTCAAGAGCAAATCGAAATCATTGAGCAAATCATTTCCAACGGCTATGCCTATGAGGTGAATGGTTCGGTTTATTTCGATACGCGCCGTTACATGCAAGACTACAACTACGGTATTTTAAGTGGCCGCAAAGTAGACGAACTCGAAAACGAAACCCGCACACTCAACGCACAAGACGAAAAACGCTTTTTTGCAGACTTTGCGCTATGGAAAAAAGCCAACCCAGACGACATGCAAGTATGGCGTTCTCCTTGGGGAAATGGTAATCCTGGATGGCACATCGAGTGCACGGCCATGAGTACCAAATATCTCGGCAAGCAGTTCGACATCCACGGCGGCGGCATGGACCTCAAATTTCCGCACCACGAAGATGAAATTGCTCAAAGTTGTGGTTCTTTTGGTTGTAACCCAGCGCGTTACTGGATGCATGCCAACATGCTCAATGTCAATGGTCAAAAGATGTCTAAATCATTTGGCAACTATTTCTTACCCAAGCAAATCCTGGACGGCACAACCGGTCTTTTTGAAAAGTCGTATTCCGCAAATGTGGTGCGTTTTTTCATGATGCAAGCCCATTACCGCAGCAACCTCGATTTTACCCAAGAGGCTCTGAATGCTTCAGAGAAAGGCTATGCGCGTTTAATGGAAGGGTTCAAAACGCTCGAATATCTTCCAACTACAACTTCTTCTTTTGATGTTGCTGCACTCATCGCTTCTTTTTACAAAGCCATGAACGACGACTTCAATGCGCCCATTTTGGTGGCCAACTTATTTGAAGCTGTCAAGCAAATCAATTTGGTCAACGACGGCAATGCAAGTATTTCGGCTGAAGATAAGACCGAACTCAAGGCTGCTATGGAAGTTTTTATCCATGAGGTACTTGGCCTGACACCAGAAAGCAGCGCTACTGAAACGCGTTTGGCACCCGTCATGGACCTCGTTTTAGATTTGCGTCAGCAAGCGCGCACCAACAAAGACTGGACTACCTCAGATCAAATCCGCGATGGTTTAGCGAAAGCCGGAATCGTTGTCAAAGACGGTAAAGATGGCACCGCTTGGAGCTAAATCAAGACAATTAAAGTAAATACTAAGCTTGTAGTTTCGCAAGTACGCCATTCCAGAGTGCGTAGCGTTTTTCTAGGGCTTGGATGGAAACATCTGTGGCTTCTTGCCATTTTAACAGATCTGACCCACAAATTTCTTCCATCATTCTTAAGGAAATAGGGCCGTGGTCTCCGCCGTCAACCTCGATGTGTCTTTCTAAGTAATAGAGAAGTTTGTCGATATTGCTTTGCCCTTGTCCTTGCATTTCGCGTAAAATTGCGATGAACATGTCGGGGATGAGGTCTTCACGCCCAAAAGTAAAGAGCGCCGCAATTTTGTGCAGCTGCCCGCCGTCGATGGTTTCAAAGGTGAAGCGCACAAATGCACGGGTTTCTTCGCGAATTTCTAATTGATAAAGGGCTTCATCTAAAGGTTTGCCATAAGAAAGCCATTCGGTTAGTTGATGAATAGGAAGTGTATCTGCACCAATTTGTTGCATGGCCTCGAGGTACATTTCAAAATGGCTGAGCACCTTGCCGTCTTTGTCAAGATCGGTTTCTTCGCCAAGCACAATTTCGTTAATGAACCTGCGCGTTACGGGCGAGCCTTTTGGTGACCACGGAACTTCGACGCAAGTAAGTGCGCGTTGCAGGGCCTTGAGTAGGCTCATGAAATCCCAAACGGCGAAGATGTGTTGCTCCATAAAGCACTGGAAATCTTCGATGCGCTTGATTTGTGCGTACATTGGGTGCGCTAATAACTTGGTGCGGTGAGCACTAAGTGCTGCTTGCAGTTGATCTATTTGTGGGCTCATGGTTTTACAACAATTAAATAGCTGCTTAGTTGAGCTTAAGGCCTAATTCTTTGAGTTGGGCTTCGTTTAATGGCGAAGGCGCGTCGATCATGGTGTCGCGGCCAGAGTTGTTTTTCGGAAAAGCGATGTAGTCTCGGATGGATTCAGAACCGCCCATTGTGGCAACTAAGCGGTCAAGACCAAAGGCCAAACCACCGTGCGGAGGCGCACCGTATTCGAAAGCGGACATCAAGAAACCAAATTGCGCTTGCGCTTCTTCTTTACTAAAGCCAAGTAAATCGAACATGCGAGACTGAAGGCCGCGGTCGTGGATACGGATAGATCCGCCGCCGAGCTCAACGCCGTTCATGGCGAGGTCATAGGCATTGGCGCGTACTTTACCAGGTTCGGTATCAATGAGGTGCATGTCTTCGGGTTTAGGCGAAGTAAACGGGTGGTGCATGGCGTGGTAGCGGCCGCTTTCTTCATCCCATTCGAGTAAAGGAAAATCTAAAACCCAAAGTGGTTTGAACTCATTAGGATTGCGCAAACCGAGTTGATTACCTAAATATAGGCGCAATTCGTTGAGTTGTTTTCTGGTTTTAGCAAGTTCTCCGGAAAGCAGTAAAATTAAATCGCCTGGCTTGGCATTGGCTTGTTCGGCCATAGCTTTGAGGTCTGCTTCGCTATAGAATTTGTCTACACTGGATTTAAAACTACCGTCGGTGTTACACTTGATATAAACCAAGCCTTTGGCCCCAATTTGTGGGCGCTTCACCCATTCAGTGAGTTCGTCGAGTTGTTTGCGGGTGTATTCGCTGCAGCCTTCGGCATTGATGGCTAATACAGCTTCTGCACTATTGAAAACAACAAAGTCGTTCTGTTGAGCGAGTACGGTGAGGTCTACGAACTCCATTCCGAAGCGGATATCGGGTTTGTCTGAGCCGTAGCGTTCCATGGCTTCTGCGTAGGTCATGCGGGGGAAAGCGCCTTCGAATTTGACACCGCGTACGGTTTCAAAAAGATGCTTAATGAGCCCTTCGAACATGTTGAGGATGTCGTTTTGCTCCACAAATGCCATTTCGCAGTCGATTTGTGTAAACTCTGGTTGGCGGTCTGCACGGAGGTCTTCGTCGCGGAAGCATTTGACTATTTGGTAGTAGCGGTCAAAACCACTCACCATAAGCAATTGCTTGAAGGTTTGTGGCGACTGCGGAAGGGCGTAGAATTGACCCTCGTTCATGCGGCTAGGCACAACGAAGTCGCGCGCGCCTTCAGGTGTAGATTTAATGAGTACGGGTGTTTCGACGTCCAAGAATTCTTTGGAGTCGAGGTATTTTCGGGTTTCGAGTGCTACTTGATTGCGCAAGCGCAGTTTTTCTAAAACTGGGTTACGGCGGAGGTCTAGGTAGCGGTATTGCATGCGGAGTTCGTCGCCGCCATCGGTTTCGTCTTCGATGGTAAATGGTGGCAATTTGGCGGCGTTCAAAATGGTCAATGAAAGCACATTGATTTCGATGTCGCCGGTGGGCATGTTTTTGTTTTTGCTACTGCGTTCAATGACTTCGCCCTCTACCTGGATCACAAACTCACGACCCAATTTGCGGGCTTGTTCGCAAAGTGCGGCATTGACTTCCATGTTGAAAACCAATTGGGTAAGGCCGTAGCGGTCTCGGAGGTCGATGAAGGTCATGCCGCCGAGGTCACGGGAGCGTTGCATCCAGCCTGCCAACGTGACTTTTGTTCCTATATGTTCTGATCTTAATTCTCCGCAAGTGTGTGAGCGATACATAGCCTTTGATTTTGAAGCAACAAAGGTAAGCAATCTCGCTTAAAAGCCGTTTCGAAGTAGGTAAGAAGTATCGACTAAAGCATTAAAAAATGCAGTAAGTTGTTGTTTTTCTTTGCTACTCAAATTGAATGCAACAATTTGTTGGTCCTGCAGCGGATGGCCGGCACCCCCTTTTTGGTAATGCGCAAGCACAGCTTCGATGGTCTGCAAACTACCGTCGTGCATATAGGGATACGTTAAAGGTAAATTGCGCAAAGAAGGCACTTTGAATTTGCCGATGTCTGAGGAGTCGTGGTGAATTCGAAAACGCCCTTGGTCTGTTTTGCCTTCATAATTGGCATATAAACCGTTGTTGGCGGCTTCATAGGTAGTGAAATACGGCGCCGGATGACACTTAATGCAGTACAAGTCTTCAGAAAAGATGCGCCAGCCTGCAAGTTGGTCTTTACTCATGGCTTTTGTGTTGCCCGCCAAATATTGATCAAAAGGTGCATTCATGGAGAGCAAGCTTCTTTCGAAGGCGGATATGCTGCGCGTGAGTACCCAAGCGTCAAAGTCTCGTCCGAAAATGGCTTGAGCAGCGGCTTGATATTCGGGAATTTGGCGCAGTTGCTTGAGCAGGGTTTTCATGTTGTGACCCATTTCTACTGGCTCTTGTATAGGGACAATAACTTGGAGCTCGAGCGTTTGCAAATGCGCATCAAACATAGCCGTTTTTAAAAAAGCGGCATTGAGTAAACTAGGCGCGTTGCGTTCGCTTAGCTGCCCACTGACTCCTTTGCTTTTGGCGAGGTTGTCGGTAAAAGCTTTTCGGGGGTCGTGGCAGGTGGCACAAGAGACGCTGCCGTCTAAAGAAAGGCGGGTGTCAAAAAAGAGCTTTCTGCCTAAAGCAATTTTGGCTGCATTTTGCGGGTTGTCTGGTGGAGTAGGAATGCTAACAAATGCGTTTAGGTCTTGACTACTGCCGCAGCGCAAGGCCAAAAAGCCAAGTACTAAAACAAGCGCAACGGAGGCAAAGCGCAGCATGAATTAAGGTTTTACAAAGCGAAACGTTTGGCGTTGGCCGTTGTCAGTTTCTACTCTTACCAAATAAATGCCACTTTGAAGTTGTTCTAGCGCAATTGTGTCTTTGGTGTCTTTGGATGAAACTTCGCATATTTTCTGTCCGGAATTGGCAACTACAACGTAACTCTTGATCGTTTGGTTGTTTTTTGTACTAAATGAAAATTCACTTTCAGTTTGGAAAAAGGCTAGTGGGGCAGCGTTGCTTTCCTGTGTATTGGCATTTGCTGCTAGTGTGAAAACTTCTTGACTGTTTACATTTTGAAGTATCTGTTGGTTGAGGCCGGTATCGCCGTGAAGAACACCAATACTTGAAAGCGGCATTTGATTGAGCCAGCGGTCGACATTGCAGGTGTAGTTGAGGTCAATTTGATTGCCGGTATTGGTTTGAATGCTGGGCAACGTAACACTTGGTTGTTTATTGTTGCCGAGGTTGTGCATTTCAAAATAGGCATTTGGAACGCCGTCGTTGTTGCTGTCCGCTTTGCCGCCGATAATCATGTGCATGTAGCCAAAGGCCCAGCCCCAATACATGGATGGGCTCTGAAAACTCAGCGCATGGGAGTCTGGGTAGGTAGAGATGTCTTGTGCTAGCGCTCCAGCTTGCGTATTGTAGCGCTTAGGAACACCAACAGTAAAGTTGACAGAATCTAACTGATTGATATTTAAATAGCCCAGATAAAGGCTGTGTTGGTCAGGTGTAATCAACCAGATGTCAGTAAGGAGGTTGGTTTGTAAACCGTTGTCATGGAAAAGCTTGACGTCTGAAAGGTAGTAATTGAAGTGTTCAAATTGAACGGCAATGCCGTCGTTGCCTGTAAAAGTTTGGTTTAAAGCAAAAGGTTGAGTGCCGAATAGCGGATCAATATTTAGAAAAATATTTTTTTGTGCCCATGTAAGAATAGAGGTCATTAAGCTTAGCGACAACATTAGGCTTTTCATGCGAGTGGTTTTTTAAATATATAAAGAACTTCTTCTTTCATAAGGCGAAAACGCGCAATTTGTTCTTGAGAATAATGTGCGTTGAGGTCAAACGCAGTAGTCTGGAAACCAACGCGTTCTAAATAAGAAGGGTAGTCTTTGCCAAAGAGGCGAACGTGGTCTTTTTGCCAGTAGTGTTTCTCGCGGTCGGCTTCCGATACAATGGAAGCATCTTCGTAGGTGGTTTCACGAGAGAAATCTTGAGGCACTTGCATGATGGCCCAACCTCCTGGTTTTAAAACCCTGAAAAGCTCAGACATGCATTGAATGGGATCCTGAACGTGTTCCATAACATGGTTGCAAAAAACAACATCAAAACGGTCGTTTTCGAGCGGAATTTGGTGTAAGTCAAAATGCATGTCTGCAATTGGCGATACGATGTCAGCGGTAAGGTAGTTGAGATTTTGTTGGGCCTTGAAGCGGTCGATGAAGCACTGCTCAGGGGCCATGTGTAGTACGGCAAGATTTTCTTGGGTAAAGAATGCACTGTGGTTTTTGAGGTAGAGCCACATGAGGCGGTGGCGTTCTAAAGTGAGGTCATAGGGACACAGCACGTTGTCGCGGTGAGCGACTTCAGAACCGTAAGAGAGGAACTTAGAAAAAGATTTTTCGCATACAGGGCAGCTCACAGCGTTACCACGGTAAAGCGCTGGTGCAAAAATGCGAAAGATGTAGCTCAGCCGTATTAGGAGTGGGCGAGGCAACTTATTGAGTAGGAATTTATAAAGTTTCTTCACATTTCAAAGTTAACCTTTTCAATAGAGAATATCGCTAATTTTGCGAGAAATCATGCCATGAAAAAGCTACACTTTTTTACCTGTCTTATCTTGCTTATGCACCAACAACTTACTGCCCAAGAACCAGTTGCCCCGCGCAAAGACCAAATGCTAGAAAAACACGGTCACCAGCGCAACGACCCCTATTATTGGCTGCGTGAACGCGACACCCCACCCGTTCTGGATTACCTCCATGCGGAAAACGCCTACGCTGAGGCCTATTTCAAAGCCTTGAATCCGTTGGTGAATGATTTATTGGCAGAATTTGAACAGCGCATAGATCCTAACGAAACCAGTGCGCCTTTTGTTATGAACGGTTATCAGTACCAAACACGCAATGTAGAAGGACTAGACTACCAGCAAATTTTTCGCTACGAAATGGACGGAAAAGCGGTGTTGTTTTTTGATGAAAACGAACGCGCCAAAGGGAAGTCATTTTACGAATTGGCCGGTTGGGCGCCTTCCCCGAACAATCAAATTTTAGCCGTTTGCGAAGATTTCAAAGGCCGACGCAAATACGAAATTCGCTTCAGAACCAATGGAAAATACCTCAAAGATGTGCTCACCGAAACAAGTGGCGGCTTGGTTTGGGCCAACGACAACAAAACGGTTTATTACTCCAAAAAAGATCCTGAAACCCTTCGCGAATATTTGATTTTTCGCCATACCATCGGCACGCCGCAAAGTACTGATGAGCTGATCTTCGAAGAAAAAGACGACAAATTCAGCGTGGGTATCGGCAAAACGCTCACAGGTAAATACATTCAAATTTATAGCTATAGCTCTACGACTTCTGAAGTTCAATTGATCGATGCAGACAACTCTAAGGCACAAGCGCAAGTTTTTTTGCCGCGCAAAGCAGGTCATATTTATGAGGTTGAACACCACGAAAATGGCTTTTATATCCTGTCCAACGACAACGCCATAAACAACCGAGTTCTTTTCAGCCGTCAAATTCCTTCCTCTATCCCATCTTGTACTGAAATAGTTCCCCATGATTCAAAAGTTCTTCTTGAAGGTTTGAGTGTTTTTAAAGATTACCTTTTGATTGAGGAACGCAATAATGGTTTGCTCAAACTCAAACTCAAAGGCGTCGAAGACGGGAAGGAAAGTTATATTTCAGTAGACGGCGAAACGTATTACCTAGGTTTGGCCATGAACGACGACTACGCTGCCAATAACCTGTATTACGTCTATAATTCCATGACCACTCCTTCAAGGGTTTATACCTATGATTTAAAAAGTGGCCAGCGCGCAATTTTCTTTGAGAAAAAACTCAGAGATCCTCAGTTTAATCCAGACAACTACGCATCTCAACGTGTTTGGGCTACTGCCAACGACGGCACCCAAATTCCGGTGAGCATCATGTATAAAAAAGGAACAGATTTAGCGAAAGCGCCGTTGTTACTATATGGTTATGGTTCTTATGGCTATACCATTCCCGATATGTTTAGCCCGACGCGTTTGTCTTTAGTGGACCGCGGTTTTGTTTTTGCAACGGCACATATCAGAGGGTGTAAATATTTGGGCGAAGAATGGTATCAGGACGGAAAGTTTGATAAGAAAATCAATACGTTCACCGATTTTATTAATGCTGCTGACTACTTAGGCCACATGGGTTACTGCGATCCAGCGCACATTTATGCCAATGGCGGTAGTGCAGGTGGTTTGTTGATGGGAGCCATTGCGAATATGGCGCCTTATCTCTTTAAGGGAATCGTTTCAGAGGTACCATTCGTTGATGTAGTAACCACTATGCTAGATGAAAGCATTCCTCTCACAACTGGCGAATACGAAGAATGGGGTAATCCAAACGACCCGCACTATTACTATTATTTGTTGAAATATTCCCCTTACGACAACTTACATGCAATGGATTATCCTGCCATGTATGTTACTTCGGGTTACCACGACTCTCAAGTTCAATATTGGGAACCAGCCAAATACGTAGCCAAATTGCGCACGCTGCGCACCAATAAAGAAGCACTCATTTTTGAGTGCAATATGGATGCTGGCCATGGTGGCGGTTCAGGTCGAACGGTGGAGCGTTTAGAGCGCGCTAAAAATTACGCGTTTATCTTAGGGCTTGAGCAAGGGATTACGCATTAGTTTTTGTCTCTTTTTATGGAGCACGATTTCCTTGGCCCAAAATTCGGCCCTGGAGAGTTTTCGGCATCGCCCCGTGATGTATGCCGACCTCGGTTATAACGTTAACCCGTTTCGGATCGACTACCCATTTAGCGCGCAGCAATCTTCACTGGCCTACAAGAACAATTTTAGTCCATTTTTGGGCTTGGGTTTTGCCTACAAATGGTTTCATTTGAGAGTTGGCTTCCCGGTGATAGGCAACTTACGCCCTAATCATAAATTTGGCAAAACCACCCAATATAATTTCGCCTACGACCTCACCCACAAAAGCGTTTGGTACGATTTCGAATTCAAGTCCACATTTGGATACGCACTCAAGCAACCTAAGCTGATCTTACCAAATGCCTATGCCGTTAATGTCATGGCCAACGGGTGGTATTTCAGAAATCCAGCATTTCAGATGAATGGTTTGCTCGGAAAACGCGCCCATTATAACCAACAAATTTTAACTTGGTATTTGAAAGGGACCATGAATTATTTTGGCTCGGGCAATCGCGGCGAAAGCTTAATTCCAAGTACTTTGCAACTTCAAGGGCAAGACCTCACCACTATTACCAAGCTCCAAGCCTTTGATTTTGGTGCAGCTCCCGGTGTAGCTTATGTCAATCGGAAAAACAATTGGCAAATTGGCGGTTGGGCAGGCGTAGGCCCTGTTGTACAATTTAAGGAATACGAAACCCCAGATTACTCTAGAATTCGTTTAGGCCTGGCGCCTCGCTTCGACCTTCGGTTCATGGGTGGGTATTCTTCTGATGAAAAATTCTTTTTTCTCGTGACTGATTTTGACAACAAGAGCATTCGTTTCGACGACCTAAAATACCGTCAAATTTATTTTGCCTTGAAGTTTGTTGCGGGTTATCGCTTCAAGGAAAAAGAAAAAATTTCGCCTAATTAAAAGGGAAATACGAAATGGTTTTCCCGCCGTAAGAAATGCGCAACTCGATGTTTCTCGGGGCGTCTTTTAATTGAATAGAAATATCTTTTCCGAGTAAATTGTCGCCTTGAAATTTTGCGATTTCGGTTACAATTTTGGTTTGTTCAATGCCCTTCACCCAAGCGCTAACTTGAACTTCTCCATTGCCATTGACCTGAACCAAGTAATGGTCATTGGAAACGGGAATAAGACTCACAAATCCGAGTTCTTTTTGCAGTTCCTTCTTAGTGTAAATAAACGGAATTTTCTTTTTGAGCACTTCTTTTTCAATCGGAATCCAGCCATTTTCTTCGAGGTCAATTTGAGGAAAGCCCTTCATTTTTTGAGCGGCGTTTGGCTCTAATTTCCAAACCCTGACGTAGTCTACTTGGTAATCGGCAGGAAAAATCGTTTGGGCATCGGGGCCCGGATTAAAGGGGTAGTTGTCTCTGGCAACTGCTAAATTGACAATAACGTTCATTGGAGTAGCAAAGTCACCAGAAAAATGCGAGACAGGCACACCATTCACAAAATACGTAAGTGAATTCGGCAACCACACACCCGAGTAGATGACGGTATCGTTCACGATTGGCTCTTTCATGCGGACCCATCCTCCCCAGTCTTTTTTGATGCCGATGTTGTTTTTGACGTAATCTTTGCGCTCGGGCAGGTGTATATCGACATGCACATCGTTTTGGCGCTCGCCCTTGCATTCCATGATATCGATTTCGTCTTTGCCATTCTGACCAAAAAGCCAAAAGGCGGGCCACAATCCTTTGCCCTTGGGAACTACTGCTCTGCACTCAAAGTAGCCATAACGGAAGGTGTCGACACTCCAAATGCAGGAGGTTAGGTAATCGAGGTAAACGGAGTCATTTTTGATGCTCAAGCCTAACTCTTTGGCTTGTTGTTGGTTGATCATCCAGTTGGGGACTGCTGTTTTTTGACCAAATTCTTTGGCGCCTAAATGAAGCCAGCCATTTTTTTGTGACAGCATTTCGGGGACCGCCCATTGGCTTTGGTCGAGCAACAAGCCACCCCAAGGATAGCGCGGGTACCATTTATTGACATCAACGCTAGGCGCACTGAATTCATCGCCAAAATGGTAGTGCCATTGCAGTACGGTATCTGACTTGAATTGGAAAAGTGCCGGTTTGATTTGGCCATAGGCACCAAGTGAGAGGAGCAGAAAAAAGAGGACACTGTATTTCATTTTGTAATTCATTATCACACGCAATGAAATTATATTTTCTGGTTGGAATTCAAATCATCAAATCAATATTTGATAAACACATTTTTGGCTTCCGTAAAGAAGCGCAAGGCCTCCCATCCGCCTTCGCGGCCCACACCTGAGGCTTTGACGCCGCCAAAAGGGGTACGCAAATCGCGTACGAGCCATGCATTGACCCAAACAATGCCGGCTTG
This sequence comes from Crocinitomicaceae bacterium, assembly GCA_034680045.1. Lineage (GTDB taxonomy): Bacteria > Bacteroidota > Bacteroidia > Flavobacteriales_D > Crocinitomicaceae > UBA952. The sequence goes on along the minus strand of JAXITO010000004.1, from coordinate 65,309 downwards.
AACCAAATCGGCAACGCGGTGCGCGCGCTTGAGGTCGGAGGTCCAGATAGTAGCGGCAAGGCCGTATTGGGTGGAGTTGGCCATGGTGAGTGCTTCTTCTTCGGTGTCAAAAGGGGTGATGGTAACCACTGGCCCAAAGATTTCTTCTTGGTTGGTGCGGCATTGGTAATGTAAGCCTTCGATAATTGTTGGCTCAATATAGTAACCGTTGGCATGAGCGCCAGGTAAAATTTTTCTTTTGCCACCACATAGAATAGTACCGCCTTCTTCTTTAGCTAGTTCGATGTAGCTCAAGATTTTTTCCATGTGTGGTTTTGAAACAATAGCTCCTAGTTTAGCTTCAGGGTCTTGGGGAAACGATACCTTACTTTTAGAAACAGCCGCTACAAATGCTTCTTTGAAAGGTTCGTAGATGGAACGCTCAATGAAAATGCGAGAGCCACAGAGGCAAATTTGACCTTGATTGGCAAAGGAAGAGCGTATGGTGGTGCTGAGTGCGTCTTTGAAATCGCAGTCGGCAAAAATGATATTGGGGTTCTTGCCGCCGAGTTCAAGAGATAGTTTTTTGAACATTGGCCCTGCTGTTTGCGCGATGTATTCGCCGGTTTTGGTGCCGCCTGTAAACGAAATAGCTTTGATTTTGGGGTGCTTCACGATGGCATCGCCTACACTTGGGCCGGTGCCGTGCAAAATATTGAGTACGCCATCGGGCATTCCGGCTTCTTTGGCAATTTTGCCGAGCATGTATGCGGTGTAAGGTGTTACCTCAGATGGTTTGGCCACCACACAATTGCCAGCAGCCAACGCCGGTGCAATTTTCCAAGAGAAAAGGTATAAAGGGAGGTTCCAAGGTGAAATACAACCCACCACACCAATCGGTTTGCGGGTCGTGTAGTTCAAGCCAACGCCTTCCATTTGATGCGACTCTGATGCAAAGTGTTCAATTGCAGTTGCAAAAAAATGAAAATTGGAAACCGCTCTTGGGATGTCTACGTGTTGTGCTAGACTAACCGGTTTTCCGTTGTCTTTGGACTCAGCCGCTACAAAAGCAGCCATGTTGGCCTCTATGCCTTCGGAAAGTTTGCGCAGCACTTGGGCGCGCCCTTCTGTGCCCATTGATGACCAAATGGGGAATGCGGCCTCTGCTGCTTGTACTGCTGCCTCTACGTCGTGGGCATCGGAATCTGGGATCAACGAATATACTTGGCCAGTGGCTGGCTCGTAGTTGTCGATATAGCGCCCGTTGTGAGGAGCTGAATACTGTCCGTTGATGAAATTGCTCAATTTTTCCATACTACACAAAGGTAAGCATATCAACGAGAGGTTTTGATACCTTTGTAACATGGAAATCAAAGAAGCGCAAGCAAAAGTGGATCACTGGATCCAGACGCTCGGTGTCCGGTACTTCAACGAACTGACCAATATGGCCGTTTTAATGGAAGAAGTAGGCGAACTCGCTCGCATCATGGCCAGACGCTATGGCGAACAATCCGAAAAAGAAAGCGATAAAAATAAAGACCTCGGCGACGAAATGGCAGATATCCTATTTGTACTCTGTTGTTTGGCCAACCAAACTGGCATAGACCTCGACGCCGCCTTAGTTCAAAACCTAGAGAAAAAAACGAAGCGCGATGCCACGCGTCATCACGACAACCCCAAACTACAATCATAACCATGGACAGTATTCAAAAAGCATTGCAGCCCTCTCAGTATTTACTTGTTTCGGCACTTCCTGAGCAATACCAAATGAAACTTTGGCCGTTCATTGATGAGGTTATTCCCCAGCCTGAGGAAGGTTCGCCAAGAGCAATAATACTTTGTACAAGTGATGCACAAGCAAGAGCCATTCATTCCGAATTTGTTCAGCTGGCTAAACCCAAAGACCTCACCGTAGACTTAGTTGTCGAGAAGGGCAATAAACTTCAACAACGCAATGACCTGTTCGACGGCACAGAAATTATAGTAGGCACTACCCGCAGAATGGCGGAGTTGTACTTTCAAAACGGTTTCAATATCAAGAAATTAAAATTGTTTATTGTACTAGGTTTGGAAGAACAAATGCGCGCTGGTCATAAGGGTTATATTGTGCGTCTTACAGAGAGCCTTCCTAAAAGCAAATCCTTGTTTTTTACAGCCAATCCTGACGAAGAGCGCTTGGTGGGTTACCTCGAGGAGTTTTATCCGAACATTCGACTGCTAGATTTGTCTAAAGAAGAATGAGAACTAATGAGCAACTGATCCAACTCAGGCCACAAATTCAAAAAGAAAACGGCGAATCCAACGATCTAGAGCGCTTTCAAAACGAGGTATTGCGCCCTATATTAAAGTTTCAAAATGACTTATTTCAGATCGAGTGGTGGCAAAGTGGTCATTTTGAGTTCATTCAATCCATAGAAAATCCTTCCTCGAAAAGGAGTACACTGAGCACCTTTTTAGCCAAAAACCCTATGCTCTTCAATCGATATGTTGGGATGGCTTGCGGCTTGTTTACCGAAGCGGAATTTAAATTTTATTTGAGCCAAAAATCATTGGTGGATAAACGCATTAAAGAACTACTGATTACCCGTTTTCTCTCGTATCAAGCGTAGCTTAAACCATATCAAAGGCCGCAATAAAAATAGGTTCTTTCGGTTCGAAATCTCCTCTGACTACGACATCAACTTTTGCAACGCCAATTATGTTGTGCAACAGGCCCCAGGAAAATGTTTGTTGGGCTTTTTGATATAATCTATCGCGGGTGTCGTTCCACCACAGTAGCGAATGAAGTTGCTCTTTGGCTAGCACGGCCTCAAATAAGCGCTGTACATCGGCAATATTACCAGACGGATTACACACTACTTCTGGCACTAAAAAAGTATGCTCTTTGGGTTGAATCAATTTATTGATAAATGGAATGTATGGTAAAAGTTTGACTTGCAACCCACCAAGTTTGCCCGGTAGCCTTTGTATCTCCCAGCGCACTTTATGAAATTGTGCAAATGCAAGTCGTGTACCGTTCTGATCAAAAATAGAATAGACCGTTCCTTTTTCAAAAAAATGGGTAAAATAGGCTGTGTAATGGCTGTAGTTCTTCTCGATGGTGTCAAAAAGTTCGGGGCTCATGCGCTCTTCCTTTAACGTCGGATTGGCTTTTGGCCAAATACGGCTGAAACTTTGAGTGGCAAGGTAGGCTTTGGTCTGAAAACCAAAAGTTTCGCTCATCCATTTGCTGCGTACATTTTTGGCGTCGATATAAGCATAGCAGTAGTTATCTGTCCCCGGATATTGCGCCGTAATCTCCTGAAAAACGGTTTCTATTTCTTGCTTGATCTGTGATTTCGGATTCACGCGTGCTTTCCCCTTAGATTGAAAGCGCTTGTCAAAAGCAAAATAGCGTAAATACAAACCAAACGGGCGTTTGCAGAAAGTGATGTTGGCAATGAGTTGTTCGTGTCGGCGCAAGGAAAAACTCAGGGGTTGATCTGTATGCGCCACGCTTTGGGCCACATCTAGGTGCTTGTATTTGGCGCCGTTGGTACCTAATACGGTATTTTCAAATAAGCGAATTAAATCAGGGCTGATGTGATCGGTTTGCTCAAATTTCATACGTGAAGGTACAAATTAAAGCACTTTACTGAGCCAAGTGAGCAGGTCGGCTTGTTGTTGCCCGTTGAGAACTTTAGCAACACTTATTTGCTTTTTTTCCAATTCTTGGGCGGTGGAGCTTCCCCAGGCAACAACTTGTGCTTGAGCTGAGATGCTGTTGTGCTCCAAAAAAGCGCGGACATTGCTTGGAGAAGAAAAAATATAGATGTCTTTTTCTTCGATTTGTAAATTTTTGAAGCGGGTGTTGTAAACAGACAAAATGAGCTTTTCACTTTCCGGAATCAAAGCTGCGTAAGTGCCTATAGACAACTGACTACTCGGAAAGCAAACGCTTCTGCCGTTACGCCATTCATTGAATTTTTGTGCTTCGAGTACAGGTTGGTCAGAGTGCTGGGCAATAAAATGCACTTCTTTTTGATAGCGTTCCGCTACTTTTTTGGCGGTTTCTAGCCCAGCGCACGCAATTTGAGCACTGGTTTGGCAAGTGGCAAAGAAGAAATCAGCGGCACGAATACTTGCAATAAAGAGGATGTCGTGGGGAGGAGGGCACGCAAAAGGAACAGCACTGAATTCAATGAGCGTTTGGGCCTCGAGCAGGCCTTTTTGCACGAGTGTTTGGAGCTCAATACTGAGGTCTTCGGGGTTTTTAGAAATAAAGATACGGCTCATTGAGCTTGTAGGGTAGCTGTAATTTCTGAAACGCTGGCGCTTAAATCAAATTGATAAAATTGGGCAGCAATTTGGGATGAAGCTGCGTGGGCAGCGTAAATTTTGTCTTGGCCGTAGTATACGCCTAAAGGCAATTGGCAACCCCCTTGCAAAGCTTGCAAAACGCCACGTTCAATAGCAATTTGGGAAGCGACTTCTGCATGATTCAGTTGGGCAACAATGGCTTGAGTTGCTGCGTCGTTTTGTCGTATTTGCAAGCCCAAAACGCCTTGAGCTGGCGCAGGAACAAATTCGGTTGGGTCGAGTACAAGCGTATGTAGGTCGTCGAGGGCAAGTTGCAAACGACTTACGCCTGCATTGGCAAGTAAGATTGCGTCGTAGTGGCCAGCGCGCAGTTTGTCGATGCGGGTGGGAACGTTGCCGCGCAACTCTTCGATTTGAAGATCGGGTCTTAAGGCTTTAATAATTGATTTTCTGCGGGCAGATGAAGTGCCAATTATAGCGCCTGCTTTGAGGCCCCAATGCTGAGTGGGGTCTTGCGCGGTTTTGCGCATGAGCAAAAGTTCTGATGGGTCTTCACGGTACGAAACCGCACCAATGCACAAGCCTTCTGGCTGGCTGGTTTCGAGGTCTTTGTGCGAATGTACAGCGAGGTCGATGTCGTTGTTGAGCAGCGCAGCTTCAATTTCTTTGGTAAAAAAGCCCTTGCCTTCTAATTTGTCGAAGCTGAGGTCTTGGATGCGGTCGCCTTGTGTTACTATGATTTGAAGTTGAACCTCACAACCGAGGTTTTCTAATTTCGCTTTCACAAAATGGGCTTGCCATAAGGCGAGGTCGCTGCCGCGTGTACCGATGCGGATGAGCGGTTTAGTCTGCATGATTGAGGATGATTTCTTTGGCCAGTTTCATGGGGCCACTGATGTATTTTTTCTCGAGGTAGCTAACTACTTTGTCGAGTACTTCTTTTGCTTGCGGGTCTAGGGTTTCGAGGTCGTCTTTGAAGATTTCGGAATAGGCAGTAGCGCGCAATTCTTTGACCTGAGCGGGCACCTCGCGCATGGCGATCTCTACTTTGCGCTCGCGCAGGAGATGCTGGAATTCATAGCGTGCATTGGCGATGATTTCTTCTACCTGCTGCAGTTCTTTGGAACGCTCCTTGACATTTTCATTGGAAATGCGTTGGAGGTATTCAATTGAAAGATATTTGACTGCATAATTGGCCAGAATAGCTTGGTCGAGGTCTTGCGGAATAGCGAGGTCAATGATGATTTTTTCTTGGGTTTCACCGTTGACAAGGCTTTTATATAGCGATGGATTGATGATAACGCCTTCTGCTGCTGTACAAGTAATAAGCACATCGAAACCGAGCTGATAAGAAGACAGTTCGTCTAGGGAATAGGCATTGCCACGGATTTCAGCCGCCAACTTTTGGCTATTTGCCAAAGAACGGTTAAATACCTGAAAATTCTTGAAGCCGTGTTTTTTCAGAAAGCGCGCCATGGTGGTGTTGGTGACACCAGCTCCTACAATTAGGATGCGTGCTTCTAAAGGTATGTTGAGTTGTTTGAGGTATTGGTATGCTAAAGAAACCACCGAAACAGGTTTGGTGGAGATGCTGGTCTCGGTGTAGACTTGTTTGGCGGTTTCGATTACTTTTTTCATGAGTAAACGGAGGAGGTCGCCGGTGAGGTCAAGCGCACGGCAATGTTCGTAGGCTAAGCGCACTTGAGTAATGATTTCGCGCTCGCCGATGATCAGGGAGTCGATAGAAGAAGCCACAGAAAGCGCATGTTGTACGGCTGAGCTTCCGGAAAACACCTCGGCTTTGCGCACGAAGTCTTCTAATTGAATTGGAACAAGTTTCGGATAAAGTGTTTGTAATAAGCGCGTTAGAAAAGGTGTGTCGAGGTCTTGGTCATTGACAAAGGTGATTTCTACGCGATTACAGGTGGTTAAGAACATGAGTTCTTTTAGCCCAAGTGCTTCTTTTAGCTCGTGAAGCTGAGCAATTTGCGCCTCTTTTTCGATGTGTAACAACCCAATTTTACTGACATCGAGATGACGGTGCGTAAAGGCGATAATATGGAGCTGTTGCAACAAGGCGCGTTTCTTTAGCGCAAAGCTAAGTGTTACAACAGCGGCAATTGTCATTTTAATGTCATTATTGCTAATTTAGAATGGGTTCAAATAGCTATTTTAACTTAACTTTGAATCATGCAGAAAGCCTTTAAAGCCGTACTTTTTGACCTCGGTGGGGTACTCATTGATATAGACTACCACGCAACGGAACGAGCGTTTGAGCAATTGGGCGTTAGTGACTTCAAAGAGCGCTATACGCAGTTAGCTCAAAATGAGCTTTTTGATCGTTTTGAATGCGGTGAAATTTCACCTCAACACTTCGTCAATTTAGTGTTACCTTTTGCGCAGTCCGGCACCTCTCCAAATCAGGTTGTGGCTGCTTGGAATGCCATGTTGGGCTCTTTTCCTTTGGAGAAAATAAGATTACTGGAGCGCTTATCTACTACAACCCCACTTTTTATGCTGAGCAATACCAATGAGTTGCATTGGATAGAGGTGAAGCGCGCGTGGCAGAAAGTTACTACCCAACCCATGCAGCACTTTTTTAGCGCAATTTATCTTTCACATGAAATCGGGAAACGCAAACCGCATCCGGAAACCTTTATTTGGGTTTGTCAGCAAATGGGTTTTGAACCCGCCGATGTACTTTTTATTGACGATAGTCCGCAGCACATTGAAGGCGCAACACAGGCCGGTTTGCAAGTGCACTACTATCAAGATGCAGCAGCCTTTTACGCGCTTTTTTCCTGACAAAGCTCTACGAGCAAACCATGCGTAGCTTTGGGATGTAAAAACGCTATGCGTTTGTTGTCGGCGCCGTCTTTGGGGCTCTGATGGATCAACTGAAAACCGGCTTTTTGCAGCCGCTCTAGCTCCGCTTCGATATCTTCTACCTCGAAGGCTACATGATGAAACCCCGGGCCATTTTTAGCTACAAACTTGGCAATAGGAGAGTCTGGCTTACTGGCTTCTAACAATTCAATTTTGGATTCGCCAACCTGAAAAAATGCGGTTTTGACACCCTCAGATGCAACAGCTTCTTGTTTGTAACAGGAGGTATTGAGCAACGCTTCGTAGAGTGGAATGGCTGTTTCTAAATTTTCTACGGCGATACCAAGGTGTTCAATGCGCTTCATTTAGTTTTCAATTTTGATGAATTTTTCTGACTTGTTGTCGTAATTGATAAAGTATACACCACTTACAATGTTTTTGCAGTCTACCGAAGAACCAAATCCGGTTTTGAGCAGATTGCCATAGGCATCATAGATCTCATATTTGGTTTTGACGACTTGATTTTTGGCTTTAAAAGTAAGTGTTGAGTGCACTTTTGTTGGGCTAAACGAAACTGCTGCAATGTTAGAGGTAAAGCTCGTGCTCTTTGAAATCCGGGGCTTTCCTGAGCTATCGGTTTGGCTAATTCTAACTGTATTTTTGCCCGAATGTGGCGTCAGTTGAAACTGATAGGTATTGGGTCCTTTGGTTCCTTTTCCTTTGACTTGGCCAACTTCTACCCAGCGCCCCCATTTAAATTGCTCAATGCTGAAATCGAGTACGGCATGTTCGCTGGTGGTGGTCCAGCTAACGCTGCCATCTTTTTGCGCACTAATTTGCGTGCATTCAAAAGTGCTTTTTGGCAATAATATACTCGGGTTTAAAAAGCGGGGCTCGCAACCAGCGGCGTGTTCAAGTACCACAAAAACTTCATCTCCCTTTTTCAAATGAAATAAGTGAAAGTCAATTTCAAAATGGGATGTTTGAATAACGGCGGGTAGAATTTCGCCATTGACCAGCACTTTGCTGATGCAGAAGCCAAAACCGTCGGCCATTGGGGGGTTGTTGACGATTAAGTTCTTTTCTTGATAGGTGCCTTCGAGTGAAAGCAACTGTACTTGGGCGAAAAGCGCGGAAAAATGAAAAATAAGTAGTAAAAAAAGTATCCGAAAGCGCATAAAGAAGCTTTTTATACAAATATAACATGAATCAAGTGCTTTCGATTAATTTTGTGTCATGCTGAACTCAAACTACGACTTTATCAAAGCGCTACACCTTATATTTATGGTGAGTTGGTTTGCGGGTTTGTTTTATATGGTGCGCTTGTTCATTTATTTCAGAGAAGCTACTGATAAAGCTGAACCTGAAAAAGGAATCCTACAAAAACAGTTTGTCATCATGATGCAGCGTTTGTGGTGGATCATCACCACTCCAGCAATGGTGCTTACTGTCGTTTTTGGCGTTTGGATGCTGGCCTTGAATCCGGCATATTTACTGCACGCACCTTGGATGCACCTCAAGCTGAGTTTCGTGATTTTGCTCTTGATTTATCACTTTTACTCTCAAAGATTGTTGCGCAATTGTGAAAACAATGCCTTTCTTTGGAGCTCCGGACAATTGCGCATATGGAATGAAGTCGCCACCTTGTTTTTGGTGAGCATCATCTTTATTGTTGTACTCAAAGGGCAACTCAGTTGGATATCCGGAACAATTGGTTTTTTTGGCGTCGGTATTCTTTTGATGTTAGGCATCAAACTCTACAAGAAATTGCGCAAAACTCAAGCCTGAATTGTTCAAAAATTAAATTGTTACTTTAGAAAGTTTGACTACCTTTGCAAAAATTTTTTCGCAAACACGCAAAAACACATTCTAATGCAGCAGGCAGGCAAGTTTTCTTCACTTTTGCAAATCTTCGTTTTCGCATTGTCATTCTTTGTATTTCAACCTTTTGCGCACGCATCAGAAGAAGAAAACTTCAACGTTGGCGAAATGATCATGCACCACATCAAAGATGCGCATGAGTGGCACATTGCAGGTCCAGAACACGGCGGCACCAGCATTTATCTCCCAATTATCCTTCACGACAACGGTTTCAAAACGTTTAGTTCAAAATATTTTTACCACGGAAAAGAAGTAGAAGTACGTGGCAAAGACAGCGTTACCTATCATTACATGGCAGGTGTTGGCCCGGCAAAAGGGTATGCACTTTACCACGAAGAAATTTACAAACTCAATAAAGAAGGTCAATTGCATTTTGTTGGCGAGCATCCACACAACGCGAGCCCTACAGACCTTTCTGTTACTAAAAACGTAGCTTCTTTGCTTTTTGGTTCGTTGCTCATTTTACTCATCATGTTTGCAGTAGCGCGTTTTTACCGCAAAAACGGAGCAGTGGCACCTAAAGGTATCGCTAAGTTCTTGGAGCCAATCATTGTTATGGTCCGCGACGACATCGCCAAAGCAAACATCGACAAACACAAATATCACAAATACGTACCTTATTTGTTGACCATCTTCTTCTTTATTTGGATCAACAATATGTTGGGTCTTATTCCAATTATACCTGGTGGAGCTAACCTTACCGGAAACATCACCATTACACTTTTCTTGGCGTTTTGTACACTTTTGGTTACCGTATTTTCAGGCAACAAAAACTATTGGGGTCATATTTTCTGGATGCCTGGCATTCCAGTACCCATGAAAATCTTCATGATTCCAATTGAATTAATTGGCATCCTCACCAAGCCATTTGCACTCATGATTCGTTTGTTTGCGAACATCACTGCAGGCCACATTATCGTATTAGCTTTGATTTCCATCATCTTTATCAACAAAAATATCGCTTGGGCAGGTTTGTCTGTGCCGATGGCTTTGTTTATCTCGGTGCTTGAAATCCTCGTGGCTTTCTTACAAGGCTTCCTCTTTGCAATGCTTTCTGCATTGTTTATTGGGGCTGCCGTTGAAGAAGCGCACCATTAATTAGTAACCTTTTAAATTATATACAATGACAGGAATGTTTGGTAGTATTGCAGCAATCGGAGCTGGTTTGGCAGTTTTAGGCGCAGGTCTTGGAATCGGTCGTATCGGTGGTTCTGCAGTAGAAGGTATTGCGCGCAACCCAGAAGCAGCTGGTAAAATTCAAACAGCGATGATCATCGCAGCGGCACTTATCGAAGGTGTTGCATTGTTTGGAGTCGTAGTTGGTCTTCTTGGAGCAAAAGCGTAATTAAACTCAAAAGGAAACTGCAACGGTTGGTTGCGGTTTCCTTTTTTTAAAATTTAAAAACACAGAAAAATGGATTTGATATTACCTGATTTTGGTTTACTCGTTTGGACAGGCATCACATTTAGCCTTTTACTTTTCTTGTTGGCCAAATTTGCTTGGAAACCAATTTTAAATGCGGTCAATACCCGCGAGCAAAATATCACTGATGCCCTCGAACTCGCTGAAAAAACAAAAGCAGAAATGCAAGCGCTCAAAGCAGAGAACGACCAAATTTTAAAAGCTGCTCGCGCAGAACGCGATCAAATTTTAAAAGAGGCTAAAGAAGCTGCAAACCACATGGTAGAAGAAGCTAAAGGCAAAGCAAAAGACGAAGCTGCTAAAATTGTAGAGTCTGCTCGCCAAAACATCAACAGCGAAAAAGCTGCTGCAATGGCTGAAATCAAAAACCACGTAGCAAGTCTTTCATTAGAAATTGCTGAAAAAGTAGTTCGTCACGAACTCGGTTCTGACGACAAACAAAAAGCCCTTGCAACGCAACTTGCTGGCGAAATCAAAATGAACTAATCCATGAAGTCCAATAAAGCTGCTGTACGTTATGCCAAGGCTCTTTTAGAGTTGGCTACCGAGCACAATAAAGTGGAGCTCATCGAAGCAGACATCCTTCAACTCTTGAAAGTGTCTAATGAGGCGCATGATTTTCAAATTTTCTTGAATTCTCCACTCATCAACATCGATAAAAAGATTGCAGTTATCAAGCAAATCTTTCCTGACTTCAACCAAACCACCATTGATTTCCTATCCTTGGTAACCAACAATGGCCGCGAGACCGTCATGATTGACATCGCCAAGCAATTCATTGCCCAGCTCAAAGCGCAGCGCGGAATAGTGCCAATTACAATTATCAGCGCCCAACAATTAGAAGAGAGCACCAAACAGTCTATTCTTTCTAAAATTTCAGCTGCCATCACCGGCACTCCTGAAATTACCGAAGAAATCGACGCCGACTTAATTGGTGGTTTCATAGTTCGCATGGGCGACCACCAAATAGATGCTTCAGTTGCAAGTCAACTTCAGCGCTTAAAACAACAATTCGTATAATCGTCAACAGACAAAAAAATAAGTACACATGGCAGATATTAAACCAGCAGAAGTTTCCGCAATATTGAGAGAACAACTCTCAGGTTTCCGCTCAGAAGCTGAATTGCAAGAAGTAGGAACGGTACTTCAGGTAGGAGATGGTATTGCACGCATTTACGGCATGAACGGCGTTCAATACGGCGAACTCATTGAATTCGATGGTGGCATGCAAGGAATTGCACTTAACCTCGAAGAAGACAACGTCGGAGCAGTATTGCTTGGTCGTTCTTCTAGCGTTAAAGAAGGTGACACCGTACGTCGTTTGGGTAAAATTGCATCAGTTAAAGTTGGTGATGGTATGGTGGGTCGTGTTGTAGACACACTCGGACAACCAATCGACGGTAAAGGACCAATCCAAGGCGAACTTTTCGAAATGCCAATCGAGCGCAAGGCGCCAGGCGTTATCTTCCGTCAGCCTGTAACTGAACCACTTCAAACAGGTATCAAAGCAGTAGATGCCATGATTCCAATTGGTCGTGGTCAACGTGAGCTTATCATCGGTGACCGCCAAACTGGTAAAACCACTGTTGCTATCGATGCAATCATCAACCAACGCGAATTTTACGATCGCGGTGAGCCTGTTTACTGTATTTATGTTGCTATCGGCCAAAAAGGTTCTACTGTAGCAGGTATTGTGAAGAAATTAGAAGATGCGGGTGCAATGGCCTACACAACTGTAGTTGCTTCCAACGCGTCAGATCCAGCTCCAATGCAGTTTTACGCGCCAATGACCGGTGCTGCTGTCGGAGAATACTTCCGCGATTTAGGAAAACCTGCACTTATTGTTTATGATGACCTTTCTAAGCAAGCAGTTGCTTACCGCGAGGTCTCTCTATTATTACGTCGTCCGCCAGGACGCGAGGCGTACCCTGGTGATGTATTCTACCTTCACTCTCGTTTGCTCGAGCGTGCTGCAAAAGTAATCGCCGACGACAACATCGCTAAGCAAATGAACGACCTACCTGCATCTTTGAAAGACAAAGTTCGTGGTGGTGGTTCACTTACTGCGCTTCCGATCATTGAAACGCAAGCTGGTGACGTCTCTGCTTATATCCCAACTAACGTGATCTCCATTACCGATGGTCAGATCTTCCTCGAATCCGATTTATTCAACTCTGGTATCCGTCCGGCTATCAACGTTGGTATCTCTGTATCACGTGTAGGAGGTTCTGCTCAAATTAAATCAATGAAGAAAGTTGCCGGTACCTTGAAGCTAGACCAAGCACAATACCGCGAACTCGAAGCATTTGCTAAATTTGGTTCCGACCTCGATGCAGCTACTAAAGCTGTCCTAGACAAAGGAGCACGTAACGTAGAAATCTTGAAGCAACGCGAAGGTGACCCATACCCAGTAGAAAAGCAAATTGCCATCATCTACGCAGGTGTGAAAGGTCTTATGCAACCAGTTCCGGTAGCTAAAATCAAAGAATTCGAGAAAGATTACCTTACTGTACTTGAGGCCAACCACGCAGATACACTTGTTGCGCTCAAAGCAGGAAAATACACAGACGAAATCGAGGCCGTTTTGACAAAAACAGCCAAAGAAGTAGCTGCTAAATTTGCATAATTAAAGCCTTAATTTAGGATTAGAATGGCGAATCTAAAAGAAATACGTAACCGCATCAGTTCAGTTGGCTCCACCATGCAGATTACCTCTGCCATGAAGATGGTGTCTGCTGCCAAATTGAAACGCGCACAAGATGCCGTAACGCAAATGCGTCCTTATGCGGGCAAATTGCGCGAAATCCTCGAAAACTTAAGTGCTAGCCTAGACCTCTCTGAAAATGCTTACGCAGAACAACGCGAAGAAAACAAAATTCTGATTATCGGCATTACCTCTAACAGAGGTTTGTGCGGTGGTTTCAATAACAACATCATCAAGCGTGTTGGTGTTTTGATCGCCGAAGATTACGCTGGAAAAGACGTCTCTGTTTTCTGTGTGGGTAAAAAAATCAAAGATGTTTACAAGCGCACGCCAAACTTCTATACCAACGACACGTTGGACAACATGGAAGATGTCTACGCTGACCTACGCTTTGAGGTAGTTGCCCAAATCGCAGAAGAGATCATGGCGCAATTCCTCAATAAGTCTTTCGATAAAGTTGTGTTGGTATACAACCGTTTTATCAATGCAGCCACGCAAAACATCGAAACAGAACAATTTTTACCAATTGTTCCGACTGTAAGCGATTCAGAAGCTGGCGACTACATTTTTGAGCCTTCAAAAATGGACATCGTAGAAGATTTATTGCCAAAATCAATGAAGCTACAGCTTTACAAAGCCATCAGAGATTCATTTGCAGCTGAACACGGCGCGCGCATGACTGCCATGCACAAAGCCACAGACAACGCTAGTGAACTTCAGAAAAACCTCAAATTGAGCTACAATAAAGCACGTCAGGCTGCCATTACCAACGAAATCCTCGAGATTGTAGGTGGTGCTGAGGCCCTCAACGGATAAGACTTTCTTATGATCATTAAACAAAAAAAGAGCGCTATTTCAGCGCTCTTTTTTTGTTTAATGGATATTTAAATGTGCTTAATATCTCCAATTGAAGCGTTCTCCAATGCGCATATGCACATAGGCTAATACTTCTTCGTGCTTTACATATGTCAATACATCTTCCATAAATGCTTGCAGCAGTAAAGTTTTGGCAGATGCAGCACTCAGGCCCCTTGCGCGCAGATAAAATAATGCGTTGTCGTCTAGTTGGCCTGTGGTGGAGCCGTGCGAGCATTTCACGTCGTCGGCGTAGATTTCTAATTCTGGCTTGGAATTGACACTCGCGTTTTCAGAAAGCAACACATTCGCATTGCTCTGATACGCGTTGGTTTTTTGGGCATCCTTACGCACAAATACCTTGCCGTTAAAAACTGCAGTAGAGCGATCTGCTGCTACACCTTTGTAGGTTTCAAAAGACTCACAGTTGGCGACTTGGTGATCGATGGTGGTGTAGTTGGCTACGTGTTGTTCTTCTTTGAGCCAGTAGGCACCATTGAGATATGTTTGGGCATGTTCACCTTGCACGGCAACCATGGCATCATTACGCACAAAACTGCCATCTAAAGTGAGGGTATTGATTTCAAAGTGTGAGGTTGCATCTTGCTTTGCACGGTCTTCATTGAAGTCAAAATGCCCTATGGTACAATCTTGAATTTTAGTTACCTTGATGCGTGCAGACTTAGCGATATCGTATTGAAAATGTGTATGAGAAAAACTATTTGTGTCAGCTTTACTTTTGGATAAAAAGTATACAGATGCTTCTGAATTTTCACCAAAGTTAAAATGGTGGCGGTAAAAGTATTTGCCCCCGCTGTTTACTTGAACAATTTGAATCGGTTTGTCTAAAGTGCAATTTTTGGCAAGTGAAATATTGATGCCGTTTTGTGCATGAAGGATGTTAAGCGCACCAAAAATGTCATAAAAACTAGCCTCGTGGAAAGTACCCGAATCTTGTATATTCAAGCTGATTTCTAAACCTATCGGTAGGTTTTGAGGTATCTTAATTTGATCGTTGTTGACGTAAATCGTGTAAGCATCAGTCAAAACGCAGTACTCCTCTAATTGAGCAGCGTCTAGCTGATGAGCGCCACTCAATTGGGCATTGGATAATTTAGCGAGGCGTGTATATTTAAAGCGCTCGGCTTTTGTTGACGGGAAATCTTGACCTTGGAGATAAGCCTGAGCAGCCTCTTGAAGCGACTGCGGCACTTGCAATTTGGTCGGGCCTAAATCGGCAACGAATTGCATGAGTTTGTTGCTAACGAGCGTCTCCATCTTACAAGCTATCTTTGATCCAGTCGTAACCACGCTCTTCTAATTCTAGTGCGAGTTCTTTGGGGCCAGATTTGACAATTTTACCGTCGTAAAGTACGTGTACAACATCTGGAATGATGTAGTCGAGTAGGCGTTGGTAGTGGGTGATTACAATACTAGCGTTTTCAGGGCTTTTGAGCGCATTTACACCTTGTGAAACTATACGAAGTGCATCGATATCCAAACCGGAATCTGTTTCGTCTAGAACGGCTAATTTTGGCTCGAGCATGGCCATCTGAAAAATCTCGTTGCGTTTCTTTTCTCCGCCTGAAAATCCTTCATTAACTGCTCTAGATGCTAATTTGGCATCGAGCTCTACGAGTGCAGATTTTTCGCGAACGAGTGCCATAAAGTCTTTTGCAGAAATGGGATCTTGTCCGTGGTAGGCGCGTTTTTCGTTGAGGGCGGTTCTTAAGAAATTGACGTTGCTGACACCTGGTATTTCTACTGGATATTGGAAAGCAAGAAACAAGCCTTCACGTGCGCGGTCTTCGGTAGCGAGTTCAAGGAGATCTTTGCCCAAGAAAGTAACGCTGCCGGCTGTTATTTCGTAATCTTCACGTCCGGCAAGTACAGAAGCGAGCGTACTTTTACCTGCGCCGTTTGGCCCCATGATCGCATGTACTTCGCCGGCCTTAACCTCAAGATTAAGTCCTTTGAGAATTTCTTTCCCGTTAATGCTAGCGTGTAAATTTTCGATTTTTATCATTTTGTATAAGCTGATCTAATGTTCTAAATATGTGCTATTTAACCTACGCTACCTTCCAAACTGATAGCTAATAGTTTTTGAGCTTCTACCGCAAATTCCATAGGCAATTGGTTGAGGACTTCTTTGCAGTAACCATTCACGATTAAGCTAATGGCTTTTTCTTCGCTGATACCACGTTGCATACAATAAAAAAGTTGGTCTTCGCCAATTTTTGATGTAGTAGCTTCGTGTTCAATTTTGGCACTTGGATTTTTACATTCTATGTACGGAAAAGTATGTGCACCGCATTCGTCGGTCATCAAAAGAGAGTCGCACTGCGAAAAATTGCGAGCGTTTTGCGCACCTTTATGTATTTGAACTAAACCTCTGTATGAATTCTGAGATTTGCCTGCCGAAATACCTTTGGATATAATTGTTGATTTGGTGTTTTTACCAAGATGCACCATTTTAGTTCCGGTATCAGCTTGTTGGTAGTTATTGGTGACGGCTACAGAGTAAAATTCACCAACTGAATGGTCCCCTTTTAAGATGCAAGAAGGGTATTTCCAGGTAACAGCCGAACCTGTTTCAACTTGGGTCCAGGAGATTTTAGCATTTGTTTCACAAATACCGCGTTTGGTTACAAAATTAAAGACGCCACCTTTCCCTTCTTTATCTCCGGGGTACCAGTTTTGCACTGTAGAGTATTTAATCTCGGCATCATTTAATGCAATGAGTTCAACTACAGCTGCATGCAATTGGTTTTCGTCGCGTTGAGGCGCGGTACAACCTTCGAGATATGAAACGTAGGCGCCTTCGTCGGCAACCACAAGGGTGCGTTCAAATTGCCCGGTACCTCCCGCATTGATACGGAAATAGGTTGAAAGTTCCATGGGGCAGCGAACACCTTTTGGAATGTAACAAAATGAGCCGTCGGTAAATACCGCGCCGTTGAGTGCAGCATAAAAATTATCTGTACTCGGAACGACAGTGCCCATATATTTTTGAACAAGTTCAGGATGTTCTTGAACCGCATCTGAGAATGAGCAAAAGATGATTCCGAGCTCACTGAGTTTTTCTTTAAATGATGTTGCGACAGAAACGGAGTCCATGACGAAGTCCACGGCAACACCAGTGAGGCGTTGTTGTTCTTCCATTGAAATCCCCAATTTTTTCATGGTTTCTTTCATTTCAGGATCGACGTCGTCCCAGGATTCGTATTTTTTGGTTTGTTTCGGAGCAGAGTAGTAGGAGATAGCCTGAAAATCGGGCTTTTGGTACTGCACATGTGCCCATTCTGGTTCAGTCATTTCTTGCCAAATAGCAAAAGCTTTGAGGCGGTAGTTAAGTAACCACTCAGGCTCATTTTTCTTAGACGAAATGAGTCTAATAATGTCTTCGTTTAAGCCAATTGGCACAGTATCTGCCTCGATGTCAGTGACAAAACCAAATTTATATTCTTGGTTTTCGAGGTCTTTGGCGAGTTCGTTTTCAGTATAGTTTGACATCTTTATACGGAAAAGGATTCACCACAACCACATGTTCTATCAGCGTTCGGATTTTGAAATACAAATCCTTTACCATTGAGGCCTCCTGAAAAATCAAGGGTAGTACCTACTAAATAGAGGTAACTTTTTTTATCAACCACGACTTTAACACCATTATTTTCAAAAGACATATCGCCTTCGTGTTCTTGGTTGTCAAAAGTAAGTTGATACATAAGGCCAGAGCAACCTCCGCCTTGAACACCTACTCGAATAAAATAGCCAATTTTTTGTTCGTCTTCCATGAGGCGAATCGACTGTTTTTTGGCAGCATCTGTTACGGTTAACATCTCGTTTTTATTTAGATTAATTATAAATAAAACACTTTGTTTGCTGCAAATTTACCACTTTAATGGTATTGCAACCAAAGATTTAAACAAAGAAATTACGCCCTTGTTTTTCTTTTGGCTGATTTTGACATCAAAGATTTTAGCTTTTTTGAATTTATTGACTTAATTTAACACTCAACTTATTAAAAAACAACGCTATGCGTCCATTTTATTTTTTCTGTAGTTTGTTTCTTTTTCAAATGTTAAGCGCTCAAAAGTTAGTTATAGACTCCAAGCAATATCAAGTCCTTAAACAAAACAACGCACTTACTGGCGCCGAAATTATAGCACCAAGCTCAGCAGTAGGAACGCAACGTTACACTGGCCCCCAAGGTCAAAAAACCGGCTTGTGCGACTGCCTCATACCCTTAGATTCTACTTTTCAGTTGGCAATGCTGCCCAACGACGACAACTATTCGAACAGTATTCAATTGCCATTTAACTTCAGTTTTTATGGCACCAATTACGACAGTCTTTACATCAACAACAACGGAAACATCTCTTTTTTACAACCGTATTTTACATTTACGGCGAATTCATTTCCAGACCCATCTTTTAACATGATATCACCGTTTTGGGCTGATGTTGATACACGATCTACAAATGGTGGTAATGTTTGGTACAAAATGAATCCTCATTCGTTAATTATTGTTTGGGATCATGTTGGTTACTTTTCCATGATGGATGACAAACTCAATACTTTTCAATTGATCATCTCTGACGGCCTAGACACCCTAATTCCGAACGGCAATAACGTTTCTTTTTGCTATGGCGACATGCAATGGACTACAGGTTCTGCATCGGGCGGTGCAAACGGTTTTGGTGGCTCACCCGCTACGGTAGGTGTTAATATTGGCAATGGCATTAATTATTTTCAGGTAGGGCAATTTGATGCTGCAGGTGCTGCTTTCGATGGACCTTACAGTGCAAATGATGGTGTTGATTTTTTAGATGGACAGGAAATCTACTTTGATTTAGCGAATACAAATTCGAATATTCCTCCACTCGTCATGAGCAGTGGCATTTGTGATACTATAGATGTGTATACCGGTGACACTTTGAAAAGTTTGAATGCGGTTGATTTTTCTATTGGCATCAGTACGCCAGAAATAGGTCAAATACTAACCACAAACATCACTTGTGACGAACCAACTGCACTTACTTACCTCACGAACAGTGTCAGCAATGAATTCACTGGATTCGACCTCACCTTTGATGCAACTGGTGTTCAACCTGGCTTGTATCACATTCAGATTGAAACCACGGACAACGGCACACCTGCTCAGACGGTAACAAAAAGCATCCCCATTCGGGTTGTCTATGATGCGAATCTTGCCGGCATAAATGAGTTAGAAGTTACTTCAATTGAGGTGTATCCGAACCCAACTTCCGAAACACTCCAAATTAAAGGCCTTCAAGCCAATGATCTGCTAGAATTATTTGATGTATCTGGCAAATTGATCCGAGCATTTAAGGCTACAAATACGGTCGAACAATTGACTTTGCCACAGGTTGGTTTCTATATCTTGAAATGTTCAAGCAATAGCAAACCTCAAACCGCGCTTAAATTACAGCGCATTTAAGAAAGCAACTTCTTTGGTGTTTTCTGTGTATTTTTAGCCAATGAAAAGTATGATTTTCTTGGGCCTAACTGCCTTTTTTTGGACGGCCAAAGCCTACGCACAAAATACCCAAACCAATTACAAGACCAAATACGTCTTTGTGTTGGTTATAGATGGGCCGCGCTATTCCGAAACCTACGGCGAACCTACTTGTAAATACAGCCCACTTCTTTGTGATTCACTCAAGAAAGAGGGTACATTTTATGCCGATTTCAGAAATAATGGCCCAACATACACCGTTCCGGGTCATACGGCAATCGTAACAGGTACTTATCAGCGCATATCGAATTCGGGAACGGCCTTGCCGAAACAACCCAATATTTTTCAGTATTACTTACAGGCGAGCGGCAAAGATTCTTCCGCGGCGTATGTTGTGGCCAGTAAGGGCAAACTAGATGTGTTGGTCAACACCTCTCACAAAAAATGGCACAATCAGTTTGTAGCACCAACCTATTGCGGCCCCAACGGCAATGGCTTGGGTTACGGCCGCGACGACAAAACTTTTGCCAAAGTAACGGAGTTGGTTCAGGGCACAAACCCACCTCAGCTCATGCTCATTAATCTGTTGGCCGTAGATGTCTACGGGCATGCCAACAACTGGGAAAAGTACCTGGAGTCCATTACGCAATCGGATCAATATGCCGCCAAACTTTGGCAAATGATCCAAGAAAATCCTGTGCTCAAAGATCAAACTACTTTAATGATTACCAATGACCACGGCCGACATCTAGATGGCGTGCGCTCTGGCTTTGTAAATCATGGTTGCCGTTGTGAGGGTTGCCGTCATATTTCCTTATTGGTTTTGGGGCCAGACACCCCTAAAGGTGTTGTGGTAAGCGAAGAAGCCGAAATGATTGACATCTCGACCACAATTGCTGAAATCTTGCATTTTGAGATGCCGACTAGCAAAGGAACTTACCTCAGGGCTGCGTTTCCAAAAAAATAAGTGAACGTACGGAACTTTAGTAAAGATCGTCTAGTAATTCGTCGTCAACCAAATTTGGAAGTGTTACTTTCAAAAGTGGTTCTGCTTCCATGGCGCGTTTGATGGCAAAAATGGCGTTTTCATTGCGTGCCCAATTGCGTCTGGCAATGCCGTTATTGACGTCCCAATGTAACATGCTCGTGAGGTTGCGCTGTGCTTGTTCTGAGCCGTCTAATAACATCCCGAAACCGCCGTTAATGACTTCGCCCCAGCCTACGCCGCCGCCGTTGTGGATACTCACCCAAGTGGCGCCTCTAAAGCTGTCTCCAATTACATTTTGAATAGCCATGTCTGCGGTAAAGCGCGAGCCGTCGTAGATATTCGATGTTTCGCGGTATGGTGAATCGGTGCCCGAAACATCGTGGTGGTCGCGGCCTAAGACAACAGGGCCAATTTCGCCGCGGGCAATGGCTTCATTAAAGGCAGCGGCGATGCGCATGCGGCCTTCTGCATCGGCGTATAAAATACGTGCTTGCGACCCGACGACCAATTTATTTTCTTGTGCCCCTTTGATCCATTGAATGTTGTCAGCCATTTGCTGTTGGATCTCTTCTGGACATTCTTGCATCATTTTTTCTAGAACTGCACAAGCAATGGCATCTGTTTTTTCGAGGTCGAGTGGGTCACCGCTGGCACAAACCCAACGGAAGGGCCCAAAACCAAAGTCAAAGCACATTGGCCCAAGAATATCTTGAATGTATGATGGATATTTGAAGTCGATGTGGTTGGCGGCCATGACATCACCACCTGCTCTGGATGATTCTAGTAAAAAGGCATTGCCGTAGTCGAAGAAATACGTGCCGCGGTCGGTGTGTTTGTTTACTGCAGCTGCATGGCGTCTCAAACTTTCTTGCACATAAGTTTTAAATAATTCAGGATCGTTTGCCATGAGGTAGTTGGCCTGATCGAAGTCTAGACCAGCCGGATAATAACCCCCCGCCCAAGGATTGTGCAAAGAAGTTTGGTCTGAGCCGAGGTCAACATGAACGCCCGTTTCGTCGAATTTTTCCCAGACGTCGACTACGTTACCTAGGTAAGCAATAGAAACCACCTCTTTGGCAGCTTGCGCCTTTTTTACTCTTGCTACCAACACATCTAAATCAGTGATGATTTCATCTACCCAACCTTGTTCGTGTCTGGTATGCGCCGCTTTTGGATTCACTTCTGCAGTTACAGAAATAACACCCGCAATATTGCCCGCTTTAGGTTGGGCCCCGGACATGCCGCCCAAACCGGCGGTTAAAAATAGTTTTCCTTTGATGTCATCGCGGTTTTTAGCCATGCGGCGCACCGCATTCAGAACGGTGATAGTGGTGCCATGAACAATTCCTTGTGGCCCAATATACATGTACGAACCTGCGGTCATTTGGCCGTATTGCGTGACGCCTAGTGCATTGAATTTTTCCCAGTCGTCTGGTTTGGAATAATTCGGAATCATCATTCCGTTTGTTACCACCACGCGTGGCGCATTCGGATGCGAGGGAAACAAGCCCATCGGATGCCCCGAGTACATCACGAGTGTTTGTTCGTCTGTCATTTCGGACAAATACTGCATGACCAAACGGTATTGAACCCAGTTTTGAAAAACGGCGCCGTTTCCGCCGTAAGTAATGAGTTCGTGTGGGTGTTGGGCCACGCGATGATCAAGATTGTTTTGTATCATGAGCATAATGGCTTTTGCCTGCTCTGATTTACCTGGGTATTCGTGAATTGGTCTTGCGAATATGGGATGTTCCGGCATAAAGCGGTACATATAAACGCGGCCGTAGTGCGCGAGTTCTTGCGCAAATTCTTTAGCCAAAACGGCATGTTGAGCTTTCGGAATATACCGCAAGGCATTGGCAATTGCCAATTTTTTCTCCGCAGGGCTTAAGATTTCTTTGCGCTTAGGCGCGTGATTGACTTGCGCATCCCAAACTTTAGGAGTTGGAAGTTCTTGAGGAATTCCTTGCTTGATTTCGTCCGCAAAACTGATCATTGGTATGGTTTTGCCACAAAAATAAGCAATGTTAGTACTTCAGCACGACAAATCCGTGTTTTTGAAGCTCAATTCCGCCATCTAGGGTAGCATCTATGCGGTAAAAGTAAGTGCCTTCTTCAACAGTTTCGCCAGAAGTAGTCTTGCCGTACCATTTTTCAGCCGGATTGGTGTATTCAAAAATAACGTTGCCCCAGCGGTTGAGGATGGTACAATTAAACGACGAAATACCTTCATAATTCACAAAGAATGCTTCGTTACCAGTCTGAGAAGACAACACTACGATGTTTGGCGCAGTGATATCGCAAGGTTTGTACGTAATATTAGAGGTATCGCTGATGGTGTTGCAGGAATTTTGAGCGGTGTAGATGTAATTGCCAGCTTCTGTAGCTAATCTTGGCACTTCAGTGCTGCCATCCCACCATTGTCCATTAATTGGCGGGCTGTAGCCACTTTGTAGCGGCGGTGTATTGATTACATAAGGGTTGAGCCAAAGACTTGACCCCTGACAAATTGCTGAATCTAGAATGGCTGTATAGACATAAGGCATGAATTCTATACTACTTGTTATGGTGTCTTGGCAAGCATTGTCTACGTAAAATACAGGGAATACACCACCCATATTGTAGGTCATGATTTCGGGGTTATCGACGAAGGTATTAGGAAGGAAATGAACCGCCGTATCTAAAGCATACCATTGCCCTCCGGCATATGATGTCGTATTGCCAACAAAATAGCTGTAATGGCAAATGGCTGTATCTGAAAAGATGGCAGGGCGAGGCAAAACAACAAAAGAAACAGTGGTGTCGTAATTACAACCGAAGTTGTCGGTAACGTTGTAGGTATAATTAGTGATGCCGGCTACACTTGGCTGTATCACGATGAGGGTATCGTTTTGTCCGGAGATAATGGTGGGGTCAGATGCCCAGCTTTCGGTTACAATATAATTTTGATATCCTTCGCTTTCTGGATAAAGGGAGGAATTAAAGTAAATTCCCCAAGAGAAGATATAGCCGTCGTCAATTCCTTGGTTGTCTTGAACCGTTATGGTCCAGTTGCCGTTAATTGGGCAGCCTGCAAACTGATTAAAGTCGCCGTCTGGAAGGTATACGCCGTTCGGATTCATCGAGGTGTTTCCGTAATCATTGATAACTGTATTGCCGGCTGCATTTTCTGCACAAATGGTATTGAACGTATTGTTGGTAGGGGAGAAGCAGTAGCTCCAAACTGGTGAGCCTGGATTACCACCGTCAATATTTGTATCATTTCCTAAAAATGTGCCACCACCACTACAACCACCAGGTACTAAAGCACCCCAACTAGGATTCCCACTATAAGTGTTCATAATTGACACGGTAGTTCCATTCGGACACGTGAGTGCGATTTCAAGGTCACCGATGAACGAGTGTTCGATATCCAAGCATATTTGCTCGATGTCTGCGCCGGAGGCAATGACTGCGGTAGAGTCAAACCCAGACATAGGGATGTCTGTTTGATACACCTGCCCCGCTCCGTCAGGTAGAAACGTTAGCCCAGCAAAAGATCCGCCGATTTGGAAGGTTCCACCAGGGATTTCAATACCGACGGTGTCTTGTGCCGTGACACCACCCACCAAATAAGAATTTTGACCCAAACATACGGTGTCTTCTAGCGGCCCTGTACCGGCAAAAATGGGTGGAATTGATACACGGATTTTGAAGTTCGAGTGAATTGTTTGCGGAAACTGATCGGTTACAGCGAGGTCGACGTAGTAGCCTGTGTTTGCATTTGGCGAAAACCAGATTTGGTCGCCAGTGAATTGGCCTACGCCACCAATTGTCCAAGTAAAAGTACAGTTGTTGTTGGTTTGCGAATAGCCAGTATTGGTGTTTTCTAAAGAATAAGGAAAACCAGGCAAGGCTTTGAGCAATACGCTATCTCCAGGGCAAAGATCTACAAAACCTGTATCTAGAGGGTTCATGATGTTATTGCCGCCTCCATTTTTAAATGCTTCCACATGTGGAACGATGGGTTGGGGTGGGTTACCGCAAGCAACGTTTGCTACCCAGCCGGTACCTTCATTGGCACCATTTGATTTGAAGCGTAAAGTAAGACAGCCCGTTGGGTTGTTCCATGATGCTTGTGCAAACAGCCCAACTGGATTGGTGCCGCTATTGTAAGCGCCAAGCAATGGAGCAGCAGTTGAAGCCCCGTCGTAAATGTAAAGGGTATCTGTAGGATGCACATCCCATTCAAAGCCAATATTGGTAGCAAAAGCAATCGAAACTTTAGAGCCTTGTGTGAGGTCAGGACAAAGTACTAGGGTTTCGTTCATGTTTGGGGCGTAGTTACCGGCGCCGTCAATGAAGTTGGTACCTCCTGTTGGAACAATACCTGAACAGTTAAGCGGGTTGGTTGAATTGTAGTCTGGACCGGTTAAAGTAAGTGTGACTTGCGCATTGACCGAAGAAATGAACGCAAATACAAAAAGAATGGAGGGTAGAATTAATTTCATTTTTTCTGATTTTGCATTTCTAATGAAAGGATATTTTTGGACTTAACAACCAAGATTTTGTTGGTGTTTATCACTGAATAGTATTGCGTTCTATCTAAAATACGAATACCAAAATTGGTAAAAACTATTGGTTCTGGATCTTGGGGCAATTGCAAATCAAAAACTTGAAACTGACTAACATCTTTACCTTGTGGGGCATCAATTAAATAACAAGCATGGGTAAGCGCGTACTCGTATAGCGGCAAGGTGTTTGTTTCTTTAAATTGTGCGATTTCCTCTTTGGAATAACTTTTGCTAAGTTGAGACTCGGTAGTTTGAGACCAAGATGTAAGGCTCAAAAATGCAAATAAAACGGCGTAAAATAGTTTCATATAAAATAGAATTCGTTTGATGACGTAACTCGTCGTTGAAAAGTTGCATCAAATGTTTAAAGTTTTAAATAATAAGCAAAGTTAATAAAACGTAGCTTTGTTGCTCGAAAAGTACAAATATTTATCATGGAAAATACAGCATTGGCAGGCATTGCCTCACAGGTTAGAAGAGATATCGTTAGAATGGTTTCGGCTGTCAATTCAGGGCATCCAGGTGGCTCATTAGGTTGCACTGATTTTTTAACATACCTCTATTTTGAGCAAATGCAGCACAATGCCACTGGTTTTCAAATGGACGGCAAAAACGAAGACCTCTTCTTTTTATCAAATGGCCATATTTCACCAGTTTGGTATAGCGTACTTGCTAGAGCAGGTTACTTTCCTGTTTCCGAACTTGGCACTTTTCGCAAGTTAGGTACACGCCTTCAAGGGCATCCATCTACCGACAAAAACCTACCAGGCATTCGCATGGCTTCAGGTTCACTAGGCCAAGGCTTATCTGTTGGTATCGGTGCAGCTCAAATCAAAAAACTCAACCAAGATCCAACTATAGTTTACACGCTTCATGGCGATGGCGAGTTGCAAGAAGGTCAAATTTGGGAAGCAGCTATGTATGCCGCAGCCAATAAAATTGACAACATTATTGCAACCATAGATGCCAACGGCCGCCAGATCGATGGCGACGTCGACGACGTACTTTCTTTAGGTGACCTTCACCAAAAATGGGTGGCCTTTGGTTGGGAAGTATTGCACATGGATGGACATGATTTTGACAGCATTCGCAGCACCATGCAACAAGCCAAAGCTTTAAGCGGAAAAGGTAAACCAGTCGTCATTATCATGAAAACCGAAATGGGTCAGGGTGTTGATTACATGGTAGGATCTCACAAATGGCACGGCGTTGCACCAAATGCAGAGCAGCTTCAAGTGGCGCTCAACCAACTCGAAGAAACCCTCGGAGACTACTAGTGAAAGCGGTTTGGGGCTTCATATTTCTGACTATTTTCAGCTTCGGCTGGGCCCAAACCACTACGCGCATTCTCTTTATCTTAGATGCCTCCAACTCTATGAATCTCGATTGGAACAACCAAACGAGAATGGCGGCGGCCAAAGATGTCCTGACCAAAAGTGTTGAAAATTTACGCGGCGTCCCAAACCTAGAGCTCGCTTTGCGCGTCTACGGGCATCAATCAAACGTCACCAACACTTATCAAGATTGCCAAGACACCAAGCTTGAAGTCGCTTTTGGCCCTTCGAATATCGACCCCATCAAGGCAAAAATCAAAGGACTACAGGCAAAGGGCGCCACGCCAATTGCACGTTCGCTAGAAGCCGCAGCTGCTGATTTCCCGGATACACTTGCTCGCAATTTCATCATTCTCATTACCGATGGTTTAGAGTCTTGCGACAACGATCCGTGTATAATTGCGCGCAAACTCCGAGAAAAAGGCGTGAAGGTTACACCATTTGTAATTGGCCTCGGCATGGACCTCAGCTACCTCGATAAATTCGAGTGTATCGGCAGTTACACAGACGCCGAGAGCAAAGCAGCATTTGAAAATGTACTCTCCAATATCTTAACTAAAGCGCTGCTCAATACTACAGTTCAGATCAATCTCAATACCGTTGAAGGCAAGCCCCTCGAGACCGACGTCAGCATGTTTCTCTA
The DNA here is from genome assembly GCA_034680045.1 of Crocinitomicaceae bacterium. GTDB lineage: Bacteria > Bacteroidota > Bacteroidia > Flavobacteriales_D > Crocinitomicaceae > UBA952. The sequence goes on along the minus strand of JAXITO010000004.1, from coordinate 38,345 downwards.
CGAAACCGGCACCACCAATCTCAAATATACCTACGAGCACACCCTCAACCGCAAAGGCTTGCCCGATACTTTAGTGCTCGATCCCAAAATCAAATATGACTTGCGTGTGGCAACTATTCCCGCTATTGCCAAAAACAACATTACTATTGTGCCGCACACCCATAACGTGATCCAAGTGCCAGCAGGGCAGGGCCAGCTCAAAATTACCTCTATAAAAAGTCCAGAGGGCACCATTTTAGAGACCCGTATTTTAGAGACCTCCTCCAGCAAAACACTCCATGTGCAGCAACTTGGCGATATCCAAAAATATTTAGTTGGCACCTATCAGCTAGAAATACTCACCCTGCCACGCACCTACAAAGAAGTGCTCATAGAGCAATCCAAAATGACAAGTTTTGATGTGCCTGCTGCAGGTCAATTTGTATATCAAGCACCAAAAGGAATTGTGGGCCAGTTGTTTTACGAACGCAACCCGGGTCAGTGGGAGTGGGTTTACGATTTGAAATACAACCAAACAACAGGTAGCATCAAACTACAGCCCGGCACCTACAAAGTAGTGTATCGTGAAAAAGACCAGCGCTCCAGCGCCTATACAAAAGAAAAGAAATTTACAATCACATCCCTTAAAATCACTAATCTAACTTTATAACAATGGAATTTGAAGTACTCGGAAACAAAGACACCCGTTCAGGATTTGGCGAAGGTTTGGCCGAATTAGGCCAGCAAAACCCAGATGTAGTAGCACTTTGTGCAGACCTCACGGGCTCGCTTAAAATGGATGCGTTTCAAAAGGCTCATCCTGACCGTTTCTTTCAAACAGGAATTGCCGAAGCCAACATGATTGGCCTAGCAGCCGGCATGACCATCGGCGGCAAAATTCCTTTTACAGGTACGTTTGCCAATTTTTCTACCGGCCGCGTATACGACCAAATCCGTCAGTCTGTCGCTTACTCCAAGAAAAACGTTAAAATTTGTGCTTCACACGCGGGCCTTACGCTCGGAGAAGACGGCGCAACGCACCAAGTTTTAGAAGACATCGGCATGATGCGCATGTTGCCAAACATGACCGTTATTGTACCTGCCGACTTCAATCAGACCAAACAAGCCACAATTGCCATTGCCGCTCACGAAGGCCCGGTTTATTTGCGTTTTGGCCGCCCTGTGATGCCTATTTTTGTGAAGCCAGACGCGGAGTTTGTCATCGGGAAAGCAGATGTTTTAGCAGAAGGTACTGACGTAACCATCATCGCTTGTGGCCACATGGTTTGGAAATCTATTGAAGCACTTAAAGAATTGCATGCAATTGGAATTTCAGCTGAGCTGATCAATATGCACACCATTAAACCACTCGACGAAGCCGCTATTTTAAAATCGGTGGCTAAAACAGGTTGTGTAGTTACTGCAGAAGAGCACATGATGAATGGTGGTTTGGGAGAGGCTGTTTCTCAGGTATTGAGCAGAAAGCACCCAGTACCTCAGGAATATGTTGCTGTCAACGACACCTTCGGAGAATCCGGAACGCCAATGGAGCTCATGACGAAATACCACATTGATACGCCAGATGTTGTAGCGGCGGTTAAGCGTGCACTTGCCCGCAAGCCGATCATTATCTAATCATTATAGTTTGAGCGCCTCTTGAATAGTTTGAACGGGTTGGTGACAAACACCATATTCACAAACCGAAATGGCGTGCGGGATATAAATTTTTGAAAGTGGTAAACTTTGGTGATAAGAGAGCAAACAATTGCTTTGTGCGCTCTCTTTGAACACCTCTGTTGGTGCGCAACCATTGAGTACATGCCATTGCTTGGCTGCAGACAAATGCCTTAAGAGCAGCAGCCCCCAGTTAGAATAGCCAGAGCCATAGGTTTCCATGCCGTCATATAGATTTTGGAGCATTTGTTGGGCACTATTGATCCATTCTTCATTTTGAAAATAAGTTCCCATCGTCAGAAACGCATGCGCCATTACTGAATTACTCGCCGGCAACACGTTGTCGTGGAGTTCCATATTTCTACTGATCAGGTCGGAATTAGCAGCGGTGAAATAACACATTTTGCTCTGAGGGTGCTGGAATTCATTGGCTACCTTCTCTGTGAGCGTTTTGGCAAATTCCAAATAGGCAAGTTTACCTGTGCTTTGGTAGGCCAAACTCAACGCTTCAATCAAATGTGCGTAGTCTTCTAAAAATGCTGGAATATGGCGTTGCCCGTTGGTATTGACGCGGTAAAGCTGTTGGCCGTCCCATTGCGTTTCTTGCATCCAATTGAGGATGCGCAATGCACGGAGTAAAAATGCCTCTTCTCCAAAAACCCGGTAGGCTTCCAATAGGCCTTTTGCGGCTATGGCATTCCAACTTACTATTATTTTATGGTCGAGGCCAGGGCGAATTCTTGTCGAGCGTTGACTTAAGAGCGTATCGTTCATTTTTGCTTTGAAAGAAAGCCAATCTTGCAATTCGATGCCTTCTAATTTAGCAAATGCGGCATCTGTTTCTTTACGTAGCGGGATGTATTTTTCATCTTCCCAAAAACCAATCTGATTGATGTGATAATAGAGTTTGACGCGTGCGGCATCGGCTCCAAATAAAAAGTCAATTTCTGTAGGCTCCCAGCAATAGAACTTCCCTTCTTCACCTTCGCTATCTGCATCTAGCGCACTAAAGTAAGCACCATTCTCAGCAAGTAATTCGCGCTCTAGGAAATCAAAAGTTTGATAAACTAAATCCTTGTAATGCGGCTCTTGGTATTGCCCATAAGCTTGCGCATACAAGCCGATGAGCTGCCCATTGTCGTAGAGCATTTTTTCGAAATGAGGAACTTTCCAAAGTACGTCAACGCTGTAGCGTGTAAAGCCACCCCCCACTTGATCGTAAATACCTCCAAATGCCATTTTGTCTAGGGTGAGGCGCACTTGCTTTTCGATTTTAGCTTCGTCGAAATGTTGTGCATAGCGCATGAGGAAGAGCCAATTATTGGGCAACGGAAATTTCGGCGCCTTATTGGTGCCGCCTTCAAAAGTGTCAAAGCTGCGGGCCCAACGCACCACCATTTCGTGGAGTCTTTCGGCACTAAAGCCCGAAATTTTTTGCGGGGCGTCTATGAGTTCCGCTTGCTGGATGCCTTCGTGAAGTTGGCGCGCGTAGTCAATGGCTTTAACGCGGTCGTTGGCATAGGTGTGCGCCAAAGACTTGAGAACATGCATCCATTGGTCTTTCGGAAAATAGGTGCCGCCGTAAATGGGCCTGCCGTCGGGAAGCGTAAAACAATTGAGTGGCCAACCACCACGTTGGGTCATGAGCTGTACGGCTGTCATGTAGATTTGGTCTACATCGGGTCTTTCTTCGCGGTCAACCTTTACATTAATGAAATATGCGTTCATGAGTGCGGCCACTTCAGGATCTTCGAAACATTCGTGTTCCATGACATGACACCAATGACAAGCGGAGTAGCCAACGCTGATCAAGACCAATTTGTCTTCGGCTTTCGCCCTCTCAAAAACTTCGTTTGACCAAGCCACCCAATGGACTGGGTTTTGAGCGTGTTGTAACAAATAAGGGGAGCTTTCGTTGCCGAGTTGATTGGCCATATATTTAATATTTGATGGAAGAAGAACTATATTTGCCAAAGATATTCAACCGTGCAACAAATACGCCCCTACAAAGTTCTGCTTTTTTTAGTCTTGGTGCTCTCACTTTTGTGTATTCCAAGTGCATTTATACCAGCAGACGGTGTCAAATGGATGGGCGTCAATTGGCGTTTTTTACCCCTAGAGCGCATCTGGGTAGCCAAAAAACAAGTCAAGAAAAACATCGAAAAAATTGTCAATGCGGTAGATACTACAGACATCAATAGCGGCTTAAAGCACAACGGCCAAAGCACAGGCCAAACTGGCATGCCAGAGGGAGGCAACCTGGCAAGTGAGACAGCGCATCCACTGCAAATGAGCGGGAGTGCAGCTGCCAAAATGGCTCGGTTTTTTACTGCGCTGCAAGAAGCCGCTGAAGGCAAAAAAATCAGTATTTTCCATTACGGAGACTCTCAAATTGAAGGCGACCGCATGACGGGTTATATCCGCCAGCGCATTCAGCAGCAATTTGGTGGCATTGGCCCTGGGTTTATACCGGCCTACAACGTTTACAACACGCAAAGTTTCAAGCAAAAGGTGTCGCCTAATTTCAAGCGCTACACCGCTTTTTGGCCTCCCAAAATGAGTTCTAGCCGCTACGGTGCACTCCTTTCATCTGCCACTTTTGATGTGACCAGTACAGATGGTACGCAAATACCTGTTCCAACCGAAGCTTGGATAGAAATTGCACCATCGGCGGCCGCTTTTACAAGGGCTCGTACCTTTAGCCATGTCAAGTGTTATTACAACAGCTGTTACAAATCATGTTCCGTTAAGGTTTATGAGAACGACAAACTCATCCACGAAGATTCTTTGGTGGCCGACGGTGGGGCGCATGTGTTGCCGCTCAGTTTTGACCACACGCCAACTAAATTGCGCTTTGTTTTTTCGTCGACCAAAAGTCCGATATTCACAGGGTTTTGTCTAGAAGGCGATGTAGGCGTTCAGGTCAACAACGTTGCTATGCGCGGCTCATCTGGCCATAACCTCAGTTCCTCTGAGTCCAGTTTGTTTGCTCAAATGCACCGCGAAGCGAATACAAAGCTTTTCATTTTGCAATTCGGAGGAAATTCTGTGCACACATTTAGAGATAGCAGCAGTGTGAGGTATTATGTTGGCGCACTAAAAAACCGCATCCAATATATCCAAAAATTAGTGCCAGATGCTGCGATTATCTTAATTGGCCCGAGCGATATGTCGAGGCTGAACGCGGGCGTTTTTGAAACGTATCCGCTTTTGCCTTATACCGTTGACCGCATGCAAAAAATGTGCTCAGACAATGGGGTCGCTTTTTGGAATCTATACGGCGCCATGGGTGGGTACAATTCTATGCCAGCATGGGTTTCTCAAGGTTTGGCAGGCAAAGATTACGTCCATTTTAGCCCGCGTGGGGCAAGCATCGCATCTCAGTATTTTTACGAGGCTTTTGGAGCGGCCTACACTGATTGGCAAGCCAAGAAGGGAGGCCAAGAATGATGCGCCTGCTGCTGCTATGTTACCTACCGTTATTTGCTTTTGGACAATATCTCCCGCTATGCAACAACGACTCCCTGAGCCCAACTGAACAAGAAATTGCCCGAAAATATCCTTTTATTGCGGTGCAATGCAATCAATTTCAGTTTTTTGGTGCGCAAAGCCCCAACTGGATGCACCTCAATGAAGAATTGAGCAGTATGATACAAACGGGGCAAGGCAAGCTCAACTTTTACCATATTGGCGGCTCCCATTTACAAGCAGATATTTACACCCACGATTTTCGAACGTTTTTGCAGTCCAATTGGCCGGGTTTGAGCGGAGAGCGCGGTTTAGTTTTTCCTTATAACCTAGCCCATACGAACAACCCAACTAACTACGATTTTTCTTCACCCAACACCTGGAAAGGCTACAGAAGTGTAACGCAGCGCCCAGAAGATTTCGATTACGGTCTGAGCGGAGCTGCAATTACTTGCTCTGACTCACTCATCGTGGTTAATTTCAAGCATTTGCGCACGCTCGTTAAACCGCCTTTTGACCGCTTGCGGATCTACCACAACACGGGTGAGTTTCCCTACGACCTCAACTTTGGCGACCAAGAACTTTTAGTAACAGATGTCGCGCATTACGACGAGCTCGGTTACACAGAAATTCGCTTCTCAGACCACCTCGATTCCTTAGACCTGCTCTTTGTCAAAAATTGCACAACTCCTTTTTCTTTAGAACTTTTTGGTTTTGAATTTCTCAACGATCTCCCTGGTATTACCTATACCGCAATTGGTATCAACGGAGCAAGTTTGCCCACGTACTTGGCCAACACCAATTTTAGCCGCGACCTCCAACTCCGCAAACCCGATTTATTCATTTTTTCAGTAGGTACGAATGACGCGCATTGCACCTATGAAGCCTTTGACCCTTTGGTTTATAAGCGAAATTTGGAGAAAATGATCCAGCAAGTATTGCAAAGTAATCCGAATTGTGCCATTCTGCTCACCGTCCCCAATGACGACTACTACATACGCAAATATCCAAATCGGAATACGGAAAGGCAACGCGAAGTTATTTATCAGCTGGCTGCGCAATACCAAATGGCAGTTTGGGACTTCTATGGCATTATGGGCGAACTAGGCTCGTCTAAAACATGGAAAACAGAAGGCCTCATGCAGGCCGATTACGTACATTTTACAGGAACAGGTTATCACCTGAAAGGCACCCTTTTGATAGAGGCCTTTCAAAAAAACCTCAGTAGTTTACAAATCCTGCGCAACTAAAATATGAATCGCATACACGAAATATTCTCTTGGCAGCAACAAGAAAGCCTGCTCTTTACAAGACTCGATTTTTGGTTGTTTTTCTTAGCCGTAATGGCCGTCTTTGTCTTGATCCATAAGCGCTATTTACTGCGCAGTATCTTTTTAACAGCCGTTAGCCTTTTCTTTTATTTCAAGACATCTGGCAACTTTGTTTTGCTTTTGGCTTTCATGCTTTTATTCAATTACCTAATAGGCCGGGGAGTTCAGGCAAAAGAGGAACTTAAGTCGGGTAAGTTTTTGCTCATTTTAGGTTTAGTTGTCAACTTATTGGGCTTGTTTTATTTCAAATACGCTTACTTTTTTACGGATGCCTTCAATGCGCAGTTTGGTACAGACTACAACGTGGTCAATCAGTTTGCTGTAATCGGAAACGAATGGTTTGGAAAAGGCAGTTTTGTCGATAAAATACTGGTGCCAATTGGGGTGTCCTTTTTTACTTTTCACAACATTTCTTATCTCGTCGATATCTCCCGAAAAGAAATTCCTGCGGCAAAAAACTTCTTTGACTACGCTTTTTATGTCACTTATTTTCCGCATTTGATTGCGGGGCCAATTGTACGCGCGCGCGATTTTATTCCTCAAATTCATCAGCCGTACCAACTCAGTAAATACGAATTTTCATGGGCGCTTTGGATGATTGGAAAAGGCTTGCTCAAAAAATTGGTTTTCGCTGATTACATCGCGGTTCACTTTATAGACAAAGTGCTCGATAGCCCTGATGCTTATCCGGGTTTTGTAGGCCTTATTGCCATGTTTGCCTATTCTTTGCAGATTTACGCCGATTTTTCAGGTTACACCGATATGGCTATTGGCGTATCTAAATTAATGGGTTTCAATTTGCTCGAGAATTTCAACTCACCCTATAAATCGGTGTCGGTTGCCGATTTCTGGCGCCGCTGGCATAAATCTTTGGGTTCTTGGCTTCGCGACTACCTTTACATTCCACTCGGAGGCAATCAAAAAGGTTCTTGGGGCACAACTATCATGACGGCAGTCATCCTTGGCTTTTTATATTTTATTACCGGTTGGATTGAGCTCTGGTACACCTATGGTATTTTATTGGTTGTTTATTTGCTTTTATGGCAATTTTGGAAAGCATTCCGCACTTTTGCTGTGCGCGACCTCAACTTGCTCATCACCATGATTGTAGGTGGTTTGTGGCACGGAGCCAGTCAGAATTTTGTGATTTGGGGCGCCATGAACGGAGCTGCTTTGGTCCTATACAATTACTGGAAGCGCATCAGTCCTTATGAAAAAAGCACTTTTTGGGCTATTCGCGCATGGCGCATTACCCTAACGCTCACCTTTATCACCTTTACGCGCATTTGGTTCCGCTTACCTGAACCCGAACAGCCGCTGCAATTCCTAACGATACTGACCTCCCAATTTGATTGGTCAGTTGCTATCTGGTGGAAAGTTTGGAACAATTTCCAATTTGTATTTTGGTTGATCATTCTTGGGTTTGTGAGTCATTGGCTACCCCAAAAGTGGAAAGATCAAACCGTATTGTTCTTCTCGAAATGGCCAATGCCGCTCCAAGCACTCACGTTTGCATTTGCTGTTTTCATCATGTATCAGGCCGTTTCAGATACCTTTAAAGCGTTCGTTTACTTTCAGTTTTAGAAATAGTTGCTCAAATACTTGACAGAGGGGGTCTTGATGTTGTATCTTTGCGCTCCCCTAAGAGAAGGGTTTAAAAAATGGTCCTATGAGCAAAATGAAACTTTCAGATTTTGACTTCAATCTTCCTGAAGAATTAATCGCCAATTATCCTGAAGAAAACCGCGACGAATGCCGCCTAATGGTGGTGCACCGCGCTACGGGCCTCATAGAACACAAAATGTTTCGCGATGTGCTCGATTATTTTGAAGAAGGCGATGTCATGATCCGTAACAACACCCGCGTTTTTCCTGCTCGTATGTACGGCAACAAAGAAAAAACCGGTGCCAAAATCGAAGTCTTTTTATTGCGCGAGCTCAACCGCGAGAGCCTCCTTTGGGACGTACTCGTAGATCCAGCCCGTAAAATCCGTATCGGAAATAAACTTTATTTTGGCGAAGACGACTCTTTGGTTGCTGAGGTTATTGACAACACAACTTCAAGAGGTCGTACGCTTCGTTTCTTATTCGATGGCCCTTACGAAGAATTCAAGGCTAAAATCACCGAGCTTGGCGAAACACCACTTCCAAAATACATCAAAAGAGACGTCGAGCCAGAAGACGAAGAACGCTACCAAACTGTATTTGCAAGTGTAGAAGGTGCTGTAGCTGCGCCAACGGCAGGCTTGCATTTTTCTAAGCAATTGCTCAAGCGTTTAGAGCTCAAAGGCATCAATTTTGCTGAACTCACCCTTCACGTTGGCCTCGGTACTTTTCGTTCTGTTGAGGTAGAAGACCTCACCAAACACAAAATGGATTCCGAACAAGTCATCATTCCTGAAGACGCTGTCGAAATGGTGAACGATGCGAAGCGCAACAAGCGCCGCGTTTGTGCGATCGGCACTACATCAATGCGTTCGATCGAAACATCCGTTTCTACCGATGGCATGCTCAAGCCTTACAACGGCTGGACCAACAAATTTATTTTCCCGCCATACGAATTCAGTATTGCAGATAGCCTCATTACCAATTTCCACACGCCGCTTTCTACTTTGCTCATGATGATTTCCGCCTTTATGGGCCATGAACTCATGCACAAAGCCTACGAAGAAGCGGTCAGAGAAAAGTACCGTTTCTATTCTTACGGAGATGCTATGCTGATTATCTAATGCAGCTACATAAGCAACTAGCAACTTTTCCAGCACAACAACAAACGGTCCTCACCATCGGGACCTTCGACGGCCTGCATTTAGGTCACCAAAAAATTTTAGAAACAGTATGTGCTGAAGCCAAACAACTTGGTTTGGCTTCGGTTCTACTGACTTTTCATCCGCACCCACGCCGCGTTTTGTTTCCAGACCAACCTTTAGGCCTGATCCAAACTCAAGAAGAGAAGCTCGCCCGTTTGGCTGCAATTGGACTAGACCACGTCGTTGTGCTCGAATTCAGTGAAGCATTTGCCCAGCAAAAAGCCGCTCAATTTGTAGAAGAGATCCTGATCAAAGGTTTAAATGCCTACAGCGTTATTATTGGCTATGACCACCAGTTTGGTCATGATCGCCAAGGCAATCTTGCGTTTTTACGCAGCTATGAAGCCAAAGGATGTTTCGAAGTCAAAGAAATTCCGGTTGAGCAAATTGACGAAGTTTATATCAGCTCTTCAAAAATTCGAAAAGCAATAGAACAAGGTCAGATCGCGCAGGCGAATGCGTATTTAGGTCAGCCATATCAAGTCTCGGGTTTTGTATCGCGCGGTTTGCAAAATGGCCGCAGCATTGGCTTTCCTACAGCCAACGTTCAACTCACAGAAACCGAAAAAATCCTGCCTGCCGATGGCGTATATGCGGTTTCTAGTGAATTTGAAGGCCGTACCTTATACGGCATGATGAATATCGGATGGCGACCAACAATTAAAGAAGCTAAAATCGAACGCAAAATAGAAGTGCATTTCTTTGATTTTCAATCAGATATCTACGAAGCGTATCTTGCCCTTTGCCTACATGAGCGCATGCGTTCGGAACAGAAGTTTGAAAACCTCGAGGCGCTCAAAGCACAACTCAATAAAGACGAGCTAGCCGTTAGAGCCTACTTTCAAAAGATTTAATTTTTCTGGATTTTGAATTGTTGCACTAGACCATTCTGGGTCTTGATTTTTACCACATAAATTCCGCTAGTCAATTTTGAAGTTGGAATGCTCACTTCGTTTTGGTTGCACGTTGCCGATAGCAATTGTTGTCCGAGAGCGTTATAAATTTCGATCAAACTGATTTGCTCTTGTCCTTTTATTTGAAGCTCATCTTCACAAGGATTCGGATATAAAAGTACCGGCGTAACTGTTGTTGCTTCAAGGCCAGTCTGACTTTCATCGAAAAACAAAACGTTATCGACAAACACAACGCCAGTACCCGCAGGTTCGCCAGATAAGATCAACTGAGAAAAATGACTCAGGCTATTGAGTGCCGTGAATTGCGCTAACGGAATTTCCAAAGTATTCCAAGCTTGCGCAACAGGCTGAAAACTCAATTCGCTTTCGCTGTCGTCGCCTCCTGCATATTGCCCGTTGTTGCCGAAATCGACAAGTTTGACCTTAAAAGGATTCATATTTGCCGTCCAGTAATCCAAGCGCAGGTGTGTCATGCTACTGAGGTCTAGCTGATTACCAGCAAGCAATTCAATGCCTGCAAAATTCATTGCGCTGTAGCGCTTGGTATCGTTTCCTTGAATCTGTAAATCTGTTAACTGAGCACTTGACCATGGCGCCTGCCAAGTGTCTACGCTCACATTTGTATAAGGATTACTGAACAGCGAGATCACTGCTGCAGCAGGATAGGTTGGAGTTGGTGCAGGCACCATAGGCGCCGCACTTTGCGAGGCATCTTGGTTTGAAAACTTGATGTTATCGATGTAGCAAATGTTGTTGTCTGAACGTTGTCCAAAATCTGGAAAGATGATGATTTGATCTATCCCGGTAGATGTTGGTTCGCTGAGTACATTGGTAAAGTTAAAAGTGAGTTCTTCCCACTGGTTAACGACGGTGTTACTAACGAGAATTTCTCCTGAAGAGGCACCTGAGGGCGTTGCAAATTTGAGCCCAACATTGCTAATAACCGATTTATATACCATCATTTTGATCTGGCAATTGGCAGCAGTAAGATTAAAAATGCCAATACCTTGTCCGTGGACTGATTCAAAGCCAGCCCATGGCGCACCATTGACCAACGCCACAAATTTACTAACCGTACTCGAATTATTGATGCCGCCGGGGTGTGGATTGGCAATGATTTCGAGTGGTGTATTAGGGCCATTTTCGAAGGTAGTCCAGGCCCAGTTGGCGCCAAAACCATTTGGTTCAAAATCTATGGGTCCCGCTTGCGCCAATATTAATTGTGTAGAAAACGTGAGAAGTAAGTTAAAAAGTAGTCTCATGGAGGAGCTTATTAGGTTTAGATATTGTTAAATGTACAATAATTACAAGTGTGGACAAGAATTTATTTTTTATACCTTCGTTCTTATGTCTGTTCGAGTTTTCGTTTTTTTGTGTTGTTCGTTGGCTTTAAGCAGTGTTTTTTCTCAAGGCATTAAATGGGAAGAAGCCCTCAAGCTAGAACCTAAAAACGTGACGATTTTAGATTGTTCGGGCCAAAAGTGGGATAGCCTTCCTTTGGAAATATTTCAATTTACAAACTTGCAGGAATTAGATCTTTCCAAAAATAAGTTCAGTGCCTTACCCCAAGCGTTTCAAACTTTTGGGCAGCTCGACAAACTCAATTTGGGTCGAAATAAATTTCAAAATTTTCCATTGGTAATTTGCCAGCTCCCGCTATTGAAAACATTACACTTAGATAGAAATCAAATCAGTTTACTTCCCGAACAAATTGCAGACCTCCAGGCACTTGAATATTTAGATTTGTACGCAAATGGTATTGAACAATTTGGCGAGGGCATCTTCTTACTCCCCGCACTTAAAGTGCTCAATATTGAAGGCGTGATGTACGGAACCGTTTTTGCCAAGCAATTGATGGCACGCTTGCCCCAAACGAAAGTGCTGATTGACCCACCTTGTAAGTGTTTGGATTAGTATCTTTGCCCATGTCCTTGTTACGCATTATCGTTTTATGGCTGCTCAATCATCCGCAATATGTCTTGGGTGTATTTTTGGTTTTGGCGCTTGTCTTGGCCTGGACCAAAAAAAAGTGGCGCAGAAAAAAACCATATCTACCATGGCTGTTGGCACTCGGTTTTATTGGATATGTTTTTGTCTTTATCCGCTTCTATGACCGCATCGACTTACTGCGGCCAGTTTTGCGCAACAACACCGTCGAAACCCTTTCAGAAACCGCCCTTGCCGACGACCAAACATATTGTTTTGGTATTGATGTTTCGCAATACCAAGGTCATATCAATTGGGATGAGGTTTTGCTCACCAAGCATCCGTTGCGTTTTGCAATTGCCAGAGCAACGATGGGCCGAAACGGACAAGACATACAATTTCTCCATAATTGGGAGGCACTTGCAAGAGTGGGCTTACAAAGAGGCGCTTACCATTATTACCGCCCGTTCGAAAACTCAACAGAACAAGCCAATAATTTCATAGCGCATGTCCGCCTTGTAAAGGGTGACTTTCCGCCGGTACTCGACATCGAGCATATGTCTCCGCTTGGGCCTGCTAATTTGCGCAAAGGTGTGCAGAACTGGCTGCGCATCGTTGAAAATCATTACCACTGCAAACCTATTGTATATACGGGTCGCTTTTTTTATGAACGTTACTTGAGGGGGAGCATTAACGGTTATCCGCTTTGGATTGCATCATATGGCCCGCACCATAAAGTAGCGCATTTGCCCTGGACCCTCTATCAATTTTCAGAAAAAATGGTCGTACACGGCATAGCATCCTACGTCGATGGCAATTTCTTTCAAGGCAGCTTAACGAAACTTCGTAACTTCGGCATATGATTTTACTCACGCTCGTTTTCAAGCTAGGTGTGCGTTTTGCCATCTTTAACTTCATTTGGTTCTTTTTGGAGTTGCTACACAAAATGCTCACCGGAATGCGCCCTCCGTTTTTGGCTGAACACTACATTTTAAAAGCGCTCAAATACGTTTTACTCGTGAGCATTACCTTTGCCTATTGCTTAGAATTTGCCCCAACTGAGCCTACGTATGTGCTCAATTGGCAAAAACTCGTGCCGGGCGGCCTCATTTTAATGCTTTATTTATTGGGGAAGTTTCAAAAACAGCAAGAACAAATTCAGTTTTTGGCTGGTTTTCAAATGCCAATTCAGCAAAAGCCATATTCCAAGAACTTAGAAATTACACTTCTCGTATTGTCCGCGCTCACCTTTACAGGCTTGTATTTTTATCCGAATTTGACCGAAATCGGAATTTTAAATTGGTTTGAATCCAGTATCCGCAGTTTGGAAAAAGCATTTCTTTTGGGTTTTATCTTTCAAGTGCTGGGTTTCTTTTTTGTAATGAGTATCTTCTTTCGTTTACTGCGTATTTTTAGGCCGAAGCCACCTCAATCTGACCTAGATGCGCATCAGGACGAAGATCTAGATCAATTTACTGATTACGAAGAAGTTTCAGATAAGCACCTTGACTAAGCCACAAGAACATATCGATGAAAGTTTGCCAAAGGCATTCAAATTGTGCAGTCTTAAAAAGATCGAACAGCTTTTTGCGCAGGGGCAACTCATCAAGGCTTACCCCATCCGTTTAATGTACATTCTTGAAGAACGTTCGCCAAGTGAAGCAAGCGAAGCGCCCTTTCAAGTACTTTTTTCAGCACCAAAGCGCAGGTTCAAAAGAGCCCACGACAGAAACTACATCAAGCGCTTGATGCGCGAGGTATTGCGCAAGAATAAAGCGGCATTGATAGCCCTGCTGCAATCAAACAATAAAAAACTTGTTTTTTCGTTAACTTTTGTTGCCGATGAACGTCCTACCTTTCAACTTTTGGAACAAAAGTTGTGTAAGGCCCTAGACCAACTTATTAAAGAAATCAACCCATGAAATTGACCAAATTACCTTTCTTATTTCTGTCCTTCTTACTGAGTCTGCAAATTGGCCATGCCCAAACCAATTCTTTTGAAACCCTCAAGAGTCTGGAAATCATGGATCAAATCTATGAGCACCTCGATCTCTATTTTGTCGACGAAACCAAAAATGGTCAGCTGGCCAAAACAGGTATCGACGCCATGCTCAAGGAATTAGATCCGTATACGGTATACTACCACGAATCTAATATCGAAGATTACCGCCTCATGACTACCGGTCAATATGGCGGTATTGGTGCGCTCATTCGTAAAATGGGCGATTTCAGCTTTATTGCCGAACCCTACGAAGGCAAGCCGGCGCAAGCGGCTGGCTTGAAGGCCGGCGACAAAATCATCAGCATCGACGGCAAAAGCATGGAAAAGAAAACCACAGAAGAGGTTTCCGATGCATTAAAGGGCCCTAAAGGCACCTCTTTTGAATTGGTGGTAGAAAGAACCGGCGAAGGCAAGAAAAACTTCAAGATCACCCGCGACGAAATCAAACTTCCAGATGTGCCTTATTTTGGTATGTTGCAAAACAAAGTGGGTTATGTCAAACTCAATTCCTTTACCCAAACTGCTGCGGCCGATGTAAAAAGTGCCATTGAAAAGTTGCAGGCTCAGGGCATGCAAGAGCTCGTACTAGACCTCCGTGGCAATGGTGGCGGTTTGCTTATCGAGGCGGTAAAAATTGTCAATTTCTTCGTTGCCAAAAACCAAGTCGTCGTGACTACAAAAGGACGCGTTGCGGAAGAAAACCGCACCTACAAAACCCTCGAAGATCCTTTTGCTCCAAATATGCCACTTGTGGTGCTCATCGACGGCGGATCCGCATCTGCATCCGAAATTTTAGCGGGCAGTTTGCAAGATTTAGACCGCGCTGTAGTCATTGGTGAAACAAGCTTTGGCAAAGGTTTGGTACAGCGCACGTACGATCTCAAATACGGCTCAAAAATCAAAATAACAATTGCTAAATACTACACACCATCTGGCCGTTGTGTGCAGCGCTTGGAATATTACGACAAAGAAAATGGCGAAAAAGCCAAAGAAGTTGCGGACTCCTTGCTCAAAACGTTCTACACCAAAAATGGTCGGCCAGTTATTGATGGCCGCGGCATTGACCCCGACATCGAAGTAGCGTTCGAAGACCTCAGCAGGTTGTCGGCCATGTTGTTGGTCAAGAACCATATTTTCAATTATGCGACGCAATTTGCGGCTCAAAACCCAACCATTGCTGAAGCAGGTAGCTTTCAACTCAGCGATGCTGAATATGCTGCTTTCAAGAGTTACGTCATGGCTCAGCCAGATTTCGATTACACTACTGCTTCCGAAGAAGCGTTGCGCAAAATGAAAGAAACTGCTGAAAAAGAAGGCTATTTTGAAGATGTAGCTGCGCAGTACAATCAAATGCTTGAAAAGGTAACGCCTTCCAAAGACCGCGACCTCGATAAATTCAAAAAAGAGATCAGTGAACTTCTCGAAGATGAAATCATTTCTCGTTATTATTTCCAAGAGGGCCGAGCCAAACAGCAATTGCAAGCCGATCCTGTGGTGCAAAAAGGTTTAGAAATTTTACAAGCCCCTGCTCAGTACAATACTATTCTGAAGATTTAAGCGTTAGTAACAAATGCTGCAACGCTGGTTCGGGGGCAAGGCCCATTCAAGACTTCATTACCTCACCTTACTCTTTTTTGTGGTGGGGATGGTCTGCAGCAAGTTTCTCATGTCTATGGGCTTGCTTTTAGGTTCGCTCAATATACTTCTAGAGGCCGACTTCAAAACATATTATCGCCGTTTGGCCGAGAACCGCTTGGTGCACCTTTTATTGTTGTTTTATGTCCTTTTCTGGTTGAGCTTGCTCTGGAGCCAAAATTGGACAGAGGGCTTTGATCAATTGCGCCGCCTCACTAGTTTGCTCTTGATTCCTTTGATTATTACTGCGCGGCCTTTGCCTACTGCCAATAAAACAGAAGGGCTTTGGAGTTTTTTTCTTGGCGCACTACTCTTGAGTTCGGTCGTGAATAGTATTTCCTATCATTTTTTTGCCGAACAACTCCAGCTGATTGACATCCGCGATATGTCGCTTTTTGGATCACATATCCGTTTTGGTATCCTCATAGGCTTTGGTTTGTCATTAGCGCTTTTTCGTTTTGCCTCCAACCGATGGTACAGCCTTTTAGCTTTGTGGTTTTTGTACTATACTTTTGACAGTCAGGCTTTGTCTGGGGTGGTCACCGTCGTTATTGTCATGCTTGGCCATGCGATATATTTCTTGCTTCAAAAACGAAAGTTGGCCTGGGTATTTGGAATAAGTGCAGTTTGTTTATTGTTTTTGGTGTCCTTGGTGTATTATTTAGCCCAACCAATAGAAAGCCGAGAAACTTGCCCAACCAATTTAACCAGTATGGCGTCGGCTTGGCAAAATCGTTCCAAGCTTCCTTTTGAAGGTCAAGACTTGCGCGGCCAAGACCTTTCCGCTACCATAGAAAGATACGTCCAGAGTAAAAATGGTTGTGCGTCAGGTTATGGAATCAGGCATTTAAGCGCTGAAGATATCCGACTGATTGAACTTGGTTTTGCTGATGTACGCGAGGCGCAAGGGGGCTTACAAGCCCGACTTTTTGGCCTGCGTTTCCAACTTCACCACAGCAATAATCCCAATGACCACTCTTTACTGGAACGCTTTGAATATTGGCAAAATGCAACGGCGCTCATTGCCGACAACTGGCTGCTTGGTGTAGGCGTTGGAGATGTCAGCGACCAAATGCAACAACGCTATAACGAGCGCGGCTCACAATTGCGCCCAGATCGCCGTTTGCGCCCGCACAACTATTACCTCACCACCTGGCTCAATTTGGGTGTGTTCGGGTTTGTTTTATTTGTGGGCTTACTGCTGCTATTTATCAAGCAACAATGGCATTATCGACAATTACAAGGGCTGCTCATTGGCATTAGTTTGCTGCTTACCCTGTTCATTGAAGATGGATTAGAAACGCAAATGGGGCTCACTATTTTCGCCTTCTTTTTCTCGTTTTACTCCCGCAGGGTGGTCGGTTAAACGTTTCTTTGAAAAATTGAGTAACTTCGCATACCATGTCCATAGAAGTCAAGAATCTCTATAAGTATTACGGCGAGCAAGCAGCTGTTCGCGACGTCAGTTTTTCGGTTAAAAAAGGTGAAATCGTCGCTTTTTTAGGACCGAATGGTGCTGGTAAATCTACCACCATGAAAATCATGACGGGCTTTATGCCTGCCAGTGAAGGAGAGGTTTTTATCTGTGGCAAGAAGGTCGATATCGATAAACTCGACACCCGCCAAATCATCGGTTATTTACCGGAAAACAACCCGCTTTACACCGACATGTATGTGCGCGAATACCTAGAATTCGTAGGTCGCATTTACAAAATCAAGAATTTGAAGGCCCGCGTTTCAGAAATGATCCATGCGGTGGGGCTCGACGTCGAACAACACAAAAAAATCGGCGCCCTTTCCAAAGGCTACCGCCAGCGCGTTGGTTTGGCACAAGCCATTATCCACGACCCTGAGGTCCTTATCTTAGACGAACCCACTACAGGCCTTGACCCCAACCAATTGGTCGAAATCCGCGAGCTCATCCGCAGCATCGGAAAAGAAAAAACGGTCATACTTTCAACGCATATCATGCAAGAGGTAGAAGCCATCTGCGACCGCGTCATCATCATCTCCAAAGGTCAAATTGTTGCCGACGACACCGCCAAAACACTCCAACAAGAACTCGAACATCAAACCGTTTACGTCGAGTTCGATGCGCAAATTACAAAAGCGCAGCTCAGTAAAATTGCAGGTGTTCAACAAATTGAGGCTTTTGAAAAAGGTTGGTTACTCGGTTCCAACTCAGGCAACGACCTGCGCAAAGAGGTGGCACAATTTGCCCAACAGCAAGGTTGGCTTGTGTTGTCTTTGCGCCTAGAGCAAAAAACATTAGAAGAAGTATTCAAAGAATTAACAAAATAAAATGCCCAGCAACTTTATCGCAGAACTCCAATGGCGCGGCATGATCCACGACATCATGCCCGGAACCGAAGACGCACTCCTCAAAAAAGTATCCGCTGGGTATATCGGTTTTGACCCAACCGCCGATTCCTTGCATGTTGGCCATTTGGTTCAGATCATGACACTCGTGCATTTTCAGCGCGCTGGCCACAAACCTTATGCGCTTGTTGGTGGTGCTACTGGCATGGTTGGCGATCCTTCTGGCAAAAGCCAAGAACGCAATTTACTCGACGCAGATACCCTCAACCATAATGTGGCTTGCGTACGCAAACAACTTGAAGCTTTCCTAGACTTTAATAGCGGCGAAACTGCTGCCGAAATGGTCAACAACTACGACTGGTTTCAAAATATGTCCTTCCTCGACTTCATTCGCGATGTCGGTAAGCATATTTCAGTCAATTACATGATGGCCAAAGATTCAGTCAAAAAAAGACTCGAAACAGGCATGTCATTTACCGAGTTCTCTTATCAGTTGGTGCAAGGTTACGATTTCTACCACCTCAATAAACACCACAACTGCATCCTGCAATTAGGTGGTTCAGACCAATGGGGCAACATCGTTACTGGTACAGAGCTCATTCGTCGCAAATCAGGAGGCGAGGCCTATGCCGTAACCACTCCATTGATTAAAAAAGCCGACGGCACCAAGTTTGGCAAAACCGAAAGCGGTTCAGTTTGGCTCGATCCTGAAAAAACGAGCCCGTATGCTTTTTATCAGTTTTGGCTCAACGCTTCTGATGCCGATGCCGCCAATTACATCCGTATTTTTACCCTTCGCGGTAAAGAAGAAATAGAAGCGCTTGAGGCCGAACACGCACTTGCGCCGCATTTGCGCGTCTTACAAAAAGCCATCGCCGAAGACATCACCACGCGCGTGCATGGCGCTGCTGCCCTGCAAACAGCAATTGCTGCAAGTAACATCCTTTTTGGTAAGTCTACCGCTGACGACCTTCGTTCAATCTCAGAAAAAGATTTCTTTGCTGTGTTTGAAGGTGTTCCACAGGCGTCTGTTTCACTTGCCGATTTTGGTGCTGGTCTGAGTATCGTAGAGGCACTAGCTGCCAAAACAGGGTTTTTAAGTTCAAATGGCGAAGCGCGTCGTGAACTCAAAGCCAATGCCATTTCAGTCAATAAAGAGAAGGTTGGCGAAGACTTCATCTTACTTCCAGAACACCTCATCAACGGCCGTTATGCCTTATTAGGAAAGGGTAAAAAGAACAATTACATCTTATTGGTAGAAGCTTAGTTTTGGCATAGACTTTGCCTTGGCGCTCCAAAACAATTACTATGTGGCGCTTTTACCCCCGATTTTTAGCATTAGGTGTGCTTGTACTCCTTTTGTGTAGCTCTTCTAAAGAAATTTTCCCAGTTGTAGAAAACGATGCTTTTGGCGTCGGTGAAAAGCTCCGTTACCGCCTCAGTTACGGCATTATCGATGCTGGAGAAGTCACGCTCTATTTAAAATGGACTGATCGAAAAGGCCATGGCAGGCCGCTGTATCATGCCGTAGGTAAAGGCTATTCCATCAATTCCTTCGACCATGTTTTTAAAGTCGACGACACCTATGAAACTTTTTTAGATCAGCGCAGCATTATGCCTTGGTTTTTTAAAAGAAGGGTAGATGAAGGCGGCTATAAGATCAGCCAGGACTACACTTTTCATCATCAGAGTGAAAGCGTAGAGACCAATAAAGGCAAAACTTTCAAAATCCCGATGGGCACCCAAGACATGATATCTTCCTTCTATTATGCCCGCACCTTGAACTTCAAGAATGCCAGTAAAGGCAAGACATTCAGCTTTCCAGTTTTTATGGACAATGAAATCTTTACGCTTAAAATCAAATACTTAGGAGACCAAGTTATCAGTACAGACAAAGGCAAGTTCAAATGCCACAAGTTTGTTCCGCTCGTACAAACGGGGCGTTATTTCAAAGACGAAGAAGATGTGGTATTTTGGGTCACAGCCGACGATAACAAATTACCGGTATTGGTAAAGGCACAATTGCCTGTTGGCACCGTCAGGTTGCATATTGTTGGTTATACCAATTTGCGTAATCCACTGACATCAAAGAGATGATTTACCTCAAAATCTCCAATCGTTTCGTTTGTGAACCTACCTTGATTAAATAAGTTCCGGAAGTGAATTCTCGAAGTTCAATGCTTGTTTCTTCTTTTTGAAGTGTGGTTTCAAGAATAATTCTTCCAAGGGCATCGCAAATCATCACGTTTGAACCAATTAGATTAGGATCAACATCCAGAAAAATTACATCTTGAGCCGGATTTGGATGAACCGAAAGCGAGGCAATTTCATTTTCATCTAAACCCGTAAAATCTAAAGTAAGATTGAGGGTAAGTAAACTATCGCAACCAGCAGCATTTGTCAGAATTTGAGAATAGGTGCCAGATGCGGTGTAGGTTTGTCCGTTGAGTGTATAACTGTCAATTGCCGAAGCAGTAATCGTATTGCTGCTTGCGTCGTTGACACTGACATAAACGGTGTCGGTGCCGATGCAGCCTTCATTGCTGGCGCCTGTCAAAACGTAGGCCCCGCTCTGCTGTGGAACAAATGGAATGCTGTCTGCAATATTGTTGTTCCAATACATAAAGATGCCTCCGGTACCGTATAAGATGACTTCATCACCAAAGCAAACCGATTGGTCTTGGCCAGCGTTGAGGTCAGGGAAAGTGCCGTAAAACAACTGAAGGGTGTCTGAGCCAATACAACCCAAGCTGCTTTCGCCGCTCACCACATAGGTAGCGCTTGCGTTCGGCACAAAAATGGTGTCGTTGGCAATAGTACCATTCCAGATGAGGTTGTTGCCTCCGCTGGCTAGAAGTGTTATGGTATCTCCTGGGCATGTATAGAAGTCTTGTCCGGCATTGATGGAGGGTGCTGGGTTTACAGTGAGTAGGACGGAGTCACTGGCCAAACAACCATTGGCACTTGTGGCAAATGCGGTAATGTACCCGCTGTTTAAAGGGTAAAAAGGAATGCCATTGCTGACGTCGTTGTTGTTCCAAATAATGTTTGGCGATCCGGTAGCAGTGAGTACTACGCTATCTCCTTGGCAAACGGCTAAGTTTTGGCCAGCATCGATACTGAAATTATCGAGTAAAATATTGGTTTGGTCCCAAGCCGAGCAACCGTTTGCATCAAACCCTGTGAGTGTATACGCTTGATTGATACTCGGTGTAAATGTACTTCCATTTGCTACATTTGGGGTCCAGGAATAGGTTTGGGCTCCGGTTCCTGTGAGTGTCACTGAAGCACCGTTGCAGGCATATAAATCAGGGCCGGCACTAACTGTGGTGAGGGTATTGGTTGCTGTAAATAGATCGTTGATTTCGCAAGTAGACAAGCAACGGTTCCAGATGCCGATGTCGTCAATTTTACCTTTAAAGTAAGACGTGCCTATATCTCGGCCAACATAGAGTGGAAGGGTTGCACTCGTTACGCCTGTATGGTTAAAAGTACCTGTAGCAACGGCAACATTGTCTTTGTAAAGGGTCATGGCACCCGCGTTGTAAACCATCACAATGTGTGTCCAAACGTTTGTGGTGCTGGTACTTTGCGCCCAAATCCAGGCTGATTGCTGTTTGTTGGTGCCAAATTGCATACTAGTTGCGTCCGTTTGAAAAAGCCAGATGAAATTTCCTGCGGCGTTTGAGGCATGCATGATTGGAATACCCACAACTGAACTTGTATTACGATTGTGCCACAAAGAAACCGTAAAAGTAGAACTCGGATTAAAGATAAAACTTGGTGTGTTGCGGATCAGGTATTGGGTGCTACCGTTAAAATTATATGCGGCATTGGTAGCGCCAAAACGATCAGTGGTGAGCACTGCCCCGTTATTGGTAAGGTGGTTATTGAGTACACTGGCGTCGTTGCTATTGCCATTAAATGGGTAGTAGCATTGAAGGCCAGATACTGGAACGTAACTCGGGATTTGCGCCAAAACGGGAAGGCAAAAAAGCAATAGAAAAGGTAGTAGGTGTTTCATTTGACAGGTTTCAATACTTCGAAATTAAGGATTATTCTATTAAGTTTACACCATGAAATTTTTCCTTCTTTTCAGTCTTTTATTTTTGGCATATGGAGCAAATGCTCAATACAAAACCCTTCATTTGAAATCAGGAGCGGATTACCGCTACACCAAATTGCATTTTGTTTCCGATGACACCCTCTTCTTCAAGGCAAAAAGTGATCACATCAATTACAAAGTAGCTACTGCAGACCTCATATCAAGGTTTTATCTACCCTATGGTAAGTATCATCATTTCAATAGATCTTCAAAAAATTTAAAACCATTAAAAATTGCAATGGGGGTTGGTCTCGGACTCATGTTAGGTGGAGCTGGCGCTGCATTTTTATTAGATACAGATTTTGTGGTGGTGTATATCATCACTTTTGCTTCGCCAGGTGCACTCACTTATGTGATAGCAAATACAATTCACGATCAAAAGAAAATCCATCAGCAGGCTCTGCTCGCTAAATAATTGCGGCAACTTCAATGACCAAAAAAACCTACACCCTTACCCAACTTGTAGACAGCGTTAAAAGCGTCATCAATCGGACGTATAGCGAACATGCTTATTGGGTAACGGCCGAACTTGTTAAACTCAATATCAAGGGAGGGCATTATTATTTGGAGTTAGCCGACTCCGTGGAGGGTTTCAACACGGCCCAAATGAAGGCAGTAGTTTGGCGCACGCAAGTTTTGGCTTTGCAAACCAATTTAGGCGAAGAATTCAAGCAATTGCTACAACCTGGCAATCGCTTGTTGTTTAGGGTGTCGGTCACTTTTCATGAAATCTACGGCCTTTCCCTGACCATCCACGACCTCGACCCTGCTTTTACTTATGGAGAAATCGAGCTCAAAAAGAAACAAACAATTGAGCGACTCAAGCAAGAAGGGTTGTATGATTTACAAAGGCAACTCCAGCTTCCGCTGATTGTCAAGCGCGTAGTTTTGATTGGCTCACCTGATACCTCTGGTTACCGCGATTTTCTGACCGAAATGACCACCAATAATATCTTTCGAAATTTCACCATTCAGCAGATTGCTACAACTGTGCAAGGCGATAAAGCGGTGTCAGAAATTTGCGCTGCATTGCAAGAAGCCGATACCTACGACGCCGATGCAATTGTGCTCATACGCGGGGGGGGTAGCAAAATGGATCTAAATGTTTTCAATGATTATCAAATTTGTAGCCTGATTGCTGGCTTGCGCTTGCCTTTAATTACAGGTATTGGCCATGAAACCGATGAGGTAGTTGCAGACCTCGTTGCCAATTCGCGCCAAATTACACCAACGGCAGTTGCGAAGTTCCTTTATGTTCGGGTTGGAACTTTTAGAGCTGACCTTCAAACGGGCCTAGATCGCGTCTTAACGCAAGCACTCAGCCAAATGGCCAGGGCAACCGAGCAGTTTACAAATACCAATAAATTCTTGTCGCATTATTTTCAAAATATCATAACGGAATACCGCACCGATCTTCAAGCCAAATTACACCTCATTCAGTTATATACAGCCGATACACTTGCTGAGGAGCGCGCCCTTCTTGAACTCGCTTTGAATCGGGGAGGTACGGCTTCTGTCAATCACCTCCGAGTGCTCCGCGAAATTGAACTGCCCGGCACCCTTGACCGAATTTTGGTGAATGCTCAAAACTTGATCGAAATAAGTCGTTTGGAAATGAATGGTATGCGAGATAAAATAGAATTGCTCAATCCGCTCAAACTCTTAAAAGTGGGTTACACCATGAGCAGTATTGATCAGATTGATTTAGCTCATTATTCAGGTGCTTATATAGGCAAAGAACTACAGACACTTACTGATCAGTTTACTATTTACAGTACCATTACAAAAATTCAAAAATAGCATGGAAGAAAAATTAAGTTACGAAGAGGCGCTTTCTCAGCTGCAAGTCATTGTAAAGAAACTCGAAAACAAAGAGGTCAAAATTGACGAATTAGCAGGTACGGTTGCGCGTGCCAACGAGCTCGTAGAATATTGCCAAACCAAGCTTCAGCAAACAGAGACAGAAATTCAAAAGATTGTGAAGAAGGGATAGACTATGTTTTCAAGTTGCGATTTTCGCAAATCATGAATTTGGAGTTGTAAAATCAAGTTCGGCTAGTTGCGTTTGTCACTGTATTTTTGGTCAAAATGACCAACATGAGAACGTATATTCTTCTTTTTATTGCCTTTTTGAGTGCCAACCTGAGCTTTGCTCAACAGCTCGACCCTGTGCATTACCCACCAGAAGCAGAGTGGGAATACCTCAAGACCAAACAAACGGATTCCTTGATTCAGGTGATGAAGTTTTATTTCAATTCTGATGACACCTTGTTTTTGCGCGAGGCCCTAAGTCAGCAAGTTGTAAAGATTGCTTTGACAGATCTTCAAATCCCAGGTTTCTATCTAGGAACAAGATATACCTTTGCCGCTCGCTTTTATGGCCCCGATGGCGCCAATGCCAGCCGCAGCTCCAAAAATGAAAAGCTCGACCGGTTTTATTACTATTACCTCAACGCGCCGGAATTAAACTTCACCAAAGTTACCTTGGAGAATGAAAAAGAGGATGTAACGACCACCAAAGTAGATACCCTGCCACCATCCACAGGCTCAGAGATAAAAAGTAATGCAACGTCAGCAGGGAATAGTCCATACTATTCTGCGCTTCGGCCTCAAATCGTTCTTAGAAACGGCTGTGTGTTACATCCAGAAAAACTGTATTTTCTTTCTGATGGCCAACTCTACTTTGGCAATGGGGTTAGAAATAATGTTTATAAAGTTGATACCGCGGCGGTGCAAGCTGTTATTGGTATTGAGGTGGGTAAAAACCTGAACCTGACTTCAAAAGCTGGTTATGAACTTGGAGGCCGAATCATCCGTGGAGCAGGTATTTTTTTTGGTGCCATTAGTACGGTTATTGTAGCCTCTGCTGTAACGTGGGAATTTGACGGTGCTTTTGCATTTTTTGCAACGATCCCAACAGGTATTGTGTATGCAAAGATGATCATTAACGGCACTCAACGGATTCAAAATAAGCGTCGTTTTAAACATGCGAGGTATGTTCAATGTGCTAATTAGTCTTGATGTTGAATTGTAGTGTAATTAAACATTTTGACAATCAATTGGTTATAGTAGGAACCTAAACCTACTAATTGTCCTATCAAGAACCGCTTTACGATTATGCCTTCATTGGCATGGGCTGTGCCAACTCCTTAATTTTGTTGGAGCTCGACCGTGCTGGCCTTCTAGCGCAAAAGCGGATTCTCGTTTATGAACCTGAACAGAAAAAAGGCAACGACCGCACCTTTTGTTTTTGGTTAGAACCTAACGTTTTGAAGGACGCGGGTTTGGAGCAACTTGTGAGCCATAGTTGGTCTAAGGTCAAATGCAATGAAGAAACCCCACAATTGTTGGCAGGTAAACGCTATTATTACCTTCGGGCAGAGGCGCTTTATGCCCATACAGCTGCTTTGTTAGCGCAGCATCAAGTTACTTTTCAACAAGAAGTACTTGTTGGTTCTCCAAATGGCTTAGCTCATTTTGTATTTGACTCCAGACCACCTCAATTTGAGTTGGACGCTCGAAATGAGGTTCAGATCAGCCAAAGTTTTTACGGTTGGTTTGTCAAGACCAAAGCGCCTATTTTTGATCCTGAGGTCTTTACGATGATGGATTTTTCCATCCCTCAAAATGGGCACACCCAATTTTTGTATGTCTTGCCTTTTGATGCGCAGCAGGCGTTGATAGAACCCACGCGGTTTGGTCAGGAGTTGTTTTCAGAGGAAGAAGCAACTCAAGTGATTTCTAATTTCTTAGTTGAGCAGCATACTGAATTTGAGATTTTTGAAAAAGAGCAGGGTTGTATTCCGATGTGCAGTGGTACGCTTCAAAATGAAGGGCTGCCAAAAAATTGGTTCCGAACAGGTGCTGGAGGCGCTCAATTGAAGCCGAGTACGGGTTATTCTTTTGTCAGAAGTCTGACTGATGCACAACAAATCGTAAAGTCTTTAAGCTTGAAAGACGCCATATTGAAGCGGCGCAAAAGTCCACGGCGTTTTGCCTATTACGATCGGTTACTTTTAAAGATAATTGCACAAAATCCAGAAAAAGGAAAGGTGATTTTTACCAAACTCTTTCATTATAATGCTGCGGCTAAGGTCCTGAATTTCTTAGATGAAAAGTCGACACCTTTTCAGGAGCTACGGCTCATGTCTACGCTGCCTATTTTTTTATTTTTGAATGCGGCTCTTCTCGATGCCTTGGGTAAATTCCGCAGTTTTTTCGAAAAACGTAGTGTCACATTTTATATGTCATGCATACTTTTAGTTTTTCAATATTTTCAGCTTGGGCTCCTCAGTAAAATCATCATCATTGTTGGTTTATTGATCGTTGGTTTACCACATGGCGCGCTTGACCACTTAAATTCGGTATCAAATCCGCGACGTTTTCCCTGGCGATTTATTGGTATTTACCTTGGCTTAGGGTTGTTGTTGCTCGTTGTTTGGTACTTCTTACCCTATTTAGCATTAGTTATATTTTTAACTTACACCGCTTGGCATTTTGGACAAGCCGATTTTGAAATTTGGAAGTTACCTAGCGGGGTCAGCAGTTTCTTTTGGGGTATTCTTGTCCTTGCACTCATTTTGGGGAGTCATTGGAAAGAAACAAGTCAAATTCTCAATGAAATGGATATTTTCCTTCCTAAGTCTATCGATTTCTTGGGTTCTCTGAATGAAAATACTCCTTGGGTTTTACTTTTGCTAGTGCTGCTATTCTTTCCGATTAATCGAATGGATTCAAAAGTAAAAGAAACACTTTTCTGCTTGTCGCTAGGAGCATGGCTGCCATTGCTTCCTGCATTTGCCTGCTATTTTGTGTTCCAGCATAGCTTACATGGTTGGCAGCACCTCAGACAAAAAATGAACTTAAGCAACCGAAACATGTGGCTACAAGCGCTGCCTTTTACTTTAGGAGCACTGGTGCTGTTCCGGGCCTATTTGTATTTGATACAAGAACCCAATTGGGGTCAGGTGTTTATCTTTTTATCTGCACTGAGTTTCCCGCATGTGTATTACATGCACAAGAGTTATCAGAAACCGAAGTAAAGCTAATTGCCGATGAGCAGCGGTAAGGACTGTTTGTTGATTTTTAGATAGTAAGTTCCGAAATCTAGGTCCTTATTTAAAAATATTTGACCATTGGTCTGTCCGCTTTGTACAAGCTTACCTTCTTGATTGTAAATCTCAAAAGGCAATTTTGTTTGGATCCCGATGATTTGAAGCGTATGCCCACTCATGATCGGGTTAGGACTCACTTTAAGAATGCTGAACGGTTGGTTGTCGAGTCCGCTGTCTTCAATCGTTAAATTGATGGTAACGCTGCTGTCGCAGCCGTGGATAGACGTGAAGAATTGGGTGTAAGAACCTGACGTTGCGTAATCAATACCATTCCAAGTGAAGGAGTCAAGCACGGTGCTGTCTATGACAATGGCAGCAATTGGATATACATTGAGGTTAAGCGTCACTATTGAATCGCAACCAGCAATGGATTGTAAGGAATCTGTGTACACGCCGCTGGTCCAATAGGTTTGTCCGTTCCATGGATACGATCCGCAAGCATTTGCCTCTATATTGTTTGTAAGCGTTGGGGTGATGGTGAGGTTCAGCGTAACCGATGAGTCACAACCCCAAACGGTAGTTCCTTGATAAACGTAGGAGCCGCTTTGTGCGTAAGTTTGGCCGTTAAATGAGTAGGGATCACAAGTTGTGATATTTAAGGTTGTACTAGATTGCAAGTGTTGATTGATAACTACACTAAAAGGAGTACTTTGTCCGCAATTATTTTGCGTAGTAACTGAAATGGTGCCTGTTTGGAAACTTGGAGAAAAAATCAAACCGATATTTGTACCTGTACTTGAGCCTGTGACACCTTGCGGTGTAGTCCAAACATAAGAACTAGCGCCTGGCACACTAGCAGTACTGAATTGTTGAACGCCTCCACTATAGCAAAAATGTAGCGCTCCATTGATCGCACTTGCCGCAGCAGGAGCTGTATTGAGTGTCACGGTTACAGCCAAACGGTTGGTAGATTCTAATCCGTTCACCGTTTGGGTGGCATAATAGCTTGTTCCGGTCACCAAAACAGTTGTACTTGGCAAGGCTGTGCCGCCGGTTGGCGTGGCATACCATTGAATTGCTGTACCAGTTGCACTCAATTGTGCTAATGTGGCACCTGCGCAAAAACTTTGATTAGCTGCACCGGTAGGCACTGCTGGCGGTGCAGGAGGTGGCACAAATGAAAAACTTGCAACCGTAACGCCGCGATTGCTGACACCGTGGTTGCTATAGGTAAAAGATGCTAAAGCGGAACGCGACCAAATGAGGCTAATGGCTGTAGGTGTAGCTGAAAAAACGTAGTCGTTGGCATCGCCGGTATTGAGTGCGCGCGTTGCAATAATGGTGCGGGTCCCTGCAGAGACCACATCAGAAGTGATGGTCCAGTTTTGTTGGGCGTCGGTAACGGGTGCATCAAAACCTGTGAGTTTGCAATCAAATGCATTGAGCGTATTGGCGCTGTGTACACCTACTACATCGGTGCCGTTGGTCATGGAACTTGCATTGAAGCCAAGTGCAAACCAGCGGCCGGCAGGGCCTGTGAGTGTTAAAGTCACTTGTGAGGTAATGTCAATTTTGGCAGTCATGGCTAGGCCTGCTGTGGAGCTTAAATTAACCACGCCTGTGGTGTAAGATTGCGCGTAGGTTGCGGGTAGTATAAAGAGGAGTAGAAAAGCGAATAGAAGTGTAGTCTTTTTCATTTGGTCAATGATGATTTGTAAAAAGGGCATTTAATTCAGGATTTTGCTGCAAGCGCAATAGGTCGTCTATAGTTCTACCTTGAGCATCACGCACGTCTAGACGAGCTCCGGCCGCTAAGAGTTGCTTGATTTGCTCCAAACGCAGGAGGTTGATGGCTAAATGAATAGGATAGCCTAATTCTTCTAACTGGCAAACCTGATTTACATTGGCTCCGTTTTGAATAAGTAAGTCGAGCATTTCGGCATCTGCTTTAAAAATAACGCCATAAATTGGCGCTCCTTCTTTGAAACATTGA
Organism: Crocinitomicaceae bacterium; assembly: GCA_034680045.1. GTDB lineage: Bacteria > Bacteroidota > Bacteroidia > Flavobacteriales_D > Crocinitomicaceae > UBA952. Next base: position 9,136 of record JAXITO010000004.1, on the reverse strand, counting down.
TTGGGATCAGCGCCTGCCTTGAGTAAAACCTCTGCAACATCGTGATTACCGCGATAAGTAGCCAGCAGTAAAGGTGTGGCGCCGTGTTCTGAGGTGAGGTTGAGGTGCGCTGGATGTTTGCGGAGGTATTTCTCCATTTGTTGGGCACTCCCTGAACGCGCAATGTCAAAGACACTTTGTGCAAAAGCGAAATTGGCTAAACACAAGAAAATCAGTAAGAAACGGCGCATAGGTGCTGCAAAAATAGTGAAAACTTGAACTACTGGATGATCTTCAGTTCTGTTCTACGGTTTTGCTGATGTTCTTCGTCAGTGCATTGGACGTCATTGGTGCAGCGGTTTTTCAATTTGTATTCTCCGTAGCCTTTGGCAATGATGCGTTCAGCACTAATTCCTTTACTGATGATGTAGTTGACGCAACTATTGGAGCGCTGCTGCGACAACCATTCATTGTATGAATCGATACCTCTGGAGTCAGTGTGTGAAGAAAGCTCTAATTTGAGGTCGTTTGTTTTCATGTAGGCAATTACTTTGTCGAGTTCTTTGATGCTTTCTGGGCGAAGATCCCATTTGTCGAAATCGTAGAGGATGAGGTCGAGGTTGATGAATGTCGCCGAGCTATTTGGCTTCATTTGTAATTGAATGATGTCCTTTTCTTCACAAGACAAGCGGTCTTTGATAGAGATGTATTGATCTTTGTGGTTGATAGCAGTGATGGTAAGAGAGTCTACTTTTAGGTTAGTGATGTCTATTGTCCCTTCTTTTTTGGTCACAATTTTACTCACCAATTTTTCATCTGCAAACAATTTTACAAGGGCGCCGTCGAGAGGTTCACCTTTGTATGAAATTAAGTTCAAGATGCGGGTCTGATTCTTGGGTGTTGCTTTGAGTGCAATTGTTTGGTAGGGGTCAAGTTCGTTGGTAAATTGCACGCTATCTCGGTAACCCGTTTGTGCATTGAAATAAGTTGCGCTGTATACTTGGCCTATAATTCCGATAAAATTATCTTTTCCGAAATCATCGGTGGTGAGTTTTTTATAGTAGGAGCCATCTGCATTGTAAATAGCTATTTGCGCATTGGGAATGGCCTTATTCAAACAATTCTGTAAAACCAACTCCACGTAGCGCTTTTGCCCTTTGAATTGCACGCTAAATACTTCGTCTTTCCAGTTGTTGCGGTTTGATGACAAGTAACCCTTGCCGCTGAGGTCATTGACAGAGAAAGCGAAGTCATCTGCATTAGAGTTGACCGGCGCGCCCATATTTTTGGGTTGGTTCTGTATAAAATCAGATCGAAAAACGTCTAGGCCACCCATTCCAGGCCACCCGGTTGAAGAAAAATACAGATAACCATCTTGCGAAACAAAAGGAAAGTTTTCGTCGCCAGAAGTATTGACAATTGGGCCGAGATTGACAGGATCTTCGTAACTAGAGCCGTTCCAGGTGCAGCGGTAAAGATCAGCGCCCCCAAAACCACCGGGCATATCAGAAGAGAAGTAAAGGTGCAAGGAGTCATCTACAACTCCATGCGCCACAGAGTATTCAGGGTTGTTCCATTTGAATAAATCAGTTGCTGACCATTCCCCAAGGCTGTTTTCGTAAATGACAAGCTTGAGTCGATTGATCTTAACTTCATTTTCGAGGTCGATGCTTTCGTGATTGCTCGTCATGTAGGCATAGCGGTTGGTTTTAGAGAAGCTCACTGGGCCGTCGTGCGGGTTGGTTCTTTTGATGCCATTCCAGATTTGATCTTTCTTGCTACCGTTTTTTGCGTAGATGATATCAGTAAAGTACTGACCTGTTTTGCCGTAAATGCGATTGACAAACCCAGAGTTGTATTGCGTTGATACATACAAAACACCTTCCGGATAATCTGAAGCAGCAAAAACTTCTCCGGTTTCGGAACTTCTAAACAATTGAATGGTGTAGTCAGAAGGAATTTGATAACTCGCTTGAACAAGACTTAGTTTTTGTTGCCAGTTTTGTAAGTCTTTGTTATCCGGGAAACGTTTGAGGCCTTCTGTGATGGTTGCTTCCAATTTTGCATTTTGTTTGGTCAGTTGCAACAGCTGCAATTGCGTAAGAAAATCTCTGGCATTGGCATCTTTACTTTGTGACGTTAATTTCACAGACCAATCCAATGCTGCTTCGTATTGTTCAGATTCAAAGGCAGCAAAAATAAGTGAACGCACCACATGGGTGTCAAGTGTTGCGGATTCTTGAGCAATTTCAAGCCAAATTGGATAAGACTCTATGAAATTATAGGATTTCGAGAGTTTTTCGGCATAGGCTTGCTTATACGATTGTGCATAAAAAGCAGTCGTTACGAAAGCAAAGAGGATGAATGTTGTAATGCGCATCTTAAAAATATCTTGGGCTAATAAAAGCATTGAGTTTGGAACGCAAATCAAAGGTGAGGCAAACTTCATGGCTGCCCCAATTGCGGTAAATAAGTTGATTAACTGGCAGCTCATAGGCATATCCCAAAGACCAACGGTCTGTTGGTGCATAGGCACAATTGAAGCCCACGCCTTCGTGGTAGCGATAAAGCAGCCCGACCCAAAATTGTTTGTATAAAAAGGCCGAAACGTTTAAGTCCAAGCTGAGTGGAGCGTTGGCGGTATACTTCAATAAGATGCTTGGTTTGATATCAATGACCGAGTTGTACGGGAATACCATTCCGGCAGTGAGGTAAACATGGCGTTGCAAGTATGAATTGCTGATGGTATCGAGGTTGCGCTCGATGAGGTGCGGAATACTCAAACCAATATATCCTTTTTTGTGATAGGCATAAAGGCCTGCTCCTAAATTCGGTTTGCTGAGGCTATAACCTTGGAGCATATTTGGATCGTTGAGGTCGGTTGCCAATAGCGAAGAAAAATCAGCTTGGTTGTTGAGCCAACCGCCCGACATTCCAAAAGAGAGGCGCCAGCTGCTGTTCTTGAACTTGAGGTGATAAGCAGCATTGAAAAGGGCAGCAACATTAGACCGCGAACCAATTTTGTCATTGTTGACCGTAAGCCCCAGACCAAAGTTTTTACGGTAAATAGGTGCATGAACCGATAAGAATTGAGAACGTGGCGCGCCTTCCCAGCCCAACCACTGTGCGCGGTGCACCAGCGTTGCATTGAGAGAGCCCCTGCTGCCTGCATAGGCAGGATTGAAGTGCAGCGGATTGAAAAAATAAAGCGAAGATTGTGCGGTTTGCTGGGCTGTTCCAACAAAAGAAACCACACAAAAGAGGAGGATGAGTACTTTTTTCATCGTTTAGGGTTGAATTTCGATATAACCTTTAAGTGGTGCTTGTGATTTTTTGTGGGTATCTATGTAATAGAAGTAAGTTGCGGCAGGTAAGGGTCCTTCTGGACTTCCTTTTTCTGACCAACCATTCCAATTATTGAGATATGGCTCGGCTTCATAAACCAAATTTCCCCAACGGTTAAAGATTTTCACCTCTAGTTCAGGGTATTGCGCGGTGTTTTGCAAAAGCCAAGTGTCATTGAGGCCATCTCCGTTTGGCGATAAAAACTGTGGCGCGACCACCTCAATAAGCGGCAAGCATTCAATGGCAAACGTGTCTGTTAAATTACATTGATTGGCATCTGAGAGCGTTAAGATATAAGTTCCTGCATCAATGCCATCTAAATAAGCTCCGGTTTGTCCGTTGCTCCAGTTGTATTGTAAGCTGCCAAAACCGCCGGCTCCTTGTACGCTAATAAAGCCATTGGCTTCGCCACATTCGGATATTTGCGAACCAATAAAGTTAATAACGAGGGGCGTAGGTTGCTGTAAAGTAGCGAAGGTATCTACCTGGCAGCCATCTTCATTGGTTAGGGTAATGGTATAAGTTCCGATAGCTAAATTCTGGGCACTACTCGAAGTTGAAGCAAAAGGTGTCCAGGCATAACTAATCGCTGACTGTGAACTAGCTACAACTTGAATAGACCCATCAGAACCGCCAAAACATGAAATATTATTGATGTTGAGTGCACTGATATTGATGAGGTCAGGCGCTTCTAAAAAGATGGAGTCTGAACTGCTACACCCAGTGCTGTTGTCAGTAACGGTGAAAAAATAACTACCAGCTACATTGACTTCAATTGCGGGTAAATTGTTGGCCCCGAGAATTCCGGGTCCGGCCCAAAAAATAGTACTTGGTGGTGTGTTATTGACACCAATCAGAATCGGATTGAACTGACAATCTAAACCGCTGCTTGGAAAAGTATACTCAGTAAAACTTGGGTTGGTATTCACCACAACTAAAAAAGTATCGATATTATTGGTGCAGCCATTTAATGTGGCGGCAACGGTAATAGTTCCAGAGGTATTTTGACCATTGTTGTCGGAACTTGTAAATACAGGAATTTGCCCATTGCCTGAAGTGGCCAATCCGATGAGCGTATTGGAGTTGGTCCATTGCAGTTGGGCACCAGCAGGTATGGTTTGGTAGTCCGTGAAGTCAACTGATATTCCTGGACAGAAAGCGGTATCAGCCAAACCAATTGCTGAAATAACTGGTGTAACAATAACCGTTGCTGTCTGAGGTAGCCCAGGACATTGGTATCCAACTGCACTGATCAGGTAAGTTGCCGTGTCCAAAGAATTGCCGCTATTACTTAAGGTTTGTGCAATAGATGCTCCGCTTCCCGGACTTTCACCATTTATGGTATTGGGCGCTTGCACCAACCAGGCAAAAGAAATATTTGGCAAATTACTGGTCATGTTAATGGAGGTTTGGTCACCACTGCAAATGCTTTGTTGCGTAGGATCTACCTGCACATTGGCAGTTGGCAACACATTGATTTCGATTTCAACTGGCGCCACACTCGTACAGCCAACGCTTGCAGTGAGTGTTACAGTTCCCGTGTTGTTGCTAGAGTTCGTTAAAATCAGTGGCGCAATTGTGGTGGTATTGATTCCTGAGCCACTCGTAAGGTTAAAACCTTGCACGTCAACGGCGCTTTCAAGCTCCCAAGTAACCGTATAACCTGGAACTGTAGAGGTCAATAAAATTGGTGAAAAGGGTGTCCCCGAACAAATATCTTGGGTAAGTGGCGTTGCTAAAACACTACCCGTCGGGTTGATGACCAAAATTTGCATCGTTGAATCCATGCCGCAACCATTGCCTGTGTAGAGCCACATATGGTAAGTGCCGGGCACGCTGAATTCGAGCACCAAACTATCGGAGCCGTTGGTCCAAGATGCAAAGTCATAACTCCCCCCAACAAATCCGTTTGATGCACCCAAGTTACCATACGTAACAGCGTATCCTGCGGTTTCTTGTAGTTTCCAAAAATGTCCGTAATTGCCGCTGCAGGTACTGCCATCAACCATTTGTCCGCTTTGGCTGTTATTGCTGAAAGATACAGGTTCGTTCTGGCAAATCGGCGAAGCAGGGCTATAGGTGAAAGCTGCATCAGAAGGAGCTGAAATAATGATAGGTCCAACTGTAGCAAAAGTAGCCCCGCAAACATTTTGTGCAATGATGGTTGCGCTATATGCGTTTTCAATGAGTAGCGGCCCAACTGGGTAAGACTGCCCACAAGAACTCGTATTGAATACATGTGAAATCGTGGTGTCGTTAATAGTACTAAAAGTAACCACTGGCGAGTTATCAGTAAAAGAAACTGTATAGTTGGTTCCGGGAATGTTATTCGACAACACATCAATTTCATAAGGAAAAGGCAAACATGTATTTTGACCTGAACCCGATACACTCAAAACAGGAGCTGCCCCATTGAAAACCAAATATTGGGTGCTTGTTTGGCAACCATTACTAGAGGTGAGGGTATGTGTCACGATAAAACCACCGAGCGGGAAAGTATGCGAAAGTTGCCCTCCTACAATGGCCGTTTGCGTCTGACTTCCACTGCCGTCGCCCCAATTGAAACTCTGGCTCACATTCGGGTAAGTTGGCGTATTGAAATTAAACGTTGTGGAGGTAGCCCCAGCAGCCGTACATTTTTTAAATACAGTTTGCCCGCTGATCAGCTGCGTCCCAAAGCCGTTACCCGAACTCGCCAGCGTCATTTGCGAGCCAGGCAAAGCCTGAACAATGACATTCACTACCGCTGTAGACTGCTGCCCATTCGGATTCACCACAGTTAACGAAACAGACTGCCCTGCAATTGCCGTATTGTACACCACCGCATGCGGCCCCGGATTACTCGCCGCATTCGGTAAACCATTTCCAAAATTCCACGTATAAGTGGCCCCTGCAGCAGTACCCGTAGAGCTACTGGCAAAGTTAATGAGTTGCCCCTGGCAGATAGTGATGGTTCCGTTACTTGCCGCCGGCAAACTATTGATGCTCGCGATTGGGGTTTGAGCGTGAAAAGTGAGTATTGATAGGAATGTCAGGCTTATGTGACAAATATATTTTAGCATCGTCTAGTTGTTTTTATCTGATTTTAATTTTGTAACGTGTCCAATTTTATCAATTTTATCACCTGTTTCATCGGCAATAAAAGTAAGTTTCCAAATATAGACACCATCTTGGACCAAATCATCATCTTTACTCATAAGACCTGATTGAGCAATAAAGTTTCGGTTGTATGTACCATCCCATTTCTCTAATGGGTCTGTAGTTTCAAAAATAAGTTCACCCCATCTGTCATAGATACTAAATCTATACGTCCCTGGTTTAATTTTTCCGGTTATAACAGGATAAAAAGTAGGATTGATAATGTCTAAATCTCCCGGAGTGAACGCATTCGGCACATAAACAATTACTTCGTCTTTGATTCTAATAATTTGGGTAATTGTATCAGGGCACATGCCAAGGTTATTGGCATATAATGTAACAGAGTAGTAGCCCGGAGAACAACCATAAGTATAATTGAGTTGGTCGGTATCGTATGGGTCATAATTTAAAGTAGGGCTAGAGTAGAGTTCGCTGATTGACAACTGAGGGTCACACTCGCCGAGATCCCAGAAATAATTGGTCGAATTTTGAGATGTATTGACAAAGCTGAAAGTGGGATTTAAAATGGACTGCGATGGAATCTCAGGATCGATTTCAAAATTTGCTATTGCCCATTCAATTGCATCTATACTAAATAAGGCACTTGTATCATTGTCGCAACCAAAACCTGAGTTATCGACAACGACGTAATAACTCGTATCACTGTTAATTGTGCCAGTGTATTGATTTAATTGTGAGTTATTTTGAACTATTGACGGTGTCGGGTTTAATTCATTCCCTGGACTAAACCATGTAAAGTTATTTGTTGAATTAGGAACACCCCCTGTTACAATTGCTTGTAGATTATTTGTTAATCCCATACAGGTCATGCTATCTCCTAATATGGTTGCCTGAGGATCATTAAATACGTTTATTAGGAATGTATCTGAGCTATTACAGCCAACACCAGTTTGGTTCATTTCAACGGCAATACTAATATTGTCATCAAGTGCAAAAGTCGTGTAGTTGAATCCAACGGCTCCGCTTATGTCCTGATACGGGTTCCCATTTGGATATGAGCTTGACCATTGGTAATCTGCGATGCTACCTATGCCTCCTTGTACGGTTGTAATCAGCGGAACTTCTGCCCCTGTACATACGTTAGTTGTTCCTACAATTTGAATGGTAGGGTCTGCTACCACTGTAATGGATACAGTATTGGAAGGAATAGAACCACAACCAATTCCTGATTGTTGAACAATTACATTATAATTTTGGGTGCCAATTTGATTAGAGGGCGGACAAAAACTAGCATCTGAGGTCATAGTTGGTAGCCATAGGTAAGTGTTGTTACCTACACCTCCAAAAACCTCTGGGATGATACATTCTGCAACGCCACCTTCACAAAGTGTTTGGTTATAAATTGGATTTAGTGTAACAATTGGGTCTGAGACAACATTGAGCTCTGCAATTGGAGATGTGAGCTGATTACAACCAATTCCGGGATAATTGATAGTGGTATAATAGTACTGAGATGTAGGTTGGATGATTACTGGAGTAGAATAACTGTTGTTATTTGTATTCGGAAGAGCAGCACCACCAAAGTTATTCGGAACGTTATTTAAAAACCATGTATATGTTGGTGTACCAATGCCACCACTTGCAGCAACAGTAAATGTATAGCTTCCTCCCACACAAATGGTCGTATCTGGGATAATTGCATTAATAAAAGTAGGGTCAGAGGTTACATTCACTACCGTCTGTGCCGGCGGACTTTGACAAGTGCCAGATAAGCCAATGACTGTATAAGTTGTAGTATCTGTCGGGCAAACAACAATGGATTGACTTGTCTCACCAGTAGACCAACTATAACCTGTTGGTACAATGGTGGACGCAGAAGGCACTGCAGTGAGCGTCACGCAACCGCCTTCACAAATATTAGGGTTGTTATTTTGTATGGTTATTTGTGGTGCAGTTTGAATAGATATTGAAACTGGATTTGCAGGACTTTGACAACCATTTATTTTATATACTACCTCGTAAGTAGTATTTATTATTGGATTAACGGTTACAACAGCTGATGTTGCAATTGTATCTAGAGGATTATTTGTCAACCAAACATAACTCCCACTGTTTCCATTTGATAATGTTGGAGTCCCAGTACCAGTTAATTGAATGCTCTCACCCGGACAAATAGTATTTTGGCTGGCTACTCCAACGACGCTTGGTATTAAATTAACATCGACATTGGTATATGCGGTATCCTTACAGCCATTCAAGTTATAGATCAATTCGTAAGTATAAATACTATTTTGAGTTGAATTCCCGTTTTGTGGAGAAACGGTTAGTTGATTTTGATTATTTACACCTGTTAAACCAAAACCACTCCACTGGTATGTGCCATTAGTTGGCGAAACAGTGGATGTTAGGGTTGTTGTCTGACCATAACAAATTGTAGGATTTTGATTAATCTGTACACTTGGAATAGGATTCACATAAACGGTCTGTTGAATAGTATCATTACACCCATTTAAGTTGTAAATTAATGTATAATTCGTTGTGAGAGAAGGTGAAACTACAGTTTGTTGGGTAATAGCACCATTAGACCAAGAGAATGTTCCTCCAGTTGGGTTTACGGTAGCTACTAAAGTATCGCTAGATCCATTACAAATAGTTGTTGTAGTCGGTAAACTAACAGTTGGTACTGGGTTTACAGTCACAGTAACGGTATCAG
>JAXITO010000003.1:0-123367 GCA_034680045.1 Crocinitomicaceae bacterium | reverse complement strand
GGAATTGAAGAAATGATTTTGGTCAGTTTTGTTACTTTTGTTGCAACATCAAATCAACTTTATGTCAAAAATATTGGTACTTGGTTCTTGCGGCCAAATTGGAACCGAACTTGTTTTAGCACTCCGTGCCAAATTTGGAAACACCGCAGTTGTTGCTGCCGACCTCCGAGAAGAATGCCCTGTTATGCTCAACAACGGACCTTATATCAAACTCGACGCTCTCGATAGAGCAAGTGTGCGCGCCTATATTATTGAGCAAGATATCAAAGAAGTTTATTTATTAGCTGCACTCCTTTCTGCCACTGCCGAGAAAAACCCCGACTTCGCTTGGAAACTCAACATGGAAGGTTTGTTCACCATCCTTGACCTCGCCAAAGAAGGGCAACTTCAAAAAATATTTTGGCCGAGCTCCATTGCCGTTTTTGGCCCTACCACACCTGCTGACCAAACACCACAGCATACCGTCATGGAACCCACCACCGTTTATGGCATCTCCAAACAAGCTGGTGAGCGCTGGTGCGAATACTACCACAACAAATTTGGCGTCGATGTACGCAGTATCCGCTACCCTGGGCTCATCTCTTACAAAAGCTTACCGGGCGGCGGCACCACCGACTACGCTGTCGATATTTTTTATAAAGCAAAATCAGAAGGCAAATTCACTTGCTTTCTAAGTGAAGACACCATGCTGCCAATGATGTTTATGGATGACGCCATTCGCGCTACAATTGAACTAATGGAAGCACCTGCTGAACAAATCAAGATTAGGTCGGCTTACAATTTGGCTGGCTGCAGTTTCACTCCTGCTGAACTTGCGCAAGAAATTCAAGCGCTGCAACCAAGTTTTACAATTGGCTATGCCCCTGATTTCCGACAAGCTATTGCCGACAGCTGGCCCAATTCTATTGACGATAGCGCTGCCACAAATGATTGGGGTTGGAAGGCTCAGTTTGACACCAAAGCGATGGTGAAAGTGATGCTAGAGAACGTTTAATAGATAACTTCTATAATACCGATAGAGAAAAATTATTGTTTTGTTTAAACTTTTTCTTGTTTTGTTAAACAATTAATGTTTAACTTTAACTCGTAATTGTTAAACAAAACAACGCGCTATGTCTACAATAGAATTCAATGAAGCACTAATTGGTCTAGAAAACAACCTCCAATCTTTTGCACTTTCTTTTACAAGAAACCGAGAAGACGCAAGGGATTTAACCCAAGAAACCATGCTCAAGGCGATCACGTATCGCAACTATTATACGCCACAGACAAACTTTAAGGCGTGGGTTTTCACAATTATGCGTAACTTGTTCATCAATCAGTACCGCAGAAGAGTTAAATCGGGTGCCATTTTCGATCACAGCAAAGAAGTTTTCTTGATCGGCAACATCCATAGCCACGAAGACAGCGCAATAGAGAAAATTGGTGTAAAAGACATCAACAGACAAATTAACTTATTAGGAGAGGAATACCAAACGCCTTTTGAAATGCATTTTCAAGGCTTCAAATACAAAGAGATCGCAGACAAACTAGGTATTCCGATCGGAACCGTGAAAAGCCGGATTTTCATCGCCAGAAAAAAACTGATGGAAGCGCTACCGGAATTCGCATTTTCGGCAAATTAATTTATGACAAAAAAAGTACACGTAATTGGCTCGGGTATTTCGAGCCTCTCGACCGCTTCATTTCTTGCAAAAGCAGGCTATGACGTTCAAATTTTTGAAAAAAACACTTCCATCGGAGGGCGCGCGCGTCAGTTCGAAACACAAGGTTTTACTTTTGACATGGGCCCGTCTTGGTACTGGATGCCCGATGTCTTTGAAAAATTTTATCAGCAATTTGGCTACACCACTTCTGATTTTTACGAACTCAAACGCCTAGACCCCTCTTACCGCGTTTACTGGCCCGACCTTTCGTACACCAATGTGCCCGCCAACATGACCCAACTTGAAGAGTGGTTTGAGTCTTTAGAGCCAGGCAGCGCCAAAAACCTTCAAGCATTTTTAAAGGACGCCGCCTACAAATACAAAGTAGGTATGGAAGATTTGGTTTACAAACCAAGTTTGAGCCTTACCGAATTCATCGATAGCCGAGTGCTTGGTGGTTTGTTTAAAATGCATTTGTTTTCCTCTTTTTCTGCTTTCATTAGAAAGTATTTCAAGCATCCGAAAATTTTATCACTTCTAGAGTTTCCGGTGTTGTTTCTAGGTGCCATGCCCAATGAAACCCCCGCGCTTTATTCTTTAATGAACTATGCCGACATCCAATTAGGAACTTGGTACCCCATGAACGGCATGCACGAATTCATCAAAGCTTTTGCGCGCATTGCCCAAGAACAAGGCGTACAAATTCAGACTTCAGCCAATGTGGAGCGCATTGTCATCGAAAACGGGAAAGCAACTGGCACCATTGTAAATGGTGTTTTTCATGCTGCTGATATCGTCATTTCTGGTGCCGACTACGCGCACACCGATCAAAAATTATTGCAAAAAGATGCCAACTATTCAGACGCTTACTGGGACAAACGCACCATGGCGCCTTCTAGCCTCTTGTTTTATGTTGGGGTCAATAAAAAGCTCAATAATTTAGAACACCACAACCTCTTTTTTGATGAATCCTTAACCGAACATGGCAAGACCATCTACAAAGACCCAAGTTGGCCAGAAAAACCACTTTTTTACCTCAGTGCGCCTTCCCTGACCGACCCATCTGTTGCGCCCGAAGGTTCAGAGAACTTATTCTTTCTGATTCCTTTAGCACCAGACCTCAAAGACGACGAAGCAACCCGAGATAAATACTTTGATATTTTAGTCAAAAGACTCAAAGACCTTACTGGTAACGACATCAAAGACCATATCGTTTACAAAAAAAGTTTCTGTGTTTCCGATTTCAAAAGTGAATACAACGCTTTTAAAGGAAATGCTTATGGTTTAGCGAATACGCTGCTTCAGACAGCCATTCTCAAACCCCGAATGCAACACAAAAAAATCAAGAACCTGTATTACACTGGGCAACTTACCGTACCAGGCCCAGGCGTACCTCCCTCTATTGTTTCAGGAGAGGTTGTCGCCAAACACATCATTGCAAAGCACCACTAAACCCATTCTATGAAAGCTTTATTCGACAACGTCTGCCAAGAAATGAGCGAGCTCACGACCAAAAGGTACAGCACTTCTTTTTCACTAGGCATCAGCTTTTTGCACAAAGATTTGCAAAAGCCTATTTATTCGATTTATGGTTTTGTGCGCTTTGCCGATGAAATTGTAGACACCTTCCATGGCTTTGACAAAGAAAAACTGCTCGCAGACTTCAAAGCACAAACCTATGAAGCCATTGCAGCAGGAATTTCCCTCAACCCAATTTTGAATAGTTTTCAGTGGGCAGTGAACAAGTACCAAATTCCGATGGAACTCATCGATACCTTCCTCGATTCCATGGAAATGGACCTTCAAAAACAAACCTACGATCAAGGTAAATACGAAACTTATATTTTAGGATCTGCCGAAGTAGTGGGGCTTATGTGTTTGAAAGTTTTTGTCGAAGGCGATCAAACAGCTTACGAAGAGCTCAAACCTTACGCCATGAAATTAGGTGCAGCCTTTCAAAAAATCAATTTCCTACGAGACCTCAAAGCAGATTACCAAGAGCTCGGACGCACTTATTTCCCGGGTATCAACCTATCAGAATTCAATACTGCACTCAAAAGAGAAATTGAAGCGGATATCGCACTCGACTTTAAAAAAGGCTACGAAGGCATCTTATTATTGCCGAGAAGCGCGCGTTTTGGTGTCTATATGGCTTACAAATATTACTTCAAGCTCTTTAATAAGATCAAGCAAACACCAGCTGAAAACGTGCTCAACGAGCGCATTCGCATCCCGAATTACCGCAAAATGCGCATTTTACTCACCTCCTACGTGCGCCACAACCTCAATTTACTTTAATGCCCGAAGAATACGTCATATTAGTCAATGAAGATGACGAAGAAATTGGTCAGCTCGAAAAGATGGAGGCCCACAGAAGGGGCGAACTCCACCGCGCATTTTCTGTTTTGATCTATAATGCAGCTGGCGAACTCCTACTTCAACAGCGCGCCGCTCACAAATACCACTCCCCTCTGCTCTGGACCAACGCTTGTTGCAGCCACCAACGCCCCGGAGAAACAACTTTGATGGCGGCCGAACGCAGGCTCCAAGAAGAAATGGGTATGTCGGCACAATTGCATCCAGCCTTTCGTTTCCTCTACAAAGCCAAACTCGATCAAGGCCTTACTGAACACGAACTCGATCATGTCGTTTTTGGTTATTCAGACCAGGCACCCCATATCAATACCGAAGAAGTAGCCACCTATAAATGGATCGGCCTATCAGAACTCCTTCAAGACCTCAAAAATAATCCACAAGACTACACCGCTTGGTTTCAAATTCTTTTGAATCAGCATGTAGACGCAATCGCAAAAGCAGCAAATGAAAGTATGTAGAAGAGCGACCTTCAATGCGGCGCACCGTTTGTTCAGACCTGATTGGTCCGACGAAAAAAACAATGCCATTTTTGGCAAATGCAACAATCCTAACTTTCATGGTCACAACTACACCTTAGAAGTGTGGATAGACGGTGAAATTGATCCAGAAACAGGTTACCTCATCGACCTCAAGTTGGTCAAAGATCTCATCGGGTCAGAAGTTCAGGACCGTTTTGACCACCGCAATTTAAACCTAGATTGTCCGGAATTCGCCAATTTGAACCCCACTGCTGAAAACATTGCGGTCGTTATTTGGAATTTACTCCGAGACAAACTCGATGCGAAGTATGGCTTAAGCGTCAAGCTTTGGGAAACCCAAAACAACATCATTGAATACGACGGCAAATGAGTACTGCCCTTTTTTGGCACCGCCGCGACCTCAGAATAAGCGACAACGCCGGCCTTTATAAAGCTTTAAAGCAAAGCGCAAACGTCATTCCTGTTTTTATTTTTGACAGCACCATTTTAGGCTTGCTTCCCAAAAATGACCAACGCGTATTGTTTATCCATCATGAAATCCAAAAATTAAAAGAAAGCTATCGCGCCTTAGGTTCAGATTTAGCCGTGATTTACGGCGACCCAAAAGTGGAAATGTTGAGCTTAGCCAAAAATTTTAAGGTCAATAGGGTTTATACAAACCGAGATTACGAACCCAATGCCATTGCCCGCGATCAATATCTTTTTGATCAGCTTCAAAAGGAACAAATCGAATTTATAGGGGCGAAAGACCAAGTGATTTTCGAAAAAAATGAAGTCACCAAAGACGACGGCCTCCCCTACACTATTTACACGCCCTATGCCCGCAAATGGAAATCCAAACTGACCGACTACCATTTCAAAGCATATCCGACAGAAAAATACCTTTCTAATTTACATCCGTTCCAAACTGAGCCCCTCATTTCACTTCGAGAAATGGGTTTTGAGCAGCAACAAATTCAGCCATTTCCAGCGAGCGAAACCCCGAGTACCATCATTCAAAAATACCATGAACAGCGTGACATCCCAGCTGTATTAGGAACATCTCGACTGAGTTTACACCTGCGTTTTGGCACCATTTCTATTCGCTCACTAGCCAAAGTAGCCATGGCGCTCAATGAGAAATACCTCAATGAACTCATTTGGCGCGACTTCTACCAAGCCATTTTATTTCATTTTCCGCAGACGGTAACGCACGCCTTTAAACCGCCCTACGACCGCATTGTTTGGGAAAACAACGAGGTGGATTTTAAAGCTTGGTGCGAAGGCAAAACAGGATATCCGTTGGTAGACGCCGGCATGCGCGAGCTCAATGAAACGGGCTTTATGCACAACCGCGTCAGAATGGTGGTGGCGAGTTTTTTAACCAAACATTTACTCATTGATTGGCGCTGGGGCGAACGCTATTTTGCCGAAAAACTCCTGGACTTTGAACTCGCGAGCAATATTGGTGGCTGGCAATGGGCCGCAGGCTGTGGTTGCGATGCCGCGCCGTATTTTCGCGTGTTTAACCCCGAAGCCCAACAAAAGAAATTCGATCCAAAGTTCACCTACATCAAAAAATGGGTGCCCGAATACGGAACGCCAGCTTACACCCAACCTATCGTCGATCACAAAATGGCGCGCGAACGCGTCCTTCTTCGATTCAAAACTGCTTTACAACCATGAGCCAAGCCATTCAAATCGGGGACAACTGCCCTGCGTTTAGTCTCCCTGATAGCCAGGGAAAGCAAATTCAAATAACAGATTACCTCGGACAAAGAATCTTGGTGCTCTTTTTTTATCCAAAAGACGATACGCCAGGCTGCACCAAAGAAGCTTGTGCTTTTAGAGATGCTTACGCCGATTTTGTAGAACTTGGTTGCGAAGTTTTTGGGATTTCATCCGATGCAGCCCCTGCCCATGAGGCTTTTCAACAAAAATACAAGTTGCCGTATCCACTGCTTTCAGATACACAAAAAAAGGTACGCCAACAATTTGGCGTACCTACTTCTTTATTTGGGCTCATTCCAGGCAGAGTAACTTATGTCGTCGATCTCGATGGAAATGTAGCCGGTATTTTCAATTCTCAAACCAATCCTGTTGGGCACATCACTGAAGCCCTAAAGGTGGTTCGAAATTTACTTACTGCTTAACGAACTGAAGCTCGACAGCTAATTTGATGTCGTCGCTAACAACGATGTTTCCAGCTTCGGTAACTACGCTCCAAGTGAGGCCAAACTCACTTCTTTTGATGCTGCCAGAAAGCGTCATGCCTACTTTGGTTTGTCCGTAAGGATCTACTGCAATACCTGCGTAATCAGCTTTCAATACAACTGCTTGTGTATGACCTTTGATTTGCATGTTGCCAGCAATTTCGAGGGTGTCGTCGCTGATTTTCTTTACAGATGTTGAAGTAAAAGTCAGTGAAGGATGGTTTTCTGCATCAAAGAAATCTGCTGATTTCAAGTGGCCATCGCGGTCTGCAACGCCCGTATTGATGGAAGCGATGTCAGCATTAAAGCTGAATTGTGCTGTCGTGAAATCGTCTCCTTCTGTAGCTACATTGGCATCGAATGTGCCAAAAGAACCGCTCACGTTAGAGATCATCATGTGACGCACTTTGAAGCCTACTTCACTGTGCATTGTGTCTACTTTCCAAGTTGTTTCCATATTATATCTTATTTTGAATTGGATGCAAATTTACGGCTCATCGTCCGCGCTTTTACTTGACCTGCATCAAGACTTTTCGAAGCCGCTCAAAAAGTGTATTTTTGAACTATGAAGCATTTCGTTTTCCTCCTTCTATTGCTGCCCGCTTTTACAGGAACTACCCAAATCCTGAATAAAGACGTCAAAAACAACTACCCTACGCGCTATTACTTCGAAAGCCAACGCATGGAAATGTTCCGTAGTTTGGTTTCCAATGATGCCTTTTTACCAACACCTCTCGGGACGCGCGCAGATGAAATCACTCAAAAGGCTTGGTCGCATCAAATTGGCATTTGCATGGGTTTGTCCAGCAATTTCTACCTAGACGGTGCGGTATCCTGGATGCAAAACGCAGAAGCGTATACCTTTGCTGCACTAGATTCCGACTCCACTTTTGCTTACCAAACGCGTTACCGTTACCTTGCACTTCCTCTACAAATGAAAGTGACTTTTGGTCAAAAAATCAAGTTTTACAGTGGTTTAGGCCTGGTTCCAGCACTTTATCAAGGATACCGACAAGATTTACAATGGTCCAACCCTTTGGGCGCTAAATACGACGAACAAATAAAGATCAACAATGCCATGAATAGTTTTACACTTTCCTGGCTTTGCTCTGTTGGCTTTGAAGCAAACCTAGACAACAACTACGCGCTCAGATTAGGCCTACTTTACAGATCCCAACTCAATAATTCCTTCAGCCCTTATGAAGACTACATTCATAAAAGTAAGGGTTGGGGGCTCAATTTTGGTGTTTCTAAAAATCTTTAAATGCAACTTCAAGACATCAGCCGCTTTTTAGAGGCACACTACCCGCTTCAGCTGCAAGAAAGCTACGACAACGCAGGGCTTATCTATGGGCGCCCCAACCTTGAAATCACGGGGGCTCTCATTTCGCTTGACGTCACTGAAGCCATTGTTGCCGAAGCCATCCAATCAAATTGCAACCTGATCATTGCGCATCACCCAATTGTTTTCAAAGGACTCAAGCGGCTCAATGGCAAAAACTATGTCGAACGTGTTGTCGAACTTTGTATCCAAAATGGTATTGCACTTTACGCCATACACACCAACCTCGACAACCATTCAAGCGGCGTCAATGCCAAAATTGCAGCAAAGCTAGGTCTGCAAAATTGTCGGGTACTCAGACCCATGAGTGGTTTGTTACACAAACTCGAAGTGTATGTACCTGAAACCCATTTTTTGAAAGTTGACCAAGCCATCCTCAATGCGGGTGCGGGGCAAATTGGCAACTATAAAGATTGTCATTTCAGAACTGCTGGCACGGGAACATTTACCCCAACCGGAAAAGCCCAGCCGCATATTGGCAAACTAGATATTCGAGAAGAAGTTCAGGAATTGAAACTAGAATATGTTGTAGAAAGCCACTTGCGTTCAGCTGTTTTAAAAGCAATGGATACAGCTCATCCGTATGAAGAAGTTGCATACCACCTCATTCCTACGCAAAATGTACACCAAGAGCGCGGCGCTGGCCTGGTTGGGACTTTAGATCAGCCTGTAGAAGCCCGTGCGTTTTTGGAGCAAATCAAGCAAACCTTCGGCTGTGGCTGCGTCAAACATACTGAAATCATTCAGCCCTTCATTCAGACCGTGGCTTTGTGTGGAGGAGCCGGAAGCTTTTTACTTCCCGATGCAATAAGCGCTAAGGCAGACATTTACATCTCTTCAGACTTCAAATACCACGAATTTTTTGACGCTGACGGCCACTTGGTTATTGCCGATATCGGACACTACGAAAGCGAGCAATTTACAAGTGAACTTTTAGCTGAACAACTTACAGAAAATTTTCCTAACTTTGCGGTCCGTTTAACTAAGTTGAATACGAATCCCGTTAACTATCTATAGCACATGGCAGCAGCAACCAAAAAAGAAGGTACCATCGCAGAAAAATTGGATGCGCTTTTTGAACTCCAGAAAATCGACTCTGAAATCGACCGCATTCGCACCATCCGTGGTGAACTTCCATTAGAAGTGCAAAGTCTAGAAGACGAAATCATTGGACTCAACACACGCGTCTCTAAAATCAACGACGAAATCAAAGAAATCGAAACCGAAATCTCTGATCGTAAAATAGCCGTAAAAGACGCCGAAGGCGCTATTACCAAATACAAAGAGCAACAAAACAACGTGCGCAACAACCGCGAGTTTGAATCTCTTTCTAAAGAAATCGAATTCCAAGAACTCGAAATCAAACTCCACGACAAAAAATCTAAAGAGGCCAAATACAAAATTGACCTCAAAAAAGAAACACTTGCAGAAGCAGTAGAGCGCGTTGAAATGAAACAAGGCGACCTCGACAGCAAAAAAGCTGAACTTGAAGCTATTATTAGTGAAACGCAAAAAGATGAAGAAAAACTCATCAAGTCATCTGACGCCGCTAAGAAAAACATCGACAGCCGTTTGGTTTTTGCATACGAGCGCTTGCGTACCAACGCCAAAAATGGCCTTGCTGTAGTACAAGTAATTCGTGCCTCAGAAACGCAAGAAAAGAAAGGTAATTCTTGTGGTGGTTGTTTCAACAAAATTCCACCTCAGCGTCAGCTAGATATCGTTACCAAAAAGAAAATCATTGTTTGTGAGCACTGCGGACGCATCCTTGTACCGCAAGAAACCACAGAAATCTAAGATTCAAATCTTTTATATCATCAAAAACGCTCCCATGAGGAGCGTTTTTTGTTTCATGTTATTTGCTATTAGCTTTAATTCAATTTGAATTGGATGTCCATTTTGGCCAACTCTTTGAACAACTGACTAGAAGGCTGCACCTTGACACTTCGAGATGGCAGTGATACTTCTATGCCATCTAAGGGGTCAAAGACCGTAAAGTGCAGCTGACACGCACCTGGATTAGCTTCAAAGAGGTCGTGAAGTTGCTCAATAACGATTTGATCGAGTTGTTTGGCTGTAAAACGCAATTTGAGCATTTTGGCGCGTTTGTCTCGGAGTTCTTGAAGCAACTCGATATGGTGTACTACAAATTCTGGGTATTGTCTGAAGCGCGGCACTTCAATGCGCCCTTTAATGGCAACAAAAGTGCCGGGCTCCATAAAATGCTTGAATTTCAAATAAGATTCATTGAACAAATTGAGCTTGAAGGCTTCTTGGTAATCTTCAATAACCAATGAACCAAAGGCATCGCCGCGTTTGGTAATGCGGTGCTCGGCGGTAGTGATAATAGCGGCAATGAGGAGGTCGCGGCCCATAAAGGCCGATGGATCGTTGAGCATGGCTACCGTTCCGGTACAAAACGAAGAGATTTCTACTTTGTAGTCGTCTAGTGGATGACCAGAAATGAAGATACCAACGACTTCTTTTTCTCGATTGAGCTTATAAATAGCTGGCCATTCTTCGGCGCGGGGTATGGTTGGCGCCGGCATGGTGGTACCTGTTGCCTCTCCGAACATGTTGTGTTGAGAAGATTGCGCTTGTTCTTGCACACTTGCACCGAAGCGAATTGCCGCATCTAAAAAAGTGCGGCCATTGGCATCAGCCACAAAATATTGTGCGCGGTGGGTATCTTTAAATGAATCGAAACCACCGGCATAAACCAAACTTTCAAAAGAACGCCTATTGCAAAGGCGTAGATTAATGCGTTTGGTGACATCAAAAATAGAAACAAACGGGCCATTGTTTTTCCTTTCCTCTATGATAGCCTCTACTGGCCCGCTGCCCATTCCGCGAATGGCGCCAAGCCCAAAGCGAATGGCACCTGAAGTATTGACGGCAAAAGTAAAGCCTGACTCATTGATGTCTGGGCCTAACACTTCTATGCCCATACGGCGGCATTCTTCCATAAAGAAAGAAACCTGTTTGATATCAGACATGTTGTTGCTGAGTACCGACGCCATGTATTCAGCCGGATAATTGGCTTTTAAGAAAGCAGTTTGATACGCCACCCAAGCATAGCAAGTGGAGTGCGATTTGTTGAACGCATAAGACGCGAAGGCTTCCCAGTCTTTCCAGACTTTTTCTAAGGTGGGCGCTGGGTGACCTTTTGCCGATGCCCGCTCAATGAAGGTAGGCTTCATTTTGTCGAGTACCTTGCGGTCTTTCTTACCCATGGCCTTGCGCAGGGTATCGGCCTCGCCTTTGGTGAAATCGGCAAGTTTTTGCGATAAAAGCATAACCTGTTCTTGATAGACCGTAATACCATATGTTTCATTGAGGTATTCTTCGCAGTCGGGTAAGTCATAGACGATGGGTTCATCGCCGTGCTTGCGCTTGCAATAGGATGGAATGTATTCCATTGGGCCCGGCCGGTAAAGGGCGTTCATGGCAATGAGGTCGGCAAAAACAGTAGGCTTCAACTCTTTGAGGTGTTTTTGCATTCCGGGAGATTCATATTGGAAGATACCAACGGTTTCGCCGCGCTGAAAAAGTGCGTAGGTCGCTTCGTCGTCTATCGGAAATTCATCGGGATCGAGTACAATACCGCGGTTCTCTTTGACAAAACGTACGGCATCTTTGATGAGCGTAAGGGTTTTGAGGCCTAGGAAGTCCATTTTGAGCAAACCTGCGGATTCCGCTACCGAGTTGTCGTATTGAGTACAGACCATATCGGAGTCTTTGGCGGTGGCAACCGGCACAAAGTTAGTGAGGTCGTCGGGAGTGATGATGACGCCACAAGCGTGGATACCGGTATTGCGCACTGAACCTTCGATTTCCATTGCTTTTTGCAGCACCTGCGCTTGGAGGTCGGTGCCTTGGTAAATGCGGCGAAGTTCTTTGGCGTTGGTGACAGCTTCTTGGTTGCGGAGTTTGTCGATGAGCTCGGACTCTGGTATGGTAAAGAGCTTGCGCAAAGACAAATCTGGAATGAGTTTCGCCAAGCGATCAGCCTCGGGCAACGGAAGGTTCATGACCCGGGAGGTATCGCGGATGGCCGATTTGGCAGCCATGGTACCGTAGGTAATGATTTGGGCCACTTGGTTGGCGCCGTATTTGTTGATCACGTAGTCGATGACACGACCACGACCTTCGTCGTCAAAATCGATATCGATATCGGGCATCGAGACGCGATCTGGGTTTAAGAAACGCTCAAAGAGGAGGTCGTACTTGATGGGGTCTACGTTAGTGATGCCGATGCAATAGGCTACGGCCGAACCCGCAGCGGATCCCCTACCTGGCCCGACGGATACGCCCATTTGGCGAGCGGCATTACAGAAGTCTTGTACAATTAAGAAATAGCCTGGATAGCCTGTTTTTTCGATGGTGGCCAACTCAAAATCGATGCGCTCTGTGATTTCGTCGGTGAGTGTTGTGTAGCGTTTTTTGGCACCTTCATAAGTGAGGTAACGCAAAAAGGCGTTTTCTCCGCGCTTTCCGCCGTCGAGGTTGTCTTGTTCATCGACAAACTCAGCTGGAATATCAAAAGCAGGTAGCAGTACTTCTCGGGCCAAACCATAGGGCTCACACTTACCGATGATTTCGGATATATTGGCAATTGCATCAGGTACATCAGAAAAAAGTGCCAGCATTTCTTGGGTGCTGCGCATGTAGTAGGAGTCGTTCTCTAAGCCATAGCGAAAACCACGGCCGCGACCTTTGGGTGTTTCTACCAATTCGTTGTCCTTGACGCACAACAAAACATCGTGGGCAACGGCATCTTTTTGCTCCACATAATAGGTGTTGTTGGTAGCAATGAGCTTCACGTCGTGCTTTTGGGCGAGGTCTTGGAGTAGTGGGTTGAGTCTTTCTTCTACTTCTAGGCCATGACGACCAATTTCAATGTAGAAGTCTGATCCAAATTGCTCCTTCCACCAAAGCAATGCTTCCTCAGCCTGGCGCTCTCCTACATTGAGTAACAAACTTGGAATTTCTCCGTATAAGTTGCCGCTCAAAATGATGAGCTCATCTTTGTATTTTGACAAGACGTCTTTGTCGATGCGTGGCACGTAATACATACCCTGCGTATAGGCAATTGAGGCGAGTTTGATCAGGTTTTGATATCCGCTTTTATTCTTGGCCAAACAAACGATTTGGTAACCGTTGTCTTTGACAGATTTATCTTGGTGATTGCGACACACATTGAATTCGCAACCAATTATTGGAAGAATCTCCTGCCCGTCGAATGCTTCTCCTTTTTCTTCGGCTTCAGCCCGAGCTGCTTTGATTTTTGCATTGTGAGCAGCGGCCATTTTTTCGAACTGAAAAGCGGCCATCATGTTGCCGGTATCGGTGAGGGCAACTGCAGGCTGCCCCAAGGCCACCGCTTTTTGAATGAGCGCTCCTACCTCAGCGGTAGATTGCAAAATGGAGTACTGGGTATGATTGTGTAAGTGCGCAAAAACCAAACCCGAGGTATCTAAATCTTGAATTGGTTTTGGAACAGGTGGGCTTTGTGCAGGCTTTTTAGCAGCGCGAATTTTATCGCTTTCGGCTTTTAAATTGACATGTTGAAGGCCGATTTTTTGAATGGGTGCCGGATTGAGCGTCTGAAACGACTCGAAATAACCGGGCTCTTGTAGGATTTCTTCTAAAGAATAATGCTCTTTGCGCAGTAATTCTAAAAAGCAACGCGTTGTTGCCTCGACGTCGGCGGTGGCATTATGCGCTTCATTGAATGGCTCTCCAAATAAATGCTGATGAATTTCGGTGAGTGTAGGCAATTTGAATTTGCCGCCTCGGCCTCCTGGGATCTGACAAAGCAAAGCACTGCGCTCCGTACAGGTGTCGAGTACAGGCTTAACAAGTGGGGTTTCCTGACCCAAACGAACAAACTCGCACCCCATTACATTGACATCGAATTTGAGGTTGTGCCCCACCATAAAGTTGGCCTTTTGCAGGTCTTTTTGGAAGAGTTCAAGAACAGCTTGGAGGTCTTCTCCTACGGCTTGCGCTAATTCTGTAGAAATGCCGTGTACGCGCTCCGATTCGAATGGAATATTGAAACCATCTGGGCGAATAATAAAATCTTTTTGAGCAACGAGCTCACCGGCTTCGTCGTGGAGTTGCCAAGCGAGCTGAACCACGCGTGGCCAGTTGTCTGTAGCGGTAATGGGCGCGTTGAAATCGCGCGGAAGGCCAGTGGTTTCGGTATCAAAAACAAGGTACATGACTGCAGTAAAAAGGGAACTTTAAATTTAGGGATTTCTGCAGCAGCGCCCGCCAATTGTTGAAAACTATTGTGTGGCTTTTTCCCAATACGCATTGAGCAATACCACCAATTTGCGAGAAATATTGTTTTGGTAACGCTTGGTGCGGTAGCCACCTACCCAATTGATTCCTCGAATGGCATTGGTCAAAAATATTTCGTCGGCGGCGAGTAAATGCTGCGGAAGCAAAGCACTTTCGTAAACCTTGATGCCATTTGCCAAAGCTAAATTGATGATTTGCATGCGCATGGTGCCCGCCAAGCAACCTTCTTCGAGGCCTGGTGTGTACAACACGCCATTGCTAATGATGAACACATTACAAGAGGAAGATTCTAGGATTTGGCCACGGTAATCAGTTAGGAACATGTCATCCAAACCTTTCGATTTGGCATCGAGCGCAGCCATGACGTAAGGCAAACCCATTTTGGTTTTGAAATTGGACAGGAGATTTTTTTGGAGTTTCATCTCTTGATAGATGTCGAGCTCTAGGCCGCGCGCATTGAGCTCAAAATGATTGACCTCATATGGATACACCTCGATATAGTAAGTGGCGTCGTTGGCATCGGGTAAATAAGCGCCGCCGCTGATGCGGTCTAGCGACAAACGGCAGCGGCCGCCTTCGGTGATGCCCGATTGTGCACAAAGTTCCAAGATTTTTGCCTCAAAAAAAGCAGTTGTATAACTTGCAGAAGGGCGCATATGTATAGCGCGAGCACCGGCAAGTAAGCGCAAAATATGATTTTCGAGATTGAGTGGTTGGCCGTTGATGATGCGGATGCTTTCAAACACGCCATCACCATAGAGGTGAGCGCGATTACCTGGCAAGATGGTGGGTGCATCTCCGGCTAATATGGATCCGTTGTTGTTAACGTAAAGCATTGGCAACAAAACTTCTAATGAAACAAAGATGCAAAAAATTGCGCATAGCCCGGTATAAAAAACAACACAAATAAAATACCAACAAGAGCACCTGAAATATGTGCGTCGTGGGCAATACCCGTATTGCCTTTTCGAAAAGCGTAATATTCAATCAGTAAGTAAACCGGGCCAAAAATGTAAGCAGGAATCGGAATCGGGATGAACATCAGCATGAGGCCTTGTGTGGGGTGCGCAGCGATAAAAGCAAAAAGTACTGCAGTAACGGCGCCAGAAGCACCCAAACTGCGGTAACCGGGCCGATCTTGATGTTTGTAATACGAATAAAGCGTAGCGAATAAACCTCCCATGAGATACAGCGCCAAGAAATAATAAATTCCTTTAACAGGACCAAAAAGCAAGCTGTATTCTTGAAAAAGGTAGTCACCAATAAAATAGAGCGTCATCATGTTGAAAACCAAATGAGACCAGTCTAAGTGCACGACCATATGCGTAAAAAAGCGAGGCCACTCCCCATTGTGCTTGATGCGGTAGGGATTAAAAAGCATGCGATCGAGAAAAGCCGGGTTTTGAAAACCTTGCCAAGAAATAAGTGCGGTGAGTAATATGAGGCCTATAACCATGGTTGAATACAAAGTTTTAACTACATTCAACGAAAATAAGCATAATATGAAGGCTCACATTCGTTTGCTGTCGATGATCATTGCAATAAGCGCTTTCTTTTATCGTTGTGCCCCCACTCAACGTTCAGCCCCGAAAAAAGACTTCTTGTCAAGCAAAAGCCTTTCTGACTCAAAAAAAATGAAGTTATTGCTTGAAAACGGGCACCCAACTTTGCCTTTAAACACAGACGAACGCCAAAAACTCTATAGCGCCTATCAGCATAAAGGATTTCAACCTTACTTCAATAGAACAAATGCCAGTAAGCAAATCAAAAATAATTGGACGCGCACCTTCACAAAAGCAGCCCATTTTGGCTTGCCTTCGTCGAGAATAATTCCCTTCAAAAAAGGTCACCCATTGGTACAGGAACTTTTGCTTCATTATCAAATTGGCACTATACTTCATGACCTCGACAGTGGTTTCATTGATTTTCAAAACCGACAATTCAAACCTAAAAAATACTTGTCTTTCTCGTCGAATTGGCTTACCAGCAAGCAAAATACCGATTCAATTCTCCTTTCAAGGGGCCCTGCAGACACCAACTATCATTATTTTGCACAACACCTTTATTATTTTTGCGATTCTTCTCAATTCGATACCCTTTCTTACCAACTAACTACGGAAAAAGAAAATAAAATGCTGGCTTGGAAACAACTTCAAAAAGCACTCATAGGGCTCGGCTACAGCGACGAAAACACCGATAGTTTAGGCCTGAGAGCGGCCTTGAAATTGTATCAAAAAAACCAAGGACTTAATGCAGATGGGCGCATTGGTTCGGCAACTGTTCTGGCATTTGCACAATCGAAACAAGACCAATTATACCACGCACAAATTTCGCTCGACAGACTCCGACAAGCTAGCCCAAAACCAACCACTTTCGTTGATATCAATCTTCCCTCCTTCACCCTGCAATATGTTGCCGACGACACACTCCGTGCAGAGCGGCGCATCATCATTGGTAAAATGGACCACCCTACCCCAGAATTGGTATCTAACATTTATCAAATTGTCGCCTTGCCTTATTGGCGCGTCCCGAGTTCTATCGCGAGAAAAGAAATTTTGCCGGCGCTCAAACGCAATTCAGGCTACCTCCAAAAAGAACACATGCGCATTTATAGCGCCGGGAAAAAAGAAATTAATCCGCAAAACGTCAAATGGAAAAAAATCAAAAACAATACATTTCCCTACCAAATAGAACA
Organism: Crocinitomicaceae bacterium; assembly: GCA_034680045.1. Taxonomy (GTDB): domain Bacteria; phylum Bacteroidota; class Bacteroidia; order Flavobacteriales_D; family Crocinitomicaceae; genus UBA952. Next base: position 106,328 of record JAXITO010000003.1, on the reverse strand, counting down.
AGATCCTGGGCCTTGGAATAGCTTGGGCCTGATCAAATTCGAATTTAGCAATCAATTTTCTGTTTATGTCCACGACACCCCAAATAGGAATCTTTTTGGACAAAATTTCCGCAGCTTCTCGCATGGCTGTATGCGCGCAGAGGACCCAATTGAATTGGGCAAACTGCTGCTGACCTACGATAAAAAAGGCACTAAAATCAACAAAGTTAGTGCCGACTCACTACAAGTTTTAATTGACCGGCAAATTCATCAGAGGATACCTTTACTTCAGCATGTTCCAATTTTTATCATGTATCATACAGTTACTTCAGATAGCATTGGTTTACATTTTCATTTAGACCTTTATCAACGAGAACAAGACCTGATTGCATTGTTTCGTTCGGGAAATAATGGCTAATTTTACCAAAAATTTTGACCATGCTCGTTTCCCCATCTGTACTTTCCTGTGATTTCGGCAATATCCAACGCGATACCCAAATGCTCCACCACTCTAGCGCAGATTGGCTACACATCGATGTCATGGACGGTGTTTTTGTACCCAACATCTCCTTCGGGTTTCCGGTTTTACAAGCCATCAGAAAACACACCGATAAAATACTTGATGTGCACCTCATGATTGCCAACCCCGATGCCTACCTAGAAGATTTTAAAGAGGCTGGCGCCGACATCCTGACAGTGCATTACGAAGCTTGCCCACACTTGCACCGCACCATTGGCCGCATTCAAGAATTAGGAATGAAAGCAGGCGTTGCGCTCAACCCGCACACTCCAATTGAAGTGTTGTCTGAGGTGGCTTCTATGCTCGACTTAGTACTCATCATGAGTGTGAATCCCGGATTCGGAGGTCAAAAATTCATTGCAGCTGCCAACGACAAAGTAGCACGTCTCAAAACCCTGCGTCAAAATGCCAATGCGCATTTTCTAATTGAAGTAGATGGCGGCGTGAATTTAGAAACGGGTGCACAACTCGCACTAGCTGGCGCAGATGCTTTGGTTGCAGGCAGCTTTGTTTTTGGTGCAAGCGATCCTGTCGCTACAATTGCCGCTTTAAAAAGCCTCTAATTACGTAACCAAACTGCAATTTGGACGTTAAACGCCACATGAAGCACCTTATTGCTTTTTCCCTTGTTTCTTTCTTGCTTTTTCCGTTGGCTGGTCTGACGCAAGGCCTCGCGCAAAAAGAACAAGTAGCCACCAAACTTTTAAACGAACTCCGTTCGAGCACAGACGACGACCAAATAATCCGCATTCATACCGAATTTAAAAAAGCGATGTCTGAACTCGTGCGCACCAAAGATTTCTTTGACACACCGCTTCAAGCCCTCAAAATTGCAGACATCAAAAGCAATGACCAAAATGTTCGGCTTTTGACCTGGAACGTCGAGTTTTCTGATCTCTCCTATACCTATGGCGGCTATGTGTTGCGCAAGGAAGAAGGCCGCGATCGCGTTTCAGTTTTTGAACTCAGCGACATCCTCGATCCGTATAGTACCAAACCAGAAAACGTCGTTGACCACAAAAACTGGTATGGCGCTGTTTATTACAAAATCATAGATTTTTCATTTCAAGGAAAAACACAATACCTCTTGTTTGGCTACGATGGCGGCACCACTATGAGCAATTATAAGGTCCTAGACATCTTGAGCTTCGCCGGGCAAAGCGCCAAATTTGGCAGTCCGGTATTCAAAGATGCGAAGGGCGTCAAAAAACGCGTCGTCTTTGAATATTCCAATATGGCCAGTATGTCTCTGGAGTTTGAGCCGAAACGTGCGCGCATTGTCTTTGACCACCTTTCGCCAGAAGCCCCCGCACTAGAAGGCGTTGCCTCGTATTACTTTCCAGATATGTCTTATGATGCTTATGTCTACGACTACGACCGCGAAATTTGGAATCTTGAGTCGGATGTGATTGCTACTAATCCTGAGGATGTCGGCGAGCGTTTTTATTATGCACTCAACACCAAATCAGGAAAAGTAGAAAAGAACCGCATGCGCGCCGACTGGATGAACCCCTCCGATCAGCAAAATCCTGAAAACGGCACACACAAAGCCACGCTTCCAACCCCAGAATACAACCAAGAAATGACACAACCGAAATCAAATAAAAAACGTTTTAGGTTGTTCAGAAAACCCATTAATCCAGAATCTTACCAAGAATAAGCCCTATGCAACTCGGAAAAATAAACAAACTTACCATTAAGCGCTTTGCACCTCCAGGAGCTTACCTGATCGACCTTCAAGAAAACGAAGTATTGTTGCCAAATAAATACCTCACTCCAGACATGGAAGAAGGAACTGAAGTAGAAGTTTTTGTGATGAAAGATTCTTCCGAAAGATTGGTCTGCGTTACAGAGAAGCCCTATATTTTGTTGGGCGACTGCGTTTATCTCGATGTTGTGGAGGTCAATCCGTTCGGTGCGTTTGTCGATTGGGGTTTAGATAAAGATTTATTTGTTCCGTTTGCAGAACAACGCACACGTTTAGAAATTGGAGACCGCTATTTATTTACGTTGCTTTACGATTTTGAAACCGACCGCCTCTTCGGGAGCATGAAAATCAAAAAAGTACTGATTCCTTGTACCGACCTTAGTATGGAAGGTCAAGAAGTCGATTTACTGATTTGCGACGAAGGCAAACTTGGCCGCAACGTCATTGTCGACAAACGCTATGAAGGGCTTATTTTTAAGGATCAACAAAACCAACCATTACAGCGCGAACAAGAATGTAAAGGATATGTAGCCAAGGTGCGTGAAGATGGCAAATTAGATATTCGCTTAGAAGTGCCCAACGACAGCCGCTACGACGCCGCCGAACAAAAAATTCTCGATACCCTTGCGGTTCAAGAAGGTTTTCTTGCCCTCACAGATAAAAGTGACCCAGACGAAGTGCGCGCCGTATTAGGTCTCAGTAAAAAAACCTTTAAGCAAGCAATTGGCAAGTTGTACAAACACCGTCGAATAGCTTTAGAAGCCGACGGAATTCGCTCCCTAAACAACCCTAGAGTTTAGCGTCCGTCGCCATCCAAGATATTACCCAAGCCTCCGAGAATGCCTCCTTCTTCTTTGCGGGTGGTGGTTCCGTAAGCTAAAATTCTGGCGGCTAATCTAGAAATCGGCAAACTTTGTAGCCATACTTTTCCAGGGCCTTTGAGCGTAGCAAAAAACAAGCCCTCACCTCCAAAAACAGTGTTTTTGATACCTCCAACAAATTGTATGTCGTAATCGACGTCTTGGGTGTAAGCAACAATACAACCGGTGTCTACACGCAATACTTCGCCAGGCATGAGGGTTCTTTCGGTAATGTATCCGCCCGCATGACAAAAAGCAAGGCCATCGCCTTCTAGTTTTTGCATGATGAAACCTTCACCGCCAAAAAGGCCTGTACCTAACTTGCGCTGAAATTCAATCCCGACACTTACCCCTTTTGCCGCGCACAAAAACGCATCTTTTTGACATACAATTTTGCCGTTGTATTGCAATAAATCAAAAGCGATGATTTTGCCCGGATAGGGTGAGGCAAAAGCCACGCGTGCCTTGCCAAAACCTTGGTTGGTAAAAGCAGTCATGAAGAGGCTTTCGCCGGTAAGCAAGCGTTTTCCGGCACTGAAGAGCTTGCCCATAAAACCCGTTTGAGCCGAACCATCGCCAAAAATGGTTTGCATTTCGATGGCTTGATCCATGTACATAAATGCACCCGCTTCGGCAATTGCGGTTTCCTGTGGGTCGAGCTCAATTTCGATGAGCTGCATTTCTTCTCCTTTGATAAAGTAGTCGATTTCGTGGTTGCTGCGCATGTTTTTTTCTTGTAAAATTAGCAACAAAGTAGTTGCCAAGGATTGTTTAACTTTGTCAAATGGAAACAGCACAAAAAATTGCGGTTATCGGTGGCGGCAGTTGGGCCACAGCTTTAGTCAAAATTCTTTGCACGAATTACGCGCAGGTGCATTGGTGGATGCGCAGCGAAGAAGCAATTGCCCATATAGAGCAGTTTGGTCACAATCCAAAATACTTGCAGTCGGTCTCTTTTGACAACTCGCAATTGGTTTTGAGTTCAAATTTAGAAAGCACTTTAAATGCCGTAGACTGGGTCGTAATTGCAACACCAGCCGCTTTTCTCGAAGAAGCTTTTGCCGGAATTACCGAAGCTCATTTTGCCAACAAAGTAGTATTCTCAGCTGTAAAAGGTATTATCCCTTCCTACAACGCCATTCCAGCGCGCTTTATCCACAAAAGTTTTGGCGTGCCTTACGACCACATCGGTATCATTTCAGGACCTTGCCATGCCGAAGAAGTCGCTATGGAAAGACTCTCCTACCTTACTTTGGCTTGTTCAAACACCACTTTTGCCCAACAGATGGCAAACTCTTTAAGCTGTAGGTACATCAAAACCACCACCAGCGACGACCTCTTCGGCACCGAATTTTCTGCTGTCCTTAAAAATGTCTACGCCTTAGCTGCAGGCATTTGCCACGGTTTGGGTTACGGCGATAACTTTCAGGCGGTTTTGGTTTCCAACGCTATTCAAGAAATTGAACGCTTTATCGATGTTATACATCCGGTGCACCGCGACACCAAAACCAGTGCGTACCTCGGCGACCTCCTCGTTACCGCTTATTCCAACTTTTCGCGCAACAGAACCTTTGGTTTCATGATTGGCAAAGGTTATTCCGTGAAAAGCGCTCAACTCGAAATGAATATGATAGCGGAAGGCTATTACGCCACCAAAAGCTTATACGAAATCAATCAAAAATTTGGGGTAGACATGCCCATCCTTAGTGCGGTTTATCATATCATTTATGAAAAAATATCGCCCGCAATTGAAATGAAACTTTTAGCTGAAAAACTAGCCTAATATGAAGGTTTTTAAATTTGGAGGTGCTTCTGTCAAGGACGCCGCTGCCGTCAAAAACGTGAGCGCTATTCTAGCGCGTTTTCCGAATCAAAAATTAGTGGTCGTTGTTTCAGCAATGGGCAAAACCACCAACAAACTCGAAGAACTCATCGAGGCCTTGTATGCTCAGGATCACCGTATTTACGCAGGACTTCTAGATGATATCAAAGCCTACCACTATGAAATAGCTGCCGGATTATTCGCTGAAAAACATTTCCATATTTACAAAGTGCTCGAAGATATATTTGAGCATTTGTCACAATTATTTTTCAAACCTTTAGCCGACAATCGTTCGTTTCAATACGATCAAATTATTGCATTTGGCGAGCTTATTTCGAGTAAAATGTTGGCGGCCTTCCTCAAAGACCAAGGCTACAGCGCAGCATGGCTAGATGCCAAGTCTATCATTCGCACCGATAACCAATATCAAGAAGCACAGGTAGACTGGTCTAAAACCAAAGAATTGTGCGCACAAAAAGTATTGCCGTTGTTGCAAAACACAGCAATTGCCATTACACAAGGCTTCATCGGGCATACTTCAGAAGGATTCACCACCACACTAGGCCGAGAGGGCTCCGATTACAGCGCAGGCATTCTCGCCTACTGCTGCGAGGCAGAGAGTGTAACTATTTGGAAAGATGTACCGGGTATGCTCAATGCCGATCCAAAATATTTTGAAAAAACCCAATTGCTCTCTCAAATCTCTTTCAAAGAAGCCATTGAGTTGTCTTATTACGGCGCAAGTGTGATCCATCCCAAAACCGTACAACCACTTCAACAAAAAAATATCCCGTTGTATGTGCGTTCGTTTTTAGATCCTGAAGCACCCGGAACCACTATTTCTGCCAATGCAGAGCGCGATGCTCAAATTCCATCATACATTGTCAAATTCAATCAAGTACTCGTTACTTTCAGCACAAAGGATTTTTCTTTTATTGCTGAAAAACAACTTTCTGAAATTTTTGCTGCACTAGCTAAAATGCAGGCGCACATCAATGTCATGCAAAATTCAGCGCTCAACTTTTCAGTGCTACTTGATCGTAAAAAAGTAGACGTAGCCCAATTGCAACAGCTACTCGGCGACACCTACCACATACGTTACAACGAAAACCTCGAACTCGTGACCATTCGTCATTACAACGAAGCCATTCTTGCTGAAATGTGCAGTAATAAAACCAGTTTGGTAAGTCAGCAAACACGCACCACAGCCCGCTTGGTTTTACAACCAAAATAGGGTTAACTTATTTAGATTGATTCAAAATACCGCAAAAGTGGTATGTAAAAATTCAAGAATCGGTCATACATTTGCATATGTCCCAGACACTCGATTCTATTTCATTGCATCAGCTCGTAGAAATTTCTGCCATCGCAAGTTCGGCAATTGCCCCAAAACTTTCTGAAATGGGTCTTACCAAAGGGCAAAAAATCAAAGCCATCTTTAAAGCACCTTTCGGAGATCCTATCGCCTATGAAATCAATGGCAATATCATCTCGATGCGCAAAGAAGAGGCCATGCAAGTAGAAGTCCATATGGCTTAAAGCAAATTTCTGTAGCTTTGTAAGTCATGAAAATCGCACTACTCGGCAATCCCAATACTGGCAAAAGCACCGTTTTCAATATGCTTACTGGTTTGCGCCAACAAGTTGGAAATTTCCCCGGCGTAACTGTCGATAAAAAGCAAGGCAGCGTCAAGACGCCCAACCACACCCAACAACTCCTTGACTTTCCAGGCACCTACAGCATATTTGCGCGCTCGCTAGACGAACAAGTTGTCCAGGACGTCCTGACCAACAAACAACACCCAGACTTCCCAGATGCCGTTATATACGTGGCTGACGCCGCTAACTTAGAGCGAAACCTTTTGTTTTTTAGCCAGTTATACGACCTAGGCTTTCCTATACTTTTAGTTCTCAATATGTGGGATCGCGCACAGCGCAAAGGCCTACGTATCAATGTTGAACTTCTTCAAAAACAGTTTCCTGCAGCGGCAATCGTTACCGCAAACGCAAGAGTTGCCATCGGTAAAGACCGTATTCTTCAAGCGCTAGATGAGCTTCCAAGCCAAGAAAGAACCGCCTTTCATGACCTCGACCTCACTATGCTACAAACCGACAGCGCTCAAACTGAAAACACCAACGCGCGGCTCGATAAATTGCGCAACCTAGGCCTGGTCCAAAGCGCGCCAACAACTGCTGTAAACACCTCCATGCGCCTAGATCGCATTTTGACACACCGCATCTACGGTTACCTGATTTTTACTGCAGTCTTGCTGGTCATCTTTCAATTTATCTTCAGTTTTGCGAGTATCCCCATGGACTTCATCGATGGTCAGTTTGTGCGTCTCAGTGCTTGGGTTGCAGACAGCCTTCCAGAAGGCTTGCTTAGCAAACTCATCTCCCAAGGACTCATTCCCGGTATTGGCGGCGTTTTCGTTTTTGTACCCCAAATCGCCATCTTATTTTTCTTTATTGCACTCCTAGAAGAAAGTGGTTATTTGTCAAGGGTTGTATTCATCATGGACCGCATCATGCGACCTTTTGGCCTCAATGGCAAGAGTGTTGTACCGTTGCTTTCAAGTGTTGCTTGCGCCATTCCCGGCATTATGTCCGCTAGAACAATTTCCGATTGGAAAGAGCGCCTCATCACAATTCTAGTGGCACCCTTTATGAGTTGCTCGGCAAGAATTCCTGTTTATACTTTACTCATTAGTTTGGTGATCCCCAAAAGCTATATCGGCGGCATCATCAACCTCCAAGGACTCGTGCTTTTTGGCTTGTATGCACTTGGCATCTTCTTTGCACTCGGCACCGCATTCATCCTCAGACTTCTCGTCAGGAGCGGTAAACCCGGGTTTCACTTAATGGAATTGCCAGAATATAAAGCACCTAGGCTCTACAATGTGGGCATTGCCGTTTACGAAAAAGTCAAGATATTTATTTTAGATGCAGGTAAAATCATTGTAGCTATTTCAATTTTACTTTGGGCATTGGCCACCTTTGGCCCGAGTTCCAGAGATCAAAAATTAAAAGCACTCCATCAGCAAACAGCTTATATTCAAGCAACAAGTTTAGAACAACAAGAGCAAGAGAATTCACTTTTGCTATCACAATCATATATCGGGCATTTTGGCAAATGGATGGAACCTGCCATTGCACCACTCGGGTACGACTGGAAAATAGGCATTGCCCTTCTCAGTTCTTTTGCTGCTCGAGAAGTTTTTGTAGGATCGCTTGCCACTATTTATGCTGTTGGCGACGACACCGACAACAACAAGCGTCTGGTTCAAAAACTACGCGACGAAAAAAACGACCGCGGACAGGTTGTGTACAGTTTGGCTACTGGAGCTTCTCTACTCGTGTTTTACGTTTTTGCCATGCAATGTATGGCCACATTAGCCGTAGTGAAACGCGAAACCAATTCTTGGAAATGGCCTATACTCCAACTGGTATTCATGGGTTGTGTAGCCTATTTAAGTGCATTTTTTGTATATCAACTACTGATCTAAGCACAAATTCATTAACTTTCGATTATGCAACAATTGTTGGTCATATCCATAGTTCTTTTGGCAGTCATTTTTTTACTGCGCTACTACTACCAATTGTTTTTTGCACAGCAAACTCATTGTAAAGGTTGCGGACTCACGCCAAAGCATTCTAATGAAACTCAAACATAAGGCACAAGCCTATCAATATGGCCAAGATTTCTTTTCAGTCAAAACAGCTGAGGCCTCTGATTTTGCAAACGAATTCAATCCCGATTTAATAGATGCCGACAACGTTTATTGGCTCAATTTTCACAACCTAGACGACCGCATTAGCATTGAAAAACTCTGTCAGAAAATTGGCCTCGATAAACTCAGCATTGAAAGTATTTTCTTGCCGCTCCGTCGTGCTAAAGTAGAAGAATACCCCACCTATTTGTTTTTCCAATTACATACGCTTCGCAACAATAGCCAAGACACCGAGCTAACGGATCAAATTACTTTTGTTCTAAGCGCTCATTACTTGCTTTCATTTCAAACAAATGAAGGACTACATTTTGGAGAGGTGCGAGAGCGCATTGAGAAATCAAAAGGAAAAATTCGCAATCAAAAAGCAGACTTCTTGTTATTTCGTTTGCTAGATACTTTGCTAGATGAACTTTTTCAATATACGACCGAAGTATCGGATGAGATAGACCGCATAGACAAACGCATCCATTCCCAAATGCAGGCTGACCTTTTACGTGAAATCGAACTCCAAAAAAGACAACTCATTAATTTGAGAAAGATAGTGCAACCTATTAAAGATCTGCTTGCCGTTCTAGAATCCATGGACAACGCCCTGATTGAAAGCAGCAATAAACATTACTATAAAAATCTTCGCAATAGCTGTGTGAGTCTACTTGAAGACATTGAAGCGCACAAACAAATTTTAGACGGTCTCGCCAATTTATATTATGCCGTTCAAGGGCAACGCATGAACCACATCATGAAAGTATTAACCGTAGTCAGTAGTATTTTTATTCCACTCACATTTATCGTTGGTGTGTACGGCATGAATTTCGAACACATGCCAGAATTAGGCTACCGGTATGGCTATTATGCCGTTGTTGGCTTTATGTTCGTGCTGAGTTTTAGCTTGCTACTCTTCTTTATGAAGCGCGGTTGGCTCAAGCGAGATTAGATGTTAATGAAGTGTTAAATACCTTCAACTCGAAAATAAGCTCCTTATCTTTCGGAAAGTTAAACTGATACATATGAAAAAATTATTGCTTTCTTTTGGTGTTGTTTTCATGGCTGTACTTGGCCTCAACAGCGTCAATGCACAAATTGAAAAAGGTGCTAAAATTGAATTTAACAAAGAAGTACATGACTACGGTAACATCAAATATGGTGGTGAGCCTTATTGTTCTTTTGAGTTCAAAAACACAGGCGACGAGCCGTTGATCATCTCTAACGCCAAAGGTTCTTGCGGTTGTACAGTTCCGGAGTGGCCTAAAGAGCCAATTGCTCCAGGAGCAAAAGGAACAATCCGTGTGAAATACGACACGAATCGTCCGGGCCCAATCAACAAAAGCGTTACCATTACTTCAAATGCGCTCAACGAACCAAATAAAGTGATCCGCATCAAAGGTGAAGTTGGTCCAGCTCCAGAAAGCGGTATGCCAGTTAACAACGCAGGCGCGCCTACCAACAACTAATCCAAATAACCATTTATTAAAAAAGCCACTCTTCGGAGTGGCTTTTTTAGTTTGTATCCATTTAAATTAAATGTCTAAAAAGTTGGTAGCAGTATGTGGCCAACTCTCTGTAGTACATGTCCTGAGCAACTGAATGGTTTGCATTCCTGCGGCGGCGGCGGCCTCGAGTTCAGCTGAAATATCTGACAAAAATAAAATCTGTTCTGCTTCGAAACCTAAAAACTGAGTGATTTTTTGATAGGTCGCTAGCTCCTTTTTACTGCCGGTAGTAGTGTCAAAATGATTGGAAAAATGTCCTGATAAATCACCAAAATCGCTGAACTGAAAAAGTAACTTTTGAGCAGCAATGGATCCGGAGGAGAATACGCCAATCTTTAAGCCCATAGTGCGCCATTGATTGAGTGCAGTGGGTACATCATCATAGACGTGCCCTGTTATAGCGCCCGTTTCATAAGCGTTCTTCCAAATGACACCTTGCAACGCTTTCAACGGTGTTAGTTTTCTGTCTTCCTCGCTCCATTTGTGCAGACAAGCAAGCACCTCTTCGGTAGTGGTGAGGTGACGACCTTCTTCTTGAGCGGCAATTTCTATCACTTCTGAAAAAGCTTGTTTCACCTCATTGATTTGTGCATGTTTGGTGAGGTCGTTGAGGTGGGTTCTGAAATAAGGAAACAAGACTTCGTATACAAAATGTACAGAGCTAGTGGTTCCTTCGATATCCGTTAAGATGTATTTGATGCGCTTATCCAACAGTTGGTGCTTTAAAATTTTCGTATTTGGTTTCTACGCCTGATTGAGTATAGTGGGGTGTCCAACCGGTCATGTCGGTAAAAATGCGAATGGCCTTCACAAAAGGTGCTGTGGCTCCGGCATCAAACCAATGTTTGGTTCCGGTAGGCACACTGATGAGGTCTCCTCTTTGACACAGTACATTGAAAATTGGGGCATCTTGAAGATGGAACCAAAACAAGCCCTGCCCGTCGACAAAAAATCTTATTTCGTCTTCATCGTGGGTATGCTCGGCAAGAAATTTTGCTCGTATCTGGTCGTAATTCGGGGTAAGTGCATGAATGGAAATGACATCTGCACTTTGGTATCCACCGTTTTCCATGAATGGCTTGAGGTCTTTGGCGTAGGCAGCTAGAATTTCTTCTTGGCTAGCGTCGTCGTTGAATTGAACACCGCAGGTCCATTGATCAAAAAACACGCCGTATTGTGCTAAATAGGTCTTAATTTGAAGCGGGTCTTGAATTTGAACAGCTTCATCTGGAATTGAAAGAATGGCCATTTGCTATAATAAAAATTCACATTCGCAAAGGTAATCGAGGGTCTCGAGGTGCCGTTGCGCTTCAAAAAGTGTTGCGCCCCATGCATAGGTACCGTGACCTGCTATAATAAAGCAATGTTGCTGAATGGCGGAGACGCGCTCTTCTAATTGCTGACATAGCAAAGTCATGTCTTGTTGGTTATCGACGATTGGTATTTCTAAGCTTTCGAGATGACTCAGGCAACCTTTGAATCCTTTTTGGATTTCGTAGCCCTGCACCGGAAAAAAATCTTCGTTGAATTGGGAGATGAGCACTGGATATTTACCATGACTGTGCAACACAACCTGCGCCTCTGGAAAGTTTTTGTAAATCCAAAGGTGAATCTGTGTTTCGTCGGAAGGCTTAGTGCCATGAAACATACCTGTTCCAATGCCAGTTGAATCTATGGTCATGAAGTCTTGCTCCGTGAAATCGGATTTATGCACTCCAGATCGAGATACCCAACATTGTTGGTGCTCGTCAATAAATGAATAGTTGGTAGAGGTGGCCGGCGACCAACCCCTCGCATTTAAAGTGCGGATAAGTTGTGCGAATGCGGCTTTCATTAGTTGGCGAGGGTCTCTTTGACAAGTGCAGCAATAACTTTGCCGTCAGCTTTTCCTGCTAATTTTCCAGATAAAATACCCATTACCTTACCCATGTCTTGGGGGCCAGTTGCGCCTGTTTGGGTAATTGCAGCTTGAACTTCAGCACGGATTTCGTCTTCGGTTAGCATTTTGGGTAAATAGGCCTCTATAACTTGCGCTTGATAGAGTTCTTCCGCTGCAAGGTCTGGGCGCTCTTGTTGGTTGTAGAGGGTGTAGGTCTCCATGCGCTGTTTGTGCAACTTCATGCAGATTTTAATGGCGGTTTCTTCCGATACTTCGGCGTCTGCACCAGAGGTTGCCTCTAGCAATAATTTAGATTTGATATCGCGCAAGGCAGCAAGCTTCTCCTTTTCTTTGGCAAGCATTGCATTTTTGATATCGAGGTTGATGCGCTCTGTGAATGTCATCCTTAATCTACGTTATCGTGCAAAAAATTATTCCCATTGCGCAAGGTTGGTTGGCCATGTGCGTCAGTGCCTACACCAAAACGAGAGATGTTTTCTTGTGTGCTTGGCGCTTGTTGTTGCAAATGAATGTTTCTGCGCACAAATGCAGGTTCGTTTTCGAATTCCAAAAGGCCATCTGGCTTTTGAAGTTTAGAAGTAAACTCTTGAATGCGAGAAACACGCTCTTGTACCTTGCGTTGTTGTTCTTCAGGGCTCAAAATGCGCTTTGGTTGCTCCATTTCGACACGTTGAATGCTGTCGTCTTCAAGTACATGTTTCACAACATGTTGCTGAACTGGAGTTGCTTGCACTGGAGTAGCTTGAACCGGAGCTGTAAATTCTACTGGTTGAACAGGCGCTTGTTGTACAGGCTCTGGTTGCACGTCAAAAACCTCCCAACTCATGGAAGCTTGGTTATTTGAGGCAACTTCTTCTTGCTCGTCGTAGAGATTAAAAGTCGTTTTGGCGCTTGCTGCAACAGCGTCTATTGGTTGCACTTGCACTTGAAATGGATTCACGAGCGGCGCTTCCACTTGTTTCATGAAGGGTTCTGGCGTGCTCGTTTCAATCGGTGCTACTGCAATTGTTTCAAAAGGAGAGGTTAAAGGAGCTGTGATTTCTTGCTTCTTTTCTTCTTCGAGAACAACAACAGTTCGCTCTGGGCTTCTTTCAAAACCTGTAAGAGGAGAAGCTGTAAAACCAGTAGCGATGATAGTAAGGCTAAGTTGATCACCCAGAGAAGCATCGTGACCATGACCCCAAATGACGTCGGCTGTAGAACCTGCGGCTTCTTGAATGTAATCAGTGATATCGGTGATTTCGTCCATCATGACTTCGCGGTCACCGTAGGTAATGTTGAGCAATACATAACGTGCACCGTTGATGTCGTTGTCGTAGAGCAATGGGGATGTGAGGGCATTTTTAACAGCAACAACTGCGCGGTCATCACCTGAAGCAATTGCACTACCCATAATGGCATGACCTGAATTGCGCATAACGGTATTGACGTCGTTGAAATCGACGTTGATAGCGCCTGTTACAGAAATGACTTCAGCAATGCCTTTTGCAGCAACAGTTAGAACGTCGTCGGCATGAGAAAAGGCCTCTGACAACGACATGTTTTTGCCGAATTCGCGCAAACGCTCGTTGTTGATAATAAGGAGTGTGTCTACGTTCTGACGCATGCGCTCCAAACCTTCTTCTGCTTGTTGGCGTCTTTTACGACCTTCAAAATTAAAAGGAACGGTTACGATTCCAACGGTAAGGATACCGAGGTCTTTGGCAACTTGTGCAATGACTGGAGCAGCACCCGTACCGGTTCCACCACCCATACCAGCGGTTACAAATACCATTTTGGTGTCTTTGGAAAGGAGCTCGCGAATTTCTTGGATGTTCTCCATGGCGGCGTTCATGCCTACATCGGGAATCATGCCTGCGCCGCGCCCTTCGGTAAGAGTTGGTCCTAATTGAATTTTGTGCGGAACTGGTGAAAGCTCCAATGCTTGGCAATCGGTGTTGCATACGATGAAATCCACGCCTGCAATTCCTTGCAGGTACATGTGGTTCACGGCATTTGAACCGCCGCCTCCAACTCCGATCACTTTAATGATAGAAGCTGCTTGTGGTGTTTCGTGTTTGGGTAGATCAAATTCCATAATACTGCTGTGTATAACCTAGTTTGTCAAAATATTTTAATCTTCAGAATCGTCAAAGAATTTCTTGACCGGACCTAAAATGCGGTCAAAAAACACTCCCCTACGTTCTGCGTTCGAATGCGTTTTGATGATCTCTTGTTTTTCTGTGACTTGTTGCTCACGCGTTACTTCGTCTTGTTGCACCACTGCCGCTTGCTCCCAAGGCTGAACCGCCTCCAAGCTTTCAAAGCCTTTGAGCACAAGTCCGATTCCGGTAGCAAACATCGGGCTTGTTAAAGACTCGATGTCGTTGGAATTTGCAAGGTGTTCTGTTGGGTAACCAATGCGGGCATCCATACCAGTGAGGTATTCGATGAGTTGGGTGAGGTGCTTGAGTTGTGAACCACCACCCGTAACGACAATTCCGCCGATGAGTTTTTTCTCGTAACCAGAGTTTTTGATTTCGAGGTTAACGAGTTCGATGATTTCTTCCATTCTGGCTTGAATGATACTCGCTAAATTGCGCAAAGTGATTTCCTTTGGATCGCGTCCGCGCAAACCTGGAATACAAACTACTTCGTTTTCTTTGCTTTCAGAAGCCAAAGCGCTACCGAACTTCACTTTCAACATTTCGGCTTGGCGCTGCATAATGCGGCAACCTTCTTTGATGTCTTGCGTGATGACATTACCACCGAAAGGAATGACTGCGGTATGGCGAATGAGGCTGTCGTGGAAAATAGCGACGTCGGTTGTGCCACCACCGATATCGACAAGTACTACTCCGGCTTCTTTCTCTTCGTCGGAAAGCACAGCCTCGGCGGAAGCAATTGGCTCTAAAATGATGTCTTTGACACTAAGGCCTGAACGATCGACGCAACGCGTGATGTTCTGTACGTTTGTAACCTGCCCACTGATGATGTGGAAATTGGCTTCTAAACGCACACCACCCATGCCAATTGGATCTTTGATTTCAGGTTCGCCATCGACGATGTATTCTTGCGGAATAACTGTAATGATTTCTTCACCTGGGTTCATGACCATTTGGTACATGTCGTCGACAAAAGCATCGATATCAACTTGGGAGATTTCACCGTTGGTGGTGCGGCGGGTATAAATACCGCGGTGCTGCATGCTCTTGATATGTTGGCCAGCGATGCCGACGTGCACATTTTTGATTTTAAGGTTGCCTTCAACAGCATTTTGTGTTGCTTCTACTGCCGAATTGATGGATTGAACCGTGCGTTCGATATTGGAAACCACACCGCGCATCACGCCTAAAGACTCGCTTTTGCCCATGGCGATGATTTCAATTTTGTTGTGTTCATTTTTACGACCAACAAAACATGCAATTTTGGTAGTGCCGATGTCCAAACCAACAACTACGCGGGTGCGCTTCACTTCGGTGTTGTTATTTTTTTCTGCAAACGATTTGTCCTTCATATTTGACACTTATTTCTTTGTATTTATTCCAGCCTTCGTGAGGCAGGGCTTCTTTGTAAAAATGGGTCAGACGTTCAAATTTGTCCGAAACTTCTTTGGTGCTGCGCGCAGGACCAAAGACAATTTGTTGCTCTCCGACCAACGGTATGAGGATGAAATCGCCGTTGGGTTGAAGGTAAACTTGACCGATTAATTTGTGCATTAATGGATCATTACAAACATAATTTGAAATGCGGTAGATTTGACTAATTTTTTGAGAACTTTTCAAATTTGGATTGTTAATAAAATCGCAGTTCAGATGAGGGTTGTAGACGTCTCTAATTGCGCCAGAAAAAACCAAAACTCGGGCCGTGTGCAAGGTCGATCTGTACATCATAAAACCGTCTTGATCAAGGTAATAGCTTTGGCCGCTTGTATTAAAGATGCGGGCAATTGGTTTTCTGAGCGCTAATTTGATTTCCCATTTATCGCCCAAATGCTTATAAACATTAACTTCCTTGACCTCAGCCATTGCGGAAATAGCGCGTTCAATGGAGCGTACATTGAGCTCATTTGCCAACATTTTTTTTCTGAAAAGTTTGCGCAATTGCAATCTATCTTTCAACTCCTCGTCTGTCAAAAAGGTATTCTCGTCATCGGCATGAATGGAAATGAGGGGTGTTCGCAATACTTTATTTTGTTCTGCTTGACCCGCAAAATAAAAAACCACTACTACTCCAATAAATAAGAGCAGCCAAAAAATTCTTAAAAGCCAAATTTTCATGGTTCTGTGATTTGCATTTTTAGTAATTCAGTGAGTGGCGCTACCAAACGATCAATGTCGCCTGCGCCGATGGTAAGCACGACTCCTTTTTTGATTGTTCTCAAAGCCATTAAGACCTCATGCGCTTGCAAGACCACCTTTGTTTCCATTGGGGTTATATCCCTTAGCCACTCGCTGGTCACACCTGGTATAGGAAGTTCTCGCGCTGGATATATCGGCAATAAATAGAGCTGGTCTAGGGCAGCCAAAGAGACGGCAAATTCTTGGGCAAAATCTTTGGTGCGCGAAAACAAATGCGGCTGAAAAACACCGATAATTGGCCAACCTGGATACATAGACCGAACCGAAGAAATCAGTGCATTGATTTCGGTCGGATGATGCGCGTAATCATCGATATACACCAATTCTTCGGACCGAAGCTGGTACTCAAAACGGCGCTTGACACCCTTAAAACTTTTCAGTGCGGGCCGTAAGTCAGCGACTTCAAAACCCAAAAGATGTAGTAAGGAGATACAACCTAAAGCGTTTTCTGCATTGTGAATACCTGGTAAACCCAATTCTATATTTGGAAAAATATCTTGACCGATTCGTAAATCGGCTACCTGAAAACCATGCGCATAGCGCAAATTCGAAAGGCTATATATTGCGGTTGATGAATCAACTGCATAGGTAAACACTTTGGCTAAACTCGCAAGTGCTAGTCCTTCTTTTTGAACGCAAAATCCTTTCGGATCGATGCGCATAGAAAATTGCCTGAAACCTTCTACAAAGGAATCGGCGCTTCCGTAAATATCGAGGTGGTCAGGGTCTGCGGCGGTAATGATGGCAGCAAAAGGAGAAAGCTGTAAAAAACTTCGATCAAATTCATCGGCCTCAATAACTGCATAGGGGCTTTGGGCATGCAGGACCAAATTTGAATCAAAATTGCTCGCAATTCCGCCTAAAAATGCGGTGCAACCCACGCCTAACTCTGTTAAAAGATGAGCAAGTAGCGAACTTGTGGTTGTTTTACCATGGGTGCCTGCCACACAAAGTCCTTGAAATGTTTTGGTAAGCACACCAAGCACTTCTGCCCTCTTTAAAATTTGAAAATTGTTGGCCTGAAAAAATACCAACTCACCCAGTGACTTAATTGCTGGTGTGTACACCACCAATGTTGTGTCTGGATTTTGAAAACCAGTTGGAATATTTTCGTGTAAATCTTCGTAATGTATCGCAATGCCCTCTTGACTCAATTGCTGCGTAAGCGTAGTTTCTACTTTATCGTAGCCCGCTACCTCTCTACCGCTGAATTTAAAAAAGCGCGCTAAGGCACTCATACCAATGCCACCAATACCAACAAAATACACCTGCTCGAATTGCTGAATTGACCTCATGACTTTGCGCTATTTAGACAGACTTCAACAATTGCTTTTGTAGCGTTCGGAAGTGCAAATGAAGTTATTGCGGCTGACAACTGTTGTTGTTGAGCAAGATCTGAAATTAAATCCATGGCAGTAACCACTAATTTTTCAGAAGCTTGCGCATCGCTTACTAAAAGAGCAGCAGAACGGTCCACGAGTGCGCGGGCATTTTTTGTTTGGTGGTCTTCGGCAACATTTGGCGAGGGAACTAAAATGGTGGGCTTCGCTACGAGTGCTAACTCACTTACTGAAAGTGCGCCTGCACGAGAAATAATAACGGTGGATAGCGCATAAGCGAGGTCCATTCTTTGGATAAATGGAAAGACCTTCACGTTGGCAGGTAAACCTGCTTCGAATGAAGCTAATTCTTGCTCATAGGACTTCCCGCATTGCCATAATACTTGTATGGTTCCCGCTTCAAAAGTAGGAAGCGCCGCACGAAGCGCTATGTTTAATGTTTTAGCACCTAGACTCCCGCCCATGACAAATAGGGTGGCCTTATTTGGATCGAGGCCAAAATGCTGTGCTGCTTCCGCTCTGAGCACAGAGAGGTCTTGCAGCAAATAGGCCCGCACCGGATTACCAGTAAGTGTGATTTTTTTCGGGTCAAAGAATTTTTCCATGTTAGGATAAGCCACACAAATTGCCTTCGCTTTACGTGCTAGTATTTGGTTGGTTTTTCCTGGAAAGGAATTTTGTTCTTGTAATAAAGTCGGAACACCCAGTAATTGGGCCATTTGTAAGGTTGGTCCGCTCGCATAACCACCCACACCAATCACCAATTCAGGCTTAAAGCGCCGGATGACAAAAAATGCTTTGAGCAAACTCTGGACAATTTTAAATGGCAATAACAGGTTTTTCAAAGTCAGTTTGCGCTGCAAGCCCATGATGGGTAATCCTACAATCGGATAACCAGCTTGTGGCACTTTTTCCATTTCCATTTTTCCTTCGGCGCCAATAAACAAAATGTCTGCATTGCTATTGCTGCGTTTGATTTCATCGGCAATGGCCAAAGCTGGAAAAATATGGCCACCTGTGCCACCGCCAGAGATGATTACTTTAGTCAATTTCATTTTCTTGAGGGCTTGCAAATTGATTCTCTTGCTCATTCTTCGGAAGTTCTTTGGCAAAAGACTGCACCACACCAATGGAGACACAAGCCATGACCAATGCAGAACCTCCCATTGCCAAAAAAGGCATGTTTTGACCTGTTACAGGAAAAACACCTGTACAGACCAACATATTGATACTCGCTTGGGTCAGCAAGTGAATGCCAATACCAAGCGCTACATAACTTTGAAATAAATCGGTGGTCTTGAGTGCAAAACGGATCATGCGAAAAAGTAAAATCAGGTACATGAGCACCAAGAAGAAAGCTGATGCAAAACCAAATTCTTCCACAAAAGTGGCGTAGTAAAAATCGGCATAGGCTTCAGGAAGAAACTCCTTGAGCTTGCCGTCACCCACACCTTGTCCGAATATGGAGCCTACGGAGATAGCCAACTTTGCATTGTTGGCCTGCTGATTGGCTTGCAAACTTTCCACACTTTGTTCTGCGGTGTCTACACGGTTATTGATACGGTTCATCCAGGTATCGTAGCGCGGCAAGATTTCAGCCTCTGGCAAGGCCAAATGTGCACCGACAATCAGCAACACTGCCACTATTCCAGCTCCTGCAAGCGTAAGCAATTTTAATATGGGTACCCGACCTATATACAGCATGATCATGCTCAACATAAATAGCATGGCTGAAGTCGAGAAATTATCCTTTAGAATAAGTACACAAGTTGCCCCAATTGGCAACAATAAAGGTACGATGCCGTCTCGCCAGCTATCGAGTTTTTGCTGCTTCTTCACCAATAATTTACTCACGTAAATGATGAGTGCCAACTTGGCAAAATCTGAAGATTGAAAAGTTAAATTGATAAAAGGAATGCGGATCCAACGACCTGCGCCATTGACTTCTGCACCAAAAAACCAAGTAAACAACAAAAGTCCTAAGCCCAAATAATAAGCGAACTTAGCAGTTTGGCTAATGTATTTTGCTGGTACCCTATGGATGCCGTACATTGCACCAAAACCTAGTACGACATAAATAAGATGTTTGAATAAATAAAAAAATGGAGAACCTCCCTCTATCTTGATCAAGATAGGCACGAAACTATACACCGTGACCAACGAAAATGCCATCATTAGCAAAGTAATGATCCAAATGACGGGATCGCCTTTGAGATAAGAAAGGTAAGTTCTCATTTCACCAAATTATAACATGCGAACTGCTTGTTTAAATTGCTGACCTCTGTCCTCATAGTCTGCGAATAAATCAAAACTTGCACAAGCCGGAGATAGAAGTACGGTTTCCTCTTTTCTTGCCAATTGGTAGGCAAAAGCAACTGCTTCGTGCGCGGTTTTGGCCTCCACAATCACCTCTACTTTACCAGTAAAGGCTTCGATGATTTTTTGGTTATCTACACCAAGACAAACAATTGACTTCACTTTTTGAGAAACGAGTTCCTCTAATTCACTGTAATCATTGCCTTTGTCTACACCACCAACAATCCAAACGGTTGGTTTGTCCATGGATTCAAGCGCAAACCAAGCTGCATTGACATTGGTAGCTTTAGAGTCATTGATGAATTCAATCCCGTTGACTTTAGCCACAAATTCCATGCGGTGCTCGACATTGGTAAAATCTTGTAAACTTTCGCGCACGGAATCCGTTCGGATTTCTACAAGCCTTGCTGCAATCCCTGCTGCAAGCGCATTTTGGGTGTTGTGCTTTCCTTTGAGAGCTAAATCGTGAATAGACATGGTGAGTTGTTGTTTGTTTATGTTGATGTATAGTTGTTGCTGGTCTGCGTAGCCCCCGTTCTCCTGAACTGTTGTCAGTGAAAAAGGTGCTAATTGGGCATTGGTTGATATTCCTTTTAAGTAGGAATTGATCGTGGCATCATCGGCATTGTAGATGAAATGATCTGCGGCCGTTTGGTTTTGAAGTATGCGGAATTTCGAACGCACGTAGTTGTCCATTTGGTAATCGTAGCGGTCGAGGTGGTCGGGCGTAATATTGGTTAGAATAGCGATATCTGCTCGAAAGGCATACATGTCGTCTAGCTGAAAAGAACTGAGCTCCAAAACATAAATATCGAAAGCCTCAGTGGCAATTTGCTTGGCAAAACTTTGCCCAACATTGCCAGCTAAACCGACATTTAAACCTGCCTTTTTCAGCATATGGTAACACCACATGGTAGTCGTGGTTTTGCCGTTGCTACCCGTAATACAAATATGCTTTGCATTGGAGTAATAGCCGCCAAACTCGATTTCTGAAATGACTTGAATTCCCTTTTGGCGAATGGCCTGCATGATTGCCGCCTTCTCTGGAATTCCTGGAGATTTTATAATTAGATTGGCGCTAAGGATTCGAGATAAATCATGTGAACCTGACTCAAAAGCGATGCGCTGCTTGTTTAATTCTTGTTGAAAAGAAGGTTTGACGTTTGCGCCATCCGAAACAAAAACGCGCCATCCTTTCGCCTGCGCCAAAATAGCTGCTCCAACGCCAGATTCACCAGCGCCTAAAATAACAAGCAAGCGATTTTGAGCCTCCATTTTAGCGTAATTTGAGCGTTACAATTGTGATCACGGCCAACAATACAGCTACAATCCAGAAGCGGGCAACAATTTTAGCTTCGTGGATTCCTTGTTTTTGGTAGTGGTGATGCAGAGGCGCCATTAACAGGACCCGCCTACCCTCGCCGTAGCGCTTTTTGGTGTATTTGAAATAGCCTACCTGCATCATCACCGATACATTTTCAATTAGAAAAATGCCGCACAAAACAGGGATAAGCAATTCTTTGCGAATGGCAATTGCAAAAACAGCGATGATGCCACCCAAAGCGAGGCTGCCGGTATCACCCATGAAAACTTGCGCTGGAAAGGCATTGTACCAAAGAAAACCTACGCATGCGCCAACAAAGGCCGCAATAAAGATGACTAACTCTTCTGCTTCTGGGATATACATTACATTGAGGTAATCGGCAAATTTGGCGTGAGAACTCACGTAAGCCAAAACAGCCAAAGCAATTCCGATAATAGCAGAGGTTCCTGTTGCCAAACCATCTAGGCCATCGGTCATGTTGGCACCATTTGAAACAGCAATGACGATAAAAATGACGATTGGAATAAAAATGAGCCAGCCGTAGGATTTATTGATATCGCCAATGAGCCAGTTGTAATTGAATTCATTGCCTTTGAAAAAAGGAATAGTGGTGGTCATGTCGTCGGTGCGGATCCATTTGTAATTTTCCCCAGCATTTTGCGCGTGCTCGTGGGTTACAAAAGTTTCGTCAGCTTGAAGCTTGTAGTTAGAAGCAACTCTTTTATGCACCACTACATCGTTGGAGAAGTATAAAATACCGCCCACAATAAGGCCCACGCCAATTTGACCAATAATTTTGGAGGTACCTTTTAAACCTTCTTTGTTCTTCTTGAAAACTTTAATGTAGTCGTCGAGAAAGCCAATCAAACCCAACCAAATAGTGGCAATGACCATGGTAATGACATATACATTTTGCAGTTTAGCAAAAAGCAATGTTGGAATGAGGATAGCTGCAAGAATGATGAGCCCACCCATTGTTGGTGTTCCGGATTTTTCTAATTGCCCAGCCAAACCGAGATCGCGAACGGTTTCGCCAATTTGTTGGTAACGAAGGCGGGCAATGATGCGCTTGCCTATTACCACCGAAACGATCAAAGAGGTGATGAGCGCTAAAGAGGCACGAAAAGAGATAAACTGAAACAAACCTGCACCAGGAAAATTGATTTGATCGAGCCAGGAAAATAAATAATACAACATGTTACTTATCGAGTTGGTTAAAAAGTGCTTTAGTGACAGCGACGTCGTCAAAATCAGTTCGGACGCCGTTGATTTCTTGGTAGGTCTCGTGACCCTTGCCTGCAATGAGCAGGATATCGCCTGGGTTTGCTAAGAGCAAGGCGGTTTTAATTGCTTGTTTGCGGTCGAGGACGGCCAGCGTGCGGCTTGCAGCTGCTACATCTAAGCCTGCTTCCATGTCGGCAATAATTTGCTGCGGATCTTCGGTGCGTGGGTTATCAGAAGTAAGTACCACTTGCTGACTGCGCGCTGCAGCAATGGCCGCCATTTTTGGCCGCTTCTCTTTGTCGCGGTCTCCGCCACAGCCAACAACCGTAATGACTTTATTATTTTTCTGAAAAGCAGCAATTGTAGCGAGCACGTTTTCGAGTGCATCTGGTGTATGTGCGTAATCGACAATAGCCGTAATGCCTTTTGGACTCGTGAGGTGCTCAAAGCGCCCAGCCACGTGTGTGAGCTGACTCAAAACGCGCAACACTTCCATAGGTTCTTGACCTAAACCAGTAGCTAAGCCATATACTAAAAGTAAGTTGGATGCATTGAAAGCACCCACCAAACGCGTATGCACTTCATTGCCGTTTATTTGCAGCACCAAACCACCCAGGCTATTTTCGATGATTTTACCTTTGAAATCGGCAGGGGTCTTGAGCGCATAAGTCATTTTTTTGGCGCGCGTGTTTTGCAGCATCACCATCCCGTTTTTATCGTCGGTATTAACAAGTGTAATTGCTTGAGCAGTGAGCCCGTCAAAAAATGCTTTTTTCACGCGCAAATATTCGGCGAAGGTATGGTGGTAGTCGAGGTGGTCGTGGGTGATGTTTGTAAAACCAGCTGCGGCAAAGTGCAAACCGCCAATGCGACCCTGATCAATGGCATGCGAACTTACCTCCATGAAGCAATATTGACAGCCCGCACTCACCATTTCGCGGAGCAAAGCATTGAGCGCAACAGGGTCTGGCGTGGTATGGGTTGCAGTAATTGCTTGCGTACCAATCTTATTGACAACCGTGGAAAGCAAACCACAATAAAAACCCAATTGAGTGAATAAATCGTGGAGTAAAGTGGCCGTAGTAGTTTTGCCATTTGTTCCGGTAACACCCACCAGCGTGAGTTGCTGTGAAGGATTACCGTAAAAAGCACAAGCTAACTCGGCCAAAGCAAAGTTGGTATTTGTCACTTTGACAATTGTGGCATCTTGAGGCAAATCAATGGTTTGCTGAACCACAAATACGCGACAACCTTGTTGGTAGGCCTGCTGCGCATACTGATGGCCATCGGTTTGTGTGCCCACAATGCAACAAAACAAAGCACCTTCTTTTGCTTTCCTTGAATCAAAAACGAGTTCAGTAATGGTTTGCTCCAAGTTTCCTTGCTGCAATGTATGCGCAAGCGCTACCAATAACTGTTTGAACTGAAGCATTTTAATTTAATTTGATATGAATCAATTGCCCGTTAACGAGTGCTGAACCCGGAGACAATGATTGGTTAACGACTTTTCCTTTACCGCTGAGGCGAACAATTAAACCTCTCGACTCTAGCAAGTAAACCGCATCTTTGGCACTCATGCCACTGACATTCGGTACTTTTTTATCGAGGATCGCTTTGCGTTGAATTTGCAAGCGTTTGTCTGTTGTGTCGGACTGCACCCATTCACTAGATGCGTTTTGTTGGTAGCGAACATTGAGCTGCTTGAGCAGATACGTGAGGTCTTTGCTATTGCCACTTTTGAAAGAAGGCACATCACTAGCCATAGGATTACGGGGGTCGTTGATGGCGCGATGGTATTGCAAAGAAGACGCATAAATTTTATTGGCTATTTCTGCAAAAACGGTCCCGGATACAGCTGCGCCGTAGTAAGCACGCACAGGACGAGCAATCACGACAATACAGGAATAAATAGGTTTTTTAGCAGGGAAATAACCCACAAAAGAAGCTTGGTAAGACTTCGCTTCGGTGTTGTTGCGATAGCCGCCATCGCCTCGCAATACGGCTGTTCCTGTTTTACCTGCGATGGTGAACAACGAACTTTTCAATTGTTTACCAGTTCCACGAATCATGACACCCTCCAAACAACGCTGCAAAATTTGAAGCGTATGGCTCGAACAAATTTCAGGATTGAGCACAACCGGATTGAAGGTTTTGATGACTTGGCCGTGTCTTTTGATTTTCTCTACAAATAAAGGACGAACCAATTTCCCTTTGTTGGCAACTGCATTGTAAAAAGACAATGTTTGAAGCGGGGTTTGCATGACTTCATAACCAACTGCTTGCCAAGGCAAAGAAAGCGCAGACCAATTGGAGTCGCCCGGCTTGGTTACCTTCGGACGTGGCTCACCTTCTAAGTCTATGCCTAATTTTTCGGTGAGGCCAAATTGTTCTAAGCGCTTGATAAAAACTTCAGGGTCGTTTTTATAAGAGCGGTTGATCAATTGCAAAATTACATTCGACGATTTTTCAAAGGCTTTCTGTATGGTGATGACGCCATACCCCATGCCGTGATTAGAGTCAGACATGCCGTCGCCGCCTACATTGTAACGGCCCGATGCATTTACTTTATCTGTAATTTGAAAGCGCTCGTCTTCGAGCCCAGCCATAATGGAAGCCAATTTAAAAGTTGAGCCCGGAACCTCCAGATGCCCAATTGCGTAATTGAAATTTTCGGCATATTTACCCTTGCTGATTTTTGTCAGGTTGGCGATTGCTCTCACATAACCAGTTTGCACTTCCATTAAGATCACGCTGCCGTGCTGTGCATCCATAAAGATCATTTGCTTTTCGAGCTCGGAGTGCGCCACCTCTTGAATTTCTTTATCGATGGTGGTCACGACATCGGCACCCTCTACTGCATCTTTGATGATTTTACCTGTGCGTTTCCAGCCTGAAGAAATGCGTTGCTCTATTTCTTTGCCTTCTTCACCTTTCAAGTAATCGTAATATGCGCCTTCAATACCAACACGGAGTGTATCAGCAGCATCGTTGATTTTATAATAACCGAGTGTTCTATTTAAAAGGTTGCCAAATGGCTTTTTGCGCATAATGACCTCCACGTTGTCAATGATGCCACCTTTCATTTGTCCGAGGTCAAAAATGGGTAATTTGCGTAATTTCTTGCGGGCTGCGTTGGTTACTTTTCTACGAATAAGAAGGTAACGCACTCCATTAGCCCTGGCTTTCCTTATTTGACTTTCGTATTGATATGCCGGTTTATCTGGATACAAGCGATGTAAACCTTGGCTCAACGCTCCGACCTTTTCGTCAAAAATGTCATCTTCTACGACTGTTGGATCCATGTAGATGTCGTAAAAAGTAATACTCGTAACGAGCGGAACTTCATTGTGATCTAGAATTTGACCCATGCGCGGAATGCGGTCGGCAACACGTGTAGGAAGTTCACCTTCTTTGGTTTCAAATGCCACCCCAGGGCCATTCAGTTGTAACTTGATGGTAGAGTACAAGACAGCCACCATCAGGAAGACAAACCCAAAATAAATCAGGTAAGCACGGTAATAGAGGTATTTTCTATCCTTACTCATTGATTTTTTCTTTGATGCGAATCACTTTAGTAGCATTCTGGGTTTCTTTGAGCTCTCGTGAGGCCAGTCTTTCTGCCATTTTGAAGCGGCGGGTTACCAATTCCAATCTTGCTTTAGCTTCTATGAACTCTGCGGAGTGTTGGTCTAGGTTGCGCTGTGCGGCGTCGGTGTCTTTGTTGAGTTGTTTGCCATAGTAGCCTTTTGAAATGAGCACTAATAGCAAAAACATGATGAAAAAGATATAATTGAGGTTGTCTAAAACGAATGATTTGGTCAGGAAATCTCCATTCAGGATTTGTGCAAATGCATTTACCTTTCCGCCTTTGCGACTTTTCGTTGTAGCATCCTGTGTTTTAGCCATTTTTCTTTGCAATTCTAAGTTTGGCACTACGGGCTCTGGAGTTGCGCTCGCACTCCGTTGCATCGGCAATAATCGGATGGCGGTTCACTTCAGTGAGCGGCTTTTGAACATTGCCGAAAAAATCTTTTTCGATTTCACCTGAAAAACTGCCTCTTTTCATGAAATTCTTGACTAAGCGGTCTTCAAGAGAGTGGTAGGACATCACCACCAAGCGCCCATCTGGCTTGAGAATTTGTGCAGCTTGCTCCAAAAAATCTTTGAGTACCTGCATTTCTTGATTGACTTCTATGCGAAAAGCTTGAAAAACCTGCGCATAAAATTTATGGTCTTTAAACTTGGGAGCAAAGCGCGCTAAAGCTTTGATCAAATCAAAAGTGGTAAGAATAGCTGCGTTATCGCGCTGGCGCACGAGGGCCGCCGCCAAAGCTCTTGAGTTTCGGAGCTCTCCGTATTCGTATAAAATAGAAGCAAGCTTTTGTTCGTCGGCACTGGCAATAAGCGCTGCTGCCGTTTGGCCGCCATTGCGGTTCATGCGCATGTCTAGAGGTGCGTCTTCGCGGATGCTAAAACCGCGCTGTGCGGTATCAAACTGATGTGAAGAAACCCCGAGGTCTGCAATGATGCCATCGACCTGTGGCATACCAAGTGCGCGCAAGTGATTTCTTAGAAAAGCAAAATTAGCCGGAACAAAATGAAAATTAGGCGCCTCCCAGGTATTGTTAAGCGCATCAGGGTCTTGATCAAAGACAACTAATTTTCCTTTTGGTGAAAGTTGTTCAAAAATAGCGCGTGAATGACCGCCTCCGCCAAAGGTGACATCGACATAAATGCCGTTGGCCTGAAGAGCTAAGCCTTCTAGGCAAGGTTGCAACATGACGGGAATGTGATAGTCGGTATTAATCTTCATTGTCTAAATCACCCATTACTTCATCCGCTAAATCAGCGAAATCTGCCATGTTGCCTTCGATCATTTCGAAGTACTTAGACTTATCCCAAATTTCAATGCGGTCGTTGTAGGCAATAAGCATTACCTCAGCAACCAATCCAACCCGCTCCATTAAAGCGGCAGGAACCAAAATACGACCAGCGTTATCAAGAGCAACCTGCTTGGCACCCTGATGAAACAACCTGTAGAACATTCGGTTTTTGGGTTTGAACAAGTTCATTTTTGAAAGCTTCTGACTGATGCGTTCCCAATCTGAAAGTGGGAATAAGGTCAGGCAATCTTCAAAACCCTTGTTGAGCATGAAATCGCGATGGGAAACAGCAGGCAATTGTTTGCGCAAACCAGATGGAAAGAGGAAGCGCCCCTTATCATCCATTTTTACCTCAAATTCACCTACTAGTCCTGACATAGCGTTATAATGGGTAAAATTAGTAGATTCCTACCACTTTTTACCACTGCTTTTTTGTATTGTTGATAACTTCTAACGTATAGAGCCATTAAAGGTTACATATTAACAATTATTAACAAGCTAATTCCGTTGTTTTACAATAGGTTGACACCCTTAAGTGGGAATTTGTGGGAGTTTTTTCAACAATTTGTTAATATCCGATTTTAAACCCGTTTGTTCACGCCGCATTTACACTAAATTTGCAGATGCAAAAGAAACAACTCAGCTACCTGCTTATTCCGCTCCTAGCATGCATCTGGGGCAGCTCATTTATCCTGATGAAACGCGGTATGTTTAGCAGCGAAGGACACAGTGTTTTTAGTTCCGCACAAGTAGCCAGCATCCGGATCTTTCTAGCCAGTGTTGTTTTTCTGCCCTTTCTCCCCAAATTGTTGCGCAGTTTAAACCAAAAAAGAGACCTCCTTTTCTTCGCAATTGTTGGTCTCGGGGGCAACCTTATTCCAGCATATTTATTTACCTATGCCGAACAAACCCTGGACTCCGGAATAGCCGGCATCATGAACAGCTTCACGCCTATTTTCACCATAATTGTTGGTGTGCTGTTTTTTCAAACAAAAATCAATTCGCAGCAAATAGTTGGAACACTCATTGGTTTTTGCGGTATTTCTTGGCTTATTTTATTGAGTAGCCCTGTCAAAAGCGGCTTTCAATTGACACCGGCCTTAGCCATTTTACTCGCTACGTTGTTGTACGGCTTTAGCTTGAATACCATCAAACACAAACTCAGTCAGTATAGCGCTGTGCAGGTCGCAACAGGAGGTTTCAGCATGGCCTTTCTGCCCGCATTTTTAGGTCTCTTTATTTTTGATGCGCCTCAAGTTTTTTCTCAAAACACAGCAGCGCTTTCGAGTTTTGGTTATATCGCTATTTTAGGACTCATCGGTACCGCTTTTGCCGTCATTCTTTTCAATCGCATCATTGCACAAACAACAGCAGTTGCCGCTAGTACAGTCACTTATTTCATCCCTATAATTGCGGTCGGAATTGGCATTTGGAATGGCGAGCGCTTCGTTTGGCAACAATTATTAGCCATGCTCGTGATCATTACAGGTGTGCTTTTAGTCAATATAAATTGGCGTAAAAGCAACAAAAATTAAGAAAAGGCGTAAGAAAAGCTCGATAAATCTTTGGAGTACACGTTTAAAACACTATATTTGCACTCCAATTTTGGATTATTTAACAATTAAATAAAGCTATATGTACGCAATTGTAGAGATAGCAGGGCAGCAGTTCAAAGTGCAAAAAGACCAAAAGGTTTTTGTACACCGTCTAGACGCCGAAGCAGGTCAGAAATTAGAATTTGACCGTGTTTTATTGATCGAAGACGCTGGCAAAGTAACCCTTGGCGCCCCAGCTATAGAAGGTGCTAAAATCACCGCAGAAGTTATTGACCACGTGAAAGGTGACAAAGTCATCGTTTTCAAGAAAAAACGTCGTAAAGGTTACCGTGTGAAGAACGGACACCGTCAGCAATTTACTGCAATCACAATCAAAAGTATCAAAGCATAACTTCCTTTTACAGGAATTAAATAGAAGAAACCATGGCACACAAGAAAGGAGTCGGTAGTTCGAAAAACGGTCGTGAATCGCATAGCAAGCGCTTAGGTGTTAAAATCTTTGGTGGTCAAGCTGCCATTGCAGGTAACATCATCGTGCGTCAGCGTGGTACACAACACCACCCAGGCAACAACGTAGGTATTGGCAAAGACCACACCTTGTTTGCGCTTTCAGACGGTCTTGTCGAATTCCGCAAAAAGAAAGACAATCGTTCATTTGTATCAGTTGTACCTTTTGAGGCAACACAAGCTTAATACAAATAACACCCCATTGAAAAGCTCCCCCACCGGGAGCTTTTTTTATGCCTTCCTTTTTCTCAGTTGAAAAGCAAGCGCGTTTCTCAGTATATTCCTTAATTTTGGACAGACGCTTCCTTGAATGAAAAATTACCTCCTTGCACTCCTATCAAGTACACTGCTCATTTTAAGCTTTCCCTATACGGGTAGTTTTACACCTTTCGTATTTATTGGCTTTGTACCGCTTTTATTATTGCGTCAACAATTTTTAGCGAGTGGCGCAAAACCTTGGAAACTTGCGCTCTGGATTTACCTTTCATTCTTAATTTGGAATTTAGGCACTACCTGGTGGGTGGCCAATGCCTCATTAAGCGGTGGCATTTTTGCCTTCACTGTGAACGCACTGCTCATGACCCTTGTATTTGGATCCTGGAGTTTCATCGACAGAAAAATCAATACGCGTTATTCCTTTCTTCTGCTCATCCCTATCTGGATCTTATTTGAATTCGGCCACCACCGCTGGGACCTCTCTTGGCCTTGGCTCACTTTAGGCAACTATTTTTCGGTGCGCACCGGCTGGGTGCAGTGGTATGAATGGACCGGAACGCTCGGCGGCAGTGCCTGGGTTTTATTGGTAAATCTTTTGGTGTTTCGTTTATATAATGTGTATCGAGACGTACCCAAAAGAAACCAACATATTTTCAGCATCATAGGTGTTTTGCTTTTGCCAATTGTGGTTAGTCAAATCCTGATTCCCTTTGCTACATCTTTCGCAGTTAAAAAACCTAACTATTTAAATGCTGTAGTTCTCCAACCCAATATTAATCCGTATACCGAAAAATTTGCAGCGAGTGCAAGTAACGAAGCCTTCGCCGATTCTTTGATCAAGCTTGCCAATCGACACGTCACCTCAGAAACAAACCTCGTCATTGCTCCTGAAACAGCCTTGCCACTTTCTTTTCAAGAAGACCGTCTCCACACATATAATTTTGGTCAAAGCCTCGCTGATCAAGTTCAAAAATGGGACCGTGCCAACTTACTCATTGGCGCCTCAACAGTTCAAATCCTTGACCACAAACAATCTGTAGCGAGCACACCCATCCCAAATACGAGCGAGTGGTATGAAAGCTATAATGCTTCGTTGTTACTCACCAAACAAGAAGCGCCACAGTATGCTCACAAATCCAAATTAGTACCAGGTGTAGAGCTCGTGCCATTTTCTGCTTATCTCCCCTTTCTCTCGGCGCTTGCCATCGAAAATGGCGGCACATCGGGTACCTTGGGTATAGAAATAGAACCGAAAGTTTTAGAAGTTTCAATGCAAATCCATAACGATAAGTTCAATACTACACAAAAAACAGCTATTGCTTTGGCGCCCATCATTTGCTATGAGTCCATTTACGGCGATTTCGTGCGCCAGCAAGTACAAAAAGGTGCGCAAGTATTGTGTATCTTGACCAACGACGGTTGGTGGGGCAACACCCCCGGCTACAAACAACACTTTTCGTTTGCCCGACTGCGCGCCATTGAAACCCGTCGCTGGGTTTTGCGCAGTGCAAACACCGGTACGAGCGGTAGTATTGATCCAAGGGGGAAGATCATCAAGAAAACACCCTATTGGACCAAAACCTCCTTCGCGCAAACAGTAACCTTGCAATCATTCAAAACTTTTTATACCAAATATGGCGACTGGCCTGCAGGGCTTTCTCTATCTTGGATTTTATTCGCATTCAGTATATTTTTCATGAATAAAGCAAAGAATTCCCGTAAATTGCAAGAATAATGCGCTACATCCTGATTTTCCTTTTCTGTTTAAGCAACTTAGCCAATGGCTTTGCTCAACTCAACCACTGGGAAACCATTCTTTACGATTCCACCACTTGGAAATACCAAATTCCGAATGTCAATACACCCAACAACTGGCAGAGTAGTAATTTCAACGACGCTACTTGGATCAGCGCAAAAGGAGGTTTTGGCTTTGGCGATAACGATGATTTTACGGTTCTGCCCAGCAATACCTCCGCAGTTTTTCTGCGCAAATCTTTCACAATTAACAACCTTAGCTCCATTCTAGCGCTCGCTATTCACATGGACTACGACGACGGCTACATTGTTTATCTCAATGGTACGGAAATAGCCCGAAACGGTATTCCAACAGGAGTGCCAAGCTATTCAACATTGGCAAATATCTCCCACGAAGCACAATTGTATCAAAATGGACAACCTGAACTTAGTTTACTAGCCCCGAGCCAATTTCAGAACATCTTGCTTTCTGGGAACAATACGCTATGCATTGCCGTTTTCAATCAAACGACAAACTCCTCAGACTTCACGTGCAGGCCGTTTTTGAGCATCGGCACATCCAATACAAACCAAACATTTTACACAACACCTTCTTGGTTTGTGGCACCTACAATTTTTGACAGCTCAACGTTGCCAATTGTCGTGATCGACACCGACGGCATCGCCATTCCTGATGAGCCTAAAATTGATGCAATGATGGGCATTATTTATAACGGACCTGGGCAAGTCAATCAAATCAACGACAATTTCAATGAATTTTATGGCCAAATCGCCATTGAAAAACGGGGTTCGTCGTCTGGTGGCTTTCCACAGCAATCTTATGGCTTAGAAACACGTGGGCCCGACTCCGTCAATTACAATGTATCACTCTTTGATTGGCCATCAGACAACGACTGGATCCTCTATGCGCCTTATACCGACAAAGCACTCATGCGCAACGTTTTAACCTATAAACTCGGCAATGAATTAGGACGCTGGACGCCGCGTACGCAGTTTTGCGAGGTAGTACTCAATGGCAACTATATTGGCATTTATGTCTTAATGGAACGCATCAAAACCAATCCTGGGCGCGTAAACATTGATCCCCTCACCTTCAACGATACCCTAGACAACCATCTAACCGGCGGATACATCGTCAAGGTAGACAAAACCACAGCCGGTGGCGTCATCGCCTGGACCTCACCTTACACCTGCCAAGCACCAGGCACGGGCCCTATTCATTATCAGCTTCACGATCCAGAAATAGACAGCATACATCCCTCACAAAAAGCTTACATTCAAGCATACATTACAGACTGGGAAGTCGCACTCAAAAGCCCAAACTTCACCAATCCAGTGACAGGTTACAAACCATATATCGATGTAGCTTCTTTTATTGACTATTTTTTGATTACTGAACTCTCCAAAAACGTAGACGGCTACCGCATTTCAACCTTTTTACACAAGCAGCGCTTTAGCGAAGGTGGCAAACTTGTTGCGGGCCCTTTATGGGATTACAACATCGCATGGGGCAACGCCAATTACTGTCAAGGAGGCAATACAACTGGTTGGGAAATTAACTTTAACAGCATTTGTGGCGGAAGCGGCGAACTTCAAAATCCATTTTGGTGGAACCGATTGCTCGAAGATCCACTTTATGCCAATGAGGTCAAGTGCCGCTGGACAGACCTCAGACAAACTGTTTTAAGTGATTCGTCATTACTCAACTACATCGATTCAATGGCTTCCATTCTAGCTGTTCCTGCAGAGCGCCACTATCAAAAATGGCCAATTCTAGGCACATATGTTTGGCCCAACAACTTTGTCGGCACGAGTTATCAAGCTGAGGTCAACTACCTCAAAACCTGGATTCAAAACCGAACTGCCTGGATGGACGCCAATATGTTTGGAACTTGCACAGCCAGTATTTCTGAATTCAATTATGAGTCCATTAAATTGTTTCCAAATCCAACTTCATCCATAGTGACAATTTCCGGTTTACCTAACCAAGGAGAATTGAATATAATTGATGTATTTGGTAAAAAAGTATCAACGATTCCTTACCAGTCAAATTCCATTGATTTGGATATGAGTCTGCTCAAAAACGGAATATATTTTATTTCAGAACCCAATAAAGGCATTCATGAAAAAATTAGTAAACAATAGCTTCATAGCACTGTTCAGCATCCTATTACTGACCAACACGACATCTTGTGTAAAGAAGAATCCAGGCCCTGGCGGAACTTCAGCTATTAAAGGCAAGGTTATAGGGAAGGAATTTATCCCTGGCGAAGTCGAAATTCAGCAACTTATTTTTACCGGAGGAGGGCAACTCGAACACGGTGATTATTTCTTACTCAATAAGGTGAGTAACAACGACAACTATTACATTTATTTTAAAAACCCAAATTGGGTTTCCGCTGCTGATCCCGGACTTGCAGGAAGAATCGGTCTTGAAGTTGTATTTAATTACAGCGACTCTAATTTAGAAATTGCGCAAGCTGTCAAAAATAAATTGGCTACAATTAGCCCATTAAATTTCACTATGACCTTGAGTCAAGATATGCTCACTTTGGTATACAAGCAAGCCAATGACATTGCTGACCTCGACAACGGAACAACCAATTTCGCAACGGATGTCGCCAATCAAGGCAGTGCAAATTTTGTAAGCACAGCGCTTGTGCCTATAGCCGAAAAACGTGTTTATATCTGCTATGGAGACGACACCAATCCAAGCGAAGATGTACGGACAAATCCAAATGGAGAATTTATTTTTGAAAATCTGCAAGTAGGCAACTATAAGGTTTATGTTGTAGGCGATCAAGCAAATAGCTCAAATATGCCTGAAGAAGTGAGTCAGAATGTACTCATCGAAGTAAAAGAAAGCATCAAAGATATTGGGCAACTTCAAATTTACTTTTGATGAAAAAATTACTCCTTCCCATCCTATTTTATTGCCAAATTGCGAGTGCGCAAACCGGTCTTTGGCTGGATGCAGGTATCACAAAAAAATGGAATAAAGCATTCAAGACTTCCTTTGAAATTGGCGAACGTCAAAATCTAGGAGTAGGTTTTGACCGGCTTTATATTGAAGTTGGGCCTACTTATCAAGTGCTCGACGGAATCAAAATCACGGGTGCCTACCGTTTGGTGAGCAATGAAAAAGGAGATCAGTTTGTACTCCAAGCCGATCGCTTATCTCAAAGATTTCAAATTGGTACTGATATCTCTATTTTAGATGCTTTTGACTTTGGCCCTAAGCGCCTAGACCTTTCTTGGAGCTCTACGCAACAGTGGAGCATACAAACTGGCAAACAAATGAGTAGTATCTGGCGCAATAAACTCAGCCTGAGCTATGATATCAAAAATTTTCCATTGAGTCCACAAATCAGCGCCGAACATTTTTACCGCTGGAATGCAAATGTCGTATACACACCAACTGAGGTTTTAGTAACCGGTTCAACCGTGCAATGGCGCTATTTTATCGGCACACAAATAGAACTACCCAAAAAACAAAGTCTCAAATTACAAATTGGTTTGCGGGAACGTTCTAGTGGAATCCAGCCTTTGGGAAGGATTTCTTATGGCATCCAACTCTAGTCTATATCAATTTCCTGCATAAAAAAAGGGAGAGTTCGAAAACTCCCCCCTTTCCATCAATCAACATCTTTTATATTAGTAACCCGGATTCTGTTGTAAATTCGGATTAAGTACGATATCTGCGGTTGGGAGCGGGTAAAGATTGTATTTATCACTTACACCCATTCCTGAAGCATCTCCTCCTTTGAAGGCCCAAACGTAATCGGAACTTGTAAACTTATTGAAACGAATAAGGTCAGTTCTACGGGTACCCTCCCAATTCAATTCTCTTGCTCTTTCATCAAGAAAATCTTTTAAAGTAAGAGAAGAATAATTGTAAGCAGTATTGCCATAAGCGCGCTCTCTAATTTTATTCATATAAAGAAGAGCGGTGGCTTCATCACCTGAACGGAATTTTGCTTCAGCATACATTAAGAATACATCTCCTAAACGAAATAATGGTAAATCGATGTCTACGTGTGCTGAAGTCGCATTGTTTGACCCATTCAAACCAGCTTTTGTTTTGTTCTTAAATTTTGGATTTGGATAACCTTGTGCAAAGGTTGATAAACTTAGCATATTTGGATTTTGGCCTTTAGTGTAGAACAACCAACGAGAATCTATTGGTTTAGGATTTTTCATATCTGGAAAACCTGTTTCTATTTCTTGCGATGTGTAGTATTGGTCAAAATCTTCTTTGAACAAGCGAACTAAAGAACGTGTTGTGCGGTTGCCTGCCCATTTACCATTTACACCATATTCAGCTGCGTTCATGGAACCGCCAAGTGTAGAGCACACTAAGAAGGTTGTTCCACCCCATGTTTGAGCATACAAGCCGTCGTAAACAACCGGAAAGATAATTTCAGGTGAAGTATGGTTGTCTGCTAAAAATAGATCTTGATAAACATCATCTAATTGAAACTGATTAGAGTTGATGATTTTCTCGCAGTAGGCAGCACATTCGGTATTTCGACTATTACCAGCACCTAAATACGTTTCAGCGTTCAAATACATTTTTGCCATTAGGGCATGAGCAGCACTTTGAGAAGCTCTACCATATACCACTTGAGAAGCTGGAACCAATAAATCTTCAATTGCTTTGAGCTCAGATTCTATGTAGGCAAATAAATCGGCGCGTTGAATTTGTTCTGGATAAAATGCACCAACGCGATCTTTTTCGGTAACGAAAGGAACATTTCCAAATAAATCCATAGCATGGTAGTAA
Source organism: Crocinitomicaceae bacterium (assembly GCA_034680045.1). GTDB lineage: Bacteria > Bacteroidota > Bacteroidia > Flavobacteriales_D > Crocinitomicaceae > UBA952. The sequence continues at coordinate 70,074 of JAXITO010000003.1, read as the reverse complement.
GACAAAGCACGTAAATAACGGGCTTCAATTTGCATTTGCTTGATGGAATTGAGTTGTGCGGCAGAAAATCCACGTGTATTGAGTCTTTCATCACTCGCCTGCCAGATGAACTCGTTGCAAAGCGTAATCTGATAAAAAATGCGGTAATACATTCCTTTAACCCAAACGTTATCGGCATTCCATTGGATTTTATTCAATTCAGGAATTCCTGGATCAGTCCAAGTACATTTAGCCTCGTCGGTTGGTAATTCTTGAAGATTCCAAAGCACGCGCATATAGGCAGAAAAACCTTCGTCAATACCAGCGATATCAGCCTGACCAGCTGGGCCTTGATTACCGGTCATGGACATTCCAGCATATAATTTAGCAAGCACTCTAATATAGTTATCAGGGTCGCTGTAAACAGCCTCAGCATTGAGACCATATTTTGGCGATTGGTTGAGGTTTTTGCCGCAAGCGCCTAATAAAAGGACGCTAGCAAGAATAGTGTATGTTACAAATCTTTTCATCGTTCAACTATTAGAAATCAAAAGTAAGGTTAACTGAATATACGCGCGGACGAGGGTAAAAATTGTTGTCGATTCCGCCACCAACTTCAGGATCCTGACCTAAATATTGGGTGAGTACAAATGCATTCTGAACTACAAAGTTTACATTAAGCCCGACTTTTTCTTTGGCCAAGCCAAGCTTTCCAAAATTATAACCAACATTGATGAAGTCCATACGCAAGAAATTGGCTTTTTCGAGGTAATGGTCACTCATTAATTGATTAGAAGTCGTACGTTGGACTTCATCTTGGTAATAAAGGGAGCTGATGTTGTTTAAATACTTTTTAGTACCATCAACTGTCATGAAAGTCGCGCTATTGGAATGAATGTTGTTATAAATTGTTGCACCGAGTTCAGCACGCGCTGAGAAACCTACATACCATTTTTTATATTGGAAATTTAGGGCCGTTCCAAAGAACATTTTTGGTGCAGCTTGACCAGCATAGTAGCGGTCTTTTACATTGATAATACCATCGCCATTTTGATCCACAAAAGCATTGGTGTCTTTCCATTTATCCAAAGTTGTAATCTGACCATCGCCGTTTAAGTCGATATTAGCTAAAGAACCTACTTCTATGATTCGACCTTGAGAATCGTATTGTTGTTCTAGGACAAAGAAAGTATAAGTTGGATAACCAATTTGATGAACTTGTACGGTATTGCCAATACCTCCTCCGATGCCACCGATCAGCACACCTGGTGAAGTGCTGTCATTGACCTGAGACAATCTAACTACTGTATTTTGATTGTAAGTTCCATTGATTGACCAATCTAGACGCATGTCTTTTTTAGCAATGATGCCAGTATTCACTGAAATTTCTAAACCGCGGTTTTGCATCGCACCGACGTTAGTTAAAATCTCATTGGTGAAATTTGTCCCGGCAGGAACAGGTACAGTGGCAAGTAAATCTTTGGTATCTTTTTGATAGACATCTAGACTCCCAGAGAAGCGGTCATTTTTAAATCCGAAATCTAAACCAAAGTTATACGAGGTGGTGGTTTCCCACTTCAGATTCGCATCGAATCCGGCAGGGCGAAGAACTTGATAATATTGACCGCCGAAAGCATATTGAGCATTTGTAGCACCCTGGAAATAATTTCCGATATAGGCGTAATCTCCAATACCATCTTGCTGTCCGGTCATACCCCAACCTGCTCGAAGCTTGAGCATATTGACAACTTTGCTATTCTTAAGGAACTTTTCTTCGGAAATAAGCCATGCAGCTGAAGCAGCAGGGAAAACACCCCAACGTGTAGCGGGGCTGAAACGAGACGAACCGTCACGACGCACAGAAACATTGACTACATACTTGCCGTTGTAATTATAAATTGCTCGGCCATAGTATGACATCAAAACATTTCGAGTATAGAATGGAAAAGGAGCCTCAGGTGAGATAATACTATCTTGGACTTCATTCCATGTTGGGTTATTCGGGCTGTAGGTATCCCAATCTTGGTAAGAATAACCACCAACTAGCTCTAGGGTTTGTTTTTCCCATTTAGCCCCAGAATTATAGCTCAAGTAAGATTCAAACAACTTGTTTGTCTTAGTGGTTCGGTATTCAGAATATCTTCCTTGAGAAAAGTAACCAGAGGCAGATGATGCAGGTGTGATATTGTAGCCTGTACCTTCGGAGAAATCTCCACCAACATTGACCGTGGCTTTCAAAGCTGGAAGCGAAGGTAAATGATAGGTGAGTTTGGCATTAGCGATTGCACGGTTAACTTTGCTTTGATCAGTAGATTGTTCAATAAGACCAAGTGGGTTGCGAGCTGAAAGAGTATTTGGTTTGTTGCCATCGATCCATTCAAAGTAACCGCCATATGCTTCTGAACCAGAATAAACAGGCTGCGTTGGGTCAAAAAAAGCTGCACCCAATGCACCGCGATTTGCAAAAAAAGATGCGGTCTGAACATATTTCATGTTTGCTTCGATTTGTAAGGTTTTATCTAGCAAACTTGGGTTCATGTTGAGGCTTACCGTGGTGCGCGCAAATTGGTCTCTTTTCAATATACCGTTGTCGATGCGGTTACCGACCGATAAACGATATGGGAAGTTTTTAATCCCTCCAGTAATAGACACGTTGTTGTCGGTCACGACAGCGCTGCGAAAAACTTGTCTTTGCCAATCTGTGCTTGCGTCTCCGAGCAATCCTTTTTGTTGATTGGATCCGATGGCATTGACGAGATTTCGAAGTGAGTCTGCACTTAGAACATCAAAATATTTAGCGATCGTAGAAACCGAAGTTTTGGAGTCTAGTACAACTTTTACATTGTTTGACGCAGCGCCACGTTTAGTGGTAATGAGTATAACCCCATTTGCTGCCCTAGAACCGTAAATTGCTGTCGCAGAAGCATCTTTTAAAACCACAAATGAAGCAATATCGTTCGGGTTAATCAAAGACAATGGATTGGCTGCACCGGCAATACCACCATTATCTAAAGGAACACCATCTACTACAATCAGCGGATCATTGGAAGCATTGATGGAGGTTCCGCCGCGTAAACGTAGTGTGCTTCCTGAACCAGGCGCACCGTCGTTTGAGGTAACTTTTAATCCAGCTACTTTACCCATAACGAGTTGTTCTGGCGTGGCTAAAGATCCTTGTACAAAGTTTTTCTCGTTGATGACAGTTGCCGAACCAGTAAGGTCTTTAGTGCGCTGGGTACCGTATCCAATCACGACTACATCACCTACATCTTGAATTTTGGAGGCGAACTGAAAATCATTCGTGGTCATTTGATTGGCAACAACCGTAACTTGATCATTTTGAGGCGAAAAGCCCATAAACTTATAAACTAAGTTATAAGTTCCGGCCTTGAGGCCTGTAATTTCATAGTATCCTTTGTCATCGGATACAGCACCCTTACCCTGACCTTCTACTAACACCGAGGCATTAAAGAGTGGAGTGCCTGCAGCATCTGTGATGATTCCTCGTATTCCGGTTTGTGCAAAAGCAAAAATCGAAAAACTAAAAAACACCAAGAAGGCAAAAAAACTTGTAGTAGTTTTCTTTTGCATAGTTCTTGTTTTAGCGTTTATAACAGATTAATCACCCAAATATATTTGATTTTTTGTAAATGTCATCTTGACACAAAGAAAAAGTTATCACCATTTCAACATCAATTGCATTGGTTTTTGTTCAATTTTCAATTTTGGAAAATCACTAATGCTTACTTTTTTTGCTTCTTTATCAAACTTGAAAGCTGCTTTCTGACCATTTAGGATCACTTCTTTGGGACATACCGGCGTATGGATAAGCAATGAAAACTGAAAATAGTTCTCCCAAAGATTGGCGCCCAATTCTGGGGTAAAGGTAAGCGAACAACTTTTGCTTTGGGTAGTGGCAGCACAATGTAGTTTCTTAGCTAAACCCTTTGCCTCAGCATCATAAGTAGCACCGTCGTCTTCGTACCAAACAAACGAAGTCGATTCAGAACCCACATTTGGATCGATATAAAAATGTAAAATTGCGGCTGAATCTCGGTATTGCTCTGTACTTTGAATAATTGGGCTCATCGGAATAAAAGATCCAGAGCGGACAAAAATTGGAATATGATCGAGCGTTTTTGTTGTAGACACTACATTGTAGTTTCCATTATTGGTCATATTTACTTTTGATTTCACAACCAAACGACCTGTATGAAAATCAAACCAGGATGCATCCGCAGGGACCTTTGTTTGATAATCCTTTTCCTTTGAAGATGTTATTGAATCGGTAATGGCGTGCACCAAAAATGATGGTCCCCACATATAGGTTTCTGTTTGTGAAAATGACCATTTAGCCGTTGGGAATTCCATGAAAATAGGTCTGAGCAGCGGTGTACCAGCCTTGTGATTTTCGTAGGCAAGACTATAATTGTATGGCAACATTTGATAGCGCAACTCAATGGCTGCTTTAGCCAATGCTTTGGTCTGGGCATCTTTAAAAATAGCTTCGCTCGGCTCTTCTTGCTGGGCATGTGGTCTAAAAACCGGCTGGAAAACTCCGTATTGCAACCAACGCACATAGAGCTCTGGGTCTTTGTTGGCACCTGCAAAACCACCTAAGTCGGAGTGCATGTAGGCCATTCCTTGCAGACCCATTTGCAATGTAATTTCCATTTGTGGTTTGAGACCGCCCCAGGTTCTGCTGACGTCTCCGGACCATGGCACCATTCCGTATTGCTGCGAGCCAGAATAACCGGCGCGCATTAAAATGAAGGGCCTTTCTGTGGGATAGTCTTTTCTGTAGCCTTCATAAAGCAAACGCGCCCAGTCGTGGCCGTAAATGTTATGAACTTCATCGGCCCATTTGTCGCCATGCTTTAATTTGGTCGGATGCACTTCTGGTTCGCCGAGGTCTCCCCAAAAACCAGCTGCGCCGTAGGCGTGAAACTGTTTGTAAATATCCCAAAACCAAACGCGTGCTTCCGGCTTGTACAGGTCAACAAGACCTGTGTTGCCAAAATAAAAATCGTAGCGGTATGAATTGCCAAGTGTATCCATGCCAAGCAACTTCATGCGGTCGGCTTCTTGCCATTTTTTGGAAGTTGTGAGGATGAACGGTTCGGTGATGAGAATAGTCTTGACATTCTGACTTCTGAAATCGGCGATCATTTGTTCTCCATTCGGAAATGAATCTCTAAAGAATTCCAAGTTGCCAAGCGTACCTTGAATGTCTTTCCCAAACCAATAAAGGTCAAAAATAATAGCGTCTAAAGGAATTTGCAGTTTTCTAAATTCGGCAACAACCTGCTTTGCTTCGGTTTCAGAATGGTAGCCAAAGCGACTGGCAAAATTTCCGAGTGTCCAGCGTGCGGGAAGCGGCTGACGGCCCAGCATAGACGTTAGGGAGTTGGTAAGGTCTTTCCAATCGTCTGAAAAAACCACCTGATAACGCAAAGGCCCTCCAATGACTTCATAAGTAAGTTTGTTTTGCTTTTTTGAATCGAGGTCGAGCCAACCAATTTGCGGATTATCAAAATGTATGGCGTAGCCCTTATCCGAAAGCACAATAGGCATCGTGAAATTCATGAGCTCTGAATGGGTCTCGTAACCGTAGTGTGCGCGGTTATAAAGTTGCAAGCGATAACCACGGCGGTTCATGCCCAACACGCGTGCACCGGCGCCCATGAGTTGCTCCTCGGCACTTAAATCGAATTCAATTTTTGGGGTTTGGTCAAAATAATAGCCCTGCGCTTCGGATACTTCGGTGGTTTTATAGAAATAGGAAACCTCAAACGGATTTGTAATGATCTTAACCCCAATAGCGCCACTTTTAAGAATGTACATTTTGGTTTTACCTTCTTTTACGGCTTCGGTTTGTATTTCTTTAAGTTCCCAAGGATTTACTTGAGCTTGCAAAAGCACCGCATGTGAACTGTCCATTTTTTCAGCGCTTCCTATCGGAAAGAAAGTGGTTTGGATGATATGCTCAGAAAGCAAAGCCACAACATATTTGCCATCAGAAACCTGAATTTCTGCGCCTTTTTCGGTAAGTTCGATTTTTACAAACTGGCGGTTTGAATTTTGGGCAACGACCGTATTCAGCCCAAATAATATGAGAAAAAATATAAAACTGAAACGCATATCAATTGTGTAGTATGATGATATAAGAAGTTTTGGCCGGGATGGTACCGCTGGGCTGTTCGAAGTCAAAGGTTTGGTTGTTGAGTACGTCCTTCCCTTTTTCAAATCCATGCAAACCCTCTGCAAAGCGAGACCATGAAAGCGTTTGCTCTTTAGTCGAATTATTGATGACCACCATAACCACCTCAGCTGGCTGACCCATTTCTTTAATGGGCTCTAGGTAGCGGAAATACACATACACGTTGTTTTGGGGCACATATTGCAAGAGCTTTCCTTCGTGAATAACCTTTTGACCTTTTCTCCAGTTGAGCAATGCTTTGGTATACTGAAAATAAGCTTCTTCTTCAGGTGTTCTTCCGGTCTGATACGCCCTGCATTTTGTGTCTTCATTGCTGCAAAATGCAGTATGCTGATCTGACGCCCAACCACCTGGAAAGTCTCTGCGGATATCTGCATCGCCAACTGCTTTGCTTCCTTTCATGCCGATTTCAGAACCGTAATAAATTTGTGGAATCCCTCTAGTAGTGGCAATCAAAGCCAGGGCCATTTTGTAATCAGCGATATCTGGGTAAGATTCATTGAATCTTTGCGTATCGTGGTTCTCCATGAAAACCAACAAGTTTTGTGGATTTGCATAAAGGTAATCTTGCGTAAAATTCTCATAAAAACGCACCATGCCTTGGTCCCAACCTTGCTCTTGTTCTTTCCATGCTTGCATCATGGCGTCGTGTAAGGTGAAATCCATGACAGAAGGCATTTGGCTATTGAAACCTTGAAGCGCACCTAGTGGGCTGTCCTTTTGCCAAAATGACATTTGTGCTTGGTCGTGCATCCAGACTTCGCCAACGATATTCAAGTTGGGATATTCGTTCATGATGGCTTCTGTCCATTGAGCAACTGCATCTTTGTCATTATACGAGTAGGTATCGACGCGCAAGCCATCCAGATGGGCGTATTCTATCCACCAAATGGTATTTTGAATCAGATAAGTCAGCAACAACGGATTTTGCTGATTCATATCAGGCATGGTCGTATCAAACCAACCATCGGCAGATGCTTTTTGATCTGCTTTGGAAGCATAAGGGTCAAATTGCGTGGTGGTGCGGTAGCTTGAACGCGTAAACTGATCAAACTGATGAATCCAGGTGGCAGTGGGCAGATCTTGAATCATCCAGTGCTTGCTCGACCAATGGTTTGGCACTTCATCCTTGATGACCTTCAAGCCTTGACGGTGCGCTTCCAAGACCATTTCCTTAAACCAAGAATTATTGCCATATCGTGGATCAATTTTATACAAATCAGATTGCGCATAACCATGATAAGAATAAGTTGGTTCGTTGTCCTCGAGTAAGGGAGTGGTCCAGATGGTGGTGGCACCCAATTCTTTGATGTAACTTAAACGCTGCACGATTCCTATGATGTCGCCGCCATGGCGCCCGCTTGGGTTGGAACGGTCAGCGGCCTCTTTGGTATCAGGATGCGTATCTAAACCCTCATTGGCATTTGCAAAACGATCTGGCATTAACAAATACATGACATCTGAACTATTGAAACTCTGGCGATACTTGCTATTTTCAATGCGTTCTTCTAGCTTAAAATCATGCGTTGCGATGATTTTTTTCTTATCCATTAGACGAATTGGATACGTGCCCGCAACCTTGTCTTTTGTTTCGAGCGTGACAAAAATATAGTTGGGGTTTTCTGTTCGGATTTCTTCTAGGATAGTGAGGCCTGAAACCTCCACTTTATATTTTGCAATTTCTTGACCGTGTAGCAATACCTGTACGCGATGGTGCTCCATCCCTACCCACCAATTGCTTGGTTCTACGTGTTTGAATCCTTGGGTATAAGCTAAGAAAGTAAAAAGAAGACAAAGTGTAAGGTTAATCCATTTCATAAATGCGTTGTTGGGTTCCATTTTCAAAGTTCAAAATTTTAATGCAATTTTTGGTGTTTGGATCAATTTCTCTGCCCAAAATATCGGTTACAAAAAGTAATTTTACATTCGTTCCTGCATTTTCATCCAAACCAATTGTACAAGGATTTGGCAAGGCCTGATAAGTATTGAGTTGCGAAAGCGCGCTTGTTTTGCGGTTTTGTAAATAGGGAATGATCCCTGACTTGACATGTGCACCCCAAGTCACTTGAAGGGCATCTAAAAAATCTTGGTCTGTAAAGCCGTAATCATAGCCTTTGTAGTCGTCGGCTAGCGCGGCAGGGCTTATCAATTGTTGTTTTTGCTCAAGAACTGTTTGTAAACTTGATACATCCCAAACAGAACTTAAAATATCGGTAAGGTGGTAGGTAAACCGATCTTTAAAATATGGTACGGCCAATAATTTGGTGTAGAGCGGCCGCGCTTGGTTACTTGGCGCCCAATTGTAAATGTTGCGCAAAGCCCAATTGATACCAAACCAATCGATTCCAAAAGTATTGTCTAGATCATAGGAAAGGTAAACCATCTTGCCATCGCTCTCGCGCTGGTACAAAAAGTAATTGTTTTTATTGTAGGCATAGCCGTCCCATTGCCCCATGAGTATTTCCAACGCAATCGTGCGTATGAATAAATCTACATCCATGACTTCTTGGATGGCACAAACAAAACTACTTGCCGGCGTATTATTTAGCACGTCAATGAAATGAACAAGCGCAGTATAATCTGCGCTGTCTTGATTGGTCTTCAAGTCATAAACATCCTGATAACTCGTCGGATTAGAACCCCACCAATTCAAATCTGCGCCATAAGCACATTTCCAAAGATTGCCATTGGCTTGGCCCGGAAAGCGGAGGTCTAAAAATTCGTCGTCGATGTGCTCTAGGTTGATATATAAGCCTTTGTATTCGTTATTGACATAAAGTTGAATATAGCTCGTTCTGGACGAAGGCACCCCTGCACCTCTCATCAAATGCTGCGCGAGGTAGGTGCGCATAATAGAGACATCGTTGTGTTCGCCATTCAAATTCATTTCTTCCAAACCTTGGAATTTCTGACCCGAAATAAACCTATTGAAATCGACTTTAAAGGACTTTTTTTGAGAAGCCAAGGAGGTGTTGCCGCGTGCCCTAAAACCAATACTATCGATGGTTTGGTTCAAGAGTGAACTTTGATAGCTAACGGTAGCCATAAATTCGTGCGCGGCATATAAGCTATCTCCGAGTAATAAATTCAAGGAGTCAGGGTCAATGTCTATATGAACAGTTGCCACTTCACCTTGGATAAATGCCCAATTAAAAGCCGGTTGCGGAATTTGAGCCGAGATAAACTTCGTCCAAAAAAATAAAAGAGGTAAAAACCGGAACCTGTAGAACATGAACTTTATTCTATTTTAATAAAGCCTTCATTGGCAGTTGCATTCCCCACTTTTACCAAAAAGTGGTAGTCGCCAGCAGGAAAATCTTTTAAATCAAAAGAAATTAGGTTTTCGCCATTGTTACTCGTGCCTTTTCGTTGCAATACAACTTGACCGGACTGATTTAAAAGTAAGATATCAAAAGGAGCTATTCCAAGGGATGAAAAACTAATTTTAATACTTTCGCTTGTTGGGTTAGGGAATACCTTCAATTCAAATGCAGACACCATTAATTCATCTACAGATACAGGCGCATCGGTAATCTCAGGTTGAGCCAACTTGACATCTGTATAAATGCGGAATTCACCTGGTTCAAGACTAATTGGATCGGTTGTTGTTATTACATTGAGGCTATCCCCGCTAAAGTACTCATACCACCATCCGGCATGCTGAAAATTAGCACTGCCACTTTGAGTTGTAACGGCAAAATTAGCCAAAGAGACACCATTCATGCTGCTATGATTCATGTTGACGCGCTTAATTGCTCCTGTCAGACTATATTGAAAATTCAATGAACGGAAGGTTTCGTAATCATTTCTAAGGGCAAGCGTTGCCGCATAAACATCATAGAGTTGTCTTCTTCTTGCTTGTGTATAATAATTCCACAAAATAGGCTTATTGCATACCCTACATGGTACATCTATAGAGATATCATAGCCTAATTCTTGAAATTGCCAGAGCATTCGTGGACCAGGTTGCGTGAGAAAAATGACGCCTAGTGCTTGAGCTCTGCCCAATGCAGTGTATAATTCACGTGCATTGTGAGAACTATTGGTATTATTTCCATAGGTTAATGCTTTAAACATGGTGCGTTCTTCGTCGTGACTCTCTGCGTAGCTTACTAAATGCGGCAAAGCCCAGCCTCGGTTCGTATAAATACCTGAACTTATATTACTCGTGCTGGTGTAGCCCATCAGTGCTTCTTGATATCCATGTGTTACATTTCCCCAGAGCATCATGCCGTAATCAGCTAGTTGCTCTTCCTCGGAGTTGTCGCACCAATGCTCTAAAATGATATACGTATTTGGTTTGTAAGCCCAAATTTCGTCGGCCATGCGCTTGAGCAAATTGATGCGCTCCATACTGTAGCCGTTGGCATTATTGATAAATCCTTTTGTGTAGTCGAAACGGAAGCCATCAATGTTGTAGGTTTCTACCCAATAGCGATTCACTTGATCGATGTATTGTTGAACTACAGGTCTTGTGTGGTCAAAATCATAACCCCAGCAATAGGGCTCATGCGGGCAAATAGCGTTAAACCAAGGGTTATTTGCTGCTGGGCGGGAATTAGCAGCATCCCAATACATGTTTACCATTGGGTTTTGACCAAATGCATGATTAAGTACCATATCGACAATTACTGCAATGCCACGTGCATGACATGAATCTACAAATTCTTTAAACTTTTCGGGAGTGCCATAGTATTTGTCCAGTGCCATGTGGAATGAAGGATTGTAGCCCCAACTCTCGTTGTTTTCAAATTCTCCTGGAGGCATGAGTTCAATGGCGTTGATACCTAGTTTGCTAAGGTAATCTAGTGTGTCAATAAGTGTTTGGTAATTGTGTTTAGCGACGAAGTCACGAACCAACAATTCATAAATTACTAAATCTTTATTCGCTGGAGCAGCATAGTTTGGAACCACCCAGTTATAAGGTGTTGCACCTGGTTGCATAACAGTGACAAAACCTGTTGTTTGACCAGTTGGATATGGATGCGGTGTAGGATTGGTTGCAGCGCCTATGTTGTTGTCGTTATTTGGATCCAAAATGAGCGTGCTCAGTGGGTCGGCAAAACGCATATTGCCGTCGATGAGGTATTGATACCCGTATTTTTGACCAGCCGTGAGGCCAGTTATTTCCAACCACCAAGTAGTATTGTTGGTGGAGAGGTTCATATGATAGTTCGTCGTTGGTGTCCAAGAATTGAAATCTCCAATGACATAAATATGTTCTTTCTGAGGAGCATGTAATTGCAAAACGACAGTTGTATCGTTGATGTAGTTGATTCCGTTTTGCAAATTGCTATAAGGAGGGTTTTGAGGAACCACAATAGGGTTCACGGTGTAATATGCAGTATCGATGATTTGTGTTGTGCCGTTGTCGGCAATGAATTCTAAAAGATGTGTTCCGGCACTTGTGGCCGTAAGGTTGTAATTGAGTTGGGTCGCATTGCTCAACGTTTGCAAAACAACGCCGTCTTCTTTTAACGTTAGTGTTGAAGGCTGGTTAGCCGCAGCATCAATGGCAAGTTGTTCATTGATATCTAAAATTGTACCAGCCGTCGGGTGAAAGAAACTGGCAAGTAAACCCGCATTGACGGGATAGATGTCATAATAGATGTCGCTACCATCTGCAGATCTACCGACCAAACTACCGTTTGCAGTTCTGAAAACAAATGCAAATTTCAAAACATTTGTTCCGACAGGGAAACCATAAAATTGATCGATGTCTATTGTAATAGTGTGTTTATTGTTGCCAATATTGGTCATGGCTACTTCTGGATCAGCTACTCCCCAGTTTCCTTGAACAAATTGCCAGTTGGTAGGCGAAGTGCTGGCAGAAGTGATGAGCCCGGCATGACAATAAATTTGTGATTGACCAACCAACGCAGCATTTCCTTGTGTGGCATCATAGGTGATGGTTACAACATCGTTCACCGTCGGAAAAGCCAGATTCAATTCTAAGACTTGCGCTTGTAAAAAAGTGACGCTTGATAGGAAAGAAAAGAATAAAAAAAGTTGCTTTTTCATCACAAAGAATTTTATAAAAAGGTTCAAGTAAAGACTAAAAAAGCCCGGGTGCAAACACCCAGGCTTCTTAAAAATATTGTTTTTGGCTTATTGTTTGATCAATTTACCAGTAGCAACTCCATTTGAAGTTTTTACTATGTATGTGTAAAGACCATTGTTTAAGTTAGAAATATTCATTTCAGATGTAGTTGAAGTGGAAACAATTTTACCACTTAAATCAATTATTGAAATATTGAAATCAGCTGCATCAACATTAAAAGTTACAACCTCTTTTGCTGGGTTTGGCGCAACAGTTACTTTTACTGCAATATTTTCTTGAATACTTGCAACCGCAAAATCGTATTCACCAGTCAAACGATTGAATGTAATGTTATAAGTTCCAGCAGCAACAGGCAAGTCTCCTGCTGAAGAAGACGCTGTGCCACTAGGAAAGTCAGTTCCACCCCAAGCAGTAGTCCAAGTTCCATTAACTCTGAATTTAACTGCGCCGTCATTAATAGTGAAACCTAACAATGTATTTGTCACACCACCATCGATTGAAGTCATTGTAACACAAGTGTCCCAACCAGTATTTGGAATCGCACTTCCAATTATTCCGACAAATGATTGCTGAAAAGCATAACCAGGGATTGCTTTATCAAAACCAACATTATAGTAACCCGATGTTAATGGAATTTCAGAACCATTAAGAACAGCGCCCCCCATCGGGAACATAGTTCCTCCGAATGTTTCGTTAGTAGTAGAGTTAACAAACTTTACACCATTGGCGTTAAAATAGTAATCAGATTTGCCATATTGAATTCCATTCGCAGTGATCATTTCAACTGGTGCACCAAAGGAGTTAAAACCTCCATTAAAGCCTACATTATCGTAACCAGACGAAACTGCTGTAAATTCATATGCCAATGTTGATGTGTTAAAAGAAACATCATAAGTTCCAGCAACTCCCGGGATATCATTACCAAAGCCACCAGCAACAGCTGTGCCCGAAGGAAAACCAGCCGTACCGTCATGACCCCAATTTGAATCCCACAACTCGTCCAAACGGAACTTTAAACCACCATCAACGGTAATTGTTACAGCTGAGGCATTCCACTGAATACCATCAGCGGAAGTCATGACAATATCAGTTCCTGGAGTAGAACCCCATCCTGTAAAGGCACCACAAATACCCATAACCTGGGCATTGGAGAAAAAGCTCACCATAGCGAGCAAAGAAAGTGTAAAAATTTTCTTCATAGTTAAAAAATTAATAGGTTAATAATACTTAGTGTCAATTTGACAAGTTCAAAAATATAAAAATATTTCTAATTCAAGTAAATTCGATATTAATTTAAAGCCGATACTTGAAAAGTATTTGAGTTAAATGGGTAAGAAGAGGCCTAAAACGACCACTCACCAACGTATATTACGTAACGCTCAAGCTGCTCAGAAAGAATTATTTTGTAATCTGCTTCAAACAGACCATAGACTGAAGAGCCACTCCCTGACATGGCGGCGTAAAACGCACCTGATTTCAGTAATTCCTTTTTCAGGTGGCCTATTTGCGGCAAGACCTCAAAAACACTTTCTTCAAAATCATTTTGAAGTTGATCAAGACCTATTTTACTCAGGTTTTCTATCGTTGGCCTTGAATTATTGGGCTTAACGCCGCCATAAGCTTGAGCAGTTGAAACATGTATCTGCGGATTGCAAAGCACCAATTGGACTGCTCTACCTATTGGCAGCAATGGTTGTAAGCGCTCACCCCTTCCCTTGGCCAATTGCAAGCCACCTTTGATGAAGAAAGGACAATCACTGCCCAAGTGCGCAGCAAAATTTTCGAGCTCATTTTCGGAATAACCCAAGTTAAAAAGTTCATTAAGACCTGAAAGCGTGTAGCTGGCATCTGCCGAACCACCGCCGAGCCCTGCACCCACTGGGATTTGTTTGCGCAAATGAATGCGCACATTAGGGAAATCTTGCTTGTGGCGCAAAAGGGTTACTGCTCTTTGACACAAGTTGGGTTGACCATCCGAAGGCACCTCAATGCCCGTTTGAATAAAAGCATCTTCATCGGCAACCGTGATTTCTAAAATGTCGCAAAAAGGAATTGCAGCCATGATGGTTTCTATCTCGTGATAGCCGTCAGGGCGCTTGGCGAGGATGTGTAAACCGAGGTTGATTTTTGCAGGAGGATACAAGATCATGTTGTAAAGATAAGCAATTGGTGAAAATCCTTATTTTTGTTGCACGAAACAAGAAAATTATGAGCACTACCTATTTGGATTTTGAAGAACCGCTACGCGAACTAGAAGAACAAATCGAACAAACGCGTACGCTTGCTACTCAGACAGACGTAGACATGCAAGATAAAATCTCAGAACTTGAAGAGGTACTTGCAGCCAAAACCAAAGAAGTATTTGCCAACCTCACCCCTTGGCAACGCGTGCAACTCTCGCGCCATCCGGACAGACCTTACACCTTAGCTTACATCAATGCGCTTACCAATGGCCAGTTCCAAGAACTCCATGGTGACCGCAACGTTAAAGACGACAAAGCAATGGTGGGTGGTTTCGGACTCCTAGACGGCCGCAGCGTAATGTTCATAGGTCAACAAAAAGGCATTAATACCAAAATGCGTCAATACCGCAACTTCGGTATGCCAAATCCTGAAGGCTACCGCAAGGCTTTGCGCCTCATGAAATTAGCAGAGAAATTCAACAAGCCTATTGTTACTTTCATCGATACACCCGGAGCATTTCCAGGTCTTGAGGCGGAAGAACGCGGTCAAGGAGAAGCCATTGCGCGCAACATTTACGAAATGATGCGCTTGAAAGTACCTGTCATTTGTGTGATCATCGGCGAAGGAGCTTCGGGTGGCGCACTCGGCATAGGCGTCGGAGACAAAGTAGTCATGCTCGAGAATACATGGTATTCTGTCATTTCACCAGAAAGTTGCTCCTCCATTTTATGGCGCTCCTGGAATTACAAAGAAATCGCTGCCTCTGCGCTCAAACTTACTTCCACAGACATGAAACAAAATGGCCTTGTGGACGACGTCATTTCCGAACCGAGTAATGGTGCACATAGAGCTCAAGACGAAATGTTCAGTATACTCCGTGAAAAACTACACGGTTACTTGAAAGAACTAGATGCCAAAAATCCGGACGAACGCATCGACGAACGCATCGAAAAGTTCAACCAAATGGGCTTCTGGAAATAAACCCTAACTATGAACGCGCTACTCGCAACGCCTATTGCCTATTTAAAAGGAGTTGGGCCCCAAAAAGCGCAAGTACTTCAAGACGAACTCGGAATTTATACGTTCCAAGATTTACTCTATCATTTCCCTTACCGCTACCAAGACCGTAGTGCTTTCCATGACATTGCGCTCATCAATGCCGAAGATCAATACGTCCAACTTAAAGGTCGTCTGACCCACATTAGTGAAATAGGCAGCGGCCGACAAAAAAAACTTCTTGGGCGTTTCAGCGATGGCTCAGGAACCATCGACCTAGTTTGGTTTCAGGGTTTTCAGTGGATCAAGGGAAACCTCAATGTCCAAGACGAATATATTGTTTTTGGCAAGCCCAAGTTTTTCCAAAATAACTGGAATATTCCGCATCCTGAATTGCTCAAAGTTGTACCCGGATTGGAACGAAAAGGTTTTGAAGCTTTTTACCCTAGTACTGAAAAATGCCAACACATAGGATTGCACAGCAAAGGATTAAGTAAACTCGTTGGCAATCTATTTGAACAACTCGCCAATCAAATTCCTGAAACACTCCCACCTCTAATTTGTACGGAACTCAACTTGCTGCCGCGCATCAAGGCACTCCGAGAAATTCATCAGCCGAGTTCAGAAACCCTTATCAAAGCAGCTCGGTATCGACTCAAGTGGGAAGAATTATTCTTTTTACAACTCGAATTATTATTGCGCAAAGGGGTGCGCAGCCAAAAACTGAAGGGATACCCGATCAAAGAAGTTGGTGACGCTTTTATGGATTTTTATGAGCACCATCTACCTTTTGAACTAACGGGCGCACAAAAAAGGGTTTTAAAAGAAATCAGAAAAGACCTAGGTGAAGGCACGCACATGAACCGCTTACTTCAAGGTGATGTTGGCAGTGGCAAAACACTCGTTGCCTTGCTTTGCCTGCTATTAGCCAAAGGAAACGAGCTTCAAGGAGCGCTTATGGCACCTACCGAGATCTTAGCCAACCAACATTTTATTGGTATTTCAGAACTACTCAGAGATATGGATATCAAAGTTGCCCTTCTTACAGGGTCAACTAAAAAAGCAGAACGCACTAGAATTCATGAAGGCTTGTTATCTGGCGAAATTGACTTACTTATTGGCACCCATGCCTTGCTAGAAGACACCGTTCAATTTAAAAATCTAGGTTTGGTTGTCATCGATGAACAACATCGATTTGGAGTAGCTCAACGCGCGAAAATGTGGCGTAAAAACACAACGCCTCCACATGTCCTGATCATGACTGCCACACCCATCCCGAGAACCCTCGCCATGACCTTTTACGGCGATCTTGATGTTTCTGTAATTGATGAATTGCCACCCGGAAGAAAGCCTATTCATACGATTCACCGCCGCGAAAACCACCGCGACAAACTCCTGACGTTTATCCATGAACAACTGCAATTGGGTAGGCAGGCCTATATTGTCTATCCACTGATCCAAGAATCTGAAAAACTTGACTTTAAAAATTTAGAGGATGGTTATGCTCAAATTGAGGAGTTCTTCAAGCCCTTAGGTTATCAAATCAGTATGGTACATGGCAAAATGAAACCTGCTGACAAAGAAGCAGCCATGCAAGAATTTGTGCAGGGCCAAAAGCATATTATGGTTGCCACTACTGTGATTGAAGTGGGGGTAAATGTCCCGAACGCATCGGTTATGGTCATTGAAAGTGCAGAGCGTTTTGGCCTCTCCCAATTGCACCAATTGCGCGGACGCGTGGGCCGTGGCGCCGAAAAATCCTATTGTATTTTAATGACCGGTGACGGCATTTCCAAAGAAGCACAAAAGCGAATGGATACGATGGTGGCCAGTAATGATGGCTTCGTTCTCGCAGAAGTAGACTTGCAATTGCGAGGCCCTGGCGACCTCATGGGAACCCAACAAAGCGGCGCACTCGCCCTCAAAATTGCCGATTTAGCAAAAGATGGTCAATTAGTTCAGTTGGCACGCGAAAAAGCACGCGCAATTCTTGCAACTGATGCCCAACTGGTTGCGCCCGAAAACGCCTTACTGAATCAGGCATTGCGAGAAGTGTTGAAGAACAAACCCAACTGGGGAAGAATCTCATAAAAAAAGGCGGTCTTTGCAGACCGCCTTTTAAACTTATAAATCATTTGGCTTATTGAGCCTCTTCCATTAACTCTTCGTATGCTTCTTTCGAACCAACGATGAGGTTTTGGAAATGGCGCACACCCGTACCCGCAGGAATGAGGTGACCAACAATTACGTTTTCTTTCAAGCCTAACAAGTGGTCTTCTTTTCCAGAGATCGCTGCTTCGTTGAGTACTTTCGTAGTCTCCTGGAACGATGCTGCAGAAATGAAGGACTGTGTTTGAAGTGAAGCACGTGTGATACCTTGCAACAAAGGTGTAGATGTTGCTGGCATCGCTTCGCGTGCTACAATCAATTGCTTGTCTTCGCGCTTCAAGCGTGAGTTTTCGTCGCGCAAACGACGTACACTTACCAACTGACCATTTTTGAGTTCAGTTGATTCGCCAGCGTCTACAACAAACATTAAGCCGTATAATTCGTCGTTTGCTTCCATGATGTCTGCTTTGTGAACACTTTGACCTTCGAGGAAACGGGTGTCTCCAGATTCGATGATTTCAGCTTTCAACATCATTTGACGAACAATAACTTCGAAGTGTTTGTCGTTGATTTTTACACCCTGTAAGCGATATACCTCTTGAATTTCGTTGACGATGTACTCTTGTACTTTTGTCGGACCTTCAATATTGAGGATGTCGTTTGGTGTAATTGCACCATCAGAAAGTGGTTGTCCGGCGCGAACGTAGTCGTTTTGCTGAACAAGGATGTGTTTGGAAAGTGGAACGAGGTACTTGCGAAGTTCACCAAGTTTAGATGTGATGATGATTTCGCGGTTACCACGTTTAACGGTTCCGTATGTAGCCGTACCATCGATTTCAGAAACAACAGCTGGATTAGATGGGTTTCTTGCTTCGAATAATTCGGTTACACGTGGTAAACCACCCGTGATATCTCCTGTTTTACCAGCTGAACGCGGGATTTTAACGAGGATGTCACCTGCTTCAATTTTGTCGCCTTCAGCAACAGAGATGTGCGCATTAACCGGAATAGAGTATTCGCGGAGCACTTCTTTTGTTTTAGGGTCGATGATGTGGATAGCTGGTGATTTCTTCTTGTCGCGAGATTCGATGATTACTTTCTCGGTAAAGCCTGTTTGCTCATCGACTTCTTCGCGGAAAGTGATGTTTTCGATGATACCATCAAAAACTACTTTACCAGCAACTTCGCCAATGATGAGGGCATTATACGGGTCCCATTTACA
Organism: Crocinitomicaceae bacterium; assembly: GCA_034680045.1. Taxonomy (GTDB): domain Bacteria; phylum Bacteroidota; class Bacteroidia; order Flavobacteriales_D; family Crocinitomicaceae; genus UBA952. The sequence continues at coordinate 51,303 of JAXITO010000003.1, read as the reverse complement.
GATTACATCACCTTTTTTGATTTTGGTGTTGTTTTTAACCATAAGGTCAGATCCGTAAGGAACGTTGGTCGTCATAACAACGATACCAGTTTTCTCATCGGTAATGCGCAATTCAGCAGAGCGTCCTACTACGATTACACGTTCAGTGCCATCGGCATTTTTGCGCTCAATTGTGCGGATTTCGTCGATTTCGAGTTTACCGTTTGCCTTCGCTTTGAGGTCAGAGATGTCAGCGATGTTTGATGCAGTACCACCAACGTGGAACGTACGGAGCGTTAACTGCGTTCCTGGTTCACCGATTGATTGCGCTGCGATGACACCTACGGAGTCTCCGATTTGAGCCAAGCGATGGTTTGCAAGGTTGCGGCCATAACATTTAGAACAAACGCCACGACGCATTTCACATGTAAGTACAGAACGAATTTCAACTTCTTCAATACCCGCTTTTTCTATTGTTTTCGCGACGTCCTCAGAGATGAGGTCACCTGCACGAACAATCACTTCTTCTGTATCTGGCATGTATACATCATGAACTGAAGTACGGCCAAGGATACGGTCATATAAAGGTTCTACGACTTCGTCGTTTTTCTTTAATGAAGTTGCGACAATACCGCGAAGGGTACCACAATCGTTGGAGTTGATGACCACATCTTGCGCGACATCGACCAAACGACGTGTAAGGTAACCTGCATCGGCTGTTTTGAGTGCGGTATCCGCCAAACCTTTACGTGCACCGTGGGTAGAGATAAAGTACTCGAGAATCGAAAGTCCTTCTTTAAAGTTGGATAAGATCGGGTTCTCGATGATCTCTTGTACAGATGCACCAGATTTTTGCGGTTTAGCCATCAAACCACGCATACCTGATAACTGACGAATTTGCTCTTTTGAACCACGTGCCCCGGAGTCGTACATCATGTAGATAGAGTTGAAACCTTGACGGTCGCTCTTGAGTTGCTCCATGAGGGTGTGTGTCAAACGCGAGTTGGTATGCGTCCAGATATCAATGATTTGGTTGTAACGCTCGTTGTTGGTGATCAGACCCATGTTGTAGTTCATCATGACTTCTTTCACTTCGGTTTCAGCCTTAGCAACGAGAATTTCTTTTTCTTTAGGGATGATGATATCGTCTAGGTTGAATGAAAGACCACCTTTGAAGGCCATTTCATAACCAAGTTGCTTGATATCGTCAAGGAATTGAGCAGTTCTTGAAGTACCACAAACTTTCAATACTTCACCGATGATGTCACGCAATGCCTTTTTAGTCATTACGTCATTGATGAATCCTACTTGAAGTGGAACTTTGTTGTTGAACATTACGCGACCACATGTGGTTTCAACCATCATGAGGCAAGGTTGTCCGTCTTCTCCTAAATCGTAGGTTTTGACTTTGACATGCGCATGCAAATCGAGTTTCCCTTCGTTGTAAGCGATGATGACTTCTTCTGGTGAATAGAAGATACCACCTTCTCCTTTAACAACTTCGGTTTCAGTAGAGCGTTTTCCTTTCGTGATGTAATACAGACCCAAGACCATGTCTTGAGAAGGTACCGCGATAGGCGCGCCATTTGCAGGGTTAAGGATGTTGTGCGATGCCAACATGAGCATTTGTGCTTCCAAGATTGCGGCATTACCAAGTGGTAAATGCACCGCCATTTGGTCACCATCGAAGTCGGCGTTGAATGCCGTTGTAACGAGTGGATGCAAGCGGATCGCTTTTCCTTCAATTAATTTTGGTTGGAAAGCTTGGATACCTAAACGGTGAAGCGTAGGGGCACGGTTCAAGAGAACTGGGTGACCTTTCAATACGTTTTCTAGGATATCCCAAACAACTGGTTCTTTGCGGTCAACAATTTTCTTAGCTGATTTAACGGTCTTTACAATACCGCGCTCGATCATTTTACGGATAATGAACGGCTTGTAGAGCTCTGCAGCCATGTCTTTTGGCAAACCACATTCGTGTAGTTTCAAATCTGGACCTACAACAATGACCGAACGTGCTGAATAATCGACACGTTTACCAAGTAAGTTTTGACGGAAACGACCTTGCTTACCTTTCAAAGAGTCAGAAAGGGATTTGAGGGCACGATTTGACTCCGTTTTAACAGCTGAAGATTTTCTTGAGTTGTCGAAGAGTGAATCTACGGCCTCTTGCAACATGCGTTTTTCGTTGCGCAAGATTACTTCTGGCGCTTTGATTTCGATCAAACGCTTCAAGCGGTTGTTACGAATAATGACGCGACGATAAAGGTCGTTGAGGTCGGACGTAGCAAAACGACCGCCATCTAGCGGAACCAAAGGACGCAATTCCGGTGGAATAACTGGAACCACTTTCACAATCATCCATTCTGGACGGTTGTCTATGCGCTTTTGGGAATCGCGCATGGCTTCAATTACTTGCAAACGCTTGAGAGCTTCGTTTTTACGCTGAACTGAAGTTTCGTTTTCAGCTTTTGCACGAAGGTCGTAAGACATTTCTTCGAGGTTCAGACCAGCTAACAAATCATAAAGTGCTTCTGCACCCATCTTAGCGATGAATTTGTTAGGATCGGTGTCGTCGAGGTAGTGGTTGTTGGCCAATTCTGGCAAATCGAGCATGTCAAGGTATTCTTCTTCAGTAATGAAGTCCATTTTCTTGACATCGGCCCATTTGTCAGTTCCGGTTACAGCACCAGCTTGAATGACAACATAACGCTCGTAATAGATGATTTGGTCCAATTTTTTGGTAGGCAAGCCCAACAAATAACCGATTTTATTAGGAAGCGAACGGAAGTACCAGATGTGTGCAACAGGAACCACCAATGAGATGTGTCCCATGCGCTCACGACGTACTTTCTTTTCGGTCACTTCTACACCACAGCGGTCACAGACGATACCTTTATATCGGATACGCTTGTATTTACCACAGTGGCATTCGTAATCTTTAACAGGTCCAAAAATGCGCTCACAGAACAAGCCATCACGCTCCGGTTTGTAGGTGCGGTAGTTGATGGTTTCAGGTTTCAAAACTTCACCACTAGAATGCTCCAAAATGACCTCTGGAGAAGCCAAGGAGATGGTGATTTTGTTGAAGCTGCTTTGCTTTTTTGGGGTTTCTTTTTTGAAAGCCATTTGATCTCGACTATTTACGTTAGTATTTTGAATTAATCCATTGATACGTTAAGGCACAAGCCACGTAATTCGTGTAACAATACATTGAAGGACTCAGGAATACCTGGTTCTGGAATGTTGTCGCCTTTTACAATAGATTCATAAGCTTTAGCACGGCCCATGACGTCATCGGATTTCACGGTAAGGATTTCCTGTAGGATATTGGCAGCACCAAATGCTTCCAATGCCCAAACTTCCATCTCACCAAAACGCTGACCACCAAACTGTGCTTTACCACCCAATGGTTGTTGGGTAATAAGAGAGTATGGACCGATAGAACGCGCGTGCATTTTGTCGTCTACCATGTGAGAAAGTTTCAACATGTAGATGATACCAACTGTTGCAGGTTGGTGGAAACGCTCGCCGGTTCCGCCGTCGTAGAGGTAAGTTTTACCTGAACGTGGAACGCCTGCTTTGTCTGTCCATTCGTTGATTTCTTCTGGTTTAGCACCATCAAAAATTGGCGTAGCAAACTTAACACCTAGTTTTTCACCAGCCCAAGCAAGAACTGTTTCGTAAATCTGACCAAGGTTCATACGAGATGGTACCCCTAGTGGATTGAGAACGATGTCAACAGGAGTGCCGTCTTCTAGGAATGGCATATCTTCTTGACGAACGATGTTGGCCACAATACCTTTGTTACCGTGACGACCCGCCATCTTGTCACCAACTTTCAACTTGCGTTTTTTGGCAACATATACCTTCGCTAATTTCACAATTCCGGCAGGGAGTTCGTCTCCGACAGAAATATGGAATTTTTTGCGTTTGTAGATACCGAGTAAATCGTTGGCTTTGATATTAAAGTTGTGGATAACACGTGAAATCAATTGGTTGGTTTCGGTGTCAGCTGTCCAGTTGAGCGGATTTACAATAGAGTAATCTAGCGCACTAAGTGCTTTGTTACTGAATTTAGTTCCTTTTTTGATCAACTCTTCTTTAAAGTTATTGAATACACCAGCAGACTTTTGTTCGCCGAGAATAAGCAATAATTTATCGACTAATTTGTCGCGAAGTGCAGCGAAATCTCTTTGGTAATCTGCGTCGAGTGCTTCGAGTACAGGCTTATCTTGAGATTTAGATTTGCGGTCTTTGACAGCTCTCGAGAATAATTTCTTCTCGATCACAACACCGCGCAATGATGGCCCGGCTTTCAAAGAAGCGTCTTTGACGTCGCCTGCTTTGTCACCAAAGATGGCACGTAAAAGTTTTTCTTCTGGAGATGGGTCTGTCTCTCCTTTTGGTGTGATTTTACCAATTAGGATGTCGCCTTCTTTGATTTCTGCACCAATGCGGATCAAGCCGTTTTCGTCGAGGTCTTTGGTAGCCTCTTCAGAAACGTTTGGAATGTCAGAGGTCAACTCTTCCATACCGCGTTTGGTATCGCGTACTTCCAAAGAATATTCATCGATGTGAATAGACGTAAAGATGTCGTTGCGCACCACTTTTTCTGAAATTACAATCGCATCCTCGAAGTTGTACCCTTTCCAAGGCATGAAAGCCACCTTAAGGTTTTGACCGAGTGCGAGTTCACCAGATTGTGTTGCGTAACCTTCACAAAGAACTTGTCCTTTTTCAACGCGATCGCCTTTTTGTACAATTGGCTTGAGGTTGATACAAGTACTTTGGTTGGTTTTCATGAATTTAGTAAGGGAGTAACGGGTTACTTCGCTGTCAAAACTCACTAATTTATCTTGATCGTTCCAGTCGTAACGGATAACGATTTCATTTGCATCTACGTATTCTACAGTTCCAAAACCTTCTGCGTTGATAAGTACGCGTGAATCTCTAGCAACAAGTTGCTCGATACCTGTACCTACAATTGGGGCATTTGGACGCAACAACGGAACAGCTTGACGCTGCATGTTAGAGCCCATGAGTGCACGGTTGGCATCATCGTGTTCGAGGAATGGAATGGAAGATGCCGCGATGGATGCAATTTGGTTGGCACCAACATCCATCAAACTGAGGTCGCCTGGGGCAACAACTGGGAAGTCACCTTCATAACGCGCTTTAACCAAGTCAGAAAGGAAGTTTCCTTTGTCGTCGATTTTAGCGTTGGCCTGTGCAATTGTTTTAGAATCTTCTTCTTCGGCAGCTAAGTAAATTGGACTTTCTTCAAAAACAACACGACCGTTGTCTACACGACGGTAAGGCGTTTCGATGAAACCAAGTTTGTTCACTTTTGCAAATACACAAAGTGAAGAGATGAGTCCGATGTTTGGACCTTCAGGTGTTTCAATGGTACACAAACGACCGTAGTGCGTGTAGTGAACGTCACGTACTTCGAATCCGGCGCGTTCACGGGATAGACCGCCTGGCCCAAGAGCAGAAAGACGACGCTTGTGCGTAACTTCCGATAGCGGGTTGGTTTGGTCCATGAACTGAGAAAGCTGATTGGTTCCAAAGAATGAGTTGATCACAGAAGATAAGGTCTTCGCGTTAATGAGATCAATTGGTGTAAAGACTTCGTTGTCGCGGACATTCATGCGTTCGCGGATGGTACGAGCCATACGGGCCAAACCAACGCCAAATTGTGCATAAAGTTGCTCACCAACCGTACGAACACGACGATTTGATAAGTGGTCGATATCATCGATGTCCGCCTTAGAGTTGATCAGTTCAATCAAATATTTGATGATTGAAATGATATCGTTTTTCGTTAAAACGCGTGACTCTTCAGTAGACTCAAGGTTGAGTTTTTTATTGATACGGTAACGACCAACTTCGCCTAAATCGTAACGAGCGTCAGAGAAGAATAATTTTTCAAAAACTCCTTTTGCCGTTTCGTAGTCGGGTGGATCTGCGTTACGTAACTGACGGTAGATGTGTTCAACCGCTTCTTTTTCAGAATTGGAAGTATCTTTTTGTAGGGTATTGTAGATGATGGTGTAGTCAGTTGAGTTGCCATCTTCTTTGTGCAAAATAAGTGATTTCGCACCGGAATCCATAATAGCGTCGAGGTGCTCCTCGCCGATCAATAGCTCGCGGTCTAAAATAACTTCATTGCGCTCGATAGAAACTACTTCTCCAGTATCTTCATCTACGAAATCTTCGATCCAAGTTTTAAGAACCCTTGCCGCCAAACGACGACCAATAAGTTTCTTGAGGTTGGTTTTACTTACCTTCACTTCGTCTGCAAGACCAAAGATATCAAGGATATCGCGGTCTGTTTCGTAACCGATGGCGCGGAAAAGTGTCGTAACAGGTAATTTCTTTTTACGGTCAATGTAAGCGTACATGATATTGTTGATATCCGTAGCAAATTCGATCCAAGAACCTTTGAAAGGAATGATTCTTGCCGAATATAACTTAGTGCCATTTGCGTGGCGAGACTGTCCAAAGAAAACACCTGGCGAACGGTGCAATTGCGAAACAATTACGCGTTCTGCGCCATTGACCACAAATGAACCTTTCGGTGTCATATAAGGAATTGTACCTAAATAAACATCCTGAACGATGGTTTCGAAATCCTCGTGCTCAGGGTCAGTACAATACAGTTTCAGTTTTGCTTTGAGAGGAACACTGTAGGTTAGTCCTCTTTCGATACACTCTTCAATGGTGTAACGAGGTGGATCAATGAAATAATCCAGGAATTCTAGAACAAATTGGTTGCGGGTATCCGTAATTGGAAAGTTTTCAGCAAACACTTTGAAAAGTCCTTCGCTATCGCGGTTCTCAGGAGTTGTTTCCAATTGGAAAAATTCCTGAAAGGACTTTAACTGAATTTCCAGAAAATCTGGATATTCAAACTGGTTTTTGCTTGAAGCAAAATTAATTCTGGTTGAATTAGTTGTTGTTGCCAAGGCTTGTTTTTTTTAATGTTTTGTACTCTGTTGAAATCAACATGCAAAAAACAGGACAAGGCACCCGCCTTTCGGCGGTGCCTTTCCTGTATATCCTGAATCGAATTACTTAACTTCTACTTCAGCACCAGCCTCTTCAAGAGACTTTTTGAGGCCTTCAGCCTCATCTTTAGATACGCCTTCTTTCAATGTAGAAGGTGCTGCATCAACTAGGTCTTTAGATTCTTTCAAACCGTTACCAGTCAATTCTTTTACAAGTTTAACTACTGCAAGTTTGTTAGGACCACCAGCTTTGAGGATCACATCAAACTCAGTTTGCTCAGCAGCAGCTTCGCCACCACCAACAGCAGCACCAGCCATCATTACTGGAGCAGCAGCAGCAGGCTCGATGCCATACTCGTCTTTCATAATAGTTGCCAATTCACTTACTTCTTTTACTGTAAGGTTTACCAACGTTTCTGCAATTTGCTTTAAATCAGCCATTTTATTTAAATTTAAAAAGGTTTAATAATTAATTGTTTATGCTCGTTCTTCGAGCGTTTTAAGGATGCCAGCAATTTTGCCACCAGCACCTTGAAGACCAGACAATACATTTTTCGCTGGGCTTTGCAACAAGGCAATGAGGTCACCAATAAGCTCTTCTTTGCTTTTGAGTGATTCTAATGCGCTTAGTTGGTCATCACCGATAAAGATTGCTTCGTCGATATATGCACCTTTCAAAAGTGGTTTTGGAGACTTCTTGCGGAAATCTGCAATCAATTTTGCAGGAGCATTTGCAACTTCTGAAATCATTATTGAGGTAGATCCTTTCAATACGTCGCGTAACGCACCGAATTCTTTACCTTCTACTTGATCCATTGCTTTTTCAAGCAAAGCGTTCTTTACAACGCGCATAGAGATGTTTGATTGAAAACATCTTCTGCGCAAAGTGTTCACAGCCTCAACGGTCAAATCTGCAGTGTCTGTCAAATACACAACGTTTGTAGCAGATAATTGTGCTGCTAATTCGCTGATGTACTGTGCTTTTTCTTCTCTTGTCATGTGTTCTAAGTATTAAGCAGTAACAGACTTCGCGTCAATTTGTATTCCGGGACTCATCGTAGAGCTCAAGTAAATACTTTTAATGTATGTACCTTTTGCAGCAGATGGCTTGAGTTTAAGAAGGGTTTGAATCAATTCGAAAGCATTCTCGCGAATTTTTTCACCTTCAAAACTTACCTTACCGATTCCAGCGTGGATAATGCCGTATTTATCAACTTTAAAGTCAATTTTACCTGCTTTAACCTCTTCAACTGCTTTACCAATTTCCATGGTTACAGTACCTGTTTTCGGGTTTGGCATTAAGCCGCGTGGACCGAGGATACGACCTAACGCACCTACTTTACCCATTACAGAAGGCATAGTGATGATGACATCAACTGCCGTCCAGCCAGCTTTGATTTTGGCGATGTAATCGTCAAGACCAACGAAGTCTGCACCTGCATCTTGCGCTTCTTTTTCTTTGTCTGGAGTACAAAGTACAAGTACTTTGACATCTTTACCAGTACCATGTGGTAAGGCAACGGTTCCACGTACCATTTGATTCGCTTTACGCGGGTCTACACCCAAACGAACACAAATATCTACAGAGGCATCGAATTTAGTGGTAGAAATTCCCTTCACCAAATCACATGCATCTGTTAGAGTGAAAGTTTTTGACAAATCATGTTTTGCCAAAATCTCTTTTCTTTTTTTAGAAACTCTTTTCATAGTCAATGATTATTTGGATTTTGGAGCTTCGCCACCTTTTACGGTAACCCCCATACTTCTTGCTGTTCCTGCAACCATGCGCATAGCAGAGTCCACAGTGAAACAATTCAAATCAGGAAGTTTGTCTTCGGCAATTGCACGAACTTGATCCCAAGTTACGGAACCAACTTTCACACGATTTGGCTCAGACGAACCTTTCTTAATTTTTGAATGTTCAATGATTTGTACCGCTGCTGGCGGGGTTTTGAGAACGAAATCAAAAGATTTATCACCGTAAACGGTAATCACAACCGGTACCACCTTACCCATTTTGTCTTGTGTACGCGCGTTAAACTGCTTACAAAACTCCATGATGTTTACACCTTTGGCACCGAGAGCCGGACCAATTGGCGGAGATGGATTGGCTGCGCCTCCTTTGATCTGTAACTTGATCAATGCTGCTACTTCTTTAGCCATATATATACAAATTATGTAGTTAAACGTGGGCGACTAGACGGGAAGCTTTAGTCATCAGGCCCACTCCTACGGTTAATACAACTTTAAGACTCTTTCTCAACCTGCATATAGTTGAGCTCGAGCAAGTTTTTGCGGCCAAAAATTTTGACCATTACTTTTAGTTTCTTTTTGTCTTCGTTGATTTCGTCGACAACACCACTAAAATTATTAAATGGACCATCAATTACTTTCACAGACTCGCCAATCACAAATGGAATTTTGAGTTCTTCTTCAGTAATAGATAGTTCATCTACTTTGCCTAAAATACGATTGACTTCGGACATTCTCATTGGAACAGGCTCACCGCCTTTTTCCGTACCCAAGAAACCAATAACATTTGGAATGCTTTTGATGACGTGAGATACTTCACCAACTAATGCAGCTTCGATCAAGACGTAACCTGGTAAGAAAGCTTTTTCTTTGCTTACTTTTTTACCATTCTGGATTTTAAAAACTTTTTCTGTAGGAATGAGCACCTGATTTACATAATCAGTAAGCTTCATACGTGCAATTTCGAGTTCAAGGTATTCCTTGACTTTTTTCTCCTTACCACTTACGGCACGGACAACATACCATTTCTTTGCTATTTCTGCCATTCTAGTTTAGTGTTTAGAAAGATCCGTAGATAAAGCCAAGCACACCTTTCCATAATGAACCTTCTTCTCCGGTAATACCGAAAGTGAAGTCCATGGCAAAGATAACTAGGGAGATAAGCAAAGATGCTACGACTACAAGGATAGTGTTATTTTGTAACTCTTTCCATGTAGGCCAGGTTACTTGATGAACCATCTCGTTGTAGATGTCGATGATGTATGATCTTAATTTTAACACGAACAGTTGTTTTAATTGTGCACGGGCGGTAGGGTTCGAACCCACGACCAATGGTTTTGGAGACCACTACTCTACCAGCTGAGCTACACCCGTTTAAAAAGGGGAGCTGTTAACTCCCCTTACTTTTTACTTTTGGTAGAATCTTAAGCTACGATTTCTGTAACCTGACCCGCACCTACTGTACGTCCACCTTCGCGGATTGCGAAACGAAGACCTTTGTCCATCGCAACTGGTACGATCAACTTAACATTAATAGATACGTTGTCACCTGGCATAACCATCTCGCGACCATCGCTAAGGAAGATCTCACCAGTTACGTCAGTTGTACGGAAATAGAACTGAGGACGGTATTTGTTGTGGAAAGGAGTGTGGCGACCACCTTCTTCTTTCTTCAATACGTAGATCTCAGCTTTAAATTCGATGTGTGGTGTAGTTGAACCTGGTTTACAGATAACCATTCCACGTTTGATTTGCGATTTTTCAATTCCGCGAAGTAACAAACCAACGTTGTCACCAGCTTCACCGCGGTCAAGGATCTTACGGAACATCTCAACACCTGTTACAGTAGAAGTCAATTTAACTTCACCCATACCAAGGATTTCAACTGGCTCACCAGAGTTGATTACACCTGTTTCGATACGACCTGTTGCAACAGTACCACGACCAGTGATCGTAAATACGTCTTCAACTGGCATCAAGAATGGCTTGTCAACGTCACGTGGAGGAAGTTCGATGTATGTATCAACTGCATCCATTAATTCTTCGATTTTCTCAACCCACTGTGGTTCAGCGTTCAATGCACCAAGTGCAGAACCTTGAATAACTGGAGCGTTGTCACCGTCGTATTTGTAGAAAGAAAGTAATTCACGTACTTCCATTTCAACTAATTCTAATAATTCAGCATCGTCTACCATGTCCACTTTGTTCATGAAGACAACCATGCGAGGAACACCTACCTGACGACCAAGAAGGATGTGCTCACGTGTTTGCGGCATTGGTCCGTCTGTTGCAGCTACAACGAGGATAGCACCGTCCATTTGAGCAGCACCCGTAACCATGTTCTTTACGTAGTCGGCGTGACCTGGACAGTCAACGTGCGCGTAGTGACGGTTAGCAGTTTCATACTCAATGTGAGATGTGTTGATGGTAATACCACGCTCTTTCTCTTCTGGAGCGTTGTCAATTGAGGAGAAGTCACGAGCCTGAGCCAATCCTTTGCTCGAAAGAACGCTAGAGATAGCAGCAGTCAACGTAGTCTTACCGTGGTCAACGTGTCCGATGGTACCGATGTTGACGTGTGGTTTGGAACGGTCAAAATTTTCCTTAGCCATTTTGTGTATTTGTTACTTAGTTAATAATATACTTATCTATCATAAAGGTCCGAGACGCAACGCGTAACGGACTTAAATGCAATTTTACATTGAGCCAATGACGAGAATTGAACTCGTGACCTCTTCCTTACCAAGGAAGCGCTCTACCCCTGAGCTACACCGGCGCTCAAACAAAAAGAGTGAGCGGGAGACGAGATTCGAACTCGCGACGTTCAGCTTGGAAGGCTGACGCTCTACCAACTGAGCTACTCCCGCTTAAATTCTTTTGTTAGTGTTTGTGGGGAGAGCAGGATTCGAACCTGCGAAGGTGTACACCAGCAGATTTACAGTCTGCCCTCGTTGGCCGCTTGAGTATCTCCCCAACATGGAGCCGATGGAGGGATTCGAACCCCCGACCAGCTGATTACAAATCAGCTGCTCTGGCCAACTGAGCTACATCGGCTTGTATTGTTTTGAATGTTGGTAATTCACATTTTGTGAAAGAACGTTCCCCTAAACCTGCGTTTTGGGATTGCAAATGTACAAAACTTTTTTTTATCACAAAGAGTTTTTGAAAAAATTTATACAAACTATTCAGTGGCTCTTTTCCAATTGCAGGCAACACTTACGGGAAATCGTTACTTTTGTTTCAATGCGCCAAAAAAGAGTTTATATGACCGTCTCTAGCGACCTCGCTACAGACAACCGCGTGCATCGCAGCTGCACAGTTTTGGAAGAGCTTGGTTTTCAAGTATATTTAATTGGTCGTCAGAAAAAAAGCAGTCCGCAGATGCCCGAGCGCACCTATAGCGTGCGCCGCATCAAGTTGTTTTTTGAAAAAGGTGCGTTGTTCTATGCAAACCTCAATGTACGCTTGTTTTTCATCTTACTCTTCCATCAATACGAATATATTTTTGCCAATGACCTAGACACCCTACCAGCTGCATTTCTAGTGAGTCGGATCAAACGCATACCCATTTTATACGATAGTCATGAACTTTTTACCGAAGTTCCGGAGCTTACTTCAAGGACCACTATTCAAAAAATATGGCTTTCTTTTGAAAAGCGCATACTTCCTCAATTGAAAGAAATCATTACGGTAAATGCATCCATTGCAAGCATATTTAAAAACAAGTACAAATTAGAGGTAAGTGTAGTGCGCAATGTTCCTCAAAAACTCGAATCAATTGCAACCCTTTCAAAAAGCGAACTTGGACTCTCTCATGATCAAAAAATGCTCATTATTCAAGGTAGTGGTTTAAATGTTCAAAGAGGGATTGAAGAGGCTGTACTTGCCATGGCTTCTATTTCAAATGCCGTATTGTTTTTAGTGGGTGACGGAGACGTCATACCTGAAATTAAAAAAATTGTTACCCTCCATTCACTACAAGAAAAAGTTCGTTTTGTGCCGCGACTACCCTATGCAGAATTAATGCGCTACACCGCGGCAGCTGACTTAGGTTTGGCACTAGATAAACCCCTTAGCCTAAATTATCAATTAGCACTTCCCAATAAAGTGTTTGACTACATTCAGGCGCAGACACCAATTGTTTCAAGTAGATTGGTAGAAATTGAGCACCTGATCCAAAAGCATGATTGTGGTGAACTAATCGACACAGTTTCTCCCGAAGCAATCGCTAGTTGTATTAATGTACTTTTAGCCAACCCACAGCGCCTGCAAGAATTAAATGCAAATTGCAAAAAAGCGGCCGAAATAGAACATTGGGGTGTTGATAAAGAGGTGTTAGCTGCGCTTGCGCTTCGCATCTTTATTTAATTGATAGAGTCTTCCGAGTCGATATAAATCAAAAAGAAATAACGGCGCTCGTCCCGTTTTTAAAATGCGGCGATACAAAGCGGTTTGAATAGATAAACCCCAAAGAAGGCACCGCGTCAGTAAAAAGCGATTGGCGAGCTGAAAGTAACGCAGCAACTTATTGGTGTCTAAAAGTAAGGGTGTGGGGTATTGCTGTTGCAACCAAAGTAAATTAGATAAGGCGCTATCCGTTTTAAGGAGGAATTCCGTATTCGTATCTAATTTTAAATTCCAGACAGGATTATTGATGTGTTGTATTTCGATGTTGTGCGCAAGGATTTGCAAGCCAAAAATAGTGTCCTCATGACCATAACCCGTTAATTCCTCATCAAAAGGAAATTGCTCCAACAGGCTTTTTTGGATCAAAAAATTATTTGTTTTAAAACCAGCGTGTACGTCTTTGCTGCGCTGCTCAAAAGTTAAGCTTTCTCTAATGGTAGAGTACGTCCAGCGCAAGCGGTAATTAGCAGGTGGCGTTTCAACTTGATATATACTTGCTCCAACCAAAACAGTAGTGTCTTGATGCTGATTGAGGTAGTTGCTGTAGTTTTGAAGAAAGAAGGGATTGGCAACGGTGCTATCTCCATCTAAAAAGAGGAGGTGCGTTGCATTTGTGTAGTGCAAAAATGCATTCCTGATTTTGGATCTGCCTATATTGTGAGCTAATTGAATCAATTGGACTTTCGGATGGGTAAATTGATTCATGGTTTTGTAGGCAGGGGAAGATGCATCGTCTATCAAAATAACATCTATATGAGACGCTTTGATTTGATCAATTTGAAGACACAAAGCCTCTACCAATGTGCGTACATCAGCATTATAGATAGGGATACAAACGCTAAGCGTCCACATGTTGGCACTAAGCCATAGTACTAGGCGTACCGAAGTTCATTGGAGGAAAGCCCGCTTGAGGTTCGTCAATGACGCCAAAATTTTGCTCGTATTTTTCGATATTCTCAGCCAATGCCTGCAAGAATCTTTTGGCATTTTGTGGCGTCATGATTACTCTTGAGCGCACTTTACCTTTTGGCATACCCGGCATCAGTTGTACAAAATCACAAACGACTTCTGCAGGTGAATGAGTAATGATTGCCAAATTAGAATAAACGCCCAACGCGATGTCTTCTGACAATTCGATATTCATGTGGTTTTCTTGATTTTCCATTTAGATTTGATTTTCTGATTCTTTAAAGGTAATGCCAAATTGTTCGAGTTCAGACAAGATCGGGGCATATATTTCTTTGCTAACCGGCAAGGTGACGCCGCGTTCGAGAATTTGTTTGTTTAAAATCAGCTTTGCAGCAATTGCCACAGGCAGGCCAACTGTATTTGACATTGCGGTGTAGCGTTCGTCTTCACCTTCAACAACCAATGAGCTATTGATGGCAAAGCGAGCGTTGTCTTTTGCGTAAATAATTTCGTGATACATCACAATCATGTCTTTGTCGCCAGGTGCTAAACGCCATTTTTCGACTAATATTTTTTGCAACAGCATTGCTGGACTTGCTTTTTCTAGGCCGAAGACTTCACGATCGCTGAACAAACCCAAAAAGTCAAACAACTCAAAAATATCTTTGCGGTGTCCGACGAGCTTTAGAAATTTATCCTCGACACTCACCCCTGTTTCAAAAGGTAAAAACGCATTTAAAAACTGACGCGGCGTGAGTTGGGCAGAACCATTCATCATGTAGGCGTCGTCGGTCATGCCGAGCTGGACAAATACATCCCAGGCCTCGCAATAAGGTGGACGGCGTAAAGTGCCGCGAAAAATTGTAGGAATATCCTGGATATGGTACGTTTCTAAATAATTAAGCGAATCTCTATTTACATAGCCTTCAAACTCACCATAACCTTCAATTTGAATTTTATCTAGGCGTTGAAACAAGCGGTGGTAGGGTAAATACTTCAGTTCGTTCATTTCGCGGTAGCAAGCAGCAGAACCCTGCCCAGCAAGCACGACATTTCGCGGATTCCAGGTGAATTTGTAGTGCCAAGGATTGTTGTCTGATGACGGCGCAATTAAGCCCCCACAATAAGATTTAAAAGATTCAAGTTTGCCTCCAATGTCTTTTATGTGATCAAGAATACGCATGGCACTCATGTGGTCAATACCTGGGTCGACACCAATTTCGTTCATGATCACAATGCCGGCCGCTTTAGCGTCTTCGTGGAGGGCGCGCATGTCGGCTGATATATAAGAAGGCGTAATAAGGTGTTTTTGCAAGGCTATACAATCTTTAGCAACCTCTACATGGTATACTGCTGGCAGCATAGAAATGACTAAATCGGCTTGCGCAATGTAGGGGAGCCTTTGCTGAGAATCGAGGGCATTAAAGGAGTGTGCAGTTGCATTTGGATGCGCTCCAATTTTTGCTTGAATGAGGTCGGGATCTTGGTCGACAACATCGAGATGCCAAGATTCAGCAGCACTGCGTTCTAAAAAGTATTTAATGAGTGTGGAGGCCGACAAACCTGCACCAAAGAGTAAGATTTTTTTCATGCTTGATTGAGTAGAGCAAATGTAGAAAACTATCGGGAATTGTTGCGTGTTAGCATGAATAATAATGGAACATGCCATCTTGCCGACCAAGCAAGTTCATCATGTCCGGTACCTTCAACAATTGCCTCTAAGAAACGTGGGTTTTGTGTATTGTAGCCTACCATCGAAAGCGTCGTCAATAATTGGTCATGATAGGGCTTGTAAGAAGCATCTAAGGATTCCGTACCCCGGTCGACATAAAGAAAATGTCGCTTGTCTGCTTTTAAGTTTTTTTCTAAATAAATATTGAACGGGACCACTAATGCCTCCACCATTCCTTCCTCAAACATGCCGTAATTAATCATTGGTGTATGAATCGATAAACATGCCGCGCCACCAAATAATTTTGGTTTTTCACAAAGCGCATACAATGAAATCAGACCACCCATGCTTGAACCCATTACCATCCTATCTTTTGTTTTTTTTCCAGTCTTGAATTCATTTTCAACGAAGGGCACCAAAACTTTCTCCATCCATGAAAGGTAGGCATCAGCTTTCAGCTCTCCATTCCAGAGTTTATCCATGAGCAACTTGCGATAAGATTCAGGCATCAACTCGGCAACTTTCTGCGGAAAAAACTCTGCATACCTATTTAGCGGGTCATTGTGTATGCCAACAACAATAAATGGATTGTGAGCAAACCTTGCAAGCGTTGTGGCATAGACCTCATCAATTTTCCATTCCTTTTTATTCCAAGTTTGGGTGCTATCAAATAACATCTGGCCATCGTGCATGTACAGCGTTTTGAGACCTTTTTTTCCTTTAGCGGAATGCGGAATGTAGATATCTACAATTCGTTGCTGGTGATTAAAAGGAAGCGAATAGCGCAAGACCTCGCCTCCCTCCACCTTGATTTGGTGCGAAATAGGCTGACACAGGCCTTTGTTCACGACAAATAGAAGGGTGCATAAAATTGTAATTAAAAACCGCAACATCTTTTTTTGACAAGAATAAGGGCTTTCTACGAATGTTGCGCATACATTGGCTATTTTTGTGAAAAAATTCCTCGGATGGACAAACTCCTCTCTTCTCTTTTTTCCATGCGCTGGGCAAGCGTTGGCTTAATTGTATTTTTAGTCGCGATCGGCTTGGCAACTTTCATAGAATCAATTTACGGCACCCAAGCGGCCAAAATCTCCATCTACAATGCTACATGGTTTGAAGGTTTGTTGCTCTACCTCACACTTGCGTTGGTTTCCAATATTTTTCGCTACAAAATGTTCAGTCGCGAGAAAATTGCCATGCTGAGTTTCCATTTATCTTTTATTATCATCCTTGCAGGCGCAGCCGTTACACGCTATATTAGTTTTGAAGGGCTGATGGTCATCCGAGAAGGTTCGAGTAGCAACTTTATTTACACTTCAGATCCGTATTTACTCATCAACGCGCAGGATATCACACAAAAAAAAGGCGCTACCGCTCTTCAAGCTTGGAAAACTTATTTGAGCGAATTCAATAATAATGATTTCGAGTACCAAACCAATATTGGCAAAAAAGAAATTTCCATTCGCTACATCGAATTCATGTCTGACCGCGTAGACTCCTTGCAAATCAATCAAAAGTTCAAAGAAAACGCTCTCGAACTTGTTACCGACGGTATGCGCTCTAATTTCTTAACCGAGAACGACGTCTTCATGGTTGGGCAAACGCCATTTTACCTTTCCGCGGCTAGACCAAAAGCGCCAAATCAAGCGCCAGGAATTTACTTGCATATTAAGAATGGTAAAACTTGGGTTTACCCAAGCGTCGCCCTCAAATCTTTACCAATGAGCGAAATGCAAAAGGTCCGCGCCAGTGGACAAGCGCCTGCAGATAGCCTCTACAAAGAATTCCCCCTCAATGAATGGTCTGAATTCTCGCCTCTCACCCTCTATTTAGTAAGTGGGCAACAGGTTGTTTTCAAAAGACTCATTCCCCACGCTAAAAAAATGCTCGTCAAGGCGCCAGTTAAAAAAACAGGGAAAGATTACTTAACTGTTGAACTCAACGACGGCAAAGCCACAAAAAAAATCCGTTTAGAAGGTGGCATGGGCCAATTTCCGAAACCAGAGCGTTTTGCCATGAATGGCGTTGTCTATCAATTAGAATACGGGGCCATTCAAAAAAACATCCCCTTCTCCGTGCGTTGCCGCGAATTCACACTCGACAAATATCCTGGCTCTAATTCACCCTCTTCTTTTGAAAGCGAACTCACCATCGAAGACCCACGCAACAAGGTCAAACTAGACAGAAAGGTCTTCATGAATAATGTAATTGATTACGACGGTTACCGCTTTTTTCAATCTTCATATGAGCTTGATAACCCTAATACACCAGAAAACGAAGAGGGCACCAAACTGAGCGTCAACCACGACTCCTTGGGCACCAACATTACCTACATCGGTTATTTACTCATGGCGCTCGCCATGATTTTATCGCTGTTTGCGCCAGTTGGTCGTTTTCAATATTTGAGTGAACAACTCAAAAAAATCAAGGTCAAAAAAGCAAGTTTAGGGATCGTTGTCGTATTGCTTTCGAGCAGTGTTTTCGCACAGCACAACCATGCTAAAAAACCAGTTCACCACGAAGTCACGACCGAACATGCGGACGAGCTTGCTTCACTACTCGTTCAAGACTACGAAGGTCGTATTGTACCTTTCCACACTCTTGCCGATCAGCTCACACGCAAACTCACCCACGACAACAAATACAAAGATTTGAATGCAGTTCAGTTTGTCTTGAGTTTGCACATGTATCCTTCTTTTTGGGTGAGCCAACCTATTATCCAAGTGCCTAGAAGTTTAAGAGAAGGGCTCAAACTCAAAGAATTCGAAAGCATCATGTCCCTTAGCTCCAAAGATTCCGAATTCAAATGGATGGCTCAGTACAAAGCGGCCCACCAAAAATTAGAATCTAAGCGCAATGAATTCGATAAAAAACTCATCAAACTCAATGAGAAATACGAAGTAGCCAACAACATTTTTATGTGGCAATTCATGCGCGTCATTCCTGGCAAAAACGATCCAAATCACACATGGTTTGTGCCGCTCAGCATGGAACTCGGTCAAAAAGACACGCTTTCCTCTAAGTTATTTGTCAATTACTTGGCTGCAGTACACGAAGGCGGCCAGAATCATTCATTCGGTGCAGCCAACGATGTGCTTTCCAAATTTAAAAAGTACCAACGCAAAGCGGGCAAAGCTGTGGCGCCATCAGCGCAAGCCATAGGTTACGAAATCAGCTACAACAAAATGCAGATCTTCAAGCGCTCGTATCAACTTTATTTATTGAGTGGCTTTTTATTATTAGGCGTTTTCTTCATCGGCATTTTCTTTCGCTCAGAAAAATCGTTACGCATTCTTACTTGGCCAAAACGGATTTTGATTGCTATCACAATAATCACTTTTGTCTACCACGGAATTGGTCTTGGTTTGCGCTGGGCTATTTCAGGCCATGCCCCATGGAGCAACGGTTATGAAGCAATGGTATTTATTGGCTGGGTTACCATGATTGCAGGATTTCTTTTTGCGAGGAAAAATCAAGTTGTATTGGCTGGTGCTACAGTTTTGGCAGCCCTCATGTTGTGGGTTAGCGAAATGAACCTCATGGATCCTGAAATTACGCCTCTTGTGCCAGTTCTAAAATCCTATTGGCTCATGATACACGTGGCTATCATTACCGGTAGTTATGGCTTTTTAGGTTTGGCTTGTATCCTCGGCCTGATCAATATCAAATTATACCTCTTTCAAACACAAAAAAATGCAGCGCTTGTGCGCCTCAATATTCAAGAAATTACCTACATCACCGAAATGACCATGACCGTGGGGCTCTTTATGCTGACCATCGGTACGTTCTTAGGTGGTGTTTGGGCCAATGAGTCTTGGGGCCGCTATTGGGGCTGGGATCCAAAAGAAACTTGGGCGCTTGTTTCGGTATTGGTTTATTCAGTGATTTTGCATTTCAGACTGATACCAGGCTTGCAAGGGCGTTTCTTATTTAACGCACTCGCATTCTGGGGCTATTCTGCCATTTTGTTTACTTTCTTTGGCGTCAACTTCATGTTAGTGGGCTTGCACAGCTACGCACAGGGCGAGGGCCTTGGACAGTTCCCAACTTGGCTCATTTACGTGATCCTTATTTTTGCCTTGCTTACAACAGTGGCTCATCTGCGCAATCGCCGCATAGAAAAACTGCAAAAAGACGCTTTGCTCCAATCATGATTTCCGAGCGCATTCTTTACGAAGACAATCATGTCATTGTCGTCAATAAATTGCCTTCAGAACTCACGCAAGGCGACAAAACCGGCGACGCCATTCTTCCCGACCTCATCAAGAGCTACCTCAAAGAAAAGTACCAAAAACCCGGCAACGTTTTTCTTGGCGTGGTACACAGGCTAGACCGCCCCACCAGCGGTGCTTTGGTTTTTGCCCGCACGAGCAAAGCACTTGAAAGGCTCAATGCACAATTCCGAGACAAAGAAACCAATAAGGTTTATTGGGCAATTGTTGGGCAAAAACCTCCAAAAGCCAGCGGTTCATTGGTTCATTATTTGAAAAAAAATGAGGCGCAAAACAAAAGCTATGTAGTTGCTGAAACCACACCAGGGGCTAAAAAAGCCACCCTACATTACCAACAAATTGGCACATCTGAACGCTATTTTTTACTTGAAGTCCAGCTTGAAACCGGAAGGCACCACCAAATCAGGTGTCAGTTGGCCAATTTGGGCTGCATCATCAAAGGCGATTTGAAATACGGAGACAAACGCTCGAATCCGGACGGTTCTATTTGCTTGCATGCCAGAACCCTCAGCTTTGAGCACCCGACCACCAAGGAGCGCATTGCCGTCACAGCGCCATTGCCCAAACTAGGTATTTGGAGCGCTTTTGAAAAAGACTAAAATCCAATGATTTTTAGGGCGGTTAGCCAAATTATTTTGAAGTCCTTGAATATACTGGGATCGGAAAGATAGCGCTGATTGAGTTCAATTTTAGCGGGCATTATTTGCTCCAAATAAACCTTTTGTGGATCAGCGGCCTTCGCTAAAATTTCATTTTCATTGAAATAAGCGAGACTCGCGTAGTCGGTAATGCCTGGTTTTACAGCAAGTACTTTCTTTTGTTCGGCGGTGTAAAGTTTGACATAGTGTGGTACCTCAGGCCTTGGCCCCACAATACTCATGTCGCCTTTGATGACATTGATGAATTGCGGAAATTCGTCTAGCTTGAAACGCCTGATAAAATAGCCCGTTCGGGTGATGCGTGGGTCTCTGTTGCCAATGGTAATCTGACTTCCTTTGTCGGCATTGGGTCGCATCGATCTGAATTTGATCAATTTGAATAATTGTCCGTTTCGACCAACTCTTTCTTGCAGGTAAAACACCCCTCCAGCTGACTCAAGGGAGATGAAAAGCATCAATAGCAAGCCAAAAGGCAAGAAAAACGCAAGAATGAGTAAGGATATGCAAATGTCGACTGTTCTTTTCATCGTATCTTCGTGCAAAGCTAAACAAAACTTAAGTTGCTAGAAAAATTCGCATATAAAGAAGCGCTTCTTGCCGCAGATTTTCGGCAGCAAACTTTTGCGCAATTACAAAAGGACCTCGATCGCGCACAATGCGAATTCACCCTCCATCCGTCAAACTTTATTGACGATTTATCAAAACTGCTCGAGAACCTATCCAACGAGAAACGCGCTCAACTGCTCTATTTAATTGACCTTCCAGAAAAGAATGACGCTATTGTTCCAACTTCCGATTACTACAAGAGCCTTGCAGAGCAAATCATCCATCGGGAAGCACTTAAAGTTTTTCTCCGAAGCAAATTTTCCAGTCAGTAAAAGGTGTTGAAACTCTTTTGAAATTGTTCATATCTCCGACTGAAAACAAGGTGTCATTACGTCCGAAATGTTAACTTTGTAATTCAAAATTTTAGTCATGAATTTCATTGCTTCGAGCACAACCCTACTGCGTCACCTTCAAAGTATTTCAGGTGTATTAAATACAAGCAACACCCTGCCTATTCTCGATAACTTCCTTTTCGAGATCACCGATGGCATACTCACGGTTTCTATTTCCGATCTAGAAACCACCATGATGACCAAACTCGAAGTGCAGTCGGAACAAAACGGCAAAATTGCCATTCCTGCTAAACTTTTGCTCGACGTTCTTAAAAACCTACCAGACCAACCTTGCACATTCAAAGTAAATCCAAGCAATTTTCAAATTGAAATCGCCTACGACAACGGAAAGTCGCGCATGGTTGGCTTCAATGGCGAAGAATTCCCGAAAGTACCTGAACTCGCTAACAAAAGCGCAATTAAACTTTCAGGTGCTGTCTTGGCAAAAGCCATCAATAAAACCCTTTTCGCTACTGGCAACGACGACCTCCGCCCTGTCATGAGCGGTGTGTTTTGTCAGTTTGCAGGCTCTGAAATCACCTTTGTTGCTACCGACGCTCACAAACTTGTGCGCTACAAGAGAACTGATGCCGAGGCGAGCGGCAGCTCTGCTTTCATTTTACCTAAAAAGCCTTTGAACCTACTCAAGTCTAACTTGCGCGGCGACGAAGACATCTTAATGGAATACAACGAATCAAACGCTGTATTTACCTTCTCTGATTTGGTATTGGTTTGTCGCTTGATCGATGGAAAATACCCTAATTACGAGGCCGTAATCCCGAAAGAAAACCCAAACGTACTCACCATAGACCGCGCGCAGTTTTTATCTTCCATCAAACGCGTCTCTATTTTCTCTAACAAAACCACGCATCAAATCCGCCTCAAATTAGCAGGCTCAGAACTTTCGCTTTTTGCCGAAGACATCGACTTCGCCAACGAAGCAACTGAAAGACTTACTTGCAACTACAACGGAGACGATCTCGAAATCGGTTTCAACTCGCGCTTCCTTCTCGAAATGCTCAGCAACCTAGACGCCGACGAAATCAAACTTTCCATGAGTGAGCCAAGTAGAGCGGGTCTTCTTACGCCAGCTGTCCAAGACAACGCACACGAAGACATCCTTATGCTCGTGATGCCCGTCATGCTGAACCGTTAAGTCTTTATGTCTAGCACCCTCACCAACATTCGCAATCTCTCGTTAGACGAACTCAAAACGAGCTTCACCGAATTTGGCGAAAAACCATTTAGAGCTAAGCAAGTTTGGGAATGGCTTTGGCAAAAAAACGCCCATTCCTTCGATCAAATGAGCAACCTCAGCTTGGCTTTTCGCGCTTGGCTGGATGCGCACTACTACATCGACTACATTACCCTTCAAGACCAACAAATCAGCAAAGACCGCACCATCAAAAGCGCTTTTACCATTGACGACGGCAAGGTCATCGAAGGTGTCCTCATACCAACCAGCACCCGCATGACCGCCTGCATCTCTTCCCAAATAGGCTGCAGCTTGTCTTGTCAGTTTTGTGCTACGGGCAGGCTCAAACTCATGCGCAACCTTAGCGCCGGCGAAATCGTCGATCAAGTTGTTTACCTCCAAGAACAAGCGCAACAAAACTACACTCAAAACCTGAGTAACATCGTTTATATGGGCATGGGAGAACCCTTGCTCAACTACAAAAACGTATTGCTTTCCATAGACCGCATTTGCAGCCCAGACGGCCTCGGTATTTCACCTCGCCGCATTACGGTTTCAACTGCTGGCATAGCCAAAATGATCACCAAATTAGGCGACGACGACGTCAAGTTTAACTTGGCGCTTTCCCTGCATGCCGCCAACGATCAAAAGCGCAATCAGATCATGGAAATTAACGAGAGCAACAACCTAGAAACACTCTCCGAGGCGCTACAATATTTCCATGCCAAAACGGGCTCTCGCGTCACCTTCGAATACATCATTTTCAAAGATTTCAACGACGACCTCACCGACGCCCGCGAGCTCGCCAATTTTGCAAAATGCGTGCCTTGCAAGATTAACATCATCGAATACAACCCGATAGACGACGGCAAATACCAACAAGCCGATCCTCGAAAAGTAGAGGCGTTTGCACAGTATCTAGAATCCCTGAACCTCATCGTCAATGTGCGTCGCAGCCGTGGCAAAGACATCGATGCAGCCTGCGGCCAACTCGCCAATAAAAACAAAGCTATTGCCTCAGCCGATCGCGCGCTCAAGTTCTAAGCATTTCGGTTGTAACAAATCACTCGTTACTTCGTCAACGTATTTTATATGATTTCCGTTCAAAACCTCAACAAGACCTTCACGCTGACCAAACAGCAGCGCAAAGAACTCAACACCGATCAAAGAACAGCAACAGCCGTTCAAGACCTCAGCTTTTCTTGCCAGCCGGGGCGGGTTTTTTCTTTACTAGGCCCTAATGGCGCGGGTAAAACCACCACGCTGCGCATGATCGCAACACTCATTGCACCCACATCTGGGCAAATCCACATCAACGGGATAGACGCCCTGAGCCAGCCACAAGAGGCACGAAAACACATCGGTTTTTTAACGGGCTCAACAGGCTTGTATGCGCGCCTTACCCCTATTGAGGTCATCGACTACTACGCCGATCTATATGGCGTAGAAAAAGCAGCGCGGGAACAACGCAAAGAAGAACTTTTCTCGCTGCTACACATGCAGGAATTCCTCCATAAGCGCATCGGCAAGCTCAGCACCGGCATGAAACAAAAAGTATCCATTTGCCGCACCATGATCCACGACCCGAGTGTCGTTATTTTTGATGAGCCAACGAGCGGGCTAGACGTCATTACCGCCGAAAACATCATCAAACTCATTCGATCTTGCAAAGACCAAGGCAAAACCGTCATCTTTTCGAGCCACATCATGAGTGAAGTCGATTTACTTTGCGACGACCTCGCCATCATACACCAAGGTACACTCAAGTATAACGGCACCATGGCTGATTTTCGAGCCAATATGCAAACTGCCAACCTCACCGAAGAATTCATTCGTATTGTTCAAGCTCCAAATTCTCAGTTATGATCTTCCGTATTTTTCGCAAAGAACTCCTCGACACACTCCGCGACCGCCGCACGCTCATGACCATGCTCGTGATTCCACTTTTGGCCTTCCCCATTATCATCAATGTTTTTGTCGAAATTTCAAAATCCTTTGAAGAAAGCGCCGATGCCAAAATGATGAAAGTAGGCATCGTTGGAGACTTTAATAAAACTTACACCCAGCAACTCGAACAAATCCCTGCTGCAGTTGGGCCTAAAAAGATTGTTGTTTTTAAAGACAGCCTTACGCTCAGAAAAGCAATTGAAGCAGACCAAATTCAGTTGGGCCTGATCATTCCTGCCAATGAAAATGACTTGCATAAGAACCAACAAACAATTACCATCAATTGGCTGCTCGATGCATCAGAGGTGGGGCGTCCAGAACGTGCAGCCCTCTACGGATCAAGTCTTCAAGCCAATGCCGATGCGCAACGACTTCAAACTTTAGGTTTGCGAGCAGAACAAATCAAGCCCTTAGCCAACAACACCATCAATTGTGCGAGCGACAAAAAAATGCTTGGACAACTAGCAGGCGGCATTCTTCCTTATATGTTTATAGCATTCGGATTTATCGGTTGCATGTATCCGGCCATCGACCTCTTCACAGGTGAAAAAGAACGCGGCACACTAGAAACTTTACTTACCGTCCCTGTGGCGCGCTGGAAAATACTCATTGGTAAAATGCTCGTTGTGGTGAGTTCAGGAATGCTTGCTGCAAGCTGTTCGCTAATTGGGCTATTTATTTCTATTGAATTTTTAGACCTTTCAGACAATCAAGAAATTTTGAATGTCATTCACGGGATTTTAACACCGTATTTTATTGGCTCTTTACTTGCGCTCCTATTGCCGCTTGTTATTTTCTTTGCCGGCATCATGATCCCGATTGCGATTTACGCCAAGAGTTTCAAAGAAGCGCAAAGTATCATTACTCCACTCAATATTGTGATGGTGTTACCTGCAATGGTCGGATTTTTTCCTGGAATAGAACTTAACTTTAATACGGCTTTAATTCCAGTTGTAAATGTGGTATTAGCCACGAAAGAACTTGTTGCCGGAACACTCTCTTGGTTTTATTTTGCAGGTGTTTTTAGCTTGATGTGTTTACTCGCTACACTTGCCATTGTTCTTTCCCATAAGCAATTTGGAAAAGAATCTAATATCTTAAGCTAATTCGGAAAGTTCGAGCCAACGCATAGTGAATTCATCAATTTGATCAACCACTACACCTAACCTCGCCCCTTTTTCTAAGAGTTGTTCATTGCTCAGGTTGCCACTAGACAACTCTGAACTCAATTGTTCTTTTTCGGTCTCTAATTGAGGTAGCATTTTTTCGATTTGCTCGAATTCTTGCTTTTCTTTGTAACTCAATTTACGCTTTTTTTCTGGCTCTACACTTGGTACGGGTGCTTCGATAACAGGTTGTTTACTTGTATTTTTTGAGTCTCGCTGCTCCTGCGCAAGTGCTGTTCTGTAGCTATGGTAGTTGCCTGTGATGTCTTTGATACGGCCCTCTCCTTGAAATACAAAAAGATGATCGACCATTTTATCCATGAAGTAGCGGTCGTGAGATACCACAATTAAGCTGCCCTGAAACAAGCGCAAATGCTCTTCCAAAACCGACATGGCAAAGATGTCGAGGTCATTGGTGGGCTCATCGAGGATCAAGAAATTCGGATTGAGCATCAGGACACGCAGCAACTTTAAACGGCGTCTTTCACCACCGCTGAGCTTGTGCACAAAATGATAATGCATGTCTCGTGGAAACAAAAAACGCTCGAGGAGTTGAGCCGCAGACAACTGACGTCCTTTTTCTAATGGAATAAATTCGGCCACTTCCCTAACGACATCGATCACTTTCATATTCGGATCTACCTCAATTAAATCTTGAGAATAATAACCAAAAACAATGGTGTCTCCAATGACAATTTTACCGCTATCAGGCGCTGCCTCTGCAGTCAACATTTTTAGGAAGGTTGTTTTACCAGCACCGTTGTTACCCACAATGCCAAGGCGTTCTTGACGCTGAAAATGATAACTGAAATCATCGAGCATAACGCGGTCTCCAAAAGCTTTCGAAACTTTATGGAACTCGACAATTTTTGTCCCGAGACGCTCCATTTTAATGGGCAGCTCTAGCTCATCTTCGTCTAGGCGCTGATTGGCCACCTTTTTCAAATCTGAGAAAGCATCTACGCGTGCCTTTTGTTTGGTGCCACGCGCCTTGGGTTGGCGGCGTATCCAATCGAGTTCTTTGCGAAAGGTATTTTTAGCCTTTTCAATGGTAGATTGTAGTTGATCTTCGCGCTCTGCCTTCTTTTCGAGGTAATAAGAGAAATTCCCTTTGTATCGATAAACAGTTTGGTCGGCGAGCTCTAAAATTGTGTCGCAAACAACCTCTAAAAAATAGCGGTCGTGGGTCACCATAAGGAGCGTGAGTTGAGAAGCAGACAGGTATTGCTCCAACCACTCGATCATGTCTAGGTCGAGGTGGTTGGTGGGTTCATCTAGGATTAAAAATTCTGCTTCAGAGAGCAATACTTTGGCCAACGCCACACGTTTTTTCTGACCACCCGATAACTGACCTACCTTTTGGGTAATGCCACTGAGTTTGAGAACAGATAGTACTTGCTGCACTTTTACCTCTAAATCCCAGGCTTGGTGTTCTGTGAGCTCTTGGTATAAGTCGCCAAGTTTGGCTTCGTCGTTTGCTGCAAGTGCATCTGTATATGCTTTAATGAGCTTGATTTCGGGAAGGTCGTGATCGAGCACGGCATCGAGCACACTGAGCTCTGGATTGAGGTCTTCAGTTTGCTCCATGAAGGCAATGCGCAATTCTTTGCGAAAGGTAACCGTTCCGCTATCTGGCGGTTCAAGACCGAGCAAGCAGCGCAAAAGCGTAGATTTACCAGCGCCATTTTTGGCTACTATGGCTACTTTTTGACCATGCTCAATACCAAAAGTAAGGTCGGAAAATAGGAGACGCTCACCATAAGATTTGGTGAGTTGTTCGACAGAAAGAAAATTCATAATTAACGGAGGCGATCTAGAGATTCAAGAATTTCTTTGTCTTTTTTGACGCCTTTAAAAGCAAAGTATGAAAATGGGAGGCCCACTACACTCAAGTAATAACCCCAACCGAGCTCGATAGCTAAAGCACTAGGTGCAAGCATGCCTAAACTACCAACTACCAAGACAAATAAAAGACCTGCCAAATAAATCAGTAAGGCCAAACGCGCCAAGCGAAACTGCTTTTTGAGGTTTTTATAATTCATCATGACGTAATAGTTGAAAAGAACGAAGGCAATGACAAAATAAAATAATACGGAACCTTGTATGTTTTCCGCTTTACCATGCGGAGCGCTTGCCTCAGAGCCGAAGCGTTGAACGCCATAAACCGAGTAAGAAAAATAATTTTTAAGGGTAGGGAAGCCAAATATTTCAACACCAGAAAGTAGTGCTGATAAAAGCACCATGACGATAATAAAGTAAACGGTTTGAATGCGTTGAATCATATAAATAAAGTATTGCGTTGTTGTCTTAAATAAAAATCGAGAAGTACAATATGAGCCATGGCTGTAACTATAGGAACTGCTCTAGGCACCACGCAGGCGTCGTGACGACCTTCAATAGCATGTGGCTTTAGTTCGCCATTTTGTTGCAAAGTTTCTTGTGGGATTTTGATACTTGCTACTGGTTTAAAGGCTACCCGAAAGCTAATGGGCATACCGTTGGAAATACCACCTTGGATGCCCCCTGAATAATTCGTTTGGGTGCTGCCATCGGCATTGAATTGGTCGTTGTGTGCAGAACCCTTCATGGTAATCGCTCCAAAACCGCTGCCAATTTCGAAGCCTTTGACTGCGTTAATGGATAGCATTGCTTTGCCGAGTTCTGCATGCAGTTTGTCAAAAACTGGTTCGCCCCAACCTGCTGGTACGCCACGCAGTATGCAACGGATTGCTCCGCCAGAGGTGTCTCCTTCTTTTTGAAGAGCTGCTATGTATGCCTGCATTTGTGCTGACAATTCTTGATCAGGGCAGCGCAGTAAAGATGCTTCTATTTGTGGTTTGTGGTACCAATCTGCATTTTGCAGCTGAATTGGACCAATTTGATCGACATAACAAGCGCTTTCAATGCCTAAGCGTTCTAAAACTTGAGCGGCCAAGGCACCTGCTACCACGCGGCAAGCTGTTTCTCGGGCGCTACTGCGACCGCCACCGCGGTGGTCTCGGATACCATATTTTTGTTGGTAAGTGAAATCGGCATGGGAAGGTCTATAAACCTCTTTGAGCGTTTGGTAATCTTTGGATTGTTGATCTTGGTTTTGGATCTGAAAAGCAATGGGGCTTCCAGTGCTTTTACCTTCAAAAATGCCAGAAAGGAATTGCACATGGTCGGCTTCTTGCCTTGGGGTAACCAATTGGTTTTGGCCAGGCCTGCGCTCATTGAGTGCATTTTGAATAGCTGTTAAATCGATAGGGAAATGAGAAGGGAAGCCCTCAATGATGCCCCCGATAGCCACGCCATGAGACTCGCCAAAAGTGGTGAGTTTAAAAATTTGACCATAGCTCGAACCAGACATACCACAAAGGTAAGGAATTTGGATGGTTAATCTTTTTATATTTGGAGATGCGAATTCTACTTTTTCTAATTTCTAGCCTCGTCCTTTTGTTGTCTTGCGCACCCGCCCGTTTTGTCGAACCTTTGAAAAAAGGAGAGCAAGTAATTACTGGTCATTTTGGTGGGCCGGTAGCCAAAGTACCTGGTATTGGCGCCATTCCTATTCCCTTCACTTCCATTGGATACGGCAGAGGGCTCACCAACCAGACAACCGTAATGGGTTCCTTACAAACAACATCATTAGCATTTGGCGTAGGTCAGTTTGAATTAGGCGCCTCCCAAAAATTATGGAGCACTGATCGCATGGGCTTGTCTGGGCAGCTCAACACCAATATCTTAATTGATTTTTATTCCGGCGCCAACCGCATTTGGCCTCAGCTCGATGCCAATTACTATTTCAAATACGGCCTTAAGTCTTATCGAATTGGTGAACAGCGAAATTATAATTTTATGTACGCTGGCATCTCAAATTGGTTTGACTTCTACAGAATAGAATCGCAAGGTAGGCCCAACGAACAACTTTGGATACCGAGTTTACAATTTGGCCACCAATGGATCAGGCCCAAATGGAGTTATCAAGCAGAAGTAAAAATACTTGCTCCTTTAGAATCAAACGAAAATATCGTGGTTCCTTACCCTAGTCTTTTACAAAACCGCGGTGCGCTCGGGCTTTACTTTGGCATCATCTACAGCCTTTAATCATGAAAAAAATCTTATTTATCACCGCACTCCTCAGTATTTCTCTTGCTTGTCGCAAGCGTTTAGATAGCTTTCTTTTTAATCCGAGCCAAATTGAGAGTTATCAGCTCGATGCGTATCAAGGTGAATTGACCCTGGATTTGAACGGACAATACAATGTGCCTGACTCGATGATTCACCAAATGCAATGGGATGTTGAGCTAGAAGAAGGAAGCGCCAAAATGAGCGCCATTTATGTAGGCGACATCAATAGCATCGCTACGGACACCGTTATCTTATATTGCCATGGCAACAAAGACCACATGGATTTCTATTGGCCACGTCAAAAACTTTATGCCAATACCGGAGGTTTGGGCCGTTACGGAGTTCTAATGTTCGATTACCCAAGTTTTGGCTTATCGGAAGGAAAGGCCAGCGAGGCAAATATGTACCGCACCACTGCCCGTGCCATTCAATGGCTCAAAGACCAAGGGCTACAAAACGAGCGCTTTGTGATTTTTGGGTTTTCTTTAGGCTCTGCCGCAGCTTGTGAGGTAGCAGCGCATCCAAGCGAATATGCATTAGGTCCGAGTAAATTGATCCTCGAGGCGCCCTTTGCTTCAGCAGAAGTTATGATTCAGGATGCTGCATTGCTTTCCATGCCAGGTTCGTTTCTAGTCGATTTAAAAATAGACAACGCCACTGAAATCAAAAAAATCAATATCCCGTTACTCTGGATACATGGGGAAGACGACAGTTTTTTAACGGTAAAGAGCCATGGGCAACCCGTATACGACAACAAAACAAACGGCTACAAGGAAGCATACCTTGTGCCAGGCGGCGAACACGAAACCACACCGTTTGTGGCGGGTTACCCAAACTACATCGATAGGTTAGCCACTTTTATACTGCATTAATGTGCGCCAAGGACAAGCACTTTCTTGTGCTGTTTTTGGCCATTCCATTGGGCTTCTAGGTAATAAACTCCTTCGCAAACTTGGAGTTGAATGGCTTGATCTTGGTAAATCCATTCTCCAACAAGTTTACCTTGCGCATCGTACAATGTAAGTTGTGCATCGGTATTTAAGTTGCTAAAGAAAAGTTGCCCTGTATTAGGATTTGGATACACGTTAAAATCCAAAGACCCTATTTCATTGAGTTGCGCGCAGCTCTCCAAAATAACCGTGAGCGCGGCAGTTCCTGTACAACCAGTATTTGGATCTGTTGAGGAAGCGGTGAGCGTAAGCGGGCCTAAACTTAACCCCGTAGGATCAAAGGTGAGGCCAGAAACACCCAAACCACTAATGGTGGCATCTTGTGGCGTTACAACCATTGGAACTGCGCCATCTTCTACACACAATACCATATCAGTATCGGCAATTGAAAGCCCAACAATTGGTGTAATTTGAACTGTAATTTGTTGTGAAAAAGTATTGGTGCCTGCCGCATTTGTAACAGTTAGCGTAACCGTGTAGGTGCCTGGCGCAAATACATTGCTCGGGTTTTGCTCGATGGATGTGAAGCCATCGCCAAAATCCCAAGCCCAAGAAGTAGGCAGGTTCTGAGAAAGATCTGTAAAGTTCACGGCAATTCCGCTACATAAAGTACTTGGCGCTTGAAATTGCGCAACTGGCGCAACCGTTGGGCCTGCCTCGTTGTAATAAATAGAGAAATCGTCGAAGTAAAAACCGTCCTTGCGCGTTCCGCCGTCAGACCTCAATTGGAAACGCACTTTGATCACTTGGCCGAGATAATCGCTGAGTTGAATTTCTTCTTGAACCCAAGTGCTTTGCACGCCTTCCCAAACCGGCTGGTTATTGGGCTGAACGCTTCCATTCGCCGAATTACCCGCTACCGTATAAAGTCCGCATTGCCCCACCCAAGTAGCACCGTTATCTGTTGAAACTTGCAATTGAACGTAGTCGTAATCTGCTTCGATGTCCCACTTCGCCCAAAAGTTGAGTTTGGCAGCCATTGCATTTGTAAGGTCAATAGTTGGCACGTATGTATAGGTGGTATTGGCATTATTGACGTAATTACCGCTTGGGGTGTCTGTAAACGAGCGCGGCGCAGAAACAAAAGTGGAGGTTGTGGTGTTCCAATTTCCTGTCCAGTTGGATGCAGATGTTGCATTTTCAGTTGCCTGAAGGGTAAACGATCCATAGGTTTTGATGATGGTGTCTTTATGGATCCAATAGCCGTTGTCAGTTTGTAAGATGTACTTGATTTGATCACCAAATTGAATAGATGGGTTCAAAATATAGCTAATGGCGCCGAGCCCATTTTGCTGAAGAGCTAAATTATGAACAACAGAGCTCCCGACGGAAACAATATTCTGTAACGGAACAATACTCACCGTAACCGGACCATTTTCCCTACCTAATCTTCTGGCTTGATGATTAAAATTACCACTTAACGTAGCGATGTTACTCGGATCTTGGTCGGTGCTGACAATATAGATACCTGCAACGTGTGCGAGAACAAGATTCGGATAAACCATTTCTTGACAAGTAGAAATGATTTCTGAAGAAGGTTGCCAGAATGCGGTCCCGACCTCTGGAGTATGCACAAACATGGTGTCTTTAACGCCAACACCAATATCTACCTTATACATGTAGTCGTCTGAATCGCCGGATGCTGGATACAATGCAGAGCTTTTCATTGCGGTATATCCATTGAAGGTGACCATTTTATTGGTATATTCTTGGAAGTAATCGTGGTGATCTGCAAATTCAGCTGTTGTTGTTCCTATCGGAAAAAGAATGTCTTCGGCGTACGTGTGTGCGTTGAAGGCCGTGACAAATTTGTTGTTCTGAACCAACCAACGCATGGCTTGTGTTTCAGGTTCAGAAAAGGCAGCTGTTCCGCAATAGGTTTCGTTAGACTGCGTAAATGAAGTACCTGTCGTGCCCCAACCATAGCTGTAGTTTCTATTCAAATCGACCCCGTAGGATCCGCCTGAATTAAGGCGACGGTTTTTACGCCACATACCGCCACCATTTGGGTTTGTGGTTTGATTATATACATAGCCATCTGGGTTAATGCACGGCACGAAATACAACTGCATGTGGTTTACTAAATACGTTACTTCAGGATCAGTACCATAATTTTCTAATACGTACCACATGAAAAAGATGGTTTCCATTAAAGCCATCGGTTCGCGCGCATGATGGATCGCAGTATACAAAACCTTAGGCTCTCCGCTTTCATCGATATTTGGATTGTCAGAGATGCGCACGTGGTAAAGTGGTCTGTTTTGAGCCGTTAAGAACGTAGAAATAGGCGCTTTAGCTGTAATTAAGTTAGGATAAGTAGCCAACATTTCGTCTAACTCAGCCAACATTTCTTCATATTTTAAATAGCCGCCCATCGTACCCAAATTAAAATGAGTTGGCGTTGCCAGACTAAAGCCAGACCCACCTGAACCAGAACCTGAGCAACTCAAATTTTTCAAGGCACCCTCGTCTTTTGATGCTGGTTTGGCTAGTTCTTGAATGTAATACGCTTGTACATCTTCAATCAATACCTCATAATTGTAGTCATAGGTATCCATAATTTGACGCTCTTCTTTTGAAAAATCTGAGATGAAAAAGACCCCTTCTTTGTGGATGCCGTGATCGATAGTAACGCCCAAGTTAGAGAGCTTTTGCAATTCTTGCTCATTGGCAAAAATTTTCAAACGAGAATAGTCTTGTGCAACTACCTCTGTGGCATTCAAAGTAATAAAAACAAAAAGAAGAAATGTAAGGAGTTTCATAATCGCGCTTTTGAGAACACAAATAAACAGCATTTTTCAACCATACGCAATATTTTTATGTGGTCTTTGGCAACCTTCTCGCTTTTAGATAGTTTATTATTTTGAGATTGCACCTTTAAGTGTTAAATTTACTCAACACCATGAATCTAATACGTGTCTTATTTTTATTCAGCCTGATCCAAACGGCATTTGCCCAAGATATCTGGATGTATCCCAACCATGGCCAATGGGACGACCGTATTGTATATAATTTACCGCTTTCTTCAGGACGTCTCTATATCGAACAAGAAGGTCTTACCTATTTTCTGTCCAATGCCACTTTTCACGATCACGATGCTAAGGAAGCCCATGAACACCACGAAGGAGGAACAGCATATCACGCCATCAAACACCGCTTCATCCACGCGCAACACCCAACATTTACTGCCAAAGACAGCAGTGCACACTACCACAACTATTTCATAGGCAATGACCAAAGCAAATGGAAATCTAAGATCCGTGGAACATCAGCCATTACAGCTGAGCAATACTTTGAAAACGGTGGGCTTCGGTATTTGATAGACAACAAGCAATTTGCATTTCACCTACAACTCCAACCTCATTCCGACCTTCACCAATTTGACTTTGAAATTCAGGGTGCCGACTCAATATTCATTGATGAACAAGGCTTATTGCACCTCACACATCGTTTTGGCGAGATCACCTACAGTGCCCCACTTGCCTGGAATATCCTCTCAGAAAATCAAAAAATAGAAGTCCCTATACAATTTGTCCTCAGCAACAACATCATCTCTTTTCAAGTTGACGCCTCCTACGATCCAAATCTGGCGCTGTTCATTGACCCAAGTCTTACATTTTCTACCTTCACGGGCTCACCTGTAGACAACTGGGGCTTTACCGCCACGCCAGACGTTAACGGCAATCTTTTTGGAGGCGGCATCGTCTTTGGATCGGGTTATCCAACTTCTGCTGGTGCCTACGACCTTACTTACAATTCCGGAACTGGATCCTTTCCTATGGATGTCGGCATCACCAAATTCAACTCCAACGGAACCGCATTGCTCTACTCTACCTACCTAGGTGGTTCTGGCAACGAAACACCACACAGTATTGTAAGTGCACCAAATGGAGAGCTTTACATCTATGGCGTTACCTCCTCTACTAATTTTCCGATGGCCGGCCAATCCTTTGACAATTCCTTCAATGGTGGGCCGTATCAGCTACAAAACTCTCTTGAGTTCAATGGTTCGGATATCTACATTGCACGTTTAAATCCCAACGGAACGGCCTTGTTATCCTCTACTTTCGTAGGAGGCACCAGCACCGATGGCCTCAATGCAGCCAGTTTATTTTACAATTACGGAGACCAATTTAGAGGGGAAATCGTACTTGACGCAAGCCAAAACATTTATGTTTCTAGCACAACCACCTCTACTAATTTCCCAACAACAAACGCATTTCAAGGACTGCTCAACGGCCCTCAAGACGCTGTCATTTTTAAAATGAATGCTGGGCTTTCTCAAATGCTCTGGAGTACCTACTTTGGTGGTAGCGGAGCCGAATCCGGCAACTCTATCACCATCGGCACCAACGGCAGCGCTTATGTTGCGGGCGGTACCACCTCTAGTTCATTAGCAATTACTGGCGGCCACGACCTCACTTTCAATGGCGGAAGTTCAGATGGTTATGCCTTACGCATCAATACCGCTAGTGGCGCCTTGCAATCCGGTACCTACATGGGGCAGTCCGAATACGACCAAACCTATTTTATTCGCACCGATATCGACAACGCTGTGTACGTCTACGGACAAACAGAATCATCGTGGGTCATTACACCTGGCTGTTACAACAATGCCAATTCCGGACAATTCTTACGCAAATATGCCCAAGATTTATCCGTCACCAACTGGACAACCATGATTGGCGCCGGTACAGGCCACGTAGAGCTCTCACCAACAGCATTTTTGATATCCGATTGCTACGATATTTACTTGGCAGGTTGGGGCGGACAGCTCAATCAACTCTATGGGCAAGCGTCCTTCTCCACTACCAACAACTTCCCCGTCACACTCGATGCTTATCAACTCAACACCAACGGATCCAATTTCTACATTGCTGTGCTTGACCAAGACGCAAGCGCGCTCAAATACGCCACCTTTATGGGCGGCATCAATAGCAGCTCTAACCATGTCGATGGTGGTACGTCGCGCTTTGACAACCAAGGCCGAATTTACCATGCTGTTTGCGGTGCCTGTGGCGGCAATGATCTTGGATTCACAAGTACACCAGGCTCATGGTCACCAACCAATCAAAGCTCCAATTGTAATTTAGCTTGTTTCAAATTTGAATTGAGCACCATTGAAGCCATTGCAGCTCAGCCACAACCGCTCATTTGCATTCCGCAAAGCGTTTACTTCGACAACAATTCTCAAAATGCCAACTCCTTTTACTGGAATTTTGGCGATGGCAACACCTCAAGTGCTTATGAACCCATCCATGCCTACACAACACCTGGTATCTACGATGTTTTGTTGGTTGCATTTGACTCTACAGGTTGTTTTACCCCTGATTCCGTGATTGTCACTGTCAATATCGGTGGCTTTACCGCAGGCGCTGTGCAACCTACCGCAAGTATCTGCCCAGGCGATTCCTACCAACTAGATGCCTATGGAGGAACCACCTACGCATGGTCTCCAGCAAATGTACTCGACAACCCCAACATTTCGAACCCTACAGCAACGATCTTCAGCACCACTACTTTCTCAGTGATTATTGCCGACTCTTGCGGTTCCGACACCGTGCAGGTCACGCTCAACGTGAGCGCACCAACCATAACGCTACCCAACGACACCACCATCTGTATTGGAGAAAGCGTTGATATCACCGCCACAGCAACCGGAACCATAAGTTGGTCACCCGGTAACTTCCTCAACACCACAAGTGGCACAAATGTACTCTCTACACCATCCAACAACATTACCTACACCGCCACCGCCACCTCGGCCAATGGCTGTACTGCCCAAGACTCTATTAGTATTACAGTTTTCAATAATCCACCAGTTCCACAACTCATAGATAGCGTTTCGCTCTGTTACGGTACCTCCATGCCCCTCACAGCATCCGGAGGCACGAGCTACTTTTGGTATCCAAGCAATAACTTAATTGGCGCCAACAACCAAACGGTTCAGATCAATCCGCTTATTGGTCAATACTATTTTGTAGATGTCACCAATAGTTGTGGTACTGAGTCCGATTCCGTTTGGGTATCTATCCTCACGGCCCAAATTTGGGCAGGCAACGACACTATCGTATGTCCAGGACGCCCCGCCAACCTATGGGCAAGCGGCGCACTTTATTACGAATGGAGCCCGAGCGCCAACGGCTCGAGTGCTAACGGAGCACAAGTCTCTGTGCTGCCTCCATACAACACAACCTACATGGTCATCGGAACCGATGCACAAGGATGTCAAGATTCCGCTTATGTGCAAGTGAATTTATATCAACCGGCATTTGTAAGCGCTGGCCCTGACATCTATGCTATTCAGGGTGATGTCATCCAACTTACCGCTGACCCTTCTGGGCCTGGCGCATTTTTATGGACACCACCAGATGAAGTGTCTTGCCCAACTTGTCAGTCTACGGAAGTGACGCCCAATCGGAATGCCATTTATTCCGTCTATTTTACAGATCAAAACGGTTGCACGGCTCAAAGCCAAGTCAATATTTTCTTTGATCCCTTCTTTTATGTGCCGAATACCTTTACCCCTGATGGCGATATGTTCAATCAGTATTTCAGGGTTGTTGGTGGCAATTTCTTGGAAGTAGAAGTAACTATCTATAACCGCTGGGGAGAACTCATATATCAATTCACCGACCTCAAAGACTACTGGGACGGCACCTACAACTTCCGTCCTTGCCAAGATGGCACCTATACCTGGAAAATCAAATACACCGATTACCTCAACCGAAAAGAAGTCCTGACTGGCCATGTCAATTTGCTGCGCTAAAGCAGATTTACCGTAACTTTGAACTATGTCAGTTCAAGTCCAAGATTTTGCTTTTAACGCTTTTCAAGAAAACACTTTTGTGGTCTCCGATGGCCAAGATGCCGTCATATTTGACCCAGGTTGTTATACACGCCAAGAAGAAGCTGAACTTTTTGATTATATCAATACAAATGGCCTTGAAGTAAAAGCCATCCTTTTTACGCATGCGCACATCGATCATATTTTAGGTGCTTCTTATTGCCAACAAGCGTTTGCAGCACCTATATATCTGCATGCTTCTGACCACTCCACCTGGACCGCTGTCAAGAGCTACGCTCATGTTTATGGTTTTGAAAATTATAAAGAAACAGACCTGCCAGCTCACCTACTCACAGACCAACAAGAATTAAAATTTGGCAAACTATCGTTCAAAGTTTACCACACCCCTGGGCACGCGCCGGGCCATGTTATTTTCTATCACGACAGCGGTTTTGTGATCAACGGTGACGTCTTGTTCAAAGGTAGTTTTGGACGCATTGACTTGCCGGGTGGCGATCTCGAAACCCTGAAAAAGAGTATTTTCGAGGTCATGTTCAAATTTCCAGCGCAAACCATCGTTTATTGTGGACACGGACCATCCACCACAATTGGTCAAGAAAAACAAACCAATTACATCCTCGAATTCTAGCATGCGCATTGGCATCAATACCAGATCCTTACTTGGCCAAAAAATGGAAGGCTTTGGTAATTACACGCTAGAAATTGTCCAGCGACTCACTATTGCTCACCCCGAACACACCTTCATTTGTTACTTTGACCGTCCGGTAGCTCCACAATTTAGTTTTGGTCCGAATGTCATTTGCAAAAGTGTTTTTCCACCTACCAGACATCCTTTCTTCTACGTTATTTGGTTTCAATGGCGCTTAAAAAGAGCGATTCAAAAAGACCAACTCGATGTTTTTTGGTCTCCAGACGGGATGTTTCCACTCGGCATCCAAACACCAGTTCTGGCCACCATCCACGACCTCAATTTTGAGCACTTTCCGCAAGACCTCCCTAAATGGGTAGCTTGGTACTACAAAAAGTACTTTCCACAGTTTGCCAAAGCTGCAGATAAAATCATAACCGTTTCGGGGGCTACTAAACAAGATATTGTCTCTAGTTATCAAATACCTGCAGAAAAGATGAGCGTCATCTACAATGGGGTCAATACTAAATATAAACCTCTTACCGTTCAAGAAAAAGAAACTGTTCAACAGCAATTAGGTTTCCAAGAACCTTACTTCTTGTTTGTAGGGTCGCTGCACCCCAGAAAAAACATCCATCGTTTGCTGCAAGCTTTTCAATTGTATGCGCAAACAGAAGCCACGTATCAACTTGTTATTGTAGGCGCCGCCATGTGGAAAGACCAATCCTTTGAAATTGAATCAGTGCTGGCCAAGCGCATTCATTTCAAAGGACACATCCAAACCGAAACACTTGCTGCAATAATGGCAGCGGCCTCCGCATTTGTTTATGTGCCCTATTTTGAAGGATTCGGCATGCCTCTAGCTGAAGCAATGGCCTCCCAAACACCAATCATTGCAGGAAACAAAAGTTGTTTGCCTGAAATAGCCGCCGATGCCGCGCTTTATGTGGACCCATTTGATGTGGAAGGCATAGCCAAAGCAATGGAACAATTAAAAAATGATGTAGCTTTGCAAACCCAATTAGTCGAAAGCGGAAAGCAACGTGTTTTGGCCTTCAATTGGGACCACGCCGCCAAAAAAGTTTGGCAAGAAATACAACAATTGGTCTCGTAGTTCAACGGATAGAATAAGCGTTTCCTAAACGTTTGATCCAGGTTCGATTCCTGGCGAGACCACTTTTACTTCTCCAACAAGGTCACCAACAATTTATCAATTCGAGGACCGTCTTTATCGATGACCTCGAGTTGCAATTGATCAACAACTAGTGTGTCGCCTACCTCTGGAATTTCGTTTTTGTGTGAGATAAACAAGCCCGCCACAGTGGCATAGGTATTCTGTTCGTCCGTAACGAGTAGGTCGAAATACTTCTCAAAATCAAAAATAGAATACTGACCATCTACCAACCAAGAATCATCGGTTCTTTGTACAATTTTGTATTCGTCCTGGTAGTGTTCCGTGGATTCCCCAACGAGGGCGTCAAGCATGTCATCCATGGTAATGATTCCTTGAACTGAACCGTATTCATCTACCACCATTCCATAGTGATTCCCTTCATTCTTGAAAGACTCCAACACTTGATACGCGCTCGTATTTTCATTGAAGTAGATAGGTTCTTTGATGTAATTGACTACCTTGAAATCTTGTTCGGTATGGCCACCAAATAAATCCTTTAGCAAGATGATACCCTTGATGTCATCGAGGTCGTTGCTAGTTGAAACAGGATAAGCCGAATGTTTTTCCTCATCAATTTTCTGACGGATTTCTTGCCAAGAATCTTCCTCCTTGAAAAAGACAACCTCGCTGCGGTGGGTCATTAAAGACTTTACTTTGCGATCTCCAAGTTCAAAAACGCGCTCTACAATTGAATGTTCGATATCTTGGATTTCACCACCTTGAGCACTTTCCTTTAAAATCGATTTAATTTCTTCTTCTGAAACAGCTTGATCAGTGGAGTCATTTAGGCCTAAAAGGCGCACTATTAAATTATTGGTAGCGGTGAGCAACCAAACAAACGGACCAGTAAGCAAAGCTAAAATTTGCATGGGGCCGGCCATAAAAGTGATGATTCTCTCAGGGAAAGCCATTCCTATTCTCTTCGGAACTAATTCTCCGAGCACGATAGAAAAATAAGTAATCATGACAACAATGATTCCGGTAGCGAGTTGCTGACTGTAAGGCTTCAATAAAGTGCTACCGTCGAGAATTGAAATGAAATCGTTGGTTAGGTTTTCACCTGAATAGACCCCTAATAAAATACCGATAAGTGTGATGCCAATTTGAACTGTAGAAAGAAACCGTGTAGGGTGTTCCGAAAGTTCAAGTGCCTTGCGTGCTTTTTTATTCCCTCTTTTACTGGCTTTTTCAAGCTTGTATTTTTTGGAGCTCACCAACGCCATTTCTGACATCGAAAAAACGCCATTGATCAGTACTAAAAGAATGATAATGAGTAATTCCATAATGCGAAATTACACAAATAAATTCGGGGTACTCTAGATATAACTTGTTTCTTATAAATCGAGCTTATAAACATCGCAAAGTGTAGCGTTGTCCTTGAGCGTAACTTTCAAATCTCGGATCATGCCATCGTGTATATCGTAAACCCAGCCATGGACATGCACTTCTTGTCCGCGCTCCCAGGCAGCCTGCACAATGGATGTTTTACCCAAATCTAAAACCTGTTCGAATACATTCAATTCCACAAAACGGTCAAAACGTGCTGCCTCGTCGGTAATGGCATCTAGCTCTGGGCGGTGTAAACGGTATACATCTTTGATATGTCGGATCCAGTTGTCGATGAGCCCAACGTGTTTATTCGTCATGGCAGTTTGCACACCTCCACAGCCATAATGCCCGCAAACGATAATATGTTTGACTTGCAATACATTCACAGCATAATCCAACACAGAAAGCATATTCATGTCAGAATGCACCACCATATTGGCAATGTTGCGATGTACAAAAACTTCTCCTGGCTCGGCACCAATGATTTCATTGGCCGGGACGCGGCTATCTGCACAACCAATCCATAGAACGGGTGGTTTTTGACCTCTCGAAAGTTTCTTAAAATAGTCAGGGTCTTTAGCAAGTTTTCCTGCGACCCATTTTTTATTGTTATCGAGTAATTGGTTGTAGAATTTTTCCATTATAAATTGATAAAAATGATTTCTGGACGCCCTTCTTGTTCAGCGTTAAATTTAAATTCTTGTAATGCTTCTAGCACGTCGAGGTCAATACTCTTGGTTCGGCTTGCATCGATGGTAATGCGCTGTAATTTATGTGCTTCAAGAGCTTCAAGTATACCGCCCTTATTTAAGAAAGTCACTTCCTCGGACAAAATAAGTTTGAATCCTTCTGCTGAATCTTCTTTAGTGAAATGATTTTGGTAATTTCTTTTGAGTATATAAAAAACAGCCACTAAAATACCTATTGCGATCCCTTTGAGTAGGTCTGTCAATAATACTGCGAGAATGGTTGTCACAAAAGGTATAAATTGTGCCAATCCTTTCTGATACATTTCTACGAATACTGACCACTTTGCAAGTTTATAACCTACCAGAATCAGAACAGCCGCCAAAGCCGCCAAAGGTATCATATTGAGTATCCCGCCTAAAAACAATATAGAAATGACCAAAAGAAGCCCGTGAATAAATGCAGCTAATTTGGATTGCCCACCAGCAGCGATATTTGCGGAACTCCTGACGATCACTTGAGTAACAGGTAAGCCGCCAATGAGGCCGCTCACCAAATTTCCAATCCCCTGCGCTTTGAGTTCCCTGTGCGGATTTGTTTTGTGTTTTTTAGGGTCCAGCTTGTCGGTGGCCTCTACACTCAATAAGGTCTCTAGACTTCCAACAATTGCTAGCGTTACAGCAACTACCCAAACTTTAGCATTACCTAATTCCGACCAATTGGGGGTATGGAAAATACTTTTGACTTGCTGCCAAGAATGAAGATCCGGAACTTGCACCAGATGTTTTGCAGTTAAGTGCATATCTCCCGTGAAGAATTGGTTGGACACTATCCCAAACAACACAACCACTAGCGCTCCGGGTAGGTAGGTCGACCAACGCTGTTTTTTAATCCATTTGGAGTCAAAGCCAAGCAGCAAGAAGACCGCTACCAAACCGATGCCCACCGCGCCAGGTTCAAAAGCATTTAAGGCATAAAATAGCTCGCTAAAAGTATTGTGACCATCGAATTGCCAGAAGGATTCATCGCCAAAGAAATCATTATCATAACCTAATAAATGTGGAATTTCTTTTAAAATGAGGGTAATTCCAATTGCAGCAAGCATTCCTTTAATGACCGCTGTAGGTACATAATTGGCAAGCATTCCAAAGCCTATAAATGCGAGCGCAAATTGAATAAGCCCGGCCAAGACAAGTGCCAATAAAAACGAATCGAAAGAACCTAGTTCTTGAATTGCTGCTAAAACAATTGTAATGAGCCCTGCCGCCGGACCTGATACACCGAGTCTGGAATTAGACAACAGCGCCACTACAGTGCCCCCGATAATACCCGCCAACACGCCTGTCATGACGGAAGGCAGACCCTCTTGTCCTGAAACAGAAGTAGAAGCTAGGCCGATACCCAAACAAAGAGGCAGCGCTACTAAAAAAACAACTAAACCAGCCGGAAGATCTTGCTTCCAACTTTTGAGAAATGTAAACATATGATTTGATTAATGAAGATAAGCGAAAAAATCTTTAATCAGCAATCACATGGGGGTCTAAACGACTGATTGATAAACCCAAGAAATACAGCAGCATTATAGGCCTTGAAGTTAGACTTTGAAATGCAAATCGCATAAGTGCAATCTGTATCAGAATCGTCGTTTACAGCATAGATATCAGGTAAAAACTTGAATTCAAATTCTTCGTCAGATTCTTCGTTGTCGGTGCTTTCCTCTATGGCTAGCTCTTGCAAGTCATATTTAAGAAAAGGCAAAACACTTGAGGATACCGCTTTAAGCATAAAAAGCAGTACAAAAATGTATAGGATCAACTTACCTAACTTTGCCATAAGACAAATATAAGTAAAGTTTATACCTATTATAAAAATATGTTCAAAAAGAGTGTTAGATCACGTTCAGTTCTTTGCCGACTTTGATAAATGCAGCAATCGCTTTGTCGAGATCTGCTTGCGTGTGTGCTGCAGAAATTTGGGTGCGTATGCGCGCCTGACCTTTAGCCACTACTGGATAAAAGAATCCGATAGCATAAACACCTTCAGAAAGCAAACGATTGGCAAATTCTTGTGACAAAGCCGCATCGTATAACATGATAGGAACAATTGGTGATCCTCCTGGCTTGATGTCAAAGCCTGCTGCCACAATACGTTCTTTGAAATAGGCCGTGTTAGTTTCTAAACGGTCGCGTAATTCGGTGGTTGCACTGAGTAAATCAAAAACTTTGATAGAGGCCCCAACTATTGCAGGCGATAGTGAGTTAGAGAACAAATAAGGACGCGAGCGTTGGCGTAGCATTTCAATCACTTCTTTCTTTCCGGTGGTATAACCTCCCATTGCGCCACCGAGTGCCTTACCAAGCGTACCTGTAATGATATCTACCTTATCCATGACGCCAAAATGTTCAGGAACACCACGACCAGTTTTTCCGATAAAACCAGCTGAATGACATTCGTCGGTCATGACAAGTGCATCGTATTTATCAGCCAATGCACAAATTTCATCCATTTTAGCGAGGTCTCCATCCATAGAGAAAACACCATCGGTAACAATAATACGGTGACGTTGCGCTTGCGCAGCTTTTAATTGAGACTCGAGGTCAGACATATCAGAATGCTTGTAGCGATAGCGTGCCGCCTTACACAAGCGAATTCCGTCAATGATGGAGGCATGATTGAGTTCGTCTGAAATGATTGCGTCTTCTTCTGTAAAAAGCGGTTCAAAAACACCACCATTGGCAT
The DNA here is from genome assembly GCA_034680045.1 of Crocinitomicaceae bacterium. Lineage (GTDB taxonomy): Bacteria > Bacteroidota > Bacteroidia > Flavobacteriales_D > Crocinitomicaceae > UBA952. The sequence goes on along the minus strand of JAXITO010000003.1, from coordinate 7,003 downwards.
CAAATGCCGCGGCATAAAGAATGGCATCCTCAGTTCCGTAAAATTCAGCGATTTTCTTTTCAAGCGTCTTATGAATATCTTGAGTGCCACATATGAAACGCACAGAAGACATCCCGTAGCCATGCGTATCTAGAGCATCTTTAGCAGCTTCTACAACTTCTGGATGTGAAGACAAACCTAGGTAATTGTTGGCACACATAATGACGACCTCTTCACCGGTGCTAACAGTTACGTTTGCCCCTTGCGGACTTGTAATAATGCGCTCTTTTTTCAATAAGCCATTAGCTTCAATTTGTGCTAATTCTGCGGCGAGGTGTCCTTGAATTTTACCGTACATTAGGATTTAATTTTTTTTGAAATCAATTGATATAATAGTTTGGCTTCTTTCTCATTGAGTTTTCTGCCGAAGCGAACTTTTTGATGGAAATAATCAAACTCGAATCTTTCACCACCATTTATCCAAGGTGAACTTTCCCATAGCGCTTGAAAACTTCCTTCTTTCGGAATTTCAAATTTGAAATTCTTGATGTTGTCGAAATAGTATGGTACCGTTTTGCCAAAATTCAAGAAAGATTTCTTTAGATAAAAGGCATCACTGTTTATTTTGATGTACTCTTGACCGCGTAAATTCCAGAAAAAACTCATAGTGACGCGCCAAGCGTAATAAAGCCAAAACACTAAAAAGATCCAAAGAATCAACTTTTCTTGCTCTTTGAGTTTCATGACATACAAGGCCCACATTACTGTCGCTCCAATCGCATACCACATACCAAGCCAAGCTCCCATGATAGCGGAAATCCAAGCATTTTTAGAAGGATCAATAACTATTGTTGTTTTGTCCTTATGATCATTGAAACTTATTCTATTTCCTATCCACTTCACAGTACAAAAATAAACGAAAAAAGCCCCGCTTTTCAGCGAGGCTTTTAGATTTTATCTTTTTTAGAAATGCCAGAGGTCGTGTTCCCAATTACGGATACTCTCTTTAACCTTTTCTGCTTCATAAAGCGCATCCACGCCGAATTTATAATCCTCAATTTCGCGATCAAATTTATCAGATACGCGGTAAATTGTAGAAGCAAATTTACGCTTCCAGAAAAGGTCGTCAAAAGACATCCATTGTGCATCATTTTTATCGTTATAAACATAGTAGTTCACGATTACGTTGCGCAATTCGTCAAAATATAACCAGAACATCTCGCGTTCTTCAACTCTACCTTCGTATAATTCAAACTCATTTGAAGAACCACTGAAAAGGTAAGGCTTACCAATGTTATCATAGACCAAGAGTTCGCCTCTCACTGCCGTTTCCCCTTCCTCAGGTTCAACGTATGTGTAACGAGCTACAGGAGCGATAGAGATAATGCGTTTGTCGAGAATTGAACGCTCTTTGTCAAAATACCAATCTTCTTTAATGTGGTAAGCTACTATATTATTAGAAGGAACCCACATAGAAATAGCATCCTTTCTTACAGGAGAATTAACAGATGAGAAATCCCACCATTCTTGTAGTCTTTCTTGATCGATTCCCATCAATTCTTCGTAGTCTGAATCTGAACGCAAACTATCTAGATACTCCGTAAGTGTTTGGTTCGTTTTAATGACATCCATTGTATCCTCTGACAAAGGTCGATAAATTCTCAATTTAGGACCTAAACCACCAGAAGCTAAAAGACCGTTGATATCACCGCGGTACTTTTTAACTTCAAAATAGTCATTTTGACCTTGACGCTGAATTGGATACTTTAAACTATAACCATCTTCTGCATCTGGGTAAAACTCGCTAGACACACGATAAACAGTGAGGTCGCCAAGGAAAATATGACGCATGATCACCGTCCATAGCGACCATCTTGACTGACTTTTGTTCCAAGTTGGATCATCGATTTCACTTGCATTTCCTGGACGATAAGCAGAACCTGTAGATAAGGTGCCGTCAAAAGCATCATAAGGTAGAAAAATGTCATGGTTCATTTTTTCACGTGCATCTATTCTAGAAAAGACACGCTTTTGCCATGCTACATCGTTCGCTCTCACGTACTCGTACTCAACCTTTGCACGAACAGGTACTTCATCCTGAATCGCTACTCCATCAACAACACCACCAGGCAGCGTGTTGTATGGACCTCGTTGTGGACGATCTTGTGCTTGAACTGCAAATGTCAAGACACTTAGTAATACCAACAATACATTTTTCATAATCCTTGAATTTTAATCAATTATGGAGTCACTTTCAAGACACCTGATGCAATTTCTGGGCTACCACCTGTTCTCTTGTAAGTTACATCGATAGCAACACGTTTACCTGCTTTAATTTTAGCAATTGCTGCAGCCGGAACGCGGTCACCAGAGAAAGTGATTTCTTCATTTCCTAAGATCACAGAACCACCAATTACCTGGAAGCTAACACCTGTAAATGGACTATCTGCACCGAGAGAAACTACAGCTTTAAAACCAGTTGTTTTAGAGATAGTTGTACCTTGTAACTGTGCTTTCGGGAAAGGTTTCACTTTATACTTGAATTTACCGAAAGATTTAGATTTCCCGTCTTTGTCTTTGCCGTTCAAGCCAATTGTAACAAACTTTGAAGCTCCTGTTACGTTGACATAATAGCCATCGTATTTGTTACCTTCTGCGTCAGTCCAAGATGCTTTAGTTGCAGTGCCACCTTCTACTGTAATAGAAGAGCTAACTGCACCTGCAACAACAGGAACTACTTTATTATTCCAACCTTTGTAAAGCACACTCATTTCAGGCAATGAAATAGATCCTTGCGCCTTAACGATAGCAACTTTCCATTCCCAGTCTCTTTTGTAAGGTACGCCAGATTTGTTGACGATAGTAACGGTACCATTCACTTTCATGTCAGACATACCAGCTTTCATTTTGATACGCCCAATACCCTCTTTGATTTCAACGTTTCCTGTACTAGAAGTTACAACTGGATTTTTATCTGAATCATAAGCAGCCATTGTTACAAGTAACTCTACTTCTTCACCTGCCGTAGCAACACCTGGGCCGCTAACTAACTGTTGAATTTTGTTGAACGAGAACTCTCCAGTGGTTACTTTAGATTTCAACAAACTAACTGCTTTTGCACGAGCTGCCAAAATTTCATTTTGCATAGAACTTAAAGAAGCCAAAGCACCCACAAGAGGGGCGTGATCAAAGGTGCGACCTAACCAATGGATATTCTTAGCCTCATGGTGATCAGCGTATTCTTGCTTGGTTAACTCTTGATAAATAGAAACCAAAGCTTCTAAATCTTCAGGATTAACTTTGTTGCCAGGGGCATTGAACATTTTTAGAATTTGCTTTTCTAAATCTTGGAAATCTTTGTATGCATTGATTTCTTTAACTTTCAATTTCCAGACATTCTTTTCTCCCTCTTTATAGTTCCCTGCAATTTCTACGATTGATGAACGGAGACCTTTGAAGAGATCCCAAAGTTTTTGACCTTTCTTTTTTGGATCTATTTTTGAAATCTCTGAACCAACGATGTTGTGCATTGGAACGTCAAAGTTGTCTTTGGTTTCAATGGCTTGTAGATACAAACGCGCCGGAAGTAATGGTGTACTGGGATCGTATTTTTTCCAAACAATGGATTCTTTATCGTTCATCTTTGCAGTCTTCACCTTTTCAGGTCCTTCAACTTCGGCAATCAACTCAATCTTTAAATCGTCAACATACTTGATGAATTCACCAACATTTTTGTCGATTTTATCAATCATGCCAAGATATTTCTTGATCTTTTCGGCCTTTGCGCGTCCAGCTTCATCTTTGGTGACGCTGCCAAGCTCTTCAATCAAAGACCCTTTTGCAGTTTGCCCACGATCATATTGTGTTATACTTCCTCGTTGAATATTGTCTTCGATAGCCACAAAAGCATCGAGAATTTGTTTAGACACGTTCAACGCAAGAAGTGCAGTCAATACCAAGTACATGAGACCAATCATCTTTTGTCTTGGGGTTTCCTTACCACCTGCCATTTTCTTTAATTTTAATTTGTTACTACTAAATAAATACTTAATTAAAGAAAGGGATTAACCTCTCATCGCACGCAACATGTTGCCATATACGTTGTTCAAATCAGTAAGATTTTGAGACAACATAGCCATGTTTTCACGGTAAGAAGCCGTATCTTTTGCAGAAGCCGCGAGGTCTGCCATAATTGTTTTGATGTTTTCTTGAAGACCACTCATTTGAGTCATGCTTTCAAGGTAATCTTGTGAAGACTTCAATTGTAGCTCGTATACGTTGTTGAGTGCACCAAGATTCTGACCTAATTTTTGCATTTCGGCACCAAAATTACCCTGACCATCTCCTGCAATACCAGCGATAGCGTTGGCTGATGAAGCATATTGTTCAGTCAATTTGTTCAAACCTTCAGAAGCCGTTTCTAGGCTCTTCACGTAAGAATCAGTAGCACCTGCTGCAGTAGAGATTGCACCCAAAGATTTAGCGTTATCTGCAAGGTTTGACATTCCGTCTTTCAACTTCGCCAACAATGCTTGATCGATACCTGCTTTGTCCAATTCTTTAGCAAGTTGATCAGCAGCACCGCCGCCGCCGCCCATTCCACCTTTTTTCAAGAGTGGCAACAAACGGTTTTCGTCGTTATTTTCTTCTACGCCTAATTCTGGGAATACGCGCGTCCAATCTACTTCTTCATGAAGTGGTTCCATCGCAATAAATGCAAAAATCAATGACTCTGTAATTAGACCTACAATCAACATTTGGTCAGCTGCTGGCCAGTGCATGATTTTAAATAATGCTCCAAGGATTACCACAGAAGCTCCGTATCCGGTTACATACTTTGTAATTAATTTGTACTTGCGCGATGCAAAAAATCCACCATTACCACTCATAATTTTTGTTTTTTTTAGAATTTAGAAATTAATTGAATTATAGTTTATAGTTTAGTTTAGGATAATATCTGTTTGAATCTCTTCACCGTTTTCTTGCTCGATATCTTTACCTCCACGACCAAGGTGAGTCATGGTGTTACGGAAACCAATATAGCTTTTAGCGGTATCTTGGTATTCATAAGTTCTTGTAGCGTTCATGAGATAGTAGCCGATATCTTTCCAAGATCCACCGCGAAGCACTTTGCGTTTCTTAACTGGAGCTTCTCCATCTTTGGCATCGTACTCGAAGTCTTGAGCCATATCGTGAGCGAACTCATATGTAGACTCGTCGTAGGCAGTAGAACACCATTCGGCAACGTTTCCGGCCATACAATACAAACCAAAACCATTTGGATTGTAAGAATAAACTTTTACTGTGTAGAAACCACCGTCTTCGAAGTAGCGACCACGCATCGGCTTAAAGTTAGCGAGGAAACAACCACTTGAATTTCTGATATATGGGCCACCCCAAGGGTACTGCATGTTGTCGAGGTCTCCTCGAGCACCGCGTTCCCATTCTGATTCAGTTGGAAGACGGAAGTCGTTCACAAATAGATCGCCATTGGCTTGTAACCAAGAATGGAAGATTTGTGTACGCCATACAGAGAAAGCTTTCGCCTGTGACCAGGTTACACCAACAACCGGATAGTTGTCGTAAGCGGTGTTCCAGAAATAATTTTGAGTCATTGCAGACTTATTGGCATAGGTGAAGTCACGGACCCAGCAAAGTGTATCAGGATAAACATTGATGCGCTCTTTGATGATGAAACGGGAGCGGTCGGAATGGCCACGGATAGCATTGTGGGAACCCTTACTATTTGTAAAACCTAAATCGAGATCTTGCCCGGGGTTTTGAAGGATAGTTCCGCGTAATAAGCTCGTGTCATTGAGTTTAGTGAACTCTGACCATTGCTCGGTGTATACAGATGTATCAACCCAAACCTTATTGGTATTTTGATCCATGGTCATGAGCGTAGAACGGTGTAGGTCATTAGATTTGTAATCTTTACCTAGTGGTTCTCTGCGTGAACGCTGATAGATAGTGTTGTCTGCATCAGGGCTTAAGCTATCGTAAGAAAAAGTTTTGCGCGCATCGATAGATTTGGTAATTACTTTACCTCTACGAGCAGCTTCTTTGTAGTCAATCCAGTAGTAATCAAAGTAAAGCAAACGCGTGTCGATTTCGCGACGATTGTAAAAACGCTCTGCTTCGCTCAAATACATATCTGACAACATAAAAGCGATTTCGGGATCTTCGTAGTCAATAGGCTCCATCCAATTAAGGGTGAAATACTTGCGGTTTTCAAGACGGCCACCTTGATTGTACTTGGTTTTGGTAGATGCGCCTTTAGCACTTGTTTTATCAGGGGCGTTTTTCTTAGCGGAACCGCTGTACATTTGGAAAATACCGCGAAGGTCATCATCGGACATGATAACATCGAATTTTTCGTCCGGACCACCTGTAATTCCGTATTTCTTTTGGTCGTATTGGAAGCCATTGACTAATTTCTTGCCTTTACCTTTGGATTTATCGTAGTTACCTAACATGGTCATGATGGTTTTGTCAACCTCAGTGCCGTTGGTAGAATCCATGAACAATTGGAATGGGGTGTTACCACCTTGAACATCAGAACCCATTGCCATTAAAGTGCGGTAAGGCTCTTTAAAGAAATTGTCTGGGATGTTTACCCAACGCTCCGCTTCTTCGTCGTAGCTACGGCGATAGAGCTTTTCACGGGCAATGGAGTCGCGAACCCAATGCACAAATTGGCGGTATTCGTTGTTCGAAATTTCTGTGGCGTCCATGTAGAATGCAGGAACAGACACTGTACGCTTGCGCGCAGTGTGCCAGCCCATGATGTCTTCATCGTCTTCACCGGCCTGATAGGCTCCTGATGGCACGTAAACCATGCCAAGTGGAACTTTTCCAGGACCGAGGACATCTGGATACCAGGTGTCTCTACCACTCACACCTACTAAATTCCCTTCGATGTCGCTACAAGCGTACATGAAGCTAAGAACAAAGAGAAAACTTAAATACTTTTTCATTTGTTTGTTTTTGGTTCTGACCTACTCCCAAGTAACTTGCTACAGGT
>JAXITO010000002.1:0-145878 GCA_034680045.1 Crocinitomicaceae bacterium | reverse complement strand
TTGTAAGAGCTTATAGGCGATATTACCTGCAGAAAGATTCGGGAAAATAAGCGTATTGACCTCTTTATTGGCAAGAAAGGAGAAAGGGAATTTCTCATTCATGAGCTCTGGATTCAAAGCAAAATTGGCTTGCATTTCGCCATCTACTACCAAGTTAGGTTGTGTTTCGTGGAGAATATGCACTGCCTTAGCCATTTTTTCAGGGTCGTCGCCTGGTGAGGAGCCAAAATTGGAGTAGCTCAGAAGGGCAATGCGCGGTTGAACTTTCAAGCGACGGATGAATTTAGCTACGTTGACGGTGATTTCGGCGATTTGTTCTGCTGTTGGATTCAGGTTGACGGTGGTATCTGCCAAGAAAAGCGGACCTTTTTTGGTGTTGAGGATGTACATACCGGCAATCGTATTGATGTCTTTTTGCAAACCGATGGTGCTAATTGCGGGTCTGAGCACTGAGCGGTAGCTGCGGGTTAGCCCCGTAACCATGGCTTCGGCTTCGCCCATATTGAGCATCATGGCGCCAAAATAATTGCGTTCGCGCATCAGGGAAATGGCTTCGTATTCGGTGATGCCTTTTCGTTTGCGCTTGTCGAAGAATTCTTTGCCGTATTGAATACGGCGCGCTTCCTCTTCATCGGATTTACAGTCGATGATTTGCACATCTGGTATTTCGATGCTGTACTCATTCATGAGGTCGAGGATGCGTTGCTTCTTACCTAGTAGGATTGGAAATGCAACGCCTTCGTCATAGGCTTGTTGGGCCGCTTTGAGTATTTTAATGTTGTCGCCCTCCGGGAAAACAACGGTTTTAGGGTTGCCTTGCGCTTTGGAGGTGATGTTGCGTTGCAATTTGTTGTCAAGACCGAGGCGGCTCTTGAGTTGGTTTTCGTATTCTTCCCAATCTTCAATGGGTTCTTGGGCAACACCCGACTCCATGGCTGCACGTGCTACGGCCGGAGCAACGTAGTAAATGAGTCGTGGGTCGAGCGGTTTAGGTATAATCTGTTCCCGACCAAAAGAGATGTTTTTGCCGCCGTAGGCTTCGATGACTTCTTCGGGAATGGTTTCTTTGGCGAGAGCAGCAATAGCGTTTACCGCTGCAAGTTTCATTTCTTCGTTGATGGTTGTGGCGCGCACGTCTAGCGAACCGCGGAAAATGTACGGGAAGCCGAGTACGTTGTTAACCTGATTAGGATGGTCGGAGCGGCCGGTTGCCATTATGATGTCTTTGCGCACAGACATTGCTTCTTTGTAGGCAATTTCAGGTTCTGGGTTGGCAAGTGCAAAAACGATAGGGTCTTTGGCCATTGAGGCAATCATGTCTTTGCTGACAAGCCCCGCTTTGGAGAGCCCTAAAAAGACGTCGGCACCGTTGAAAGCAGTCTCGAAATCGACGTCTTTCGGATGTGTTGCAAAAGTTTGCTTCATGTCGTCGAGGTCGGTGCGACCTGCGTGAATGAGTCCTTTTGAATCGTACATATATACATTTTCGGGCTTCACGCCCAAACGATGGTATAATTTGATGCAAGAAACAGCTGCAGCACCTGCTCCGGAAACAATAATTTTGATCTGATCAATTTGTTTTTCGGCGAGTTCGAGTGCATTTAAAAGTGCGGCAGCACTAATAATGGCCGTTCCGTGTTGGTCGTCGTGCATGATCGGGATATCGAGCTCTTCTTTGAGTCGGCGCTCGATTTCAAAGGCCTCAGGCGCTTTGATGTCCTCTAGGTTGATGCCGCCAAATGTAGGTGCAATTGCTTTGACGGTCTGAATAAAGAGTTCAGGGTCTTTGGCGTCTACTTCAATGTCGAAAACATCGATATCGGCAAATATTTTAAACAACAATCCTTTGCCTTCCATTACTGGTTTGGATGCTTCTGGGCCTATGTCACCAAGGCCAAGAACGGCAGTTCCGTTAGAAATAACGGCTACAAGGTTGCGTTTGGCGGTATATTTATAGACATCGGCTTTGTTCTCGGCAATGCGCAAGCAAGGCTCGGCTACGCCTGGCGAATAAGCCAAGGAGAGGTCTCGTTGGGAGGCGTAGGGCTTTGAAGGGATTACTTCGATTTTCCCGGGTCTGCCTGAGGAATGGTAATCTAGGGCGTCTTGCTTCCTGATTTTTGACATTGTATCTGCTTATTTTAGAACAGCAAATATACGAAAAGCAATCCAAAGCTCAGAAGCAAAAAAAGCGCTCAGAAGAGCGCTTTTGTAAGTTTAAAAAAGTAAAGATTAAAGTCCGAGCAAGATTTGCATTGGATCTTTGGATCCGAAAATCATGCGCTCAGGATTTTCTAGCATTTCTTTGACTTTCACAAGGAAGCCAACCGATTCTTTTCCGTCGATAATGCGGTGGTCGTAAGAAAGCGCTACATACATTATTGGACGGATTTCCACCTTACCGTTGATGGCAACTGGGCGCTCAACCACGTTGTGCATTCCTAAAATTGCAGATTGCGGCGGATTGATGATAGGTGTAGAAAGCATTGAGCCAAAAACGCCGCCGTTGGTGATGGTAAAGGTACCGCCGCTCATGTCTTCTGGCGTCATTTTGCCGTCGCGGGCTTTGATAGCTAAGCGCTTGATTTCTCTTTCGATTTCGGCTAAACTCATTTGTTCGGCGTTACGCACAACCGGAACCATTAGGCCTTTTGGCGAAGAAACAGCAATGCCGATATCTGCGTAGTCGTGGAAGATCATTTCGTTGCCGTCAATTTGAGCGTTCACGGCAGGATACAATTTGAGTGCTTCGGTAACCGCTTTGGTGAAAAACGACATGAAGCCAAGATTCACTTCGTGGTGTTTGGCAAAGGCGTCTTTGTATTTGGCACGCACATCCATAATTGGTTTCATGTCCACCTCGTTAAAGGTAGTGAGCATGGCAGTTTCGTTTTTCACGGCTACCAAGCGCTCTGCGATTTTGCGGCGCAACATAGACATTTTTTCACGGCTTTGCTCGCGCGTTCCGCCCCAACCTTGGGCAGCTTCGGTGGAGAAACCAGCAGACATCGCTGCCACTACATCTTGTTTGGTGATGCGGCCGTCTTTGCCACTCGCTTTTACAAGTGCAGGATTGATGTTGTTTTCTTTGATGATTTTAGCTGCAGCTGGAGATGCTGCGCCCGCTGCGTAGCTTGCTGGCTTTACAGGGTCTGGATTAGGTGCGGGTGCCGCTGCGGCAGGAGCTGCAACGGGTGCCACTGGCGCTTCTTGAGCTGGAGTTGCTACCGGAGCTGGGGCAGCTGTGCCGGCAGGGCGGGCCGCACTTGTGTCGATGAGGCAAACAACCTGACCAACTTTAACTACATCACCTTCGGCAGCTTTGAGCGTAATGATACCGCTTTCTTCAGCTGGCAATTCTAAAGTGGCTTTGTCTGAATCTACTTCAGCAATTGCTTGATCTTTTTCAACGTAATCTCCGTCGGCAACGAGCCAAGTGGCAATTTCTACTTCTGAGATCGATTCTCCCGGACTCGGGACCTTCATTTCTAATAGTGACATAAGATTCTATTTTTAGCTTACTTTGCGTAGGCAAAGAGGTCGGTGAACAATTTTTTAAGACGAATTTCGTGTAATTTTTTGGAACCTTCTGCACTAGCAGCGCTTGCAGGACGGCAAATACCAACTAGTGGAAGATGACGCATATTCATGGCCATGTGCATCCAAGCGCCCATATTGGCAGGTTCTTCTTGCGCCCACAAGATGTTTTTGGCTTTGTATTTTGCTAGTACGGCATCGATTTGTGCAGCTGGCAAAGGATAGAGTTGTTCTACGCGAACAAAAGCCATGTTTTTAACGCCGAGTTCGGTTGCTTTTACTTTCATTTCGTAATAGAACTTTCCGCTACACAATACAACGGTATCGATGTTTTTAGCAACAGCCGTTGGGTCGTCAAGTACTTCTTGGAAACTGCCTTTTGCCATTTCGTCTAGGCTAGATGTTGCATCTGGGTAGCGCAAGAGCATTTTAGGAGAGAACACCACGAGTGGTTTGCGGAAATCGCGTTTGATTTGGCGGCGCAATAAATGGAAGTGGTTGGCGGGTGTGGATGTATTGACAATTTGCATATTTAGATCCGCACATTGTTGTAAAAAACGTTCCATACGGCCGCTGGAGTGCTCGGCACCCTGACCTTCATAGCCGTGTGGCAATAGCATGACTAAACCACTTTGTGTAGCCCATTTGTCTTCGCCAGCAGAGATGAATTGGTCTACCATAATTTGCGCGCCATTGAAGAAATCGCCGAATTGCGCTTCCCAAATGGTCAGGCCAGATGGATTGGCTAGGGAGTAGCCATATTCAAAACCAAGCACACCGTATTCAGATAAATGCGAGTTGTAAATAGTAAAAGGCGCTTGTTTCTCTTGAAGGGCATTGAGGGTGAGTACTTCTTCTTCGGTGTCTTCGGTCTTGACAACTGCGTGTCGGTGCGAGAACGTTCCGCGCTCGACGTCTTGCCCAGAGATACGCACGGCGTGTCCTTCAGCTAGGAGGGTGGCATAAGCCAACATTTCGGCCGAACCCCAATCCAATTTATCGTTTTCGATTGCAGTTAAGCGATCTTCGAATATTTTGGCAATTTTTCTAAAATATTTTTTGCCTTCCGGAAGTGTTGCAAGTTTGCGTCCAAGACTGAGTAGTTCTTTTTTAGCGATCCCGGTTTGTGGTGATTTTTCAAAATCTTGTGCCGTACCGTGGCGGTAACCTTTCCAGGTGAGGCTCAAGAAGTCATAAACCAATGCTTTATCACGGCTTCTTGATTGCTCGTATTCTTCTTCTAGAAACTGTTGATAAACTTGCTCAATTTGTTTGGCCTCTTCAGCAGAGAGTAAGGCTTCTCTTTGCAATTGTTCGAGGTAGATTTCTCTTGGATTTGGGTGCTTTGCAATGATGTTGTAAAGCTTTGGCTGTGTGAATTTTGGTTCGTCGCCTTCGTTGTGACCGTATTTACGGTAGCAAAGTAAGTCAATAAAAATATCGCGGTGGAAAGCCTGGCGGTATTCCATAGCGATTTCGATAGTGGTTACAATTGCTTCGATGTCGTCTCCGTTGACATGGAAAACCGGGCAAAGAGTTGTTTTGGCGATGTCTGTACAGTACGTCGAGGTGCGTCCGTCGAGGTAGTTTGTGGTAAAGCCAACTTGGTTATTGACAACAATATGAATAGTTCCGCCTGTTCGGTAGCCGTCTAGACCTGCCATCTGAATGGTTTCATAGACAATTCCTTGACCTGCAATTGCAGCATCACCATGAATGAGTACCGGACATACTTTGTCTTCGGTGTGGTAAACGTGGTCAATCTTTGCTCTTGCAATTCCTTCTACTACAGTATTGACTGCTTCTAAATGGGAAGGGTTTGGCGCAAGAGTAAGACCAATTTCTTGTCCGTTTTCAAGTGAAATATGCGAGGTGAAACCTTGATGGTATTTGACGTCGCCGTCAAAATTAGTTTCAAAGTCAAATTCTTTACCTTCAAATTCTCTGAAGATATCGCGTGGACGTTTTTCAAAAATATTGGCAAGGGTATTCAGGCGGCCGCGGTGCGCCATGCCCATGACAAAATATTCAACCCCTAGGGAGGCGCCTTTGTGAACGAGGGTATCGAGCGCAGGAATTAAGCCCTCACCACCTTCAATGGAGAAGCGTTTTTGCCCTACAAATTTCTTTCCTAAGAAAGCCTCAAAACCAGTTGCTTGGTTGAGTTTTTCATAGATCTTTTTCTTGCGTTTTGGATCGAAAACAGGTCGGTTGCTGAGTTCAATTTTGTTGCGAAACCAGTCAATGCGCTCTGGGTCTCGCATGTAAACGTATTCGATACCAATTGATTGACAATAGGTCAGTTCAAGGTGAGCAATGATATCAGATAATTTAGCTGCGCCAATTCCAATTTGCTCACCTGCCTGAAAGACCTCGTTGAGATCTTGTTCAGTAAGTCCAAAATGGGTGATGTCTAAATTAGGTGCATGCTTGCGGCGCTCTCTGACCGGATTGGTTTTCGTAAATAGGTGCCCGCGTGTGCGGTAGCCGTTGATGAGGTTGATGACTTTGAATTCCTTTACAAAGTTTTCTGGAATACTGTCACCTTGCTCATAGCTGGTTTGGGCAAACTCGAAGCCTTCAAAAAATTTAGCCCAACTGTGATCTACACTTGTGGGGTCTTGTCGGTATTGTTGGTAGAGGTGTTCGATGGCATTCACATCTGCGTTGCCAACGTAAGAAACTTTATCCATGGTAGCTTTTAAATACACGACAAATTTACACAGAGTTTGTGCGAAATGTTAGGTTTTGATGATGTCTGTATGAAGTCAAAATGAAGGCACAGAACAAAGCCCATATTTGGCTGTTAGTCCTTTATGCCTACAGCTATTTGCCTGGTTTTTCCTCAGCAGCTTTTCGAGCAGCATCCTGCGTTTGCAGCGGTTTCAACCTTTTGGTTCATCGAAGATGATTTGTTCTTTTTGCAACTCCCTTTTCATCGCAAAAAGCTCACGTTCCATAGGGCCTCTATGAGTTACTACGCAGAAAAAATGCGGAGTAACGAGAAGGAAGTCTCTTATTTCGCGCATCAGGAAGCGCAGTTAAGCAATGTTTTTCAAAAATTGCAGCAAAGTGCAAACCAAGTTCATGTCGTTGACCCCACAGATTATCTCTTAGAAAGAAGAATACGTCGTTTTGCCCAGCAATATCAACTCAAACTCATTTGGCATGACAACCCTTCCTTTCTGAACTCAAAAAGCGACAACGATTCGCTGCTTGGCAAGCAAACACAGCGCTTTTTTTTAGCCGATTTTTACAAAAAGCAACGCCTCCGTTTAGGGATTTTATTGGAACAAGATGGCCAGCCCATTGGTGGGCGTTGGAGTTTTGATTCCGATAATAGAAAAGCTTTACCCAAAGGACTTGATTTACCTGCTTTTCCAAGCTACCAAAGCGAGTGGTCCAAAAACGCAGAAAGGGAAATTACAATAGAATTCCCAAACAACCTTGGCAATCCCGACCTTTCTTTTTATCCAGTTACGCATGAAGAAGCCAAAGCAGCACTCCACTTTTTTGTCCAAAACAACCTGAGCCTGTTCGGGCCCTATCAAGATGCATTTAGTACCGCTGCGCCCTATGTATTTCATTCAAATCTTTCAACTGCGCTCAATGCGGGCTTATTGACACCGAGTCAGGTTATTGATGAGGTACTGAATTGTTATCAGGAGGGAAAGGTCTCTATCGAAAGCACAGAAGGCTTTTTAAGACAAGTGGTTGGGTGGAGAGAATTCATTCGTGCAGTATACGAACGCGCGGGCGTGCAACAACGCAAGACCAACGCCATTCAGCACCAAAGTAAACTCAATTGGGAACAACTCGGAAACTTATCTTTTCTTCAGCACACCACACAAAAAATGGAGCAACATGCCTATGCGCATCATATTGAGCGCCTCATGCTCTTAGGGAACTTCTTTTTCTTGTCCGAAATTCATCCAGACGAGGTGTATCGCTTTTTCATGAGCAACTTCATGGATGCTTATGACTGGGTCATGGTACCCAATGTTTACGGCATGAGCCAATATGCCGATGGCGGCTTAATGACCACCAAACCTTATTTTTCAGGGTCAAATTACCTCAAAAAACAAGGCCTCAAGATGGACGCAGACGGCGCGGCCCTATTTGACGCGTTGTTTTGGAATTTTGTCGACAAACATCAAGAAAGATTGCGAAAAAATATGCGCACTTCGCAAATGGTTGCCAACTGGAACAGAATGTTGCCACAAAAAAAAGCGGCCCATTTAGAACGGGCCGCTTCGTATTTTCAAAAAGGGATTTAATCCTTATAGTTTGATCACGCGTTGCGTGTATTGGTATCCGTTTTGAATAATTCTCACTTGATACATTCCTGCATTTAAGCCTGCAATTTGGAAGCTATTGATGCCGTCTTGGATTTTATTCGATTCTTGAATTTGCTTGCCGTTGATATCGAGAATGGCAATGCTGCTCACGTTTTCGAGGTCTTTTAAATCTACAAATAACACTTCATTAGCTGGGTTCGGATACACTTGAACCTGAGACAACGGATTGTCGTTGATGCCGGCGCCAGAAGTAATGTTGATGCTGTAGTCTTCGGTTTCACCATAAGAAGCAGGGCCACAAGGGTTAATTGCGCCGTCTGGTTGGTAAGAAATACGAACGCGCATGCGCACCGTGCCAGTGTAAGATGCTAAAGGAATGGTCACGTTGAAAGTGTTGGTCCAGCCGGTAGCTACCAAAACATAAGCAACTTGCTCACCTGCGTCGTTGAAATCGTAGTCGTTATTGAAGTCAATCCAGGCAGCGATTTCGTCGTTAGTATAAGCCGATGCTTGGGTGTTAGTGATAATTGCAGGTGTAATGGTGAGCGTGTGGGTGGTTCCTTGAGCCACTGAAGTACTTGTCCCAGTGAAGTCAGTATAACCATTGTTGCCGCATGCAGAAGTATTGTTAATGGTGTTGAAGCTCACCGTGTTGATGTATTCGTCACATTCTGCACTTGCCGTACACGGGCCTGTTACTTGTGCTACCACAATGTAGTTGTTTTTGGTTTCTACATCTGACCCCTGCGCATTTGTTGCGGTCAGGCTGACAGTGTATTGCCCTACTGTATTGAAGGTAATTTGCGGATTTTGCGTGCTAGCAGAAGAACCTCCAGCGTAATTCCAACCAGTTGTTGGGGTCACTGACCACGCCCAAGATGTTGGCAAGCCAGTCGATAAATCTGTGAAACTAACTGTTGTGCCTGGCGTCACTGATGTCGCGTTTGCGGTAAAGTTAGCCGTTGGGGCAACTGGAGTAGTTGGCGTACATGGGTCAGCAGAACCTCCAAAAACCAAAACATTGAGGTTAGCAGGGTCTAGCCATGGTTTGAGTTGCTTAGCAGCAATTGTGCCGTTGTTGGTCCAGTGAAAGGCCATTTTTCCTTATTGATCTGGTGCATTCAAGGCTGTACAATATGAGCCACCACCAGTAAGTGTGCCAATAATGTTGCCACTTGCCGCGTCAAATAATGGAGAGCCTGAAGAACCACCTTCGGTAACGCCGTGTCCATTGGCATTAGCGGTCCAGGTAACGCGCCAGTGTGAGCCTGTAGCGGAGCCCCATTGGGTTGAAATCGTATTACCGTTGAATGTAGAGATTTTTTTGATGTCACCAGCAGGGTGGTGGATACTCGCTCCGCCAGTTGTAGGGGTTGTGCTTGCATTCCAACCGTTCCAGTAGGCATTGAAGTTCGCTGATTTAAGGTTGTTAATAACGGTGTTTTCGTTATTAGCGTTACCTAGTTTGACAAGTAAGAAGTCAGAGCCTGAGTTGCCTCCGCCATCTGCTGAATCAGCTATGCGCAAACAACCGTTAACAAAATAATTAGCGAGTGTACCAACTGTAGTGGGGTTTGTACAAGCTACAGCTTCGTAGCGGAAATAAAATTTCCATTGGTTCATATTGGCAGTTGTTGCGTTCACACCGCAGTGTAATGCGGTCAAGAAATAAGGCTTGCAATCTTGAGCTGTGTTGTTGATCAAAGATCCAGAACACCAACCAACCTCAGCGCCTTCAACTACATAAATACGGGCTACACCGCGCTTTTCATCTTGCCATGGGTCGCCAACAGGAGAACAGTTGACATTCACCTCGCAAGGCTCAGACTCATTGATTTTTTCTTCAGTCTGAAAGCCAGTGGAGCGGTAGTTGTACATGATGCGATCGATGTAGATCTCTGAAGGAGTTGTGTAAGCTGGCTCGGTAAGCGTAAGGACGTGAGTTGCGCCACCACAAAGTGCCGCATTTTGCATTTGATGAGACTCCACGTCGTTGCTGGTGAGCATTGGATGTACATCTTGACCACCAAGATTTTGAATGCGTAAAGTGCTACCACCGTACAAAACAAACTTTTCAAAGAGGTAGCTGATGGCCTCTGCACCTGGTGCTGAAATGACAATTTGCCATTTGCGGCTGCCGTCGGGCTGAGTTGTCCAGAAACCTGAATTTTGGGTATTTAAATGCGTAGGAATGGCTACACCAATTCTGTAAAGGACACCTTGTTTGTCGCGGATTTCATCTTCAGCGGCAAGTGCTGTGAGGTCGGGGGTTTGTAAAGACAAAGTTGGAATGTCTTTGCTGAGCTCTAGTTTAGAGGTGTGGGCAAGTGATTGTTGCGCCCAAACGCTTACCTGAAGACCTAAAAAGAGGAGCCCGTAGCGTAGAATTTTATTCATAGTTTGATGAGTTTATAGTAATTTCATCAAAAATAATATTTTCCAGGTAAAAACCATGCACAGAATCTGTTTAGTTGAAGACGAGCAAAGCCTCCGTGACATGATCGCTCTTAATTTAGAATTGGAAGGCTATACCGTTGAATCTTATGCCGATGGAGCTGTCGCCAATCAGCTCTTTTCGGGCCCTATCCATTTTGATTTAGTGATTTTGGACGTCATGCTTCCAAATGTATCCGGTTTTGATCTTTGCAAGGAAATTCGCAAGCATTCTTCTGCTCCTATTCTTTTTTTATCGGCTAAAGGCACCACCGCAGACCGGGTTGCTGGGCTGAAGCTCGGCGCAAACGACTATTTAGTCAAACCCTTTGACCTAGAGGAGCTCTTGTTGAAGGTTCAAATCTTGATCAACGGATCGGTCCAAAATGAGCAGTCCACCGCCCAACAAATTGGCGCGCACCAAGTAAATTTCACGACGTTTGAAGTGAGAAATCCGCAAGGAAACTTACTTCATACTTTTACAAAAAGAGAGGTGCAATTATTAGAGCTCTTTATCGAGAAAGAAGGGAAGGTGGTGTCTAGAAATGAAATCCTCGACCGACTTTGGGGTTCCGATCAAATACCTACATCGCGCACCATCGATAATTATATCTTAGCCTTCAGAAAATTATTCGAACCCGACCCAAAAAATCCGCAGCATTTCTATTCGATCAGAGGGGTGGGCTATAAGTTTGTAAAATAATTTTTGTTTCAAAACAAGTCGAAACTACTGGCAATTAAGCCATTCAATTCTCACGCGGCCTGAGGTTTTTCTTTGAAGAGCAACATGAAGAGAATGGCGACGACCAAAGAGTAGGCCGCAAATAACAACCAAGCACCGTTCCAATCGGTATTGCCGTTTGGTAAAATAAAATAAGCACCAATAAGCGCACTACTGGCAACTGTTCCGATATACGCCCCGATGCCGTTGGTCATCATGATGAACAAGCCCTGCGCACTCGAGCGCATGCTGCTATCTGTGTTGTTTTCGACAAACATAGACCCTGAAATCAGGAAGAAATCAAAAGCCATTCCGTACACAATGCAACTCATGACAATGAGGAACACACCGAAATCTGAGCTGCCATAGGCGAAAAAGCCATAGCGCAATACCCATGCGACAAGCGCAAATAACATGACATTTTTGATGCCAAAGCGTTTCAAGAAGAAAGGAATGGTCAAGATAAAAATGGTTTCCGAAACTTGTGAAATGGAGTAGATTATCGTGGAATATTTCTCGACAAGTGAACCTTTGGTAAAGCTACTCAGGTAGGCGTCTCCGTACATGTTTGAAAGTTGCAGTGCGGCACCAAGAAGGATGGAAAAAATGAAGAACAAGGCCATGCGGTAGTCGGCAAAAAGCTTGAAAGCATCTAGACCAAGTTGGGAGGTCAGTGATTTTTTCTCTGTTGTTTTGCCTTGTGGCATACAAGCCGGAAGTGTAAAGGCATAGAGGCCAAGAAGCAATGCGCCAGCCCCTGCAATGTAAAATTGATTAGCACTTGCCTTACTGCCACTTAAATTGGTGAGCCACATGGCGGCAATAAAGCCGATGGTGCCCCAAACACGAATTTTAGGGAAGTCTTTTTGCACCTCAAAATTGTTCATTTTCAAGATGCGGTAAGACACAGAATTGGACAGAGAAATGGTCGGCATATAGGCAAGCATACCCCCAAAAACTATCCAATAAAGGAGTTCGTATTCTTCCATTTTTTGAAGAGAAGGAAAACTGTCTTGTACGAAAGACAAGTTGGGAATGAGCAACATAAACCCCGCATACGTGAGGTGTAAGATACCGTAGAGTCTTTCGGCGCGCATCCATTTATCGGCAATGATGCCAATTATGGAAGGCATGAGGATAGAAGAAAGCGCTAAGGTCGAAAAGATGGCGCCAAATTGAGGGAAACTCCAGCCTTTACCTTCAGTGCAGTAGGTGCCAATGGTAGTGAGCCAGGCTCCCCAAACAAAAAATTGTAAAAAACTGAGAAGGGTTAGTCTAGTTTTGATGGCGTCGGTTAAGTTCATCGCGAATTTTTGATGCTAGTTCGTAATCTTCGTTGTCGAGGGCCTCAGTAAGTTGGTGTTCTAGCTCTTCTGTTGCGTAGATATCCCATTCGTTTGGCGCATGCTCGTCTTGGTCAAAGATATCATTTTCATCGTCAAAATCATACGGCTCGTTCATGTCGTTAGCCGAAAAGCCGCTCACTTCGTCTAGAATACTATTGAGCGTATACATTTTGGCATTGAAACGAACACCAATTGCAATGGCGTCAGAGGTGCGAGAATCTATTTCGGTGATGACGCCGTCTTTCACGCAAATGAGTTTGGAAAAGAAGACGCCTTCTTTGAACTTGTAAATGAGAATTTCTTTGATTTCGACCGCAAATGCCAAACTGAAAGCGCGGAAGAGGTCGTGGGTGAGGGGCCTGGAAGGCTTCATCTTTTCGAGCTCTACTGCTATAGCTTGCGCCTCGTAACCACCAATAACAATAGGGAGTTTGCGTTGCCCGTCTGTTTCTTTTAGGGTAAGCACATAAGAGCCAGATTGAATATGGCTGGGTTCTATACCCGTAATTTCGAGGCGTGTCTTCTGCATTCGGGTGGCTTATACGTAAATCAAAGATTAATGTTGCGCAGCCTTGAAACGTTTAACAGCTTCTGTAAAGCGCGGCAATACTTCAAATGCATCGCCGACAATTCCGTAGTCTGCGGCTTTAAAGAAAGGCGCTTCGGCATCGGTGTTGATGACAACAATTACTTTGGATCCGTTGACGCCAGCAAGGTGTTGGATGGCACCTGAAATTCCGGCAGCAATGTAAAGATTTGGGCGAATGGCAACACCTGTTTGCCCTACGTGTTCGTGGTGAGGGCGCCATCCGATGTCGGCAACTGGACGTGAACAAGCGGTGGCTGCGCCAAGGGCTGTGGCTAAATCTTCGACCATTCCCCAGTTTTCAGGTCCTTTGAGCCCGCGGCCCGCAGAAACCACGAGTTCGGCCTCAGGAAGTGGAATTGCCCCTTCTGGTTTTTTGGTGGCTTTGACAGTGATGGCGCTGCTTCCTGCTTGGCTGTCAAAGGCCTCGACACCGCAATTGGAGCCATTTTGTTCTGGCTGAATGCTATTCGGCAAAAGGGAAATGATGCGCGTGCTGCTATTGACGCTTACATAACCAAATGCTTTACCGGAAAATACATTGACTTTGATGCTGCCATTGGCTTCAGGAAGCGCAACAGCACCCGCCACAAGACCCGCTTTGAGGCGAACTGAAAGGCGTGGCGCAACGGCTTTTCCGATGAGGTCATGGGAGAAAATGATGGTGCTAGCGCCTACTTTTTGAGCAGCGGCAGCAACCATTTTAACGAGTTGACTTGGATCTTGGCCATCTACGGAGCTATCTTGAAGAACGGTAGTGGCACCATAAGCTCCAAGACTAGCGAGTTGGTCGGCGCTTGCGTTTCCGTTGGTGATAACGGCGACATCAGCCCCTAATTTTTTAGCGTATGTGACGGTTTCCAAAGCTGCTTTGGACAAACCATTTGCTGAATTGATGTATACGAGATTCATGGGTGTAAAGCTTAAAGGACTTTGGCTTCGTTGTGTAAAAGCGCAACGAGTTCGTCGAGGTTGTTTGGATCGATGAGTTTAACTGAAGACTTCGCTGCAGGCATGCTGTAGCTACTGTAGGTGGTAAGCGCTTCTAACGCTGCTGGAGCCACTACGTTGAGTGGTTTGGTGCGTGCAGCCATAATGCCGCGCATGTTCGGAATGCGTTGCTCAGCCATTCCTTTGGCACAACTAATGACAGCCGGCGCTTGGACTTCAACTTCTTGCACACCGCCAACGATTTCGCGCTCGCAGCTGATGGTGCTGCCGTTTGCATCTAGTTTGGTAGCGATTGAAACATAAGGTAGCTCAAGGGCTTCGGCAATCATGCCCGCAACCTGAGAACCGTTGTAGTCGATGGTTTCTTTACCCGTAAGGATGAGGTCAAAACCTTTGCCTTTCGCATACGCTGCAATTTGCATAGCTGTATAATAGGCGTCGGTGGCAGGAGCATCGATGCGTACGGCGTCGTCGGCTCCGATAGCGAGTGCTTTGCGGATAACGGCATCGTCGGAGGCAGTGCCAACGGTAATGATGGTCACGTTGCCACCTTGCGCTTCTTTGAGCTCGAGGGCACGAACCAAGGCGTACCATTCGTCGTAGGGGTTGACAATATATTGAACGCCGTTTTCGTCAAATTGGGTATCGCCGTTGGTGAAAGCAATTTTGGACGTGGTGTCTGGCGCTTTGGATATACAAACAAGGATGTTCATGTGTGTTGATTTAATGCGGGGCAAAGTTAAGTAAAATTGCAAAAAGCAATGCTGAAAAGAAGGTCAATAACGCGACTTTTTTAAGTTCTGGATCGAGGCTAGCGGGCTCATGGTTGTCTAAGACCCTTTTCAGGTGCAAAACAAAACCAATTGAAGGCAACAACGCGCCAAAAAGCCAATAGTTGTAGGTGTTAAATGCAAGGAGATAAACAGTAAAAAACCAAGTCGCCAAACCAGTACTCACCAGAAAAACGTGATAGAGCTTCGCGCGCTCAAAGCCCAATTGCACCACCATGGTGCGCTTTTGCATTTTGGCGTCGTTGGTGATGTCCCTTAAATTATTAAGGTTCAGAACAGCCGTGCTCCAAGCTCCCATACTGATGGCCGGGAATAAAACCAACCATTCAAATCCTTCGCCATAAAGACCAAAAACGCCAATGACGCTCACCAGTCCAAAGAAAATAAAGACCATGATGTCGCCCAAACCACGGTACCCATAGGCGTTTTTCCCGACGGTATAGGTAATCGCGGCGGCAATACAAGCAATTGCAAGAAGTACGTACGTGTAAATCGCAGTTTGACTCAGGTTGGAAACGCTGGTTCGGATCAAAAGTAGCGCACTCACGAGGGAAATCAAACCAACAACCCACATGCCTCTTTTCATTTGAGCAGCAGTCAACTGCCCACTCTGAATGGCGCGCGCAGGCCCAACCCGCTCCGCGTTATCGGTTCCTTTTTGGCTGTCGCCAAGGTCATTGGCAAAGTTGGAAAGCACCTGAAAGCCAATGGTGGTGAGTAGCGCTAGGCTAAAAATGAGTCCGTTAAAAACGTCGAGGAGTGCCGCAAGTGCCGTACCAACAATAATTCCGGAAAGTGAAAGCGGAAGCGTTCTGAGGCGCGCCGCGTGAAGCCAGGCTTGGATCATTTTTTAAAAATTGGTACCGTACTACACGGCTCGCCGTACATAATAGATTTGACATATGGTTGCAGGAAGCGCACTAAATAGGACATCGCAAAGGCCGGGTCAGCAATGTCGGCACAACCCTTTATAATGACACGCTGATCTAGTAATGTTTCAATTTCAATGCTGCAAATCTCTTCTTGAATCAGTGCTTTAGCCAGCTCTAATTCAGAACCGACTTGGCTGTACACATTTTCTTTTTGAAGTGCAGAAGATACGAGCATAAACGCCCAAGTTGGAATAATGGCATCGGTGCTGCAATGGATATATACCGCTTTACCTGCATATTGGGCCCAGTTGTGGTTTTTGATCCAGTCGCGGAAGTCCTTTTCTTTCAGGACAAAACCTTGCCAAAGTTGCTCGGAGAGGTCGAGGCCAATGAGTACCAACTTCGGTTTGTAGGTGGCGAGGTCGAGCTGTACCAGGCCGCTTTCCTTGACTTTATTTCGGATTTCTTCCACGCCTTAAAATTAGTCGTTCTTTTTGTAATCGTAAACAACAATTGTAGGTGCTTGTTTGCTTTGTGCCAATTCGGCCTCGATGGCGCGTTGGAGGTCGCCTTCGAAGTCCGGTGGTTCTATGCCAAGTTCTTTCTCGATTTCATATTGGTATTTTGGTCTTTGAGGTCCTTGTTTTCTGTAGACAAACGCTAAAACGACCCCGACAACAAGCCCTGACAAATGCCCTTGCCAAGACACCCGCGGCTGGGTTGGGAAAATGCCCCAAATCATGGATCCGTAAAGAAAAACAATAAATAACGAGAGCGCCTGAAGTGGCAGATACTTGCGCAACACCCCAGAAGTGAAAAGAAAACCTGTAAGCGCATAAATAACTCCACTCATGCCAATGTGTATGGCACCGTTGCTTCCGCCAATGAACCACAAGAGAGCACCGGTAAAGAACCATGACATAATAAATACGCGCCAAGCAATTTCTTTGTAGGATTGAAAAAGCAATGTGAGCAGCAAAAAGGTCGGAAGGCTATTGTTGAGGATGTGTTTGATGTCGTTGTGGGCGTGTATCCAGGGCATCAGGACAATGCCGCGCAGGCCTTTGATGTATTGTGCTTGCAAACCGTAACGCTGAAAATCGATTGGAAAGAGGAAGTCGGCCCAATAGACTAACCACATGATGATCAGTACCAAAAGTGCTGGTAAAGCGGCGGCGCGCAGTTGTTGATTGGCTGTTGTTCTTGTATACATCTGGCCCGGGTTGGACAAGATTTATGCCATGCTAAATGAGCTGACAGAGTGGCATGTTTAATCCCCTAAACCACCCTAAACAGCGCTGTAATATTCCCGGTGTCTGCCGAGATATAAGCGCTTGTTTCAAAAGGAAATGCAATACTCACAAAGCCACAGGTTTTGAGTAAATGTCGGGGGCGAGCGAGGTTCAGGGCTAGTTCGCTCAAGCCTTCGTTGTGGCCCACCACTAAAATTTCATCTGAAGTTTGGAGTGCGCAAATTTCGCTGAGAATTTCTTGTTTGGAAGCCAAATAAAGCTCATCAATGAATTGAATCTGAGCTGAAGGCCAAAAATCTTGCAATTCAGCGAGTGTTTGGCGGGTGCGCATGGCGCTTGAGCACAAAATGTGTTTGGGTTGGATCGGGTGCTGAGCTAAGAATTGTTTGAGTTCGGCAATTTGCTCGTAGCCGCGCGGCAAAAGTTCGCGGTCGTAATCTAGACCTGTTGGTGAACTTTGGTTGGTTTTAGCGTGTCTGAGGAGGTGGAGTTTCATGTTACTTCTTTTTAAATAACTGCGCTGCTACTTTAAAGAAAACAGCGTTGGGTATTCCAAGTCCAGCTTCCATTTCACGTAAACTTTGGTCAAGAATTACTTTTTCTATTGATGTAAATGAAGCGTTGTTAAAAGAAATACTGTCCATTGAATAGCCGCTTTCGTCGGTTATCCCAGAATAAATGGATGATGATTTGCCTTGTTTTTACTCGGTAAAATAGACTAAATCCATCAAACACAAACTCTCTAATTTTTGACATCTTATAGGGCTTTCCACATTTTGGATATTGAAGTATCAATTGAATGTGTTCATTTAGTTTTGTAGTAATATTATGGGCAAATAGCGGTTTGTGTCCAGATTAATTCTCTTTCAACCATTCTGCTGCTTTTTGCATAACGGCAGCATGTGAGTGAACTCTTCCTTCTTTAATGTCAATAAGGCTTTTTGCGATGAGCATGTCAATGGCTGCAGTAACTTCTGAATCAAATTTGGATGATGAAGCAGATACAGTCTGCAGATTAGAATTGGATTTCAAGGCCGATTTGTTCATCATTTTTCTTTTTGTCAAAATTACAGCTTAACAACAGACTGAAATTACGTAAAAATCCTGAATGCAATTACATTTTTGCCAGTTTTTCCCCAACCCGCTGTGTATACTCGGACGCCCCCTCACACGTCATGTGATGAGAGTCGTAGAAATACTGCGGGACATCCCGTGGAAAGTGTAAAAAGAAATGCCGATAGGAAGTGCGATGTTGAGCAAGGTTGGGGTACTGTGAATACCGAGTAATTCAAATCCTTGCTGGAATTGAACTGGAAGAAATTATAGTATTTGAACACCCCAAGAATACCCAGGTTATTGATGATGCTCAGCCAAAGAAAGACTTTTGCTTTTTTTCGATCAGGTGAGGCGACCCAAAATCCGTAGGCGTAGTCGAGCGCTGTGCTGAGCATGAGCATAGCCATGAATTTCCAACTCCACCAGCCGTAAAAGAAATAGCTCGCTAGTAAAATGAGGAGGTTTTGGGCGCGCACCTTGTGTTGAAAAACGAACCAATAAAGAACGAAAACAACAGGCAGAAAAAGGAAAAATTCAAATGAATTAAAAAGCATTGTGCTTCAAAAATAGCAATTATAAACTCGGATTGAGCAACTGGAGTTTTTCGATAGCGTCGTAAATGGGTGCGTCGAGGTACTTTTCAATCATAAGCAGGTGCTCCATGCGGTGGCAGTCCGAGCCAAGGAAGTCAACAAGGCCTTTTTTGATGAGTTCTTCAGCCATTTTCTTGACACCAGGGCCGTAGTGGCCGGTAAGTGAACCTAAATTGACCTGGATTTTGATGTGGCGTGCACGCAGCTCCTCTACTTTCTCAAAATTGCCATGGTAGTACGGGTAGCGTTCAAAATGCGCTAGTACGGGCACATAACCCGCCACTTGGAGGTCAAAAAGTGCTTGACCTTCGTATTGGCTGGGGCTGAGCATACCGAACTCCATCAAGACGTAATTTTGACCAAAACTCAGGATGTTTTTTGCTTTGATTTTTGGCAAAAGGCTTTCGTCGCAGTAATATTCTGCGGCCGCTTCGATTTCTATCGGAATGTTTAGTGCCTTGAGTTCTTTTTGAACCGCTGCCAAACCATTTAGGATGATTTCAGGTGTATTCGGATGCACTTCACCTAGGATGTGCGGAGTGGTAACTACTTTTCGATAGCCTAATTGAGCAAATTTATTGAGCATCGCTATGCTGTGATCCATCGTAGGGGCTCCGTCGTCGATACCCGGGATGAGGTGCGAGTGCATATCAACAACTAGTTTCGATAAATCGAAGGGTGTTTTGCGCTTTTTGGGTCCGAAGAGGGAGTGTAGGATGCTCATTTACCTCCCAATATACATCTTTTCGTAATATTCTTGGTAGGCTCCGCTGGTGACTTTTGAGACCCAGTATTGGTTGGCGAGGTACCAATCGATGGTGAGGCTGAGGCCTTCTTCGAAGGTGACGGAGGGTTGCCAGCCGAGTTCGGTGGCCAATTTAGTGGCGTCGATGGCGTAGCGTTTGTCGTGGCCGGCGCGGTCCGTGACAAAAGTTATTAATTTTTCAGATTCACCTTTATCTCGATTTAATTTTTCATCCATTAATTGACAAAGAAAATGGATGAGTTCTAGGTTGGTCCATTCGTTGAGGCCGCCCACGTTGTAGGATTCGCCGATACGTCCGTTGTGAAAGATTGTGTCAATAGCGCTGGCGTGGTCTTCTACCCAAAGCCAGTCGCGAATGTTGTCGCCTTTGCCGTAAATAGGTAAGGGCTTGTTTTCGATGATGTTATGGATCATCAAAGGAATGAGTTTTTCTGGAAAATGGTGCGAGCCGTAGTTGTTGGAGCAATTGCTCATCTTGATGGGCAAGCCGTAGGTGTGGTGGTAGGCGCGCACAAAATGATCCGACGACGCTTTAGAGGCGGAGTAGGGGCTGCGCGGGTCGTAGGCTGTGCTTTCCTCGAACAAGCCGGTATCGCCGAGGCTACCGTATACTTCGTCGGTAGAGACATGATGGAACACGTGGTTGGTTTCGTTGCCCCAGGCTGCGCGCGCCGCTTGTAAGAGCTGCACAGTACCCACAACGTTGGTCATGACAAATTCCATTGGACCCTCGATGGAGCGGTCTACGTGGCTTTCTGCGGCCAAGTGAATGACGTCAGTAATTTGGTGCTCACTAAAAATGCGTTGTAAGGCTACTGCGTCGCAGATATCTGCGCGTTCAAAGCGGTAATTAGGTGCTGTGGCCACATCGCTAAGGTTCTCTAAATTACCAGCGTAGGTAAGCTTGTCTAGATTGACAATCAGGTAGTTGGGATAGTTTCGAACCAGGCGTCTGACGACATGAGAACCGATAAATCCTGCTCCGCCTGTTACAAGTATGTGTTTTGAAAAGATCATTTATACTTAAAGTTTAAATTTCTATTCTTGATATTTTTTGAAAAAGGATATTCATTTAAACCAATTCAAATCTTACAAAGACCAATACGTCAAATCTTGGATTTTATTGCGGTAAATACCTTTGACATCTACAAAAATTCCTTTGCCATCTTGTAGTATGGTTTTGAAGTAGGCTTCGTCAAGGTTCATGTATTCGCGGTGGTTTACGGCTAAGATAATCGCATCGTAGTCCGAGCGCAGGTTGGTGGTGAGGCTCACGCCGTATTCGTGCTCCATTTCAGAGGAATCGGCATGCGGATCAATGACATCCACGTTGATTTGGAAAGATTTGAGCTCAGAAATGACGTCAATTACTTTTGAATTGCGGATATCAGAGACATTTTCTTTGAAGGTAGCGCCCATGACCAAAACATGCGCATTTTGGATGATTTTACCTTGCGCAATGATTTTTTTAGCGGTTTGTTTGCCAATATAAAAGCCCATGGAGTCATTGACATAACGCCCGGAATTGATGACTTTAGAGTGATAGCCCACTTGCATGGCTTTGTGTACGAGGTAGTAGGGGTCTACACCAATGCAGTGGCCACCCACCAAGCCTGGGTAAAACTTCAAGAAGTTCCATTTGGTACCTGCCGCTTCTAGCACATCAAACGTATTGATGCCCAGCTTGTTAAAGATGATGGAGAGCTCGTTTACCAATGAAATATTGACGTCGCGTTGGGTATTCTCGACAATTTTAGCGGCTTCAGCTACCTTAATGCTGGTTGCGCGGTGCACGCCTGCCGCAACTACCAATTCATACGTTTGTGCAATTTGATCTAAGGATGCTGCGCAACAACCCGACACAATTTTGATGACGTTTTGTAGTGTATGTTCTTTGTCTCCTGGATTGATGCGCTCAGGAGAGTAACCCACCATAAAATCTTCTCTGAATTTGAGGCCGGAAGCTTCTTCTAGGATAGGAATACAATCTTCTTCAGTGCAACCAGGATAAACCGTCGATTCAAACACAACGTAGTCGCCTTTTTTGAGCGCCTGACCTACTGTGCGGCTTGCGCCGAGTAAAGGTTTGAGGTCTGGGAGGTTGGTGTCGTCTATGGGCGTAGGGACGGCCACAATAAAGAAGGTGGCTTCTTTGAGGTCGTTGATATTGCAAGTGAAAGTGATGTCGCGGTTTTCGAAATCAGTTGCAGAAAGTTCACGGCTAGGGTCTTCGCCTCGTTGCAATTGGGCAATACGCCCTGCGTTGATGTCAAAGCCAATGACGCTTATGCGCTTGGCAAATTCGAGTGCAATAGGTAAGCCAACATAACCCAAGCCAATAACGGCAAGTTTGGTGTTTTTATCAATGAGTTCCTGGTAAATCATGAAGGAAGCTGTTTAGTTTGAAAATTGTGCGTCGCGCACCGCGTAAATGCGTTCGATGATGTCCACTACTTTCATGCCTTCAAGGGCATTGGTAGTTGGGGCTGTGCGGCCGTTAAGGGTGTCTATAACGTTAGAAATGACGTAGTTGTGATTGGCAGCTGAACCTTTGTAAGGTCCGTAGTCATTGCCCGGGTTGGTTGGGGCGAGCTCGGGCATTTCATAGCCCGTAATGTTGCATACTTCTACTTCATTCATGTATTGACCGCCAATTTTTACCGATCCGTTTTGCCCAATAATGGTCATGCTCGATTCTAGGTTTTGGTTGGCTACGGACGTAGAATAATTGAGGCTGCCCATGCCACCATTGATGAAATCAAAGCTCACAAAGCCTGAGTCTTCAAAATCGGTGTAATCTATGTGGTTGAAATCGGCAAATTTGCCTTGGATGTTTTGGATGTCGCCAAAAAGCCAGTACATAATGTCGATGAAGTGGCTAAATTGGGTAAAAAGTGTGCCGCCGTCGAGGTCTTTGGTGCCTTTCCAGCCGCCGGCTTTGTAGTAGCGCTCGTCGCGGTTCCAGTAGCAGTTGAGCTGCACCATGTAGATGTCTCCGAGTACTTTGCGGTCGATGAGGTCTTTGATCCAAACGGACGGTGGAGAATAGCGGTTTTGCATGACGCAAAATACCTGTTTTGAAACTTGTAAGGCTTTGTAAATGAGTGCTTCACAGCTTATGGTAGTAAGGCCCATTGGTTTTTCACACACCACGTGTTTTTTAGCTTCGAGGGCCTTGAGCGCTTGATCGGCGTGCAGGCCGTTGGGCGTACACACATTGACAACGTCAAATTCAAGGTTGCTAGCGAGTAGCTCGTTGATATCATTGAAAAAAGGCACGCCAAAGTCTTGGGCGCCGCAGGCTTCAGCCCCGCGCGGGTCAACTAAAGCAACAAGCTCTCCTTCGGCATCGCGGCGGATCATTTCGGCGTGGCGTTTGCCGATATGCCCGGCGCCAACTACGGCAAATTTAATTTTACTCATCTATTCTATTTACTAATCCATTTATTAATTGGTAGTGCTGGCCGCTTTCAGGGCAAGTCGCGCGCCCATCGGTGTCAAATTGAAGGCGGTGGCCGTATTCAGACATCCAGCCCATTTGGCGGGCAGGGTTGCCAACCACGAGTGCGTAAGCGGGTACGTGTTTGGTCACCACTGCGCCTGCGCCTATAAAAGCAAAAGCACCGATGTCGTGGCCGCAAACGATGGTGGCGTTCGCACCAATGCTCGCTCCTTTACCCACATGTGTGCGCAGGTAGCTATCTCGGCGATTGACCGCGCTTCTTGGGTTCATGACGTTGGTAAAAACCATAGAAGGACCTAAGAAAACGTCGTCTTCGCAAATGACGCCGGTGTAGATAGAAACGTTGTTTTGCACTTTGACGTTGTTGCCTAGTACTACCTCTGGAGATATCACGACATTTTGGCCAATGTTGCACGCTTTTCCAAGGGTACAACCCGGCATTAAATGCGAGAAATGCCAAATTTTGCTGCCTTCGCCAATTTGGCAACCGGCATCAATGACTGCTGTTTCGTGGGCAAAATAGCTCATTATTTGGTGATGTATTGGTCAAAATTATTGTGGTCGGTTTGGCGCAATTCGTCCTCGGAAAGGCTTTTAAAATAGGTGTAGGTGCGCTTGAGGCCTTCTTTGCGGTCAATTTGTGGTTCCCAACCGAGTAGCGCACGCGCTTTGGTGATGTCGGGTTGGCGTTGCTTGGGGTCGTCTACGGGTAAATCTTTGTAAATGACTTTTTGGCTGGTGCCTGTAAGGGCAATTATTTCTTCGGCAAACTGACTAATTGTAATTTCGTCTGGGTTGCCGATGTTTACAGGGTCGGCGCAGTCTGAGTGGAGCAGGCGCACAATGCCTTCAATGAGGTCGTCGACGTAGCAAAAACTGCGTGTTTGGGAGCCGTCGCCAAAAATGGTGAGGTCTTCACCTCTGAGCGCTTGCCCAATGAAAGCAGGTAGCACTCGGCCGTCGTTGAGGCGCATGCGTGGCCCATAGGTATTGAAGATGCGCACAATTCGGGTTTCCAAGCCGTGGTAAGTGTGGTAAGCCATGGTGATGGCTTCCTGAAAGCGTTTGGCTTCGTCGTAAACACCACGTGGCCCAACCGGGTTTACATTGCCCCAGTAGCTTTCTGGTTGCGGATGCACACTTGGATCGCCGTAAACCTCAGAAGTACTGGCAATCATGAGGCGTGCGCCTTTGGCTTTTGCCAAGCCTAAGCAATTGTGAATACCGAGCGAACCTACTTTGAGGGTTTGGATCGGAATTTTGAGGTAGTCAATAGGGCTTGCTGGCGAGGCAAAATGCAAAATGTAGTCGAGCTGCCCCGGTACATGTATGAATTTGGAGACATCGTGGTGGTGAAACTCAAAATGAGGGTGCGCAAAGAGGTGTTCGATGTTTTTGAGCTGCCCGGTAATGAGGTTGTCCATGGCAATGACATGAAAACCGTCGTTGATAAAGCGCTCGCAAAGGTGAGAACCCAAAAAGCCGGCCGCGCCGGTAATTAATACGCGTTTCATGAGTTTCTAAGTATTGTTTTTCTCCCGATACTGCTATAATAGAAGCCTTTTTCGGTGAGGTCATCGAGGTCAAAAAGGTTTCGTCCGTCAAAGATAACGTTATCGGCCATTAAGTCTTTCATGGCTCTGAAATTTGGATTCCTAAAAGTGCTCCATTCTGTACAAATAAGCAGTGCGTCGGCTTGTAATAAAGCGTCGTATTCATCTTTCGCGTAGGAAATTTGAGTCCCGAATACACTTTTGACATTTTCCATAGCTTCGGGGTCGTAGGCCGTTACTTCTGCGCCTGCTTCTAATAAGGCGCGGATCATGTACAACGCCGGTGCTTCACGGATGTCATCGGTGTCTGGTTTGAAGGCTAAACCCCACACCGCAATTTTTTTGCGGAGTAAATTTCCGCGGAAGTAATTTTTGATCCGTGGAAACAAGATGGTTTTTTGGTCTTCATTGACTTCCATGACCGCTCTGAGGATCTTGAAATCATAGTTGTGGTCAGCTCCTGACTTCGCTAAAGCTTGTACGTCCTTCGGAAAACAAGAACCTCCGTAGCCAATGCCAGGAAACAAAAAGCGCTTGCCGATACGGCTGTCTGCACCAATACCAATGCGCACTTTGTCGACGTCGGCACCTACTACCTCACAGAAATTGGCAATTTCATTCATGAAGGTAATTTTGGTTGCCAAAAACGAGTTGGCTGCATATTTAGTGAGTTCCGCAGACTTCTCATCCATAAAATAAATCGGGTTGCCTTGACGCACAAAAGGCTTGTAGAGGCTTTCCATGATTTTGGTAGCGCGCTCATCTGAGCAACCAATCACTACGCGGTCTGGCTTCATGAAATCGGCAACAGCATAGCCTTCTCGTAAGAATTCTGGGTTGGAAACCACCGCGAAATCCACTTTTGCGTTGGCAGCAATGGCTGCTTGTACGCGTTCGGCCGTACCTACTGGCACGGTACTTTTGTCGACAATGACTTTGTAGTCGCTGAGCATTTTGCCGAGTTGCTCAGCCACACCTAAAATGTAAGATAAATCGGCGGAGCCGTCTTCTCCGGGCGGAGTAGGGAGGGCTAAAAAGATGATTTCGGCATCGGCAATACCAGCAGAAAGGTCGGTAGTGAAATGCAAACGCCCAGCTTTGATATTGCGCTCAAAAAGCACATCGAGTTCAGGTTCGTAAATCGGAATCTGACCTTGTTTCATTTTATCGACTTTAGCACTGTCGATGTCAATACAAATAACTTGGTTACCGGTTTCAGCAAAACAAGTTCCGGTAACAAGGCCAACATAGCCGGTTCCTACTACTGCAATATTTTTCATTGAAAAAAGGATTGTACGTGTTCTATAATGTATTGTAGTTGCTGCTCGTCCATTTCTGTATGGATAGGCAAGCTAATGACCTGCGCGCAGAGTTGTTCGGTAATAGGGAGCTGTAAGTCACCAAGGTTAAAGGCGGCAAACATTTTTTGACGATGCGCCGGTATAGGGTAGTAGATCATGGAAGGGATGCCAGCCGCTTGCAAGTGTGCCTGAAGGGCCTCACGGCTGTGGCCATTGAGTTTGAGGGTATACTGATGAAATACATGCTTGGAGTCGGCGGCTCTGAATGGAATCTCCACTCCTGGAAGTTGAGCAAATGCGGCATCGTAGGCAGCAGCTACTTCTCGGCGTGCATCTATGTAGTTGTCTAGTTGACGCAATTTGATGCGCAATACTGCTGCTTGAATGGTGTCTAGGCGCGAGTTACAACCCACAACGTCGTGCACATACTTTACTTCTTGACCATGGTTGGCAATCATTTTGATTTTGCGCGCGAGTTCGGCATCTTGGGTGTAGAGTGCTCCGCCGTCGCCATAGCAACCTAAGTTCTTGCTTGGAAAGAAGGAAGTGCAGCCAATGTGCCCGATGGTGCCGGTCTTCTGAACCCTGCCGTCAGATAGGTGGTAGTCAGAGCCAATGGCTTGCGCGTTGTCTTCAACTACATAAAGGTTGTGCTTTTGGGCAATTTGCATGATCGCATTGAGGTCTGCAGCCTGGCCATACAAGTGTACCGGCACAATGGCTTTGGTGCGCGGGGTAATGGCTGCTTCAATGGCGGCCGGCTCCACACAAAAAGTTTGTGGATCCACCTCTACAAAAACAGGTGTAAGGCCAAGCAAGGCGATCACTTCTGTAGTGGCTATATAAGTAAAACTCGGTGTAATGACTTCATCGCCGGGCTTCAAACCCAGCGCCATAAGCGCAATTTGCAAAGCATCGGTTCCATTGGCACAAGGAATGACATGCGCCGCCCCTAGATACTCACCAAGTTCTGTCGCCAACTGCCCCACCGCAGGCCCATTGATAAATGCAGTGTTTTGAATCACGTCGGCAATGGCTTCGTCTATGGCAGGTTTGATTTTTTGGTATTGGGCCGAGAGATCGACCATTTGAATGTGCTTCATGCAAAAGTGTGTATATCACACCAAAGTTACCGAATAATCGTAAAACTTACACGTCGGTTTGCTGCGTTCATCTCTAATGTTTCTCCCTGATATTTAGTTTCAGACTTTCCTTTAAAGCTCATGACCAATCTTTCTCTTGTCACATCATTGCTAATGAGGTAGTTCATTACCGACGCTGCGCGTTGCTCAGAGAGTTTGTTGTTAAGGTCAAATTCTCCCACTGCATCTGCATGGCCAACAACTTCAATTTTCAGTGCAGGATTGTTATTCATGTAGGAAATTAATTTATCCAGCATTGGGTAATAGACGGGGTTAAGCCAAGAAGAGCTGTTTGCATAGAGGACTTCATAAATGCCCAGATCGGCAAGTGTAGTATCTGGAACTTGAAGTATAATAGTATCGCCTTTAAGTACTTCAACACGCGTTTCATAGTGCACTACAACGGTATCAATTTGCTTCATTTGTATTTGTAGTGCTTTAATTTCCTGTTGAAGCGCGTTTGTTTGAATAAGATCTGTAGTCTTTAACCGCGGATGATAGATCCAGTCCACATGCTTTTCGGCCTTTCCAAGGTAATAGTTAAAACCAAAAGTGGCACTTGCGTAATAGCCACTGAAACCACCACCTTGAATTGGAGTTGCTTCAAAATCAAAGCCGTTTTCTTGACGAATGTTTACCATGAAGCTAACGTCTGCATTTAGGCTAATTTTCTCTGATATTTTTATTTGAGGACTTAGTCCAAAGATGCCTTGCAGCATGTGATCTGTTGTGCTATTTTGAATTAGAGCGGCATAACCACCACCCATATGAAATTGCAGCCCAAAACGTTCAGAAAAATCATCGAGTTGAAGCAAGTCTGTTAAGTTAAACTGAGGCTGTATACTAAAGCGCAAGCCAGTGGTGGATGGATGGTTGTCGGTGAACTTAAAATTATCAAAACCAGCATCTAATTTGATACCGACACGGTTGCTGACCATATAACGATAGTTCGCTTCGTAGTGTGTAAATTGATATATCCGTGTAGTGTGCATCGTCCGGCTCAGGCCGTCGTGTCCACCGATAGATAAACCAAAGGATGCGCGATTAAATTCTTGTGCCGAAGTGTTTAAACCACAGGCAATAAAGATAAAGAGTACTTGTTTTTTCATTTGTTTGTTTTGACAAAGCTATGTTAAACCATGTACAAGAGCATTACAAGATTTTTGTGTGAGTGCTGAAACGCAGAATTATGCAAATAATAAATTAAAAAATGATGTGTAATTAAACACTACATTAATGTAGTATTAAAGATAGTTTTGATTAGGGTAAAATAGGGTAAAAGTGTTATATTTGCAATGATTTATGCCTACGATCACACAGAAGATAAACAATAGCAGGTTAGGACTTTTTACCTCACCTGACCTTTCTTTGAACTGGTTTGTAGTCTATACCAAACCGCTAACCGAGAAAAAAGTAGCTGAGCACCTCAGTAAGTTAGGGATGGAAAACTACCTTCCGCTCTTTACCACTGTCAAGCAATGGTCTGACCGCAAAAAAAAGCTCGAAAAACCACTCATCAACTCAGTGGTTTTTGTACGCTGCCATCCAACCGAGCTCCAACGATTATACACCGTGCCTAGCGTGGCTGGTGTCCTGCGCCACGACGGCAAACCAGCTGTAGTGAAGGCACACGAAATACAAAATCTCCGCATTTTACTTCAGCAAGTAGGTGCCACCGAACTCGATCCAATTGCGCTCGAACCTGGTACCTCCATAGAAGTAACGCGCGGTCCTTTTAAAGGCATCATCGGCACTGCCGTTCAGGTCCTCAACACCCTGCGCGTCATCATTGAGATCCGCCAACTCGGCGTCGCTTTTTCGGTCAACGTCCCGAAAAGCTTCGTCAAAACGCTCTAGGCCAATAGGTATAGGGCTTAACAACCAATTTTGCAAAATGTTACTGTGGGTAGCAAGGGCGAAGCCGTGGAGAAAAAACATCAAAAATGAAGCCTCAACTAACTACTAAAATCTACATCGCAGGCCATAAAGGCATGGTGGGCTCGGCTATATGGCGCGCACTTGAGGCCGCTGGTTTTCATAACCTCATTGGTAGAACATCAAAAGAACTAGACCTCAGAAATCAAAAGGATGTACAAGCATTTTATGTCACCGAAAATCCCGAGGTAGTCATTGACGCTGCTGCAAGAGTAGGAGGTATTTTGGCCAACAACAATTTTCCGTATCAGTTCCTGATGGAAAACATGCAAATCCAAAATAACCTTATTGACGGTGCTTATAAGGCAGGTATTCAAAAATTCATCTTTTTGGGCAGTTCTTGTATTTACCCTAAATTAGCTACGCAGCCACTGAAAGAAGATTACTTATTAACTGATTCACTTGAGCCCACAAATGAATGGTATGCCATAGCTAAAATTTCAGGTGTTAAAACATGTGAGGCACTACGCAAACAGTTCGGCCTAGATTACCTCAGTTTAATGCCTACCAATCTATACGGAATACACGATAATTTTGATTTGCAATCATCGCATGTATTGCCTGCCATGATCAGAAAGTTTCATGAAGCCAAACTAAATGGTAACTCAGCGGTTCAGCTTTGGGGCTCAGGAACGCCTATGCGAGAGTTCTTATATGTAGATGACCTTGCTGCAGCGGTGTTGTTCGCTCTAGAAAATAAATTACCTGATTACCTTTACAATGTGGGTACAGGCACCGATGTGACCATCAAAGAATTGGCACAAACTATTCAAAAAGTAGTAGGTCATGAAGGTGCAATGAACTGGGATGCCACTAAACCTGATGGCACGCCGCGCAAATTACTAGATGTGTCAAAACTCAATGGTCTCGGTTGGAAAGCACAAGTTGAGCTAGAAGAGGGCATCAAGCAAACGTATGATTGGTTCTTGCAAAATCAAGAAAATTTTAAAGAAGTCAAATTATGAAAACGGCACTCATTACCGGCATCACCGGTCAAGATGGCTCTTACTTAGCCGAATTACTTTTAGAAAAGGGTTACATGGTTCATGGCATCAAGCGCCGGGCTTCGTCTTTTAATACGCAACGCATCGATCATATTTATCAAGATCAGCACAATCCGAATGTCCATTTCAAAATGCACTACGGTGACCTCACTGATTCTACAAACATCATCCGCATCATCCAGGAGGTACAACCAGACGAAATCTACAATTTGGGCGCCATGTCTCATGTGAAGGTTTCTTTTGACTCTCCAGAATACGTGGCCAACGTAGATGGTATTGGAACTCTCCGCATTTTAGAGGCAGTGCGTATTTTAGGTCTTGAAAAGAGAACCCGTATTTACCAAGCATCTACTTCAGAGCTATACGGCGGCTTTGCCGAAAACAAAAATGCCAACGGCTTCTATGACGAGAAATCACCATTTTACCCGCGCTCACCTTATGGAGTTGCCAAAATCTACGGTTTCTGGATTACCAAAAATTACCGCGAGGCCTATGGTATGTATGCTTGCAACGGAATTTTATTCAACCACGAATCTCCGCGCAGAGGCGAAACCTTTGTCACAAGAAAAATAACCATGGCGGTTGCAGCTATTGCGCACCACAAACAAGACTGCCTATACTTAGGCAACCTTAATGCCCTACGCGACTGGGGCCATGCCAAAGACTACGTCGAGGCAATGTGGAGAATGCTCCAACAAGACACCCCAGAAGATTTCGTCATCGCAACTGGCCAAACTACCTCCATCCGCGATTTTGTACGCATGGCTTTCGCCGAAATTGGCGTCGAACTTGCTTTCGAAGGCAGCCAAGAAAACGAAATTGCTAAAGTGTCGGCCTGCCACAATCCCAACCACCAAATCGAAATTGGAAAAACCGTTGTTCGAGTAGATACCAAATACTACCGCCCCACAGAAGTCGACCTCCTCATCGGCGACCCTACTAAGGCCAAAACACAATTAGGCTGGCAACCAAAATATGACCTAGCAGCAATGGTGAAGGAGATGGTTGAGAGTGATTTGAGGGGGGAGTAGTGTTCTTTTTTAAGACTTTAAATGATTAACAAAATAGAATCTAATAAAACTTCATACGAAAAGAGGCTACAACAGCGCACTGCTTTAAAGTTTATTTTAGGTCTTGGTGCAAGGTTTATGGTTTATTTATTCCTCCAATATGTTCTATTTATAGCAAGGCGCCGTGGGGCTCAAATTGGAATGAATAGTGTTATTTCTTTGTCACTAGCCAAAAAAGCAAACAACAATTTGATTATAGGTAACAATTGTTCAATTCAAACTGATTTATTGGACCTTAGATCCAAAATATCAATTGGTAATAATGTCATCATAGGATCTGGTGTAGAAATATTGACATGCAGTCATAACATCGATTCACACGAATGGGAATTCAAGTCATACGGAATCGAAATAGAAGATTATGTTTGGATTGCAACAAGGGCTTTTATATTGCCATCTTGTACAAATATAGGATACGGTGCTGTTTGCGCTGCTGGAGCAGTAGTAGCGAAGAACATAGAAAAAATGAGTGTCGTCAGTGGCAATCCAGCAGCTCATATCCGTGACAGGAAACAAATTCACAAAAACCTTGTGGTTGAATCTCTTCTTGGTGCAGACTTTATTGCTTATAAAAACACTTGGCTTCTACGAAACCGTTAATGGTAAATAAGTTATCTTCAATAAAAAAGAATTTATTTGCCAATTTTTTTGGCATCGCTGTTCAACTCTTTACCCAGATTGCGCTCGTTCCACTATTTTTAATTTATTGGGATGTAGATAAATATGGCGATTGGATACTAATTACGGCAATAACTTCCTTTTTTGCCATGGCTGATGTTGGATTAAGCAGCGTTACAATAAATCAGTTTGTCATTAAACATGCCGAGGGAGACTTAAAAACATGTCGGTCTTTATTGACAAATAACTATATACTCATCTTTTTTGTTTTTATTTTGAGTATTCTAGGCGCGGTCATTTTACTTCTAAATATAGATGTTACCGCTACTCTTGGTTTACATATTATCTCGAGAGAAATAGCAAATATTTTAATCCTTTTATTAATCTTTCATGTGTTTTTAGGAATGTTTGGAAATATTCTGGATGCCATTTATCGGGCTCATTCCTTTAATCATATATCTGTTTATATTGGGAATTTAGTCCGTCTCTTGGAGGGAATAATACTAGTAGTTGGTCTGGTATTTAATTTTA
Source organism: Crocinitomicaceae bacterium (assembly GCA_034680045.1). GTDB lineage: Bacteria > Bacteroidota > Bacteroidia > Flavobacteriales_D > Crocinitomicaceae > UBA952. Next base: position 114,058 of record JAXITO010000002.1, on the reverse strand, counting down.
ATTTGATAAGTATTGCAACACTTTACTTGCTGCCAAGACTACTTTCTTTGCTTTATAAAGTCTTTAATTCCAAAAAAATATACTTGTATCGTTTTAGTTTTTCCGATGTAAATTGGACCTTATTCAAGTCGGCTATTACGCCTTCACTCACTTTTTTAGCATTTCCTTTAGGTAATGCAATCATTTTCCAAGGCTTATCTATTATTGTAAATAGATATTTTGGCACACAAGCATTAGTGCTTTATAATACGACCCGAACTTTAACCAATTTTGTAACACAAATTCTAGGTGCTTTTTTACAAGCCATTTGGCCAGATTTTTCTATAGCATTCGGTCATAAAAATTTCAGAAGAATGAGAAAATTACACCGTAAGGCTTTTGTAATTTCTTGTTCATCAGCAATTTTAATTAGTCTTTTCATCGTATTATTTGGACGTATTATTTATACTATTTGGACCCAAGGCCGCGTTACATTTGATCTTCATTTATTGATTGCCTTTTTGGTTGTCTTGATCGCTAGAAATATTTGGAGTACCAGCAGTGTAATTTTAATGGCCACCAACAAACATTCTTCAATTGGGGTTTTCTATGTCATTTTTGCCTCTATTTCGATGCTCCTTTCCGCATTCTTTGCTGCACAATTCAAATCACTTATCTTGGTTGTTTATAGCATCTTATTAATGGAATTGGTATTGAGTTTTTTTGCAATTAACAAAGCATTAGCAATTACAAAGGATAACTGGCAACAGTTTATCTTCTCATTTAGACATATGTATAGATACTATCGGTCAATGGTTAAAAGTTCTTTAAAGTTTTATTGAGTTGAAGAAAAGATTAAGAATTAATATCGCCGCAGCACATCGATTTCATCTATTAGATCTTGCAAGAGAATTGGAAACTCATGGACATGAAGTCCGCTTTTATTCTTACGTACCTACTAAGCGTGCACTTAAATTTGGCTTAAAAAAGGAGAATAGTTATTCTTTTTTCTACATAATGATGCCTTTTTTAGCTCTTTGGAAAATCTCTAAAGGTTCAGCATGGTCAACAAAACTACTTCATCGATTAATGGATTATTATCTGACATTTTTCATGAAACCATGCGATGTGTATATTGCTTTAGGAACAATTTATTACAAATCATTTTTTTCAGCAAAAAATAAATTTAACGCAATAACAATTTTAGAATGGGGGAGTAAGCATATCATCTCACAAGAAAAAGCAATTTTAGTAGATCATAAAGTAAGAAGGCGAGATCCATTTTTTTTCAAGCGAAGTATTGCTGGGTATTCAATTGCCGATTACATTTCTATTCCCACCAAGCACGTTGAGACTAGTTTTATTGAGAACGGAGTTGATCAAAATAAATTGATAATAAATCCTTACGGTGTGGATCTTAATATGTTCTCTTCAACAGAACTCACATCAGAGAAAAATCACGATTTAATTATGGTTGGTACTTGGAGTTATACAAAGGGGTGTGACTTAATTACTGACTTTCTAGAAACCTATAATTATTCCTTTTTACATGTCGGAGCACTTAAAGACTTGGCTTTTCCAGCTCACAAAAATATGCAGCACATTGATCCGGTAGACCAAGCGGATCTGATCAAATATTATAGCCAAGCACGCGTGTTTTTATTACCATCTAGAGCCGAGGGCTTAGCAATGGTCCAGGCCCAAGCTTTGGCATGTGGCCTGCCAATTGTTTGTAGCAAAGATACTGGCGGACATGATTTACGCGAATTATTATATGATAAAGAGTGGATTATCGAAATGAAAGATTTTTCTTTATCAGCCCTTCAAGAGTCTGTTGATAAAGCCTTGGTACTTGCCGAAAGACAAAAAGGCAAAAGAAATTACGCAGGCAATTCGCTAGAAAATCTCACTTGGACAGCGTATGGGGAGAGATATAATTCTATGATTAAACAACTATGTCATGTTAGTTAAAATTAAAAATAGGATTAATCTGATTTTTCTTTTCTCATGTGTATTAGAGACCATCTTCTTTTTTGATTTGAATAATCTTTGGGCAACATTAATATTGGTACTGGTTTGGTTTTTATTAAATGAGTTTGTTTTAACACCAAGGGTGATGTTGAATTATCCGATTTCATTTCTAATGTTTTTTGGCTTGACATTATTTCATGTCATTTTACCTATACCATTAACTCTGATTGAATTGAAACCAGTGACTTTTAACTTACTGCTGCCTATTGATACGTTCTTACATCATGGTGTTTTTATAATCGTGCTAATTTGCACTCATATTTTGTATCAGAATCTGACCAAGCGTAGAAATCCATTGCGTTCATTATTAAAATTAACGGCCTTCTACAAGACACCTAATACAAGGGTGATTTGGATATCATCAATTGCAGCCTTCACTTTTAACTTCTATTTTTATGTTATATATGGCGGTTGGGAAAATTATGGCAGTAAGAATTTATTCATTACACTCGGGCAGTCATTATCTATATTTTTATGGATGCCTTTAATTATACCGTTTGGTAAGTTGCGAGGTATCGAAAAAAGATTAAGTAAAAGGACCATCATTTTAATTGTTGGCTATTCCTTGCTAGTCATCTTAATTTCAGTGATTAGCAATTGGCGAACAATGTTATTCTCTGGTATTGTGATTTTTTTAGCATTGTATTTATTAGGTATTTTATATGGACAGTATAAAATCTCAAAGATGTTTTCGCCCACCAAACTTGTAGCATTTGGTATTGCTATTTATTTATTTACGGGTCCTATTATGGATTTAGGACTAGCAATGGTAATTACAAGGCAAACCAGATATACAACTGACTCGAAACAATTTTTAAATAATACTCTAGATGTATACAAGGATAAAGATGAGCTGAATGCATACCGTGAAATTGCTTCTTTATCTACAAAAAATGTGAGAACCAAAAGATGGGATGAGTATTATTTGAATAACTATTTCTTTAATAGACTTTGTAATCTAAAAATTTCAGATAACTGTATTTATTATGCCAATAAATTGGGGTACGCTCATCCAAAAATGCAAGCGGTATTAGCTGATCAAATAACAAGTTATGTTCCCGGATTTCTATCAAAAAGACTTGGCATACAATCTGAAACGAGAAATGAAGAGTTTCAATCATCTATCGCTGATAATCTTTATAGCCTTGCTATTCATGACCCTACTGTAAAAGGAAGTGCGGTAATAGGAAGCATGCCTGGTGTAGGATTGTCTATTTTTGGGTATTGGTATCTATTAGTAATCATTCCAATCTTCCTTATAATTTTTACTATGTTCGATTCGTTTGTAAATATCTCAAAAGGACGGATTGATTATTCTTATTACTTCTATCCTCTTATTCTTATTTGCTTTAATTTTTTTAATGATAGACATGTCTTCAATTTTGAGCTCAGATGGATTTTACGTAACTACGTTGAATCAGTTATACTATTTCTAATTTTATTTACAGCGCTTCGAAAAATTGACAGCATATTGAAATCTAGATTTAATGAGGGTTAAAGATATGATTATAAGGTCTTTAAGAAAGGCATACCGTCTGTTTTCAAAAAAGATATTCGATTCAAAAAGTGCGGTCACAAATCGCCAACAATCAAATGATATCATCTACAATCTACTTGTGTCGGATGAGCCATGTATGATTGCTAGATTTGGAACTACTGAGCTCATCACTATTAATAATTATCTCTGTATTAAAAGCAAAGAGCCTTTTCTTAGAAAAATTTGGAACTTTATCTCAGACCATACACATACGCCTTGGTGGTTTGACGAAAATATCAAATACCTAGAAGTTTTTTCCGGTGTTTTTCCAGCAAATAGAAAGATGTCAGAAAGATTTTCAGAGAGATGCCTTGAAGATATTCCTCAAATTGATATTTTGGGCTCTTTTCAGTACTATGAAAAGTTCATGCCTCTTCAGAACGATGTAAAGTTACTACACCTCGAAACATTATATCCTTTTTTTGTAGAACGGCCTTGGACGCGTGTTTTGAAAGGCAAAAAAGTATTAGTTGTTCATCCATTTGAAGACACTATAAAATTTCAGTACAGTCAAAGAAAACACTTGTTCCAAAATGAGCAGATTTTGCCCGAATTTGAACTAATCATAATTAAGGCGATTCAATCTGCAGCTGGCATAAAAGCACCATTTAATGATTGGTTTGAGGCTTTAGAACATATGGAGAAGCAGATTTCTATGATTGAATTTGATATTTGTATTTTAGGATGTGGAGCATATGGTTTGCCGCTAGCTGCTCACGTGAAGAGAATAGGTAAAAAAGCAATTCATTTAGGAGGAGGCTTGCAATTATTATTCGGAATCAAGGGAAAACGTTGGGATCCCGTATCTAATTATGGAAGTTGGTATCAAATACCCCATCTTTTTGATCAAAATTATTGTGATTTATATAATGACAAATGGATCAGGCCGTTAGATACGGACACCCCTAAAAATGCCATCAAATTAGATGGTGCAACATATTGGTAATAGCATATTAAAATATGAAGGTTTTAAAAATACCATACTATCTATACAGAACGATCAGAGACTTCGCATACCTCTCATTTCACATTGGCACTTGGGATATCTCTTGGCGTTTTCATCGCTTGCCCATTATTCAAAAGGAGAAGAATTCTAAAATTCAAATAGGTAAAAAATTTGTTGCCTGTAGTGATCCAAGAAAAAACACAATCGGTGTTTTTCAAAAAGTAATGCTTAAAACTTGTGCACAGGATGCGCAAATTGTTATAGGCAATAACGTTGGCATGTCAGGAGCAGTTATTTCATCCATGACATCAATTAAGATTGGCAATAATGTCCTCATCGGAAGCGGTGTGTTAATTACTGATAATGATGCCCACCCGATTAATCCTATTCATAGAAATAATGAAAGTAAAATTTTAACGGCGCCAATCGAAATTAAGGATGATGTATTTATTGGTGCGAGGTCAATCATTTTAAAGGGTGTAACAATTGGCAACGGAGCAGTGGTTGGCGCTGGCTCAGTGATTGCAAAAGATGTGCCTGATTTTGCTATAGTTGCCGGAAATCCGGCCAAAGTTATTGGCGACTCCAGAAATGAAAAATATACAATTTAAAATACGCTTTTCTTGAAATCGAATATAGCTGTTATTCTTACTTGTTTTAATCGCAAAGAAAAAACCATAAAATGTTTAGAACAGCTATTCGCGTGTGGGCATGAAGTCGATGTTTACCTAGTTGACGATAACTCAAAAGATGGAACTTCGGAATCTATTAGGAAAATCTTTCCTGATGTAAATATTATATCAGGAAATGGCCAGCTTTTTTGGAATAGAGGAATGCATTTAGCCTTGAAAAATGCCTCTGCGTTTCCGTATGACTTTTTTATTTGGTTAAACGATGACGTACAGCTCTATCCAAATAGTATAGCTGAAGTGTTGTCCTGTTCAACAATTAAGAATCACCATGCAATAATATCGGGTGTAATAGAAACAATTGATAAAAAGAAAATTATATATGGAGGAAGCGATGCCTTCAAGAAAATTATTCTACCCAACGGGCAATTGAATTCAATCACTAATATGAATGGCAACTTTGTTTTGGTGCCTCAAGGTGTCTTTAAAATATTAGGAAATTTAGATGATAAACTTCATCATGATCTTGGCGACGTAGATTATGGATACAGGGCAAGTTCCAGAGGAATTGGTGTTTATACAACCCGCATTCCTATTGGCACTGGTGAATTAAATGAGATTTGCAGGGTTCGGCTTAGTAGGTCTAGTCTCTTTGGACGTTTTAAAAGATTGTATTCACCTTTAGGCTCTCCGCCCCACATCAATTTTTATTTTCGTCGTCGACATTTCGGAATTCTAAATGCAACCTTTCATTTCCTTTTTTTACATTTTTTAAATGTAATACCTGATTGGCTCAATAAGCTCATTTTTAAGCAACGTTACTTATAATTATTCCATGAAACTACTTCATGTAATTACTACAATGAATCCCAAGTCTGGTGGCCCTTCTCAAGGATTGAGTAATATCAATCCATTGCTGAAACTTGCCGGATTAGATGTGGAAGTACTTTGCTTAGACCATCCGGACACTAATTTTGATGCCAATAATCCTATTGCTAAAATTAAATTAGGCCAAGGCCACACCTCCTTTCAATATAATTCAAAATTAATTCCTTGGTTACGTGCCAATTTAAGTAGGTATGATGTTGTATCCATTCATGGATTATGGCAATATCACAACTTCGCAGTACATAAGGTTATTGGTGAGTTTAAACGTCAAAAATTAAAAACTCCAAAAGTAGTAATCATGCCACATGGCATGCTTGATCCTTACTTTCAAACTGCTGCAGACAGAAAATATAAATCAATTAGAAATCAAATTGTGTGGCACTTGATTCAAAAGCATGCGATCAATGCTGCTGATGCTATTTTTTTTACTTGTCAAGAAGAATTAGAATTAGCTAGAACAACATTTCGTGGTTATAAACCAAAGAATGAGGTGAATGTAGGCTACGGAATTCAGCGGCCTCCAATATTTACTGCAACTATGAAGGAGCTTTTTGAGCAAAGCGTCCCGGCATTAAAAGGTAAAAGATATTGGTTGTTTTTGAGTCGGATAGACCCTAAGAAAGGGATAGATGTTTTGATTAAATCATACCAGCAATTAGCGTTAGAAAATCCAGATATTCCAGATTTGCTGATAGCCGGCCCCGTTGAAACTTCCTATGCAAAGAAAATGGTCTTATTAGCGGATAAGAATGAAAAGATTCATTTTTCTGGAATGTTAACAGGTGATGTCAAATGGGGGGCTTTTTATTCTTGTGATACATTTATTCTCCCGAGTCATCAAGAGAACTACGGAATTGCAATTGTGGAGGCAATGGCTTGTCAAAAACCAGTCTTGATTACAAAAAAAGTGAATATTTGGCGTGAAATTGATCTTGGCGGTAGCGGTTGGATTATAAATACACCAAAATATAATGAGCTCTGCGCTATTTTAAACCAAATAGGGCAGCTATCTCATGATGAAATTATTGCAAAAGGTAAATTGGCGTTTCATACCTTTGAAACCTATTTTTTAGTGGAAAAGACGTACAAGGTTTTTATAAATAAACTCAAGTAATGATACAATCAACCGAGATTATTATGTCTAGAGCAAAGTCTCCTTTTAGCTTGAAAAATCGAATTGCAAGGGTATTTTGGTCACTCATTGAGAACTCACTTTTTCGATATAGTCCTAGAATTTGTTTTAGATGGAGAGCTTTTTTACTTAGGAGTTTTGGTGCTAAAATAGGTTCAGGTACACACATTTATCCTAAGGTAAAAACATGGGCTCCATGGAATATTATAATCGGTGATGACACAGGTATTGCTGATGGAGTCACCTTGTATTCTCAGAACTTAATAACTATCGGTTCAAGATGTGTTCTTTCACAAAATTCCTATATCTGCACAGGAACTCACGATTATAGTTTACCAACCTATCCCTTGATAACAAAACCAATTATAATTAATGATGACTCTTGGGTTGCCGCAGGTGTATTCATTCATCCTGGTATCGTAATTGGAGCAGGTGTGATAATTGGGGCACATTCAGTTGTAACAAAATCATTAGATAATTGGGCCGTGTATGCTGGAAATCCATGCATAGAGATTAGAAAAAGAAAATCAGATTGAATAAAAATGAATACTACAAAGACTGATAGAGAATTATCATTAGCCGCACAAGAATTTGTTTGGGACACAAGTAATCATACTGACGTTCATAAACTTGTTATGCCGGTTTTAATGAAATGGATTCGAACGGATAAAACAGAGCAATTATTGGATTTAGGTTGTGGTAATGGTGCTTTAACATTTTCACTTTCTAAATTAGGATTAAAATGTGCAGGACTAGATCATTCAGCATCAGGAATACAACTTGCATCTAATAATTATCCAGAAATAGACTTTTTTCAATCAGCTATGGATTTGCCTTTGCCAAGTGCTTTTAATTCAAAGTACGATACTGTTTTATCTGTTGAGGTAATTGAACATTTAATGGCGCCAAGACAAATATTTGAGCGCGCTAAAGAAGCTCTAAAACCAGATGGATATCTTGTAATTTCAACGCCTTATCACGGTTATTTTAAAAATTTAGCCCTTGCAATTACAAATAGCTTTGATATGCACTGGCATCCGTTAAGAGATTTTGGGCACATAAAATTTTTTTCAAAGAAAACACTGACTCAATTATTTGATGAGCAGGGTTTTGAGGTGATAGAATTTAAACGAGTTGGTAGGATTCCCATTTTTGCAAAATCAATGATTGTAAAAGGGCGGTTGAAAAATTGAAAGTTTTCAATCATATATTAACGTCACGCTTTTAATATGATACAATGCTAGACATTTCTGTTCTGATCCTGACATACAACGAAGAAATTCATATTGAAAGGTGTATTTTAAATGCTCAGCGCTTTGCTAAAGAAGTATTTGTCGTAGATTCCTTTTCCACCGATGAAACTATTAAAATTGCAGCTGCCTTAGGGGCAAAGGTATTTCAAAATAAGTGGGAACAAAATTATGCGCGTCAATTCAACTGGGGGCTGGATCACCTTCCATTTCAAACAAGTTGGGTATTCCGCTTAGATGCGGACGAATACCTTACCGATGAGCTTATAAAAGAGCTTCAATATCAAATGCCACAACTAGATAAGCAGATTTCAGGACTTGTTTTTGAACGCAAAATGATATTCATGAATAAGCTCATTAATAGAGGTATGATACAAATGAACATGCTTCGACTTTTTAAAGTTGGTCATGGTCGTTGTGAAGACAGATGGATGGATGAACATATTATTTTGAGTAATGGTCATACATTACAACTCAAAAGTGCCTTTATTGATCATAACTTAAATACATTGGGTTGGTGGCTTACGAAACATAACCATTATTCTATTCGTGAGGCCATTGATATGTTAGATACAGAATTATATTTATTTGATCATAGGATTAAAACGGATTCTCTAAATAAGGATGCAGCAATGAAAAGGGCTAAAAAAATGAAATATGTGCGTTTACCACTTTTTTGGCGCGCATTTTTCTATTTCCTTTATCGCTATGTTTTCAAAGGAGGTTTTTTACAAGGAACCAAAGGATTTTTGTGGCACTTTTTACAAGGCTGGTGGTACCGAACAATTGTCGATGCGAAAATATATGAAATCAAGCAGCACTGTGGTTCTGACCCAGTCAAAATAAAAAAATATATCCAAGCTCAATACCAAATCGTTATTGAGTAAAATCAATGCAAAAAGTTGATTTTATCTTTTCATGAAAATATCGATAATTACAGTTTGTTATAATAGAGTCTCCACCATTGAAAGGGCTATTTGCAGTGTGTTAAATCAAGATTATTCTGATATTGAGTACATTGTCATCGATGGTAATTCAACCGATGGCACAAAAGCAATTATAGAAAAATATGCAGATCGCATAACACATTACATTTCTGAAAAAGATGGGGGAATGTATGAGGCAATTAACAAAGGAATCGCACTTTCTACTGGTAAAATAATCGGGTTAATGCATTCTGATGATGAATTTTACGATGGCAAAGTTTTAACCAAAGTAGTCGATCGGTTTTTATCAGATCACAATATTCAAGGTGTGTATGGTGACGGAATGTATATTTCCAATGATTCAGACCAAAAACTTATTCGCAATCGAATTTGTGGAGATTTTTCTGAATTAAAGATCATGCAAGGATGGTTACCACTGCATCCTACAGTTTATCTTCGAAAAGATGTCATGGATCAAATAGGAAATTATAACATTCAGTATAAAATCGCTTCTGACACAGACTTCTTGTTAAGGTATTTATATAAGTTCAAAATAAAAATAAGCTATATCCCGTCTTATTTTGTAAAGATGAGGGTTGGCGGGCTTAGTACTTCAAAGAGCAGGGCATTCCTTGTATTTAAAGAAGATTACTTGATCTATAAATCATTTGGTTTTAAGGCCTTAAAAACGGTTATCCAGAAAAAAATGTATGCTTTGAATCAGTATATAATAACAAAAAAAGTACTTCAATAATGACTGACAAGAATACTGAACCAAATGAGGCCTTTCCCTATAAAGCTCCGGATGAACACGTCAAAGAAAAATATGCGTCATTATTTGAAATTCAGAAACCTGTTAGCATCGGTTTTTTTAAATCCTTATTCGATAAGTTGGTAGCATTCATTATCCTGACATGCTGTTTGCCGATCATTTTTTTATTGCTTGTTCTTAACTTTTTGGAAGGCTTATTCATCCCTGAAAACAGAGGTCCTTTGTTCTTTTATTACAATGGTGTTTCACACGGTAAGGTTTTTAAGAAATGGAAAATCAGGATCATCAAAATGAAGTATATTGATTTAGAGTTAAGAAAAACTGGCGACTGGCATGCGTACAAAAACGAATGGATGCCAGAAGCTCGTACGAACCTCGGTAAATTTGTGAAGAAGTTTTATCTAGATGAAATTCCGCAATTCTTTAGCGTGCTTGCTGGTAAAATGTCTATAGTAGGGCCAAGGCCACTGGCTATACATCATTATGAGCGCGACCTAGCCCAAGGAAATATCACGCGAAAACTTTTAAGAGGTGGTTTACTCGGCTTGGGCCATATCAATAAAGGAACTGCTGAAATGGGCAATCCTGTTTATGAATACGAATATCTAGACTATTGTGTCAATAAATCTGCTTGGCAAATCTTCAAATTAGATGTTAAAATTATTCGTAAAGGTATTTTGCTCATGTTAAAAGGAGGAGGTTTTTAATTTCTTATTTTCGTGTTGTAAACTAATTTTATCGCCATTTTTTAACTTTCCCATGACCAACCTCACCGCACTCCTACAACCTTTCAATATCATCTCCTCCGACCTCACCCGTCCATGGGGTGGTTTCTACGTCATTGACGAAACGCAAGCGCAGTTGTTTTCGGATACCTTTTTTGAGGGTCTGGATGTTTCTACCCTGACCATTGGGGGGAAGTTGAGCCCCAAAATTTTGCTTGTTTCGCCGCAGCAGCGTTTGTCTTGGCAGTACCATAACCGCCGTGCTGAAATTTGGCGCGTGGTGGAAGGGCCTGTAGCAGTGGTGCGGAGCCATACCGACGAAGAAGGGGAGCTCGTGGTGCATCAGGCAGGTGAGTATATCAAACTAGCACAAGGTGAACGCCATAGGCTCATTGGTTTGGATACCCAAGCCATTATTGCTGAAATTTGGCAGCATACCGATGCGGCGCAGCCTTCAGATGAGTCGGATATTGTGCGCGTACAAGACGATTTTGGACGTTAGTAGCAAAAATGCACTATGATAGTGCAAAAAAAAGCTAAAAATGCACTGTGATGGTGCAAAATTTGTAAATTTGTACTTGAAGTACAAACAATGGAACAATTATTCCAATATTCTAAAAGCTTAATAGCGCAAGTTGATGTCAACTTCAAGCGCTATGCCTATGCCCATATCAATTGGAAAAATAGGCTTATTGGCCTAACGGGGCCTCGGGGTGTGGGCAAAACCACAATGGTTTTGCAATACATCAAAACCGAGCTCGATCCACAAAAGGCTTTGTATGTTACGGCTGAAGATTTTTATTTTGCCAGTACACGCCTTACCGAACTAGCCGCACAATTTGTGCAGGCTGGGGGGGCGCATCTGATTATTGATGAAATTCATAAATATCCGCAATGGGCTACTGAACTCAAACTCATACATGACTTTCACCCACAACTACAGGTGGTCTTTACAGGTTCTTCTATTCTAGACTTGAAAAAAGGGAGCTCAGATCTTAGCCGCAGAGCTGTTTTGTATACCATGCAAGGTTTGTCGTTTAGAGAATATTTGTATCTGTTTAAAGGTCTTGATTTTCCGGTTCACACCCTCGAACAGCTTTTGGCGCAGCAGACAGATTTCAGCAAGCTGACCTTGCCCTTGGTGGCGTTTAGGGAGTACCTGAAGTACGGCTATTATCCGTTTGCACCTGAGCCAGATTTCGAACTTCGGCTTTGGCAGGTCATCAACCAAACTTTAGAAGTAGATATCCCAACTTATGCGCAAATGAATGTATCGACTGGTCGTAAACTCAAGCAATTGCTTGCTGTAGTGGCTCAGAGCGTACCGTTCAAACCCAACATGAGTAAAATTGCAGAACTACTCGGCATTAGCCGCAATAATATTGCCGACTACTTACTTTATCTAGAAGAAGCCGGCATGCTCGCTCAACTTAGATCAGCTACACAAGGGGTGCGCTCCTTAGGTAAGGTCGATAAAATTTACCTCGATAACACCAACCTGAGCGCTATACTCACCGCAGATCAGGCTAATGTTGGCAACCAACGCGAAACCTTTTTTTTGAATCAAACACGTGTCATACATCAGCCAACTAGTTCTAGCTTTGTGGACTTCTCCATTGCCGCCTATCATTTTGAACTAGGAGGCAAAAATAAGGGCCAAAAACAACTGGCCAACCAAGCCAATGCATATGTTGTCAAAGATGATATCGAACACGCTTACACGAATGTCATACCGCTGTGGCATTTTGGGTTTTTATATTAACATAAATTAGATATGTCACTCCCAACCATCAACCCCACACAAACTGCTGCTTGGCAAAAATTGCAGGCGCATTTTGACCTCATGAAAGAACAGCAAATGCAAGTGCTTTTTGCTGCAGATCCTACTCGTGCTGAAAAAATGCACATTGAATGGAAAGAATTTTTACTAGACTACTCTAAAAATATTACCACCGCCGAAACCCTCAACTTGTTGCAGGAACTCGCCCAAGAAGCTGGTCTTAAAGAGGCTATAGAGCAATACTTCGGAGGTACACCCATTAACCAAACTGAGAATAGAGCTGTATTGCATACTGCTCTGAGGTCTAGGCAACTAGAAAGTATTTTGGTCGATGGCAAAGATATTCTGCCTGAAATTGCTGCCGTTAAGGCCAAGATGAAAGTGTTTTCAGATCGCATCATAACAGGCGCGCATACCGGCTACACCGGTAAAGCCATTACCGATGTAGTCAATATTGGAATTGGCGGCTCTGACCTTGGGCCAGCAATGATGGTAGAGGCACTCAAGTTTTATAAAAACCACCTCGATATACACTTTATCTCCAACGTTGACGGAGACCACGTTCAGGAGTTACTCAAAAAAATCAATCCCGAGACGACCCTTTTTGTGATCGTTTCCAAAACATTTACTACGCAAGAAACCCTCACCAATGCGCAAACCATACGCACGTGGTTCTTGCAAAGTGCAAGTCAGCAAGATGTTGCCAAGCATTTTGTGGCGGTGTCTACCAACCTGCAAAAAGTACAGGAGTTTGGTATTGCACCGGAAAATATCTTCCCTATGTGGGATTGGGTTGGTGGTCGTTTCTCCTTGTGGAGTGCCGTTGGTTTGTCTATCAGCTTAGCTGTTGGTTATGAGCACTTTGAGGAGTTGCTCGATGGTGCCCACGACATGGATGTACATTTTAGAACAGCACCTTTTGAGCAAAATATGCCTGTTGTCATGGCCTTGCTTAGTATTTGGTATAATAACTTTTTTGGAGCAGAAAGCGAAGCCATCATCCAATACAACCAATACCTTCAAAAATTGGTGCCTTACCTTCAGCAAGGCATCATGGAAAGCAACGGAAAGCGCGTTGGTCGCGACGGCAAACCTGTTGGCTATCAAACCGGTACTATTATTTGGGGAGAGCCCGGCACCAACTCTCAACACGCCTTCTTTCAGCTCATTCATCAAGGCACCAAACTGATCCCGACAGACTTCATTGGTTTCAAACATTCTTTGTATGCCAACAAAGACCACCACGACAAACTCATGTCGAACTTTTTTGCCCAAACTGAAGCGCTTTTGATGGGTAAAACAGAGGCGCAGGTCAATGCCGAGTTTGTACAGCAAGGCATGGCGGTTGAACAGGCCCAGTTTTTATTGCCGTTCAAAGTATTTACCGGCAACAAACCCACCAACACCCTCTTGATAGACAAACTCACGCCAGCAAGTTTAGGCGCTTTAGTTGCGCTTTATGAACACAAACTATTTGTTCAGGGCATCATTTGGAATATCTTCAGTTATGACCAATGGGGCGTAGAGCTTGGCAAACAACTAGCCAATTCCATTCTAACGGACATCGAAACGGGCCAGATTGCGGCCCATGATGCCTCAACTACTTTTTTATTGAAAAAGTATCTTGGTTAGGAGTTATTCCTTACAAACAACTCATTTTTTTGCCCTTTATGAACAAACTACTACTCAGCTTCTTACTCTTTCTTCCCCTTGTGCTGAAAGCGCAGCAGGTTCTCAAAGTAAGCCCGCAGGCACAATTGGTTTATTCCAAGTACGACGACGCCTATTACGTTTTTGATGACTCTTCCAATTACCACTGCTTTCATATAAAGAAACAGGTTTGGGAGAAGAAAAAAGTGCATTATCAACTTGAGCAAGGTATGCCTTATACCGATTTCAGGCAACGCTTTTATCCGATTCCTGTTGGCAAAGGACATTGTTTGTTTGTACTAGATGGCTGTGGTTTAGTGTACGAGTTTAAAAACGATACCATTAAGCGCATTGATAATAGTTACGATCAGAAAAATCAGTTCCAGTCTGCTATGTACGAATACAAAAGAAGGGTGTACATGTTTGGAGGTTATGGGCTTTTTTCAGTAAAGAATACCCACACTTATTTTGATATACAAGCAAAGGAGTGGTTTGAGGTGTATAGAACCAGTAAAGCGGCGCCAGCCGCGCGTAGCTGTCCTTATTTTATACAGACCAACAAAGAGCTTTTTGTTCTCGGTGGTATCTTCAAACAGATGCAACACAGCCATGTCAATACCGATTTTTGGCGTTTCAATTACAAGCAAAAGAGCTGGAAGCTACTCGGTGAGCTCAACCCAGATATAGTGCGTCGGATAGTTTTTCGTGGCTTTGTTCAGAATAAAGATTACCGTATTTTTCACCATAATGACAAACTCACTATTATTGATCCAGCTAACAATAAATACCTGAGCTATACATCGAGTCGATATTTTACGACCTTCCGTATATTGCCTGATAAAGAAATCAAAAATGTGCTGCTTGCTACGCATCCTACGCACAACAGCAAAGAAATCTTTTTGAGAGTTAAGCCAATAGGAAGCTTTCTTTATGGTAATCCGACTGAATATTATCTCTATAAACCCGTGTCGTTTTTCAAACAAGTTCCGCTCGAAACTTATCTATGGTTGTCCGTCTTGCTCAATGTGGGCTTGTTTTTCATCTTGTTTTACAGTCATCGCATCACCAAAGCTTCTTGGTACAAACCCAAACATCCCGTTCTTTACCGCAAGGATTTTTCTGAAGTAGAGTGGGAAGCTTTGTTGCTCATCAAGAAAAACGAAGAGTTAGAGTTATCGGCGCTCAACTATTTATTCGACGAGCCAGGCCTCTCTTACGAGACCCTCAAGAAGCGTCGGGAAAGCTTTGTTCGGGCCTTGCGCATCAAGTTGGCCTTGCTCACTCGCCGCGATGTTGAGCAATTATTGCAAGAAAGCAAGCATCCTTTGGACAAAAGAATGAAAATCATCCGTTGGAGTAATGACCTGGATATCAGCAAAGAAGAATAGGGTAAAATAGGATTTCTCAAAATAATTCACCCTCAATGAGTTTAACAAAGCAACTATTCCGACCTTTGTAAGGTTTTAATGACAGTGGGAGTGGTAGACCTATATAAAATATTAGTATTCTTTATGTTTATAATGGGGGGGTTTGTCTTGACATACGTCCTCACCCCAGTGGTAATTCAAGTTGTCAAAGTAAGGCGCCTTTTTGAGAAATTTTCGGAACGCAGCTCACATTCCATACGGGTACCTAGTTTTGGCGGGGTTGTTTTCTTTTTGGTGTTTATTTTAGCGATGAGTTTTGCCGAACAGTTTTTCATGGTTGGTAGGGCAGTTTATATGATTCCCGCCATCACCATCATGTTTGTAATTGGTCTAAAAGATGACCTTACTGGAATTTCCCCATTTAACAAGATTTTAGCACAAATAGTAGCAACAACGTTATTATTTTTATCTACTGATTTTCAAATTATAGACCTCCATGGTTTTGCTGGGATCCATATGGCATCACCTTTAATTATTGTTCCTTTCTCTTATGCGGTAGTTATTTTCTTTATCAACGCCTATAATTTAATAGATGGCATCGATGGTTTAGCTTCAGCTTTAGGCACTTTTTATTTTTCTGTGTTTGCTGTTATTTTTTATCTCATGCATGACTGGGCCTTCTTTAGTGTTTGTATATCTATGGTAGGTATGTTTGTCGCATTTTTACGTTTCAACCTCTCGACCGATAAAAAAATCTTTATGGGTGATACCGGCAGTCTTTTTATAGGGTTTGTAATTGCTGCATTTGTTATTCATTTGATGGCTTCCGACTTTTCTACATATCTGAAGCATATCAAAACCCCCAATTTTGGAATCTTTTTAATTGCTCTACTCTATATACCTGTAATGGATTCTATTCGTGTTTTTGTCGCCAGAGCAATGGAAGGACGCTCCCCATTCTCTTCAGACCGAAATCATATCCATCACCTTCTTTTAGATCGTTTTAACCTCACTCACCGCCAAACTACTATTCGTATTTTTCTAATTAACAATTTTATTACATTACTTTTTTGGGGCTTAGGAATCATCTTGCCCCACCTATGGACGGTTCTTATTTTATTTGTATTTAGTATCTTATTTTTCCTCTATTTACGCAAACTGAGGAAAGGTTTACGCGTTCAGAACTAAGTTGTTTGCTTGGGCAAATAAACGTAACTTTACACTGTATTTTTCTTATATGAAGTTTCAACAAAATCCTTTGATTGGCATTATTTTACTCATTATAGCTGCCTCTTTATTCTCTTCTTGCAAAACGCACGAGCAATTGGTATACTTCCAAGACACAACCGAAGGTGGCACCATTGCCGCCAACTACCAACCTAAGCTCCGCACCGACGATAAACTCATGATACAGGTTGGCGGTGCAGATATGGAAGCATTGGCCCCATTTCAGTTTTATTACAGCGCTGATCAAAGCAATCCTATGCAAGGTCAGCAAACCTTACAAGTATTGCAAAGTATAACCTACATAATCGATGCCAATGGTAACATCAATTTTCCAGTATTGGGCTTCATCAAACTTGCTGGTCTGACGCGCTTAGAGGCCGTCAAATATCTCCAAGAACAACTCAATACCTACGTAGAAGGTGCGGTCGTCAATATCCAACTTCTGAATTTTAAGTTTACAGTACTTGGTCAGGTACGTACCCCGGGCACTTACCTAGCTCCAACGGAACGCTTAAGTATTTTAGAGGCAATTGGCATGGCAGGTGACCTAGAGATAACCGGTGTGCGCCAAAATGTAAAATTACTTAGAGAAGAAAACGGCAAAATCAAAGAATACAAACTAGACCTCACCAAAGCTGAGGTTTTGCAGTCCCCTGCCTATTACATTCGCCAAAACGATGTTATTTATGTAGAGCCTAACTTCACCGCCCGCTATCAAGGTACGAGCACGCAACTCCTTGCGCAACTCGGAACCAGTACGCTGTCCATCTTACTCTCTGTATTTACCCTTATTTCGCTGAGCAAATAATGCAAACTGATCTCGACAAAACAACTTTTATTGCTGAAAACGAAGAAGCAAGTGTAAATATTCGCCAGGTGTTGGAGCGTTACCTGCGTTTTTGGCCTTGGTTTGTACTTAGTAGTGCTGCAGCGCTAACGATAGCCTTTTTAATATTGCGCTATACAACTCCTATTTATGAAAGCAAAGCCACTATTCTCTTTCACCGTAGCGAAGAAAAAGCTATTGAAGGCTTGTCTGTTCTAAGCCAACTTGGCTTAGGAGAACAGAATAAAAAACTTGCCAACGAAATGATGCTTATGAAAACCCCCGCGGTCCTCAATCGTGTGGTGAAGGAACTTCAATTAAATGTAACCTATGGTATAGTTGGCCGCCGAAGCGGAAAAATCAGAGAAGCCAGCCAACACGCTTTGCCTTTTAAGGTCATTTTCATGAGCCCTGACTCAGTTGTCAATGAACAAGAGGGTGAGTTCAAGTTAGAGTGGTTGTCTAACGAGCGTTTTGAGCTTACCATGAACGAAACCGAGTATCTGGGTGTTTATGCCTTCAATACACCTGTAGCAACTTCAATTGGTACACTAAAGTTCAAACGTACCCGTTTGATGCGCTCAACTAATAAAAATCAGACATATATTATTAGTATAAGGCCGCTTAAAGAGGTAATCCAATTTTTTCAAGGCGCGCTTCAAATTGAGATGGAGGATGAAAAAACAATGAGTTCAGATGTTGTCAATCTTTCTATACAGGGTCCATTAATTGATAAAAACAACGAAATACTCGACGCATTGATACGTGCGCACCGCGAAGAAAAAATCTATGACGACAATGAAATTGCCGCTAAAACGAGCACATTTATCAATGAGCGAATGGGTATTTTAGCCGAAGAACTTGGCGACGTCGAAAAAGATGCAGAGTCATTTAAACAGGAGCACAATTTAGTTGATGTACTTGCTGATGGCCAAAGTTTTGTCGGAAAGCGCGATGCCATTGAAGCTGAGCTACTCAAAACAGGTGTGCAATACAATTTAGTTCAATTTTTACAAGAGTTCTTAAAAAATCAAGAAAATAGATATGCTTTGCTACCCGCTAATCTTGGCTTTGAAGATGTTGCACTGGTAGAAATCACAGCCCAATACAACAAATTACTCCTAGATCGCCAACGATTACTCAAAACATCAAGAGCGAGCAATCCGCAGCTAGGCCGTATTGAAGAACAGCTTGAAGGTCTGCGCGCCTCCTTAATTGGTGGGGTAAATGCCAACTTATCGCGCCTTAAAATTACTTTAGACAAATTCAATAAGGTCAATAATCAATACCAGGACAAAATCTCCAATATCCCTGCTTATGAACGGACCTACCGCGACATAGACCGTCAACAAAAAATCAAAGAAACACTTTATATTTTCTTGTTGCAAAAACGCGAAGAAAATGAAATCAAAACTGCCGCTGCAGTAGGCAATACGAAAATTATAATTGAACCGAACTCAACCGGTATTCCGATCTCACCAAAATCATCTGTTTATTACTTAGCAGCTTTGTTATTAGGGCTCACACTTCCAATAGCAGTAATCTACGGTCGAACTTTACTTGACACCAAAGTGCACAGTCTTCAAGACCTAGCTAAGTTCAAAATTCCAGCTTTGGGCGAGATTCCAAAAGGTAATGATCAAGAACGCGCTATAGTAGCCACCAAAAATGCGCGCACCCATATTGCTGAGGCATTTAGAATGGTACGTACCAACTTGGCATATATGCTCGAGCAAGAACAGGGAGGGAACAAAACTTTGATGGTTACCTCCAGTATCTCTGGTGAGGGCAAAACATTTATTTCCATCAACATTGGTCATTCTTTGGCTCATTCTGACAAAAAAACACTCGTTATTGGTCTAGATCTTCGGGCGCCTAAAATATCGCGCTACCTCGATCTGACCAAAACTGTAGGTGTCACGAACTATATCGTGAGTCCCGAGCTTTCTTTTGATGAGCTAGTCATCCACGATTCGGGTAATCCTAATTTAGATTATATTATTTCTGGCGACATACCGCCGAATCCGTCTGAGTTGTTATTGCGCCCGCGCCTGACGGAACTTATCAACGAGGCTAAACGCCGCTATGATTATGTAGTCATTGATTCAGCCCCACTCGGCTTGGTCTCTGATGCCTTACACGTGAACCAATTGGCTGACCTCGTGGTTTATGTCGCTCGCGCCGAATACCTCGATCGTCGAATGCTAAGTATACCAGCGGGTCTTTATCACGACAAAAAAATTCCGAACATGGCCGTTTTGGTTAATGCAACCGACCTCATGGGCAAAGGCTATGGTTATGGCTATGGTTACGGTTCGGGCTATGGTTATGGCTACGGTCAGCAATATGGTTATGGCTACGGATCAGAATATTTTGATCAACCGAAAAAGAAAAAGACTAAATTCCAAAACTTCTTACAAAAGGCCTTTCCTTTTGTGCGCGTATTTGGCATGCGTTTCGGCAAGAAGAAATAAGTAACAATTTTTCATGTTAAACTTCCTAACCCCACTTCAGTGGGGTTTTTTGTTTGTATGATTAAACGTATTTTTACATTATGAAAGCAAGTGCTATCTTATTTTTTATTTTCTATTTAACTGGGAAAGTGCTATCACAAGTCTCTGGCTCAGAGCCCGTCTCTTTACCTGTGGTGGGTGTCCACTACGGCGGAGCGTTTTCAGGCGGCGACTTAGCGGAACGCTTTGGATATTTCAATCGGGTTGGGCTTACAGCGGGCTATAAGTTCAAGAGCAACTGGAGTTTTGGTATAGAATCCGATTTCTGGTTCTCGGACAACGTACGCCTGACCGGCTTGTTTGATCATCTCGTAGACGCAGCAGGTAATATCACCAACGACCTCGGCTTGCCCGCATCTGTACTCGTGTATCCACGCGGCGTGCATGTCAATGCCTACGTGGGTAAATTATTTCCAATCAACGACAACAACCGCAATAGTGGCATCCTCGTCCAACTAAGCGGCGGCTATATGCTGCACCGCTTGCGTATCGAAACCAATGACAACGTCGTGCCGCAAATCGAACTGGACTACAAAAAAGGATACGATCGCCTTAGTACGGGCCTCAATACCCAACAATTCATCGGCTATTCTTTTCTCAATAACCGCGGCTCCACGAGCTTCTACGCGGGCCTTTATTTTCAGCAAGGCTTCACCTACAACCGCCGCACTATCAATTTTGACCAACCCGACGTGCCTGTTTCTACTGCCCGCCGCCTCGACCTCCAAACGGGTTTCAGGGTAGGATGGTATATTCCTTTTTATTCTGCTGAGCCGAGGGAGTATTATTATAATTGAATATACGTCTTTATGTAAATGTGACGTTTTATCTGTGGTCAAAGAGATTTTTCTCTTTGATATAGAAACTTATAAGTTACATTTAATATCTTTGCATGAAGATTAGAGAGGTTGTTGCCTATGGAAATTACTTTCAAGATTTTTTAGAGGCCTTACCCGTTAAAGTTCAAAACAAGATTTTTAAAATTATGGAAGCTGTCGAGATTCTCGAAAGAGTACCACAGCAATATTTAAAGTCTATTTCGGGTGCTAAAGGATTATTTGAAGTAAGAATACAACTTGGTTCAGATATTTGGAGGGTGTTTTGTTTTTTTGAAAATGAACGCCTCGTAATATTACTGAATGGGTTTGTAAAAAAATCACAAAAAACGCCGAAAGGGGAAATAAAGTTGGCAATGGATTTAATGAAAAGATACTATGATGACAAATCGAGAAAATAATATAATTTCCTGGAATCAAATTAAAGATAATGTGTACGGTCAGGAAGGTACCCAAAGAAGAGACGACCTTGAACGAGATTTTGAATCTTTTAAGATCGGATTATTACTACGTAAGGCCCGTGAGGAGAAAAAGCTAACTCAAGAACAGCTTGCTCAATTGGTTGAAAAGAAAAGAACTTTTATCTCTCGTTTGGAAAACGATGGCAGTAACATGACACTGAAAACACTTTACGATATCGTAGAAAAAGGATTGGGAGGCAAAGTTCAAATTTCCATTCAATTCGATTAATTTCGTAGTGATTCAATCTATGTCCCTACTTTATTCTTTTTCCATCTATATCTACCAACTCCTTTTGAAGGTGGTGGCGCTGTGGCACCCAAAAGCCAGGCTATTGGTAAATGGCAGGAAAAAGACCTATGAAATCCTAGAGAAACTTCCCCGAACCTACAACAAAAGATATTGGTTCCATTGCGCATCACTGGGCGAGTACGACATGGCTTTGCCGCTCATGGAAGCCTGTGTTGCTGCAGACCCGAGTGTAGAGATTGTCGTAAGTTTTTATTCGCCCTCCGGGATGCAACATTTTCACAAACGTGGTTTTGTGCCTCACACGGTGTTTTATTTGCCAGCCGATTTGCCTTCTTCTATGAGGCGCTTGGTTCAAGAGGTCGGTGCTTCACGCTTGTACTTATTGAAATATGAATTTTGGCCCAATTTGTTGCGTGCTGCACAAAAAGCAAGTGTGGATACATATTCTGCTTCCACTTTGTTGCGCCCTTCGCAAGTGTATTTCAAATGGTATGGCGGCTATTTCAGAAGGGCTTTACAGCGCGTCAGTTATTTTGGGGTCCAGAATGAGGCCACTCAGAACTTATTGTTGTCGGCAGGTGTGGCTCAGGAAAAAATAGAAATAATTGGCGACTTGCGCTTCAATCGAGTGCTTGCGGCCAAAGAAAAAGCCGAGCTCAATCCAATCATAGCGGAATTTTCGCAGGGTCATGACCTTCTGATTTTAGGAAGTAGTTGGCCTGCTGAAGAAGCGCTGTTATTAGAAATCCTTAGGGATAAGCTGAATTCTCTACGTCATTTAAAAGTCTTAATTGCACCTCATGATCTTTCCACAGCACATTTGGATCACTTGAAAACGCAATTTCCAAAGGCGCTACTTTATTCAAATTTGAAAGATGCCAGCCTTAATGAGCATCAAATCTTGATTTTGGATACCATTGGCCATTTGAGTGCGGCGTATCAGTACGGAAGTGTTGCTTTCATTGGTGGAGGTTTCAGCGGAAGTTTGCATAATTTGCTAGAACCGGCAGCCTATGGTTTGCCCATGCTTTTTGGCCCAAGGCATCAGAAATTTCCAGAAGCACAGCTGTTTTTGGATATGGGTTTTGCCAAAGAGGTGAGCAGTGCTGAAAGTTTAAGTGAAGCGTTGCAAGTCTTTTTAAAGGACAACCAACAACTGCGTGCAGAAATTGAAGCACAAGTTTTCAAAATGCAAGTTAAACTACCTTTTAAACTTGTAAATTGAAAGTTGAGTTTTCAGCTTACACGTTTATCAATATGCCCTCACGTTGCGTTTTTCCATCCAGTTGATGAATGCACGGTTCACTACTTTGTTGCCACCTGGGGTAGGGTAGTTGCCGGTGAAATACCAGTCGCCGGTGTGGCCAGGGCAGGCAATGTGAAGGTTTTCTACGGTTTGGTAAATGATTTCTACCTCGGCTTGCATGCCTTCTGGAGTAAGCATTTGCGCAATTTTGGCAGAGATTTCGGTATCGGTGAAGGGTTCGTAGATGCGTTGCACGACGTTTTTAACTTGTTCTTTAGGCAATTGCACTTGCTCGAGCGCAGCTTTATAGACTTCGTCGATGAGGTGGGCTTTGCCGGTCTCGCGCAATAGGGCGATGGCTGCTTCAAAAGCGATGAAGTCGCCCATTTTGGCCATGTCGATGCCGTAGCAGTCGGGGTAGCGGATTTGCGGCGCCGAAGAAACCACAACAATTTTCTTAGGGCCAAGGCGGTCTAGAATGCGCAGAATACTTTGGCGCAACGTGGTGCCTCGGACAATGCTGTCGTCAATGACGATGAGGTTGTCGGTACCGCGGCGCACTGAGCCGTAGGTGATGTCGTAGACGTGCGCCACGAGGTCGTCGCGGGAGTCGTCTTGGGTAATGAAGGTGCGGAGCTTAGCGTCTTTGATGGCGATTTTTTCAATGCGCGCGCGTCGGTTCACTACCTCGGCGATGGCTTCGGTGCTTGCACCAGCGCCAAGCGCCTGAATTTGTTTGATTTTATCTTGGTTGAGCGCTTCTTCCAAGCCTTTGATCAGGCCGTAGAAAGAAACCTCGGCGGTGTTCGGGATAAAAGAAAACACGCTGTTGTCGTAGTCGTGGCCAACGCTGTCTAGGACGTTTTTCACGATCAAACGACCGAGAGCCTTTCGTTCTTTGTAGATATCGGCGTCGGAGCCTCTGGAGAAATAAATGCGTTCAAAAGAACACTGCGCTAATTTGCGCGGGGTATTGATTTCGATTTCTTTGACCTGGCCTTTTTTCTCGATGATGAGCGCGTGGCCTGGTTTCAATTCTTGGATGTCTTCTACTTTGAGGTTGAAGGCTGTTTGGATAACTGGGCGCTCGGAGGCTACCACGCAAATTTCGTCGTCTTCGTACCAAAATGCGGGGCGAATGCCGCTGGGGTCTCTTAAGACAAACGCAGAGCCGTGGCCGAGTAAGCCCGCCATAGCGTAGCCGCCATCCCAGCGTTCGGATGCTTTCTTAAGAATTTTATCAATTTTGATTTCGTCTTGAATGCGTGCGTAAATATCGGCTTTCGCATAGCCAAGGCTTTTGTAATGGGCGTAAAGTTCGTCGTTTTCGACATCGAGGAAGTGCCCGATCTTTTCCATGACCGTTACGGTGTCGGATTTTTCTTTGGGGTGCTGCCCGAGCTCTACCAAGACGTCAAAGAGTTCGTCGACGTTGGTGAGGTTGAAGTTGCCTGCAACCACTAAGTTGCGGGTCATCCAGTTGGACTGACGCAAGAAGGGGTGGCAGCTTTCAATGGAGTTGCGGCCGTAGGTGCCATAACGCAAATGACCCAAAAAGACTTCGCCGGTAAAGCCTGCGTTTTGCTTTAGAAAGTTAACGTCTTTGAGGGCAGAAGGGTTTTCGTCGTAAATGGCCTTGAACTTGGCATTGATCTGATCGAAGATGTCTTGGGTTGGGTTCTTTTGAACGGAGCGCGTGCGAGAGATGTAGCGCTCTCCGGGTTGCATGTCTAGTTTGATGTTGGCAATACCGGCGCCATCTTGGCCGCGGTTGTGTTGCTTTTCCATCAACAAGTGCATTTTGTTGAGGCCCCACAAGGCTGATCCGTATTTATCGAGGTAGTACTCCAGTGGTTTTTTGAGCCTTAAAAGGGCTATGCCACACTCGTGTTTGATAGGATCACTCATGGTTGGGAATTTGGTGGCAAAGGTAACTCTTTATTTGTAATTTTACATGGTGAAAGCATTGACAATTGTCTTTTTAATTACCCTCCAGCTCGCCTTGCAAATAGGGGTGCCTATCCATAAACACTTCTGTAAAATGGACGGTGCTTTTGCCTCAGTTCTGGTAAAGGTAGATCATCAATGCAACGAACCACACACCAACCTACCGCCTTGTTGTCAGAAAGAACAAACCAACGACAACTGCTGTACAGATGAAGTCGAGGTGGTGAAGACCAACTTAGATCAAATCACTTCGGATCAGTCTCATTTTTATTTTGAGCCTTTTGAGGTATCGGGTTTCTTGAAACCAAGATCTGAATTTTGCTTTCAAGATCAGTTGATCCATACACAACGTTTCAATTTACCCCACAAACGTCCGCCTCCACTTTGGCGCTCGGGCCGGCATATCCATACCTTTCATCAGACCTGGCAAATTTGATCAGACTTGAGTGCTATGCAACTTTTGTCTCATCAAATTATTGGTCATGAAATTCCTTTTTTTATTCGGAAGCCTTTTAATGGTTGTCCACTTTCAAGCTCAAATAAGGGGCGTGGTGCAGGGGGCAGATTCTCTCCAAACCAAACCGCTCAAAAATGTAAAAATTTCCTTGCTTAGGGAAGGTACCACTGTCTATTCTAATGAAGACGGCACTTTTGAAATTTTACTCGGCAAGCAAAGCCCCGATACCCTAATTTTTACAGCCAAAGGCTACCGCCCGGACCGCATGGTCGTGACGCGTTCAGACCGTTTTGCCGCACTACATGTGGTATTGATTTCCGGTCAGTTGGTTCGAGAAATCGTAGTGTCCGGCGGGAAAGACGCGCATGGAATTTCTAAAATGAAAACCCTGCACGTTGAAGAACTGACAAGTGCCGAATTTCGCAAAGCGGCTTGCTGTAATTTGTCGGAATCTTTTGAAACCAACGCCACCGTTGATGTCAGTATGGCTGATGCCATATCTGGAGCCAAGAAAATCCAGCTGCTGGGTCTAGATGCCGTTTATACCCAATTGCAATTCGAGAATATTCCGTTTTTACGCGGGCTAGAAAGTGCATTTGGCATGAGCACTATCCCTGGAACTTGGTTAGAGTCCATTCAAATTACCAAAGGCACCGGTTCGGTGGTCAATGGCTATGAGTCAATGGCAGGTTTGGTCAATTTAGAATTCAAGAAACCCAAAGATATGCCGCTCATAAGTTTGAATGCGTATCAGAACCGCTTTGGGCGCACCGAGCTCAATTTGCAAAGCGGCCAGCGGCTCTCCGAGCGCTGGCACATGGGGCTTTTCGCCTCTGGCGCTGCTATTTATGGCAGTTTTGACCACAACCACGATGGATTTCGGGACCAAGCGCTCTCCAATACCTTCAGTTTATTGCAGCGCTTTAGCTATCAAGGGCCCCGCATGGAGGCGCAGCTGGGCTTACAGGCCTACGCCGATGACAAAATCGGCGGCCAAATGAGTTTCAGTAAGCAAAACCCAGTTGGCTATGGCATGGCGCTGCAGAGTCAGCATATTTCTGCATTTTCCAAGACCGGATTTTTTGGTAAAAAGCCAGGGCAAAGTTTGGGGCTAATTGCCAATGTCAAGTTTCAAGACCTAAATGGTTTTTATGGCTTGCGCAATTTTATAGGCAAAGAAAAACGCGCTTATTTGAATGTGATTTACGATGATTTCATTGGCAATGCTGACCATAAAATTAAGGTGGGTGGAAGCTTTTTAGGTTTGCAAATACAGCAATTTGCCACGCAGCCCAATGGCGCCATGGTGGTCGGGAATACCCGTATGGAGCTCGTACCTGGCGTATTTACCGAATACACCTATTCGGGCAATCGTTTATCTGCAGTAGTGGGCGCGCGCTTCGACCAACACAACATCACGGGTGCGCAGTTTTCGCCGCGCGCACACCTCAAGTATGCCCTCACGCCTCAACTAGACCTGCGTGCTACAGGCGGCCGCGCTTGGCGTTTACCCAATTATGTCGCAGACAACCTTTCACTTTTGGCTAATTCCAAGGCCTGGATCACTTCTCCAACGTTGCTTCCCGAGATTTCTTGGAATGTAGGCGCTTCATTGGTGCAAGGTTTCAGTTTCAAAAAACGCAAGGGCAGCCTTAGTTTGGACGCTTACCACACGCGATTTTCGCAACAACTCGTGGCCGATCGCGATACAATTTCAAGTTTAGTGGTCTTTAAAAACCTGAGCAATAACTCTGTTGCCACAGTATTGCAGGCCGAGTTCGCCTACGAGTTGGTGCGCGGCCTCGACCTTCGTTTGGCTTTTAAGTTTCAGGATGTGCGCGCACTTTATAATGGCAAGTTACAAAATCAAGTTCTGCTGCCGCGGCAGCGCTTTTTTACCAATTTGGCGTATCAGACCCGCAATAAACGTTGGGAATACGACCTCACGTATTCGCGCTACAGTGCAGTGCGCTTGCCTCATCACGGAACAGGGTCGCCCTGGGCGCTACTGAATGCACAAGTGACGCGCTCCTGGAAAAAAACAGAATTGTATGTAGGTGGCGAAAACTTATTAAATTTCACGCAGCAGCACCCAATTATGGGCGTAGATAATCCTTTTGGTTCCGATTTCGATGCCACCGAAATTTGGGCCCCCATTATGGGTTGGAATGTCTATTTTGGCCTGAGATGGACCTTGAAATAATTAACTTCAATACTTGAAAACATGAAAAAGCTACTTTTCTTCCTATTTATTACCATGAGCTCTTTGCTTTTTGCTCAAAAACCAGCCCTCGTTTCAATTCAAACCAATGCGCTCTGCGGCGATTGCAAGGAGCGCATTGAAATGGCACTCAATCAGGCCAAAGGAGTCGTTTACGCCGAACTCGATATGGAAACCAAAGTGGTGGAAGTGAAATATAACGTCAAGAAAACCGACGTGGCGACACTTCAAAAAGTACTCAACTTGGCTGGTTATGACGCCAACGACCAAAAGGCAGATACTGCAGCACAAAAAACCTTGCCGCTGTGCTGTCAGCCGGGTGGGCATTGATTATTCTGAAGAGCCAAGATTTCTGTGGCCAAAAGCATAGCCGAGGCCAAAGCCCGCACTTGGATAAAAACCATACGAGCCCATATAGTTCAATTGGGTGTGCACGTTGGCTAATAAACCGAAGTGACTGTAGTACGTGAGCTTGCATCCTATATTGGTATGGTAGCGCACGCCCTTATCAAGCAAAAATAGATCTGTAAAAACATAGGCCAAACCAAGCGGATTGGCATAAGCGGAGAGGTCGTAGCGGTAGGCGAGTGGGTAATGATAGGCCAGGCCTTCCAGAATGATTGCCGTGAGCATACCTACTGCGAGTGAGCCAAAAAAATCACCAATTGTATAAGTGTTTTGGGTTAAAAAACGCGTAACGGGCCCTACCGCAAAAAGACTCATGGGCGCATGAACGTAGAGATTGCTGGAGTCGAGGCTACCGAGGTTGTAATTGTATAATAAACTCCAATGTGTATTTAAATGAAGTTCAGCTTGTAAGTTCCATACTGGCTGAAATTGACCTTGGTAAAGGTTGGTGCCAAGCCCAAAATTTACATCTAACTTGGAGTAGTCAGATTGACCAAAAGCATTGCAATTCAAAAGCAAAAGAAGGCTCAGAACAAATGTTTTCATTAGCGTTCGATTTTATAAGACAAGCCGATGCCAATAACCGATTTAAATTGGGTGCGTGGCCCTATGTTGCCATCTGCATCGGTAATGCGGATGTCGTCGTCGTAGATGAGGTTCCACTGTGCTGAAGCCGAAACCAAAGAATTGACCCTAAAGAGCAGTAAAAGTTCGGCGTTGACATCTATGTTTTCTGGATTGTTCAAGTAGTTACTGAACAACTCCAATTTAGATTTCATTTCGATGTTCTTGGCTACAGGGCGGTTGTATTTCATTTTGAGATATGCACCGTATTCTTGGCGGTAGCGCATGCCGGGGTCTACACCAAATGAGCCTTTTGCACTCAGAGAGTCGTCTAGCACAAAGGTAGATTTGATCGCAATTGAGGAGAAGAAAATATTGAAGTTATCCGACTTTCTGAAGTCAGCGCCAAGGGCGAGGTTCATGTAGCCAGGTGCCATAAAGCGCGAAACCGGAACGGAGTCGTTGGGGTAGGAGTAGCCATTGATGCTTTGGGTGCGAAAGCTAGACGCAAAGGTCAGGAAGAAGCCTTTGGAAAGTTGCATTCCGAACGTGCTGGCGAGGTCGAGGCGGTCATCTGTTTTTTGAGCGCCAATGCCTTTGTTATCAAAATATTTGATGCCGCCCAAGGCAAAACTGAGGTCGTTGGTCCATTTGACGTTGTCTTGGGTGTAATAAGCAGAGGCACTCGCTGAGCCAATGACAGAAATGTTGTTGCGCCCACCTGCATTCCAATTGACAAACGAAGTTTGGGTTCCGCTCATCGAATACAATGATTTGAACTTCCAGTAAGAGGTAGAGTCTTGAGCAATTGTATGTTGGCACACTAAGAGCCCAAACAATAATAAGAAAAATGTGTTTTTTTGTAAATGAAACATCTCGTTACAAAAATAATGCGTTTTCTAACTCTGCTTTTCTTGTTCATCCCAATTATTTCAACAGGGCTCTATGCACAAACCCCAATTGACTACAGCCAAGCGCAAAATTGGGCGGCTTTACCTCAACAATTACCCAGCGGTTTAGCGCGGCATTGTTCAGATACTTCGTTGTGGGCAAAAGCTGATGTTTTTTATGTCTACCCAACACTCAATACCGCCGACTCTGACAAGCGTTGGAATGTCCCCCTCGACGACGACAAGCAACGCAGCAAAGTACTCGAAACAGCGCTGCCCTTTCAAGGAAGTGCATTTGTAGAAGCGGGTCGTTTTTACAGTCCTTTTTACCGTTCTGCGCATTTGCGTTCCTATTATGTCGACGATCCTAAAGGGAAAGAAGCTTTAGAGATGGCTTATTCCGATGTTCGCGCAGCGTTTTTATACTACCTCGAACACCACAACAATGGCCGACCTATTATTTTAGCGGGTCACAGCCAAGGCAGCACGCATTGTGGTTTGCTGCTGCAAGAATTTTTTGATGGACAACCTTTGCAAAAACAATTGGTGGTGGCTTATTTGCCAGGTGTTGGTATACTTCCTTCCGAATTGAAACAAATTCCACTTTTAACGAGTCCGGCGCAAACCGGCGGTTATGTCGCTTGGAACACCTTCAAAAAACGCCTCGACGGCAAATCCTACGACAAGTGGTACAAGGGCAGGGTTGTTGTGAATCCGGTTACCTGGACTCTAGATTCCCTAGCTACCAAAGAAGCGCACAAAGGATTTTTGTATTTCGACAACGAACTATATTCCGGCCTTTTTCAGACGCATTTAATTGATGGCGCCATTTGGATAGACCGCCCCAAAGGCAAGTTTTTGCTAATGAGCCTCACGATGCGTAATTACCATATTGGCGATATCAATTTATTTTGGCAAGATATTCGGGAAAATGCCCGTTTGAGGGTTCAAAATTTCAATCAAAATTAAGTACTTTTGTAGACCCAAATTTGACACAACACATGACACCTTTTGAAAGACGCCACATTGGCCCAGGAGCTTCTGAAGAAGCACAAATGTTAGCAGCAGTTGGCGTACCGTCACTCGCCACACTCATCGATCGGACCATTCCTGCTCAAATTCGCCTCAACCGCGAATTGCGCATAGATGCTGCGCTCTCTGAGCAAGCTTATCTCGACCACATTAATGCATTGGGCGCTCTAAACAAAATCAATAAGTCTTTCATTGGCTTGGGTTACCACGAAACCATCGTTCCATCTGTTATTTTGCGCAACGTCCTCGAAAATCCAGGATGGTATACGGCCTACACGCCTTACCAAGCAGAAATTGCACAAGGTCGTTTGGAGGCTTTGCTCAATTTCCAAACAATGGTCATTGAACTCACTGGCATGACTATCGCCAATGCTTCTCTTCTAGACGAGGCTACAGCTGCAGCGGAAGCCATGATCATGTTCTACAACTCGCGCAGCCGTGCAGATATCCAAGCAGGTCGCAACAAATTCTTTGTCGACCAAAACACCTTGCCGCAAAGCATCGACGTCATGAAAGGCCGTGCGCTTAATTTGGGTATCGACTTCATTGTTGGCGATGCCAATACACTCGCTCCAGACGCCAGCTATTTTGGTGTTTTTGTACAATATCCAAACGCTAAAGGCCACATCCAAGATTGGTCTGCAGCCATCGCAGGCTGGAAAGCAGCAGGTATGCAAGTTGCTGTAGGTGCCGACTTACTTTCACTCGTATTACTCAAGTCCCCAGGCAGCATGGGCGCCGATGTCGTTATGGGATCTGCCCAACGTTTCGGAGTTCCTATGGGCTACGGAGGCCCGCACGCCGCTTTCTTTGCCACTAAAGAAGACTACAAGCGCAACTTGCCAGGCCGTATCATTGGTGTTTCTAAAGATGCCGACGACAACCAAGCTTTGCGCATGGCTTTGCAAACCCGCGAACAACACATCAAAAGAGATAAAGCCACTTCCAATATCTGTACAGCACAAGCGCTTTTAGCAGTAATGGCATCCATGTATGCAGTATACCACGGCCCAGATGGCGTTCGTGCTATTGCTGGTCATGTGCATTCTTTGGCCAGTTCAGCAGCAACAAGCCTTCAAAATGCCGGAATTTCAATCGGCTCTACACAGTTCTTTGATACCGTTCATGTACAAGGTGTAGACGTCAACAGCATCCGCAGCAAAGCAGCAGCTGCAGGGCTCAATTTTCATTACATTTCTGACAGCGAACTCAGCATTTCTTTTGGCGAGCCACACACTGCCACTGACCTTCAAGCAGTATTAGCCGTATTTGGCGCTCAAGTTCAAAACGCAACAAGTGCCATTCCAACCGAATTAGCGCGCACTGAGGCTGTTCTTTCACATCCTGTATTCAACTCCTACCATTCTGAGTCGCGCATGATGCGCTACCTCAAGCGCCTCGAAAACAAAGACCTTTCTTTGGTTCATTCCATGATTCCTTTGGGTTCTTGTACCATGAAACTCAATGCAGCTTCAGAAATGATGGCGGTCACCAACCCGCAGTTTGCCAACATACACCCTTTTGCTCCGCTAGACCAAGCAGCAGGCTACCACGCTATGTTTGCACAACTCGCCGAAGACCTCTGTGAAGCAACTGGTTTTGCAGCGGTTTCTTTGCAACCAAACTCTGGCGCGCAAGGCGAATACGCGGGCCTTATGGTCATCAAAGCTTACCACGAGTCGCGCGGCGATTTCCAACGCAAAAAAATGATCATTCCGTCGTCTGCACACGGTACCAACCCAGCATCTGCTGTCATGGCAGGTTTTGAAGTAGTGGTTACGGGCTGCGACGAAAACGGAAACATCGACATCGAAGAATTGCGCACTGTAGCCACAGACCTTAAAGACGTTCTCGCTGGCATTATGGTTACTTACCCATCTACACACGGTGTTTACGAAGAAGGCATCATTGAAATCACGAGCATTATTCACAACAACGGTGGTCAAGTCTATATGGACGGCGCCAACATGAATGCACAAGTTGGCCTTACCAACCCGGGTAACATCGGCGCCGACGTGTGTCACCTCAACTTGCACAAAACATTCGCTATTCCGCATGGTGGTGGTGGCCCAGGCATGGGTCCTATCGGTGTGGCAGCACACCTTGCGCCTTTCTTGCCAAGCAATCCATTGGTTGCTACAGGTGGCGCACAACCCATCCATGCTATTTCAGCAGCGCCTTATGGTTCTGCACTGATCCTCACTATTTCATATGCCTACATCAAAATGTTAGGTGCGGAAGGCTTGCGTCGTTCAACCGAAATCGCTATTCTCAACGCCAACTACATTGCTGCACGCCTCAAAGGCCACTACGACATCCTTTATACGGGTGCCAACGGTACGGTTGCTCACGAAATGATCCTCGATTGCCGCGACTTCAAGAAAACCGCCGACGTAGAAGTTGCCGATATGGCCAAGCGCCTCATCGACTTCGGCTTCCATGCGCCAACTGTTTCTTTCCCGGTTGCCGGAACCCTCATGATTGAGCCTACCGAATCCGAAGACAAAGAAGAGCTAGACCGCTTCTGCGATGCCATGATCAAAATCCGCGAAGAAATCCGCGAAATCGAAAACGGCCATGCAGACAAACTCAACAACTTGCTCAAAAATGCACCGCACACCGCAGACTGCATCATCAACAAAAACTGGACTTACCCCTACGCACCACAAGAAGCAGCTTATCCGTTGCCTTACCTTTTGGAAGCAAAATATTGGGCGCCAGTTCGCCGCGTAGACAACGCTTACGGCGATCGCAATTTGGTATGCAGCTGCCCAAGTGTAGAAAGCTACGCGCACATTCAATAAACACATGAAACTAGACATACTTGCTTTTGGTGCTCACCCCGACGACGTCGAACTCTCGGCGGCGGGCACCTTATTGCATTACGCGCTCCAAGGCAAAACCTGCGGCATCGTCGACCTCACTGAAGGCGAGCTTGGCACCCGCGGAAGCGTAGAGAGCAGGTATGAAGAAGCTGCGGCTGCGGCGGCTATTCTTGGTATTCAGCACAGAACAAACTTGCGTTTTGCCGACGGTTTCTTTGAAAACACACAAGAAGCCAAAGTCAAAATCATTGAGCAAATTCGCTTGCACCAACCACAAATTGTGTTGGCCAATGCGCTTCACGACCGCCACCCCGACCACGCCAGAGCTGGCCAGTTGGTAGCAGAGGCCTGTTTTTTAGCAGGTTTGCGCAAGATTCACACGAAGCATCAAGGAGAGGAGCAACAAGCGTTCCGCCCAAAGACTGTTTTGCATTACATCCAAGATTACCATCAGACCCCTTCTTTTGTGCAAGATGTTACGCCCTATGTTGCCCAAAAGATTGAAGCGGTCAAGGCCTACAAAACACAGTTTTTTGATCCCAATTCTTCCGAACCCAACACGCCAATTTCAGGCGAGCTCTTCTTTGATTTCTTGAAGGGCCGCATGCAAGAAATGGGAAGGCCAGCTGGCTATAATTATGCAGAAGGTTTTGTTGTAGCACGTTGGTTTGGCGTTCAGGACATCTTTGCCCTAGACTGAACCCTCTTCCATACAAAATACAATGCTGTGCCAATGGCAACGCCTATTGAATTGGCGACAATATCCAAACCGGATACCTCACGCCCTGGTACAAAACCTTGAAGTCCTTCTAGCATTACGCCCATCCCGACCAATCCCATGATGAGGAGGATTCCTTTTCTTTGTGATTTCAATCCAAAGACTAAAAAGGTATTGAGGCTTAACACACCATAGCCAATGAAATGTCCAACTTTGTCATTGAGCTGTACGTTTACACCTCCATTAGGGCTTTTCAAGGACAAATAAATAATACCAAGAAGTTCAAATAAGAACAATAGCCGCAATGCTTTTTGGACTTTACTCATATAAAAGCGTTTTGTCTTTTAACGTAGCTGGTCGCCCTTCGCTCATCCATTTGGGCGCCGGCGCATCCATGAGGTAGTGGTCAAAGAATTGACGCATGCGGATAGATAAATCGTATTTATTGGCGAGTTTAGTGAGGTTGTGGTCGTCGCCGTTGTAGTTGAGCATCCAGCAAGGCTTGCCCAAACGGCGCATGCCCGTGTAGAGTTCAATCCCTTGGTACCACGGCACTGCACCGTCGCGGTCATTGGCCATAATCAAGAGTGGAGTTTGCACCTTTGGCAGGTGAAACAAAGGCGAGTTTTCTACGTATAAGTCGGGCTTTTCCCAAATGGTGGCGCCAATGCGGCTCTGGGTGCTTTCGTATTGAAACTGTCTATTGAGCCCGCTGCCCCAACGAATGCCCCCATAAGCCGAGAACATATTGCTGACCGGAGCCCCAGCCATGGCAGCGGCAAAACGCGTGGTCATGGTAATGAGCATGGCACTTTGGTAGCCGCCCCAACTTTGGCCCTGCAAGCCCATGCGTTTGTCGTCAATAGGATAATTCTTGATAAGGTAGTCGGCAGCACTCATAATGCTATTGTAGGCGCCTTGTGCTGGCTTGCCTGGTTGGTAACGTATGTCCGGAATAAACACGAGGTAACCACCACTTGCGTATTCAGTTGGATTAATGATGCTCGCCGAAGGCTTGGGCGCTTGATAATTGTGCAGGTTGTCTGAATTGAGTTCGTAGTAATAAAACAAGAGTGGGTATTTCTTGCTCGGGTCGTAGTTTTCAGGTTTGTAGAGCAAACCTTCTAATTGTTGCCCATCGTAGGCCGTCCATTTAACGGTTTCGACCGTAGCCCAATTGTAGGTGCTTTGCTGCGGATTGGCTACCGAAATGCGTTTGGCGTTGTCGTAGTTGTAGTCCGGAAGCAACCAGAGGTCGGGGTAGGTGCTTACATTCATGATCCGGATGAGCGTTTGGTCTGCATTTGTTGCTTTTTGCACAGATGAAATGCGGTAAGGAATTTCAAAAGCTTTGCTCAGCCCATCTTCCTTGTAATAGTAGAGGCTCTCTTTTTTATCAGCTTTACGAAGCCCAATGAAGTAGCCATCGTTTAAATCTAAAAAGGCGGAGTCGCGGTGGTTGCGCTCAAAACGCAATTCGATTTTGTCTCTGGTGGCGCTTTCATTTGAAATACTTTTCAACGTTTTTGCTGCGATGTCGTAGCTCCAGATGTCGTATTCAGATTGAAAACAAACCGCTTTGGCATTTTTAGTGAAACCCACATAGCCGACGGGCCCGGCTTCCATGGGTTGCCCATTGAGGTCCTCCTCCCATTTGATGTCCTTGCGGCTGCAATTCATGCAGGTATGTTGTTGTTTGTCGATGTCGAGCAGCATCCATTTTTGACCTTCTGCTAAGTAATAAGTAAAGAAGCGTCCGTCGGCAGAAAGCTCACTTGTGTGGGCCCAACCTTTGCCCAATAATTGCAATTTGCCTGTTTCAATGTCGATGCGGTAGTAATCGCTCTTGGAAGGCGCTTTCCATTGTGCTTCGATTGCATACGGGTCAGCGTTGCGCGCAATTAAGAAGGGCGCTTTCATTTGTTTATCGATGGAAATGCGCAGCGAGTCGTTTTCGAGCTGTACCAAACGGTCTTTAGCGAGGTGGTAGACATAAAGCAAGCCGCGTTTGAGGTCTTGGTCTTTTTGTAGTAGTTGTCGGGGCTGGATTTCTAGATCTTGGTAGTGCCAGATGTCTAGATTCACTTTTTCGCGCTCTAATAAAGTGTCCTTTACTTCTTTTTCCCTTGGCCCAACTGCAAAATAAAGCAGCTGGCTGTCGTCGCTAAACATGGGTTTTCGGCCTGTAGCGATGGCTTGATACAAACCTTCTGCGTTTTTGTCAAAATCGGTGGAGTCGCCAAAATTGGTGGTTTTGAGCTGTACCAGGTCAAAGAGCAAGAGTTGCATATTTTTCACCTTGGAGGTGTCGGTACTATACAGAAAGGTGAGTGCAGTGTTATTTGGACTCCAGTTCAAATCTGAAACAAGTGGCTGGGCTTCAAATTCTTTGAGTAGCTGTAGGTCTTTGGTTTGGTAAATGCGCACTTGCATTGAGTCGAGCTTCACTTTGCGCTGCTGGATCACCGCAATTTTAGCCCCGTCTGGGCTGAGGGCAAAGGTGGTGATGCTATCTAAATAAGGGAAGGTGCTTTGGCCAGCAGTGTAAACGTGTAAGCGGTTGCCGTCTGTTTTGTATGGGTTCACTTTTGGCTCGGGAGCTGGTTTTTTCCAGAAAAGGTATTTTTCGATTTTTTTTGGCTCGACCTTCTCCACTTTTTTAGCACTGAACTCCTGCAGAAAAGCCAGTACAGGAGCTTCCTCTGCTTGCTGAACTTGTTTGAGTTTGTCGAATTTATAGATGGTGTCTTGCGCCAAATGATAAATATATAGGGAGTCTTTGGGCCATTTCTTTTTATCGACTTTATCGAGTTCGCGCTTGCGGAGCGTATCGTAGTCAGGGCTCATTTTCCAAGCCACATAACTTTCATCAGAAGCAATAAGGGCCGTGTTTCCACGTAAAATGGAATCGTGTTTTTGTGTTGCCGTATAATAAAAATGCAAGATCGGATTGCCTTTGAGCAAGGTGAGTTCGTAGCTTACAATTAGCCCATTTCTCGAAATTTGTTCTTTTTCCAAGCGTTTCCAGGTGTCATATGCTTTGAAATCTAGGGCAGGCTTTTGAGCAAGTATCCATAAGGTGTTGCTCAGTAAAAGAAGAAGTAAGATAAAGTGTTTCATCGTTTAGCTTTATGAAAAGAGACCAAATAAACGCCGGTAAAAATAAATAACATGTAAAGAATGCGTTCAGCAGTAATGGTATGCGTGTAATCAGCGGTCCATCCGAGTATTGAAAAGAGTACCGCGAAAAACATGACCATGACCGGCTGGGTATAAATATAGGCAGCAGAAACTGTTGCACTGACATATTTGAGCCCAAAAATAGTGAGTAAATAAGTCAGGAAAGTGACACCAACAATAACGTAAGTGATTTTGTACCAGGCGCTGGTAGGAATTTGCGTAAACTGAACGGCTGAAAGATGGCTCCAAGTAGGAGGGAAGAGCAGTAAAAGGATGAGCCCAATACTGAAAACATACGTAATGACCTGAATGGGGCTGTATTTGAGCAAGAGTGGTTTGGAGAGCACGAGGTAAAAGGCATAGCTCAGCGCATTGATCAGTAAAAAGAGATCGCCTAAAGAGGAGGCGCCAGGAAGTTTGCCAGAACTGAGCGTGAGTAAAATAGCACCCATCGCACCAACAAAGACGCCTGTGTAGTTGTGAGCACTGAGTTTTTCTTTGGTAATAAGGGCTGCTAAAATAAAAACCATCAGTGGGTTGAGTGCCATAATGATGCCTGCATTGAGCGCCGAAGACAAATTGAGCCCATGAAAAAAGAACAGCTGATTGACCGCCACTCCAAAAAGCCCTGCAGCTCCAAAACGCCAGTAATCAGAGCGGTCTACGGGCTTTCTTTTCTGACTCAAAAGTAAGATCCAAAAAAGCAGCACAGCGCCGCTTACGCGCAGCAAAATAAAGGTATTCGGGTCGAGGTACTGCGGCATCACGCCTTTGGCCAGTACATGGTTGGCGCCATACAGCAAATTGACGAACAATAGGGCAAGATGCGCTTTGAGAATTTGTGAACCCGACATAAGGCAAAGGTAGTTATTCCGTATCTTTGTTACATGCACCTCTCGCACCTGCATTTAGTCAATTACAAGAACTACCCAGACCTCGAACTCGAATTCGTTGCGGGTATCAACGGAATTGTAGGGCCAAACGGTGCTGGCAAGACCAACATCCTAGACGCCGTCTACTACCTCAGCATGTGCAAAAGTTACCTCAACGTCAATGATCGCCACAACATGCGCTTTGACCAATCCTTTTTTTCGATCGCCAGCCAATGGCAACTCGATCAAAAAGCATGTGAGGTACAGGTGGCTTACAAAGCAGGTGTCAAGAAGCAAGTCAAGTGGAACAAAAAAGCCTACGAAAAGCTCACGGCACACATCGGCAAGCTGCCAGTCGTATTTATTTCTCCCTATGATGGCGACCTTATCGCCGAAGGATCTGATTTACGCCGCAAATGGATGGACGGCATCTTATCTCAACTCGACAAAACCTACTTAGAAGAAATTCAGCGCTACGCCCGTTTGCTCGAACAGCGCCATGCGGTTTTGCGCAATATGCACGAACACCGCCTCTTTGACCCCGACGCCATTGAAGTCTGGGACGCCCAACTCATTCCTAGCGGCAACTACATTCATACAAAGCGCAAAGCGTTTTTAAGTGAATTTATTCCTGTTTTCAAGCGCTTTTACCAAGAAATTGGCCAGAATGCCGAAGACGTCGACGTCACTTACCGCTCGCAACTCACTGATGCTTCTTTTGAGGAACTCATGCAGGCTTCTGCCAGAAAAGACGCCATTACGCAATACACCAACGTCGGCATCCATAAAGACGACCTCTTGTTTAGCATCAAAGGTCATCCCGTCAAAAAATTTGGATCGCAGGGGCAGCAAAAATCATTCATCATTGCCTTGCGTTTGGCACAGTTCGATTGGCTGAAGCAACACAAAGGGCAAAAGCCCGTTTTGTTGCTCGACGACATCTTTGACAAACTAGACAACGAACGCGTTGCACGCCTCATTGCGCTGGTGAGCGCCGACTACTTTGGTCAAGTACTCATCACCGACACCGACCCCGTGCGCATGCAAGCGCTTTTTGCCCAGCTGCCCGGCCAAACACAACTTTTTCAAATCAAAGACCAACAAGCCATCGCCTTATGAGTTCCGATAACAAAAGACAAGGTCAAGAAAAACCACTTGGCCAATTAGTAAAAGGCATCATGAAAGCTTATGGCCTCGAAGATAAAATGAAATCCTTTGACCTCATTGCCGCTTGGCCCGAGCTCATGGGGCCGGCAGTTGCACAGCGCACCACCGATATCCGCATCGAAAACAACACCCTATACCTCAAAATCGATTCGAGCGTCATGCGCGACGAACTCTTCCATGGCAAGCAAATCATTATTGCGCGCTGTAATCAGTTTGTGGGCGAAGAGCTCATCCGCGATGTTTGGTTTAGCTAGTTTTTGTAATTTTGTTCACCTAATCAATCAATTATATGTCAAACGCATTTTTTAAGGTCCCTGTTGCGATCAACGAACCTGTTAAATCTTATGCAGCCGGGTCTCCTGAGCGCGCATCTTTGCTTGCTAAATACCACGAATTCAAGGACCGCAGTCCTATCGATATCCCGATGTACATCGGTGGCAACAAAGTAACGACCACCAATAAGAAAGCACTCACCATGCCCCACGATCACCAAACGGTCATCGGGCACTACAACCAGGGTGATGCGGCTCATGTGGCAGCAGCCATCGATGCTGCTTTGGCCGCAAAAGCGGCTTGGTCTGCACTTCCTTGGCAAGACCGCGCTGCAGTTTTCTTGCGCGCTGCTGATCTCCTTGCGGGCCCTTTCCGCGACCGCATGAACGCAGCCACTATGCTTGCGCAGTCTAAAAATGTATTTCAAGCCGAAATCGACGCCGCTTGCGAGCTCATCGACTTTTTCCGCTTCAATGTCCAGTACATGACCCAAATCTATAGCGAGCAGCCAGAATCCTTACCGGGTATGTGGAACCGCTTAGAATACCGTCCATTAGAAGGTTTTATCTTCGCTTTAACGCCTTTCAACTTTACTTCTATCGCTGCCAACCTTTCAGCTGCTCCTGCCATGATGGGCAACGTAGTGGTTTGGAAGCCAGCAGAAACACAAATCTATTCTGCCCAAATCATTATGGAGCTTTTTGAAGCTGCTGGCTTACCTGCAGGCGTCATCAACATGGTTACCGTTAGCGGACAGGCAGCAGGTGAAGTCATTTTTGCGCACAAAGAATTCGCCGGGATCCATTTTACGGGTTCTACAGACGTCTTCCGTCAGCTCTGGAAAAACATTGCCCACAACATCGAAAACTACCGCTCTTACCCGCGCATTGTCGGTGAAACAGGCGGTAAAGACTTCGTGATGGTACATAACAGCGCCAATGCAGCAGAAGTAGCCACGGCGCTTTCACGCGGTGCCTTTGAATTCCAAGGTCAAAAATGTTCTGCGGCCTCACGCGCCTACATTCCAGAAAGCCTTTGGCCTGCAGTCAAAGAAATCTTGGTGGCTCAGGTCAACTCCTTCAAACAAGGAAGCCCAGAAGACACCTCCAATTTTGTCAATGCGGTCATTAGCGAGCGCGCTTTCGATAGAATAGCCGGATACATCGACTACGTCAAAGCGCAGCCAGATGCCGAAATCATTACCGGAGGTACCTACGATAAATCAGTTGGTTATTACATCACGCCAACAACTGTCGTAACGACCAATCCAAAATTCCGCACTATGGTTGAAGAAATCTTTGGCCCTGTACTTACCATCTACGTATACCCAGATGCGCAGTTCTCAGAAACTTTAGATCTTCTCGATCAAACATCTGAATACGCGCTCACGGGCTCAATTATCGCTACAGACCGCTACGCTATTCAGTTGGCAAACCAAAAATTGATGAATGCGGCAGGTAATTTTTACATCAACGACAAACCAACCGGAGCGGTTGTGGGTCAGCAACCATTTGGTGGCGCACGCGGTTCGGGTACCAACGACAAAGCGGGTGCTGCCATGAACCTCATGCGCTGGACTTCTGCACGCACCATCAAAGAAACATTTGTACCGCCTGCCGATTACCGTTATCCTTTCTTAGGTTAATCCTTACCTCGACAGCACATGCGCAACGTTGCACTTTTTGTCTTTTTTACAATATGGTCTTTAGGAGCCAATGCCCAGTGGCGTTGGTTCTTACAGGCCGAAGTTGGCGCCAATAAACAAGAAATTCTAGGGGCTTACCAACTTGCGCAAAAACCCTTCGACCCACAGGCATTTTGGCGCGCCACAGCCGGCGGCGAGGTGCAAGTTGGCTACACCGTATTAAAAGTACTTACGGCCTACAGCGGCTTGGGCTACGGCCATCAAAATTTGGCCTACCAAAGCACCGAATGGGCCACCGACGATGCTGGTCAGCCTTTTTTATTGCTCTGCCAGAAAACTGCAACGGGTGAGCTCCTGACCTTGCCAATGGGCCTAGAACTCAAAGTGCTGAGTGTCCATGTTGGTGGCGGCTTGCAATACCGCTATCGCTTTCAGGGCACCATGCAAAAAGATTTTTACGCTTTCTACCCCGGCGCTCCTTCCACCAATTTATTGAGTTCCGAAGTTGTTGAGAACACCCAAGAAAAGTTCGATATGGGTTATTTTGCCTATTTGCAATGGAACCCCACCAAAAGAATTGGCTTGCGCGCAAGTGCTTACCGCGGCTTTCGAGACCTCAGCAACGGCCTAGAGGTTGGCGCCTTTAACGAATGGCAGCAATTATTCAATTCGCAGTCTTTCAGCATCAAAAATTTACAGTTTAATCTCGGCTTAAACATCCGTTTATCCGAA
This sequence comes from Crocinitomicaceae bacterium, assembly GCA_034680045.1. GTDB lineage: Bacteria > Bacteroidota > Bacteroidia > Flavobacteriales_D > Crocinitomicaceae > UBA952. The sequence continues at coordinate 72,156 of JAXITO010000002.1, read as the reverse complement.
TAAGTCAGTCGTTATGAAGTGGTTTGTTATTCTTTGCTTATTCGCTTTGTTTACGTCATTTATTGGGCCAAGTACCCCCGAATCCAAATTTGATTTACACGTAAGTGTAAGTGCCGTCGGTAGTTCCAAAGGTTGGATAGAATTTGCGCTCTACAGAAATCCGGACACCTTTGCCAAAGTGGGTACGACCTATCGCTTGTCTCGTGCCGATGCCCAAAAAGGAATGGTTAATTACACATTTAAAGACCTAGAAGCTGGCAAATACGCAGTTGTAGTTTATCACGATGTCAATCAGAACAAAATTTGTGATAAAAATTTCTTTGGAGTCCCGACCGAAGGTTACGCTTTTTCGAATAATGTCAGGCCAAACTTGAGCGTGCCAAGTTTTGAAGACTGCAGCTTCAAATTTCAACAAGATCGAAACGTCAGCATCAAAATGGTGTACTGATGCCCACTGTTTTTAAGCGATCTTTAAGTTAGAAATCATATCCTCAATTTGTTGCAGCAACGGTTGTCCGTCATTTGTGATGATATAAGGAGTGAGGCTCATTTTGATTGAATCGGGCCATTGATTTTCTATGCGCTTTAGCACTGCTTCCCGACTCAAGCCATCTCTTTTTTGAACCCGCTCAATTCTCGTTTCAAGTGGGGCCACCACCAAGACCGTTGCTGAAAACTGCTTGTAAGCACCCGTTTCAAAAAGAATTGCCGCTTCATTGAAAACCAAATCAGCAGTTTGTAGCCCCGCCCATTCGTTGAAGCGCTCCCGTACCAACGGATGCACTAACGCTGCAATTTGTTCCTTCAGTGCAGGGTTTTCAAATAGTTGTGTCGCTAAAACTTGTTTTTGAAAGACACCATTTTGATAGCTATCCTTTCCTAAAATAGCGATCAGTTGATTTTGTAACAACGGATGCGTCACATACAATTTTTTGGCCTCCTCATCTGAATAAAACACAGGGTAGCCCATGTGTTCGAGTGCTTTTGCAACTGTGCTTTTTCCCGAACCAATTCCGCCACTCAAACCAATGTGTCTCATGTCCCGAAATTAGGAAAAGAAAGTTGTAAATTTGCAGTATGCTGCAAAAAGAATGGTTCGCCACCTGGTTCGATTCTCCTTATTATCATTTGTTGTATCAGCACCGCGACGACAACGAAGCCCAACAATTTTTGGATCACCTGATTGCCAAACTTGCGCTTGCGTCCAATGCCCACGTCCTAGACCTCGCTTGTGGAAAGGGTAGGCATTCGCTTACACTTGCACACAAGGGTTTCACTGTTATTGGTGCCGACCTTGCTGCTAATAGCATTGCAGCAGCCGAACAGAACCGCGCTGCCCTTGGGCTCGACAACCTGAATTTTGTGGTTCACGACATGCGCAAGCCATTAGATGGGAAGCCATTTGACGCCATTTTTAATCTGTTTACCAGTTTCGGTTACTTTGACACCCTACAAGAAAATCAAGCGGTTTGTAAGTCTATAGCTCAAATGCTCACCTCTGAAGGATTGCTAGTGATTGATTTCTTGAATGCATACAAAGTTTGTAAAAATCTAAAGCCAAGTGAGGTCGTCAGCAGAGATGGAGCTCAATTTAACATCGAACGTTGGCACGATCACAAACATATTTTTAAGCAAATCGAAGTAATCGACACCATTCAAAATACGGTTGTTGGAACTTTTACCGAACGTGTTCAAGCTTTGTCTTTAGCCAATTTTGAGGCCTTGCTTTCTCCTTATTTTGAAATCCAAGCCACCTACGGGTCATACGCGCTCGATACTTTTAATGAACAAGACAGCGACCGCCTGATCATCATCGCAAAAAAGAGACCATGAATGAGACCATGAATTTTTACCTTATAGAATTGATATTGTTGTTTTCGGTGGCATTCGGTGGAGGTGTGGTGAGTTTTCTCAATGCAACCAACAAAAACCAATACATCAAACTCGCCTTGGCATTCAGCGGAGGTTTTTTACTTGCGGTCATTTTTCAGCATTTATTACCCGAACTCTACGGCGCACACGAAGGGCATGCACACGCACATACCGAAGCACTGCCCACCTTTCAAGTAGGCGTCTTTATTTTAGTTGGGTTTTTGATACAGCTTGTTTTGGAGTATTTCTCAGGAGGCATTGAGCACGGACACGTGCATGTGCACAAAGGGCAGTCCATGCCTTGGGCCTTGTTTATTTCACTGTCGGTACACTCCATTATTGAAGGAATTCCGCTCGGAAATATGCTGCAAATTGGCCTTGACCATTCAGCAGTGCCTTACAATGCGAGTTTCTTTTGGGGTATTGTATTTCACCAGATTCCGGTGTCAATTGCACTCATGACCTTGTTATTTGCAACAAGGCTGAAGAAACGCGACGCGTGGTTGGTTTTGATGGCTTTTGGCCTGATGACACCGCTAGGTGTGTTTTTGGGTTTGGGAATCACGACCGAACAATTAGGACTAAATGTTCAGCTCATCTTGGCGGTTGTGGTTGGGATGTTCTTACACATCTCAACCACGATTATTTTCGAAACCACCGAGAATCATAAATTCAATTTGCTCAAGCTACTCAGTATCTTACTCGGGGTCAGCTTGGCTTTGGGCTTATTTTAAAAGCCCGTTTTCGATTGTAATTTAAACAATTTAGAAAGGAAGATCGTCGTCTTCTTCGGTACTTGCACCAACTCCTGGAAGTGGTTCAGAACCCATGTTCATTGCTGAAGGGCCGTTGCTTGGCATGCCCATTCCTTGGCTTTGTCCTTGTTTTTCGATGCGCCATGCTTCAATGGTATTGAAATACTTGACCTCTCCTTGTGGGCTCGTCCATTCGCGGCCACGCAAGTTAAAAGAAACCTCTACACTATCGTTTGCTTGAAAGGAATCGAGCAAAGTACATTTGTCTTGGGTTGCTTGAAAAAGGATGTCTTGTGGATACATAGAAGTAGTATCGGTAACGACAAACTCGCGTTTTTGAAATTTCTCTGAGATGCGTTGGGTGTCTTGGATGACTTTAATGGTGCCGGTGAATTTAAACATGGACTTGTTGTTAGTTATTAAAAGATAAAAGGGTGAGCCAGGCTTCTTCTAGTTGATTTTGAGCAAGTAACTCGTGAGCTCTTTGGTGTAAGGCTTGTTCGAGTGCATTTGCGTCGTGCTCGAGGTCTAGGAAAAGTGTGGAAAGTTCGAGTAGTTTGTATTCGTTGACATCGGTTTCGTTAGGGAGTTCTTCGATGCCTGCAAGCTGACCGAGGTCGTTGGCGCTCAGGAGCTGGCTGTTTTTGATGTCTTGAGGTAGGGCGTCATAACCAATGCCGCAAGTGGTGATGGGCTTTTTGATTTCAAACATAGATTCGGTATTTGCCCTGCAATACCAGTCGCCGCCCATGCGGGCTACTAAATCGATTTTGTGTTGGTCGATGAGGCCGTTTTCATTTAGTAAGTCTTCGTGGATGTGCATTTGGACCACCTCGCAAATGATGAGGTTGCCAGCACCGCCTTCTTGCCCGAGCTCAATGATTTGTTGCACTTTGCATTCAAACTGTACTGGCGCTTCGGCTACGCGAAAAGGAGCTACTTTTTGTGAAGCGATAGCGGTAAAGCCTGCCTTAACGAATTCGTCAATGCCTGGTGCATAAGGAGAGCTTGCGAGGCTCATTTGGTGCACCATGTTGTAGTTGACCACGTTGATCACAACTTCAGGAACTGCTTTTGCGTTATTGAAGGTGTCTTTACTTTGGCCAGTTCGACCAGAGCGAGCCGGTGAAAAAACCAGAATAGGTGGGTTGGCACTAAAGACATTGAAAAAACTAAACGGCGCCAAATTGGCATTGCCTTCTTGGTCTAAAGTAGAGGCAAATGCAATAGGGCGCGGGCCAATAGCACCTAGTAAAAGTTGGTGCAAACGTTGGACAGTGAGTTCTTTGGGATCTAGGCTAAGCATACTGCCTCAAAGTTAGCCAAAATTCGTAAATTGGCGTTGTGAATTTACGGACATCTCTTTGTTGTTTATTACTTTTTTTCAGCGCTCAAACCTTTGCGCAAAATAAGCGCAATGCCGACGGCGAGCGCCAAGGAAAATGGGTTTTCACAGGTAAGGATTATCCCAATAAAAACCTACCCAAAACCCAAAAGGTAGAGGAAGGATATTATGTAGATGGCCGCAAAGAAGGCACCTGGATCAAATATTTTTCAGATGGTAGTGTGCAACTCAAAGGAACCTACAACAACAACCGTCCGGAAGGTCCCTACACCCGTTATTATCCCAATGGTAAAATATCCGAACAAGGCGAGTTCAAGGCCAATGGATACAAAGGTTTGTTATTGCGCTACCACGACAACGGCCAGCTTGCATACCGCGCCAATTTCAATAACCAAGGTCAGGAAAGCGGTAAAGTAAGTTATTACCATTCAAATGGAAAGTTGGCCCTTAGCTATACGGTCAAGAACGGAGAGGTGCAGGGCCAAGTGTCGCGTTACAACACAAGTGGTCAATTACAAAGTTCATTTAACGTGGCAGCTGATGGCGCAATTAGTGCGGTTCAGAAAGCAAACAACCAAACGACAGTTGTGGCGCCTAAACCTGCTCCTGCCACCAACGTCTATCCGCCGCGCCTTACCAACCCCAAAACGAAAGGCCTGCGTTTTGTTCCGAATGGCTATAATAAGGTCTATAACGACAACGACGAAATCTGGATGGACGGCGAATTTAAAAATGGCCAATTGTACGACGGAAAGGTCTATGATTACGATCTAGATGGTATTTTGCAGAAGGTCCGAATTTACAAATTGGGTAAGTATCATTCCGACGGACAGCTCTAATCGCTTAGTTTTCCTTAAATTTACCCCCAAATTAACAACATGAAAGCATATGTTTTTCCTGGGCAAGGCGCCCAATTTTCAGGAATGGGCAAAGACCTCTACGACAATTCCGAACTTGCACGAAGTATGTTTGCCAAGGCGAACGATATTCTCGGATTCGACATCCAAAGCATCATGTTCGAGGGCTCTGACGACGCACTCAAACAAACAAATGTGACGCAACCTGCCATCTTTTTGCACAGTACTATTCTTGCAGCTTGTCTTGGCGATAGTTTTCGTCCAGACATGGTTGCAGGCCATTCACTAGGTGAATTTTCTGCTTTAGTTGCCAACAAAACACTATCTTTTGAAGACGGCCTGCGTTTGGTTGCCAAGCGTGCCGACGCGATGCAAAAAGCCTGCGAATTGGCACCAAGCACCATGGCGGCAATTCTCGGTCTTGAAGACGAAGTTGTGGAGCGCATTTGTGCCGAAATCGACGGTGTTGTTGTGGCTGCCAATTACAATTGCCCGGGTCAGCTCGTGATTTCAGGTAGCCTTGCTGCCATAGATGCGGCTTGCACAAAGTTAACTGAAGCTGGAGCCAAACGCGCTTTGGTTTTGCAAGTAGGTGGTGCTTTTCACTCTCCACTCATGGAGCCCGCTCGCGAAGAACTCGCCGCAGCCATTGAAGCCACCCACTTTGCCAAACCAATTTGCCCGGTTTATCAAAATGTCAATGCACAAGCCGTTACTGACCCTGCGCAAATCAAAGCGAATCTCGTTACACAATTAACGGGTGCTGTTCGCTGGACGCAAATCATGCAAAACATGCTTGCCGACGGTTGCACAGAAGTTGTTGAAGTAGGGCCGGGTAAGGTTCTACAAGGTCTTTTCAAGAAAGTAGACCGCGAAATTCCAACAAGTAGCGCAGCACTTTAATTATTTTTGTGGAATAAGAGAACCATCAGCATCTTTCAAGAAAACATGCTGATGAAAAACTTAATGATGGTGTGGATGCTCATGGTAGCAGCAAGCACAGTAGCCCAATCCGGAACCGGTGATGTCATCGGAACTTTCATTGATTTCAATACCCAACAGCCGATGGCCGGAGTAAAGGCCATGATCCGAGAAAATGGTCGGGTCTATTTGGCTTTGGCTAATGAAGATGGCCGTTTTCGCATAACTGGTATTCCAGCAGGAACCTATCAAGTTGCTGGTTATTTTCAAAAAGACAGTACCGAAAAAGTAACGGTAGAAGTTCCGGTTGAGGCCTACGGCAATGCAGGCGTCATCTATTTTCAAAACAAAACCCAAGACACCAAAGCAGTACGTGTGGGCGGTGGACGCTACGAGCAAGCGCGCATCCGGATTGGTGAAACACCCGTAACCACCTTAACAGCCAAAGAAATCAAGAACAGACCCGACAAATTTAGTGTCGTGGATATGGTTGCCAATTCCAATTCCGATGTCAAAAAAGACGAAGACGGCGGCCTTATGTTCCGCGGCGCCCGCAAAGGCGACATGATTTATGTACTAGATGGCATCAAATCAAATGAGGTGTTCAATGTGCCAAGTTGTGCGATAGGCCGCGTGACTGTTTTTACAGGTGGCTTGCCTGCTAAGTACGGCGATACACTTGGCGGGGCGGTGATCTTAGAAACCAAAAGTTATTTTGACCTCTACCGCGAATGGGAAATCAATCAGTCTGATTAATCTTGTAATTGTGGCGCTTTCTCATAGGTAATTGCCCACAAGAACAAACCCTGCGCGGGTACTGATACATATGCCTCCGAACGGTTTTGAGCAGCAATTATGCTAGGCAGTTCGGAGGCTTTTATTTTGCCTAAACCCACTTCAACGAGCGTGCCAACAATTGCGCGTACCATATTGCGCAAAAAGCGGTTGGCGGAAATTTCAAAATAAAGGCCATTTGCTGTTTGGAACCATTCTGCCGTAAAAACCTCACAGATATTTGTTTTGACATCGGTGTGGGCTTTGGCGAACGAAGAAAAATCCTGGACTCCGAGTAAGTGGGTGGCGGCTTGGTTCATTGCCTCGAGGTCTAAATCTTGCTGTACGTACCAACTCTGAGTGCGCACAAAAGGGTCTTTGTGTCGATTGATGAAGTATCGGTAAGTGCGGCTACTCGCGTCAAAACGCGCATGTAAGTCTGAATGGAGCTCCCAAGCTTTCGAAAACGAAATATCGGGAGGTGTCATGCGGTTGAGCTTGAAAACCAATTGCTCTGGATCCCAAACTTGCGGAAGGTCGGTGTGTAAAAAATAATTTTTTGCGTGCACTCCGGTGTCAGTTCGACCGCAACCTACGATTTCAATTTTTTCGTTACCATGCAATTTGCCTAATGCTTTTTGGATTTCTTCTTGAACAGAATTTGCACTCGGCTGAATTTGCCATCCGTGAAAGTTGCTTCCGTCGTAAGCGAGCTGAATAAAATAACGCGGCACTTTATTTTTTTTCTTCTGTTTGTATAACGCCTAAAGGGGCCTCGAACAAATTGTAACTAAATAAGCCTTCAAGTTCACTGACACTTGCCCATGTAAGGGTAGTGCCGCTTATCTGAAAATGGGTATCGTCTAGTGTTGAATTGATGGCGGCGCCTAAGTTTTTTGGTGCAGACCAACCTTCATTTTCCCTTTTGCAGTAAAAAATATCGTAGCCGCCCATGCCGAGGTGGCCGTCGGAGGCAAAAAACAGAAACTTACCGTCGGGGCTCACAAATGGGGTGGTTTCGCGTCCTTCGGTATTGATACCTTGCGGCAAAACTTGTACCTCAGCTTGCCAAATGCCATTGACTTTTTTGGCCATATAAATATCTGTTGCGTATTTTTCAGCGGCGCGATCAGAAACAAAATAGAGTTCTTCTACATAGGTAAATTCATCGATCCAAATGGTATCGGTTTTGGTCGGGGAACCTTCAAAATAGCTCGTGTTCAGTCCTGGAATATTGACAACGATTTGTTTGTCGTCCCAAATACCTGCTTTTTCTGTAGTAAGTTCAAAAATATCTGAGCCTTGTGTACTTGCTTCTTTTGATGCTGTGGTGTTGAGCGTGCCTAATGCGCTGAGTTGGTCTGCTGCCAAGTAGGAGAGTGCATCAAAACCTTCGGTGTTGAGTAGCTCGTCGTTGCTATAGGTGCGCACCCAAATTTTGTTGTTTTCAGGGTCTGGTTGGGCTTGGTAAATATCCTCAAAGAAACGCTGGTCATCGGGGTTGAGGTTCGCGCCTTTGGCATTCGGATTACGGGTTGTGAAGTATAGCGTTTGACCATCAGTGCTTAAAATTGGTCCGTATTCGTCGTAGTTGGTATTGAGTGTGCCGCCTAATAGTTTACGCTCGTTCTTGACACCTGCTTGAAGCAATGCAAAATTGCTTTGTTCTTCTAGCAATTGAAATCCGAGTAATTTGTAATCTTTTTCTGATTTGAGTAATTTCTTAGCCTGTGCGCATAAATTCTTCGCTTTTTCGGCATCCCCGAGCGCAAGCGCATTTTGACCTGCTAAATATAAATGTTCTTCTGTGCTGTTCGACCCGAATAAAGCGAGTGCTTTAGAACAATGCTCTTGGGCATAAGTATAGGAACGAAGGTCAAATTCGGTGGTAGCGAGCAGGAAATACGCATTGGCATTAGTAGAATCTAGGGCTACGGCTTGTTTGAGCAACATATAAGCATTGGTGCTTTGGCCTTCGTCGAAAAGCGTACTTGCGTTGGCAACAATACGTTTGGCTTTGAGTTTGTCTTTTTTAGGAATGGCTTGTGAAAATCCTAAGAAGGGTAGGCAGAAGAAAAGAAATAAAGCTCTCATATAAAACGTATAGACTACAAAGTAAATAAAACTATTAAAAGCAATAACTTTGAATAAAGAATAGATGTCAACCTTGAACCGTTTATTTGTAATTTATATTATCCTTGCGTGTATTTGGTCCTGCTCTGAGGGTCGAACGGTCAAAGTAAAGCAGAAGCCCAACTATGCCAACTGGACCACCCTCACCAAAGGAATGGAATACCGCGAAATCTCCGCATCGAAGAAGTCTTTTATCGGAGACTCCAAATTGGCTATTTTGCGCATGGATCCGGCTCAATTTCAGTTTGATTTATTCACGGCAACCCAACACGATTCCATCCCAAAAAGTGTTCAAAAATGGTCCGACTCCTTTCACCTAATGGTTGCCTTCAACGCGGGCATGTACGACCTCAATAAACCACTGATCAGCAGGGCTTACTTGCAAAATGGCAAGCACCTCAACAACGGCCAATTACTTGAGGATTTCAATTTAATGATGGCATTGGGCCCCAAACCAAAGCGTCAGCGATCCAATATCGAAGTACTAGACCTCACTTGTGCCAACTGGGAGCAAGAAAAAAATAATTTCAAGGGCTTTGCACAAGGCCTGCGCATGATCGATTGCAATGCAAGCCCTATGTACTGGAAGAAGAAAATTCAATCTTGTAGCATGTTGGTGGCTGCAGAAGACCAAAAAGGTTGGTTTTACCTCATTTTTACGCGTTCGCCATACACACACAACCAAATGATCGACTTCATGAAGCAAATGCCCGGTGGCTTGCACGATGCCATTTATTTAGAAGGTGGGCCCGAAACCAGTTTATTGATCAACGTCAATGGCCATCACATCAAAAAGGTGGGCTCTTGGGTTTCTACTACTTGGGAGAGCGATGCCAACAAGCACTTTTGGCCCCTGCCCAATATCGTGGGTGTCCGGAAAAAATAACTTACCATCTTGATAAGGCTAAAAACATGATATCAATCAGGTTTTAAACCTTCTTCTGCTCATACTTCTTTGGCGCTAGTAACCTCAACTTTGTAGTGTTCAACGGAACAACACTACTGTAATTTACAAATTCAACTACCGTCAAATTACAATGGAGAGAGGAATCAATCAAAGCATGGGTTTAGTATCAATTTTTTCCTCTTGAAACAGTAGTCAAAAGCCACCTTTAGGGGTGGCTTTTTCATTTCTTAATTATTTTTGACTGAGGTCTGGGTAGATGAGCACCTGCACACCTTTATGATCTGTAAAGGAGTTTCGATGCATGGCTACGGCCAGTTCTTTGGCGCTGATGCTGTGGTATTTTTGCAGCGAACCAATGAGCAATTGGTCAAACAACGGGCTGAGGAGTTGAGCAATTTTTTCGCCGAAGCGTTTTTCGGGGCGTGGGCCAATTAAGATAGACGGTTGGTAAATGAGCGTGCGTTCAAAACGGAGCGCTTGAAGGTCGCGTTCGATTTCGCCTTTCAAACGGCTGTAAAAAATCTTCGACTGAATATCTGCACCTATAGCACTGATGAGGTGAACTTCTGTTGCGCCAGCATTTTTGGCTGCGGCAGCCGCGGCAAGTGTCATGCCGTAGTCTATTGCGCGGTATTGTGTTTGGTCGGGTGTTTTTTTACGCGTGGTGCCAATGCAGCAATACAAGGCTGTCGCATTGGCAAAGGCATCTGGCGCGGGCTTACTCAAATCAGTTTGGATGACCTTGATTTTTTCTGAAGAAAAGACCAAAGGGCGTCTGGTTAAAATTCTAATTTCTGATATGTGCTGATCATTGATCAATTCTTCAACGAGGGCAGATCCAACAAGTCCTGTTGCACCGAGTATAACGACTGATTTTTGCATTTTCAAAATTACTTATAATGTGGATAAAAAGATGTTATAATAAACCTACCAATTTAGAATAGTGTTGCTATTATTTTTGCAAGAAATTACTTTTATGGATCTTGTTGACCGTTTTCAGATTCCAGTACTCGAAGAAATTGCACTGCGCAACCCACAGGCGACGCAACTTGGGCAGCGCATCATAGAAGGAAGTATTCTCTTGATCAATGAACTTGGTTTTGAGCAATTTACTTTTAAAAAGCTGGCACTTTCTGTGGGCACTACCGAAGCGTCTGTGTACCGTTATTTTGCAAGTAAGCAAAAGCTTTTGCTCTACCTGATCAACTGGTATTGGGGCAGGCTAGAGTGTCGCTTGCTTTTACAAACTCAAGGAGGGAACTCAAAAGAACGCCTTGTTAAAGCCCTTGAATTGCTTCTGGTTCCACAGGCTACTTCGCTTTCATTCACTAATGAAAAACGCCTACAGCGTATTGTAATCCACGAAGCATCTAAAGTTTTTTTAACGAAAGCCGTAGATGCCGATCATCAAACGGGATTTCACAGTATATATTTGCAAATAGTGCACTATATTTCCGATTTAGTGCGCGCTTATCAACCTAAATGTAAGTATCCAGAAATGTTGGTCACTACGTTACTAGAAGGCAGTTTGCAACAACGCTTTTTTGGTCAGCATTTGCCAGAAGTTACCAACGCATCAGAACAAGAAGATGCAGTCGCTGTTTTTTACACACAACTATTTTTTAGCTATCTCGATCATGAATAAAGACGTCAGCAAACCCTATGAGCGCTTTTGGGCGCTGCTCAAACCAGACAGCAAAGATATTTCAGACATCTATCTCTTCGCCATCATCGGTGGCCTACTCAGCCTTGGCTTGCCTTTGGGTATACAAGCCATTATTAACTTTATTCAGGCAGGAAAAGTCAGTACGTCCTGGTTCTTGTTGGTGGGTTTGGTTGTTTCGGCTATTGGTTTTTCAGGCTACATGAACATTGCGCAATTGCGCATTACCGAAAATTTGCAACAGCGCATATTTACGCGTTCGGCCTTAGAATTTGCCACGCGTATTCCAAAAATTCAGCTTCGCGAACTCCTATTGCGCTACGCGCCAGAATGGACCAACCGCTTTTTTGACACGCTCACTATTCAAAAAGGAATTTCCAAGTTGCTGATTGATTTTACAGCCGCATCGCTACAGATTTTATTCGGGCTCATCTTACTGTCTTTTTACCATCCGTTTTTCATCATCTTTGGCTTTGCCCTCCTCTTGTTGCTCATTTTAATTTTTAGAATGACGGCTAAACGTGGTTTTGTGACGAGCCTCGATGAATCCAAATACAAATACAAGGTGGCCAATTGGCTCGAAGAAGTTGCGCGCAATCGTTTGACTTTCAAACACCTTGGTAATAATGGTATTTTACTCAAGCGTTCAGATACCTATTTGCAAGGTTACCTTAAGTCCAGAGATGCGCACTTCAAAGTTTTGGTTCAGCAGTACAAATACCTGATTGGTTTCAAGATGCTCATTGCGCTTGCCTTGCTGATCATTGGCGGTTTGTTGGTCCTCAGTCAGCAAATGAATATAGGGCAATTTGTGGCCGCCGAAATCATCATCGTTTTGGTGCTCAACTCGGTAGAGAAATTGATTGTGAGCCTTGAGATGGTCTATGATGTACTCACTGCCATTGAAAAAATAGGTGAAATCACCGACCTTCCTTTAGATCCTGAAGAAGGAATCGAACTTCAAAAAGTTCCGGCTCTTGCAATAGAAGTATCGGAATTAGAGTACCAAACCAGCTGGAGTCAGACGCCTCTTTTAGCCAATTTATCTTGCCGTTTTGAAGCTGGCAAATTCTATCATATCCAAGATTTTGAAGGCAACAAAGCCCAAGGATTATTCCTCATGATTACAGCCATGGCCTTGCCCAATAAAGGACAAGTACTCATCAATGGCATTCCAACGAGTAACCTGAATGTTGACACCTTGCGCACACAAATTGCCAGTTTGTCTCATCACGACCAACTCATCTACGGTACCGTTCTTGAGAACATCACGATGGGACGCAAAAGCGATATCTCTCAAGTGATGGAATTAGCTGCTGCCATAGGACTAGACCATAAAGTACTGGCCTTAACTGATGCTTACCAGACCGTACTGAATCCAGAAGCAAGCACCTTAGACAGACAACTCATTACGCTTGTTTTGTTGTGTCGTGCACTCGTTTCCAATCCGGCAGTCATTCTTTGGGATACACACACTCATTATTTATCGAATACAACCTTGGAAAGCGTATTAAAGTATTTAACCGACGCATACGAAGGAACCCTATTATTAGCAAGTATCGATGAGCACAACCTCTCGCTCAACCACGAAAAATTGATCTTATGTTAAACATTTCTCCGCATAATCGCAATCAAATTGATACAGATGGGCTTGTTTCAACAGACATGCTGAATAAAGCGCCCAAAAAACTCTTGCGCAATGCAATTTACACCCTTCTGATTTTTGGCGGAATCATCCTTTTTCTTCCTTGGACCCAAAACATCAGGTCCAACGGGCAAGTGCTCACCCTCCGCCCAGAACAACGACCCCAAACCATCAACGCGCTCATTGGTGGGCGTATCGAGAAGTGGTTTGTAAAAGAAGGCGATTTAGTCAAAGCGGGAGATACCATTATGTTTATCTCCGAGATCAAAGATGGCTATTTTGATCCGCAATTAGTGGGGCGCAGCGAGCAACAGCTCAAAAGTAAGGAGCAAAGCGTTGTCTCTTATGGCGATAAAGTCCAGTCTCTTGACAGGCGCATCGATGCGCTCATCGAAACCGGAAAGTTGAAAGTCAAGCAGGCGCGGATTAAAACGCAGCAAGCCCAGCTGAAGCTGAAATCGGATAGTATCGAAAACCAAGCTGCCACGCTCAACTATCAAATTGCAAAGGATCAGTTCGAGCGCTTTGAAAAACTTTACAAAGAAGACCTCAAGTCAAAAACAGAAGTTGAAACTAGAAAAGTTGCTATGCAGCGTGCGCAAGCTTCCATGATCAGCGCACAACAAAAGTTTTTACAGAGTCGCAATGACATTATCGATGCGAAGGTTGAGCTCAATGCTGTAGAAACCAAATTTCAGGATGAAGTTTCTAAAGCGGAGTCCGAGAAATTCACCGCGCTTTCAAGCATGTACGAAGCAGAAATCGATGTAAGTAAAATGCAAACTCAGGTGGCCAATTACTCCATTCGCAACGGTATGTATTACATATTAGCTCCACAAGATGGCCGCATTACCAAAACGCTATCTAGTGGCTTAGGTGAAACCATCAAACAGGGCACGGCCATTGCCACCATTATGCCTACCAACTATGACCTTGCTGTAGAAATGTACGTTAGACCAATGGATCTTCCTTTATTGCAAGTTGGTCAGCATGTTCGCATACAGTTCGATGGTTGGCCTGCAATTGTTTTTTCGGGTTGGCCCAACACTAGCTACGGAACCTATGGCGGTACTGTTTTTGCCATTGATCAATTTGCCAACGAAAATGGAGAGTTTCGCGTACTTGTATCTCCGGACACCAAAGAAAATAAATGGCCAGAAGCACTGCGTGTAGGCGGAGGCGCATATGCAATGCTCCTTCTCAACGATGTGCCTATTTGGTACGAGCTCTGGCGAAACGTCAATGGTTTCCCACCAGATTACTACAAAGCACCGGTTAAAAAATCAACTGTAAAAGCCAAGTCAAATGAGAAATAAGCACGTTGTTCTTTTCCTTTTATTGTTTTGCTCTTTTACCAATTGGTCTCAAATTGCTGTACTGCGCCCTGAGGCATTCATGCTGCAGGTGCTCGAAGGTCACCCTTTGGCCAAGCAAGCCAAACTCATCCCTGAGTTCGCAGAAACCTATGTATTGAAAGCCCGTGGTGGTTTTGATCCGAAATTGAATTACGACCTCGCTCAAAAATATTACGGCAATAAAATGTACTACAGCTTGTCTGATGCCCAACTCAAAGTACCTACCTGGTACGGTTTAAGTGTGCAAACAGGTATCGAACAAAACCGCGGCACTTTTCTAGATCCGCAGGGGCTTACACCTCAAAATGGCTTGTGGTACGGAGGGCTAAGTGCCAATCTCGGCAATGGTTTACTCATTGATGAGCGCCGAGCAGAGTTGCAAAAAGCAAATGTTTATTTACAGAGCAGTCAACTCGAACAGCGTTTGGCCCTCAATGAGTTGGTGATGGAGGCTGGTTACGCCTATTGGGATTGGTATTTGCAATTTTATGCGGGCCAAATTCTCAAAGAAGCACTTGAAGTTGGGGCTGTGCGCCTCAGGGCCATGCAACGCATGGCAGAACTCGGCGACCGCCCTTACATCGACACCGTTGAGGCCGCTATTCAATATCAGACCAGAGCCGCCGCCTTTGCCGATCAAGAAGCGAGGTTCACGGCTGCTAGCGCAGTCCTGAATCGCTATCTCTGGAAAGCAGATGGCACGCCGCTTGAACTCAGTTCAGAAACTCAGCCGCTTCAGGCCGACACCTTGAGTGTGCAACAACCCAAATTGGTATTTGCAGGACCAGTCGATACGCTGGTTCAACAGCACCCATACTTAGGTATATTATCCTACAAATTGGATGTCTTGGCAATCGAAAAGCGCTACAATCAGGAGCAACTTAAGCCACAAATTGAACTCAAATATAACTTTTTGAACGAGCCAATACAATACAATCCATTTGCACAATTTTCAATCAATGATTACAAATGGGGGGTGAGTGCACAAATGCCACTATTTCTCAGAAAAGAGCGTGCTGCAGTACAACAAACCAAACTTAAAATCGAGCAAACTAACTTTGAGCGCCAAGACCGCAGTGCAGAGCTCACTGCTAAAATGCTGGCTACAAGAGCAGAGTATCTCAATGCCCGTAAACAACTTGTGATCTTCACAGAAAATGCATCCAGTACCAAAAAGTTATTGGCCGCAGAGCTCAATATGTTTGAAGCAGGTGAGAGCTCCCTTTTCATGGTCAACATGCGCGAAAGCGCCGCGTTTCAGGCCGCGTTAAAAGTGGTGGAGTATCAAGCAAAGTGTGAACAGCTTTGGCTCAAGTGGGAATTTCTTCAGGCTAACTTAGTGAGATAACACCGTAATATAGCGGCATTCCAATCGCAATATTGAAAGGAAAAGTGAGCCCCAACGCCATCGGAATATAAAGCCCAGGATCTGCTTTCGGAGCAGCTAAACGCATAGCGGCAGGTACAGCAATATAAGAGGCACTCGCTGCTAAAACTGCGAATACAAAACGGTTCGCTACATCTGTCGTGACAAATTGTGACAACCAAGCTACTACCACACCATTAAAAGCAGGCAACAATAGTGCGAATGCAGCCATTGCCCAACCATGAGTTTTAAATGACTTGATACGACGTGCCGTGGTCATACCCATTTCCAATAAAAAGAGCGCTAAAAATCCTTTAAAAATATCCGTTGTAAAAGGGGCAATATCCGCAGCTTGCTTGCTATCTGAAAGCAAGCCGATTACCAAACTCCCCATAATCATGAGTACACTTCCATTAGCCAAGGAATGTCTCAGCAGTTCGGGCAAGGAGAATTTGTTGTCGTTACTTTCATAGATGCGCAATAGTAAAACGCCCACGATAATTGCAGGAAACTCCATAAACGCCATTACTGCAACCATGTGGCCATTGAACTCCAAGTTTTGCAGTTCTAGAAACGATAGGGCCGCTACAAATGTCACAGCACTAACCGAACCATATGCAGCAGCAATTGCAGCGGCATTCGAAACCCCCACACGTTTGCGAATGATAAAAAAACTATAAAGCGGTATACACGCTGCAATAGCCATCCCGAAAAGCAACGACCAAAAGATTTCTGAAGTAAAGGCACTGTGTTGTAATTCTTGTCCTCCTCTAAAACCAATTGAAAAAAGCAAGTAAAGCGAGATGAATTTAAAAGACGATTCAGGAATTTCTAAATCGCTTTTGATCAAAACTGCGATTATACCCAATAAGAAAAATAAGATCGTGGGGTTACTAAGATCGTGTGATAAAAAGTCTAGATTCATTCGTTATTTGAATTTAATTTGAATTTGATTTGAATTTGATTTGAATTTGATTTGAATTTGATTTGAATTTGAATTTTTTATGGGTTACAATGGTTGCAATATTGCGGGTCCTCGAAATTTTTGTCTTTTCTCTGCTCAATGAGTTGATGTTGGCAGTGCAGGCAGGAATACTCTAAATATTGATACGCATTGGATTTTTGCAAACAAATCTCACATAGAAGGTTGCCACTGACTTTTTGTACCGAAAAGTCTGGCTGGTCACATTGAGGGCAGTATCTATGCATGCGCTCGGTCAAATCTTTAGCGGCAGCGATAATGTTTTTTTGACGCTGCGGGTTCATGTGTGCACGTAAATCTGTTTCGATTTCCCATTTTGGAAACTGTTGCATGAGTTGTTCCAATTGAGTTTGGTCTTGAATACCCTTGACAAGAACATTTGCATTTTCAGTATCCTTGAACACCAATCCTTGAGGTCCGAAAGAACAATTAGTCAAGAAAGTAGGGAGTTCTGCTGCGTCGTGATAACCGAGACGTGCATGGCAAACTTCTAAGGTTGTGCTGCGCCCAAAGATTTCAAGTTTGCGGTCTAGGTCGATATAAACCAGCCATTCTTCATTGATGGTAAGAAACGGTATGCTAGGGTGCGGCCCAAAAGATCCTTCACTGGCCAATCCTTGGCGTTTTCCGGCGAAGCTCATCCCTGCTAAGCACTTTTCTTTAACAGTTATTTTTGGGCCTTCTGTTCTTGGAATGGCCCCGCAAAACGTACCATAGGCATCTGTATCAAATCCTTCATTAACCAAAAGATGGAGCCCAAAAGGTTCGAAAATAGGTTGTAATAGACCTTCTTTTTGATGCTTACTGCTCAACAACAACGGTGAGGGATACATGTCCATTGATGTGCAAAACGGTCTTGGGGTCTAATTCTTTGAGTTCTGCGATTAAGGTTTTTTTTATTTTTTGAAGTTCGATGAGGCGGATTTCAGCATGCGCATCTGGTGCACCAAACATTTCTTGATGTCTGAGTGTTTTTTGTGTGTGGTAAGCAATTTTCTGCTGAATGAGATTGCCCAACACCTCCATTGCCTCTTCAGGAAAATAATTACTTTGAATTAATTCAATTTCTTGTAGCATAGAATTGATATTTTTTGCAAATTTGGCACATTATTTGCATAAATGAATATATAATAAAGATATATCAAACATAAATAAATGTTATGAACTACACTCTCAATCAGCTGCGCATCTTCTTAAAGATCGTTCAAAAAGAAAGCATTACCCGAGCGGCAGAGGCCCTATTTCTCACGCAACCAGCGGTTTCTATTCAGCTCAAAAATTTTCAAGATCAATTTGATATCCCACTGACCGAGATCGTCAATAAAAAGTTATACGTGACCGATTTTGGTAGAGAAGTTGCTGTTGCTGCAGAAAAAATATTAGAAGAAGTCTATGCCATCAATTACAAAACGGCACAATATAAAGGACAGCTGAGCGGAAGACTACGCATTAGTGTGGTCTCTACAGGTAAATACATCATACCTTATTTACTTGCCGATTTCATGAAGGCGCATCCTGGCGTAGAGCTCGTTCTAGATGTGTCTAACCGTGCCAATGTAACCCTCAATTTAGAGCGCAACGAGACCGATTTCTCATTGGTTTCGGTATTGCCAGACCGCCTCAATTTGGAAGAAATCCCTTGCATGAAAAATCAATTGTATTTGGTGGGTAAAACACCTTTAGAAATACCGGCAAAAGGTAGTTGGCAAAAGGCAATTGAGGAGATTACATGGGTGAAGAGAGAAACAGGCTCAGCTACGCGCAAAGCGCATGATGAATACCTAGCAAGTCATAATATACAAGTGCGTCGACATATTGAGCTCACTTCCAATGAAGCGGTCAAACAGGCGCTTATTGCAGGCCTTGGTTATTCCATAATGCCGCTAATAGGTATTCGCAATGAGCTTACACTCGGTCAGTTGACGGTTACTGCATTGCCAGATTTACCACTAGAGTCTATGTGGCGAGTAGTTTGGCCTAAAGGTAAAAAACACAACGGAGCAGCGCTTGCTTTTAAGAATTATTTAGAAGCACAGATGCCACAAATCATCGAGAAGAACTTTGGTTATATCGATGGTCTTACGGCTGTGCCAAAATCCATGATGTAACCCAAGTCATTATTTTCGGGTCTAGCGTTTGTTCAAGGGTGGCATATTCACTCAGGTTGCATTCTTTGCATTGCTGAAACAAATGATTGGCACCTTCTAAAACGTAAAAAGTACTTTTCTCTAAAGAAGTAGCACTCATCGCCTTTTTGAATCCTTCTTGATTCGAAAGCGCAGGTACCTGAACATCTTTAGATCCGTTGATGACTAAAAATGGCAAGTTCAATTGTGCCAGATATGTTTTGCTTTCAAAGGCTAAAAACTGACGCGCCCAGTCCGAATTAAAGAAGGCGGTCATTTGTCCTTGTAAGTCTTCTTGGCTAGCACCGTCGAGGAGTTTACTCGGAATGCTATCCCATGCTTGCGTCAACCATTCTTTATACGCTTTGGTAAACGTACTACTGTTGCTATTCAATGCAATTTCTGCACCTTTTTGATACAAACGCTGATTCCAAAGGCATTCTTCTTTAGAAAAACCCATCGCTTCCGGGATGAGGTACTGTTGGTCAATGAGTACTTGCGCACCGCTTGTGCCAACAGACGCAGCTTCAATAATTCCAGCAATTTCCTTGCTTTGAACTGCTGCACGTAGGGCGGTCATGCCTCCTTCTGAGTGTCCGTAGATATAAATCTGGGCTTTCGGGTACGCTTTTTTGAAGTACTGAACAATGGCAACCAAATCATTAGCGAAATCAACTTGTGTGGCGCTTTCGAATTTCCCACTTGATTCCCCAACTCCTCTGTCATCATAGCGGTAAGATGCAATGCCATTTCTACCGAGATGATCGGCTAACACCCAAAAAGGTTTGTGACCCAAAATTTCGCAATTGCGGTCTTGGGCCCCTGAGCCAGATACCATAATAACGAGAGGAAAAGCACTTGATTTCTCCAATTCGGGCAATATGAAACTTCCCGAAATCTTGATTTTTTTCGCTGTAGAAATTTCGATCTCTTTTTCAAAATATGGAAACGGTGCTTTAGGATCTTGCATCTTACCCTGTACTTCCTTTAAAGTTTGAACATCTTTATAGAAGACAGCTTTCCAAGTGAGGCCTGATTGGGCCATAGTTCCAACTAAAGAATCGCCTTGTAGTTTCGCAGCGTAAGTGAGCCCTATCATTTTCCAGCTAAACCAAAGGCTATCCGAAAAAATGACGTATTCTTCCATGGTTTGCGGCTTCAATTTAGGCTGATCTGGAATGGATACAACAACGGAACCATCGCGTCCTACACCTTCGATTTGTAAGTCCATCAGTAATGATTTACCCGCCACCTGAAAATTACTATGCCAAGTGCCTTGAATTTGTGAATGAAGCGCAGGATGTACGAAAGAGAAAATGGTTATCAGTAAGAGATGACAGAGCTTCATATTCAAGTTTTAAAAGGTAAGGAGCAATATTTCTTTTCAAAAGTTAGTTCAAATCAAATCATCAATTTGAATTATATTCCGGAAACAAAGAAAGAATGCCTTCTTCCGAAGCGGCGCAAATACCGCGTTCTGTGATGAGGCCGCTGACCAAACGCGCAGGCGTTACATCGAAGCCGTAATTGGCTGCTGGAGTGGTTTCCGGACAAATGAGGACGGGTTCTATGTTGCCAGAAGCAGATTTCCCAATGACGTACTTGACTTCATTTTGATCGCGCTCTTCAATTGGAATTTCCTTGAGGCCGTCTTTGATGGTCATGTCGAGGGTGGTGGAAGGCAGCGCCACATAAAATGGAATATTGTTGTCTTTTGCCGCTAACGCTTTTAGATAAGTGCCAATTTTGTTGGCGACGTCACCATTTCTGGTGGTGCGGTCGGTACCCACAATAACGAGGTCTACCATTTGATGCTGCATGAGGTGCCCGCCGGTGTTGTCTACGATAAGCGTGTGCGGTACACCATGGCGTGTGAGTTCGTAAGCGGTGAGGTTGGCACCTTGGTTGCGCGGACGGGTTTCGTCTACCCAAACGTGTACTTTGATTCCTTTTTGAACCGCTTGATAAATCGGAGAGGTAATCGTGCCCCATTCGATGCAGCCCAACATTCCAGCATTGCAGTGCGTCAGGATCTGTACAGGTTCACCATTTTTTTGTGTGGCAATCGCTTCAATAAGTGGCAAGCCGTGCACGCCAATCATGCGACAAGTTTCGATGTCTTCTTCAACAATTCGTTCGGCTTCTGTCCAGGCAGCTTCCATAAAATCGGATGCATTGTCGAGCGCTGTGCGCATGCGGTCTAGGGCCCAAAATAAATTGACAGCGGTTGGCCTTGACGCACGAAGCGTACTGAAGGCTTCATCTAAGAACGCGCCGTCGTGTCCTTCGTTGATCATTTCGCGAACTGCAAGAAAAATACCGTAGGCAGCTGTAGCGCCAATTAGTGGTGCACCTCTCACTGTCATGCTGCGGATGGCTAAATCGGCATCTTTGTAAGTGAGTAATTTCACGACAACATAAGCATGGGGTAATTGGCGTTGGTCAATGACCTCAACATCTCTTTGAGCGGTTGTCCAAATGGTTCTAAATGTAGCTGACATAATGTTTAAAATGAAAAAAGCCCGTTTGCACGGGCTTTCTTGTTATGATTAAAGGCCGAAAGCCGTTTTGACTTGATCTACGTAATCGAGTTTTTCCCAAGTGAAGAGTTCTACCTCGCGGCTCACTTTTGTGCCGTCAGGTGCTGTAAAGTGTTTGGTAACAACTTCATTCTTGCGACCCATGTGGCCGTAAGCTGCTGTTTCTTGGTAAATAGGATTGCGCAATTTGAGGCGTTGCTCAATAAAGTAAGGACGCATGTCGAAGATTTCACCAATTTTGGTAGCCATTTCACCGTCTGACATTGATACTTTGGAAGTTCCGTAAGTATTGATGTATAAACCACATGGTTCGGCAACACCAATTGCATAAGAAACTTGAACAAGTACTTCGTCGCAGAGACCTGCAGCTACCATGTTTTTGGCGATGTGACGCGTTGCGTAGGCAGCAGAGCGGTCTACTTTAGATGGGTCTTTTCCTGAGAAAGCACCACCACCGTGTGCACCCTTACCACCGTAAGTATCAACGATGATTTTACGACCAGTTAGGCCGGTGTCACCATGTGGGCCACCGATGACAAACTTGCCAGTTGGATTGATGTGATAGGTAATGGCGTCATTGAAAAGCGCTTGTAATTCAGGAGTGAGTTTCGCTTTGACGCGTGGAATCACGATTTCAATGATGTCTTTTTTGATTTTGGCCAACATTTCTGCTTCAGGGGCGAAGTCGTCGTGTTGGGTAGAAACTACAATTGTGTCAATGCGTTGAGGAACGTTGTCGTCGGAATATTCGATGGTTACTTGAGACTTCGCATCTGGGCGCAAATAAGGAATTAATGCTGCTTCGTTGTTACGAATAGCAGACATTTCTTCTAGAATTTTATGAGCGAGGTCTAGCGCCAAAGGCATGTAGTTATCGGTTTCTTTGGTCGCGTAACCAAACATCATTCCTTGGTCGCCAGCGCCTTGATCTTCTGGATTGCTGCGCTCTACACCTTGATTGATGTCCGAAGACTGTTCGTGAATGGCAGAAAGGATACCGCAAGAGTTGGCGTCAAACATGTATTCTGACTTCGTGTAGCCAATTTTACGAATGGTTTCACGGGCAATTTTTTGAACGTCGAGGTAAACCGTAGACTTTACTTCGCCTGCCAATACAACCTGACCGGTGGTAACGAGGGTTTCACAAGCCACTTTTGAACTCGGGTCAAAAGCCATAAAGTTATCGATGAGTGCATCTGAAATTTGGTCAGATACTTTATCTGGGTGCCCTTCTGAAACGGACTCGGATGTAAATAGATATGCCATTAGCTTCAATTATTAGGTCGCAAAGTTACAAAATAAATTTGCTTTGCTCACGTACTTTTCTACGCAGCAAAGGATTCGGTCGGTAGCGGTCTTCGCCGTATTCCGAAAATAAGTTTTCTAGTTTGTTGAGTACCCACTCAGCGCCAAGTTCATCTGCCCAAGCCAATAAGCCTTTCGGGTAGTTCACGCCTTTGGTCATGGCGAGGTCAACGGCATTTGGGCTGGCTACTTGCATGAAAACGGCGTCGGCTGCTTCATTGATCAAAAGCACCAAAATGCGCTCAAAAATGAGTTGGCCTAAAATTGGGTCTTTGGTCGGAGTGGGTAGTTGGCTGCCTTCTTTGTAATCGTAAAAGCCACGGCTGGTTTTACGTCCTAAAAAGCCCGCTTCCATGTGTCTTTTTTGGGTAAAAGAGGGCTTGAAACGCGGGTCGTAATAAAAGGCTGCAAAAACGGTTTCGGTCACGGTGTAGTTGATGTCGTTGCCAATGTAGTCCATGAGGGTGAAGGGGCCCATTTTAAAGCCTCCCATTTCGGTCATGGCCCAGTCTATGGTAGCGAAGTCGGCCAGGCCTTCTTCGTAAATGCGCAGTGCTTCACCATAGAAAGGTCTTGCCACTCTATTGACAATAAAACCTGGCGTGTCTTTACAAACTACGACTGTTTTGTTCCAGCTCGTGATGAGCGCTTCAATGTGCGTTGTATGTTCAATGGCGGTCGCGACGCCAGGGATGACTTCCACAAGTGGCATGAGCGTAGCCGGATTGAAAAAATGGATGCCTAAAAAGCGACTTGCGTCTTTTAAACAGGCGCCAATTGAGGCGATAGAAAGCGAAGAGGTGTTGCTCGCTAAAATGCAATTAGGCCCAACGGTTTGTTCGAGTTGCTCAAACAATTGGTGTTTGATGTCGAGCTTTTCAACTATAGCTTCTATGACCAAACTTGCGGCACTGTGGTCGCTGAGTTGGGTAGAGTAGGTCAGGCTAGCCTTCATGGCTTCGGCTTGTTCAAAGGAAAATTTCCCTTTTTCAACTAATTTATCGAGGCTTTTTACAATTTGTTGTTCAGCCCGTTGCAATTGGTCCGGATTGGTATCGGTAAGTACAACGCCGTGGCCAGCTTGTGCGGCAACTTGTGCAATACCAGCACCCATTGTGCCTGCGCCAACTACACCTATTATTGCTTTCATATTAATGTCCTTTGAATGTAGGTGTTCTTTTTTCCAAAAAGGCGTTCACGCCTTCTTTAAAGTCGTGTGTTTGCCCAGCTTCGGTTTGCAATTGCTCCTCCAGGGCGAGTTGGCTTGCAAGATCGTTAGTTAGTCCGGCATTGACGGCTCTTTTTGTCAAGCCCAAGCCTTTAGTTGGCATTTGGGCCATTTGTTGGGCGAGTGTAGATACAAAAGAACTGAAGTCGTCGTCTGCAACTGCTTTGTAAATCATGTTCATTTGTTCGGCGGCTTTGGCGCCCACTTTTTCGCCTGTCAGCATAAGGGCCATCGCTTTCTGAACGCCAACCAATCTTGGTAGCATGAAGGTGCCCCCAGAGTCTGGAATGAGGCCAATTTTTGAAAATGCCTGAATAAAAGATGCGCTCTCTTTGGCTACGACGAGGTCGCAGGCCAGTGCAATATTGGCACCAGCGCCTGCTGCGACGCCATTAACGGCTGCAATTACAGGTTTTTCTAATGCGCGAATTTTTAGAATGATCGGGTTGTAATGTTCGGCTACAATTTGCTGCAATGCAGGCCCTTCAGGATCGGTGGCTTCCGCTAGATCTTGCCCCGCGCAAAATGCTTTGCCTTCACCGGTAAGCACCACCGCTCTGATGCTTTCGTCGCTGCTGCAGCGGTCGAGTTCGGCTTGTAATTGCAAAGCCATGCTGCGGTTGAACGAATTGAAGACGCTTGGTCTATTCAGGGTGAGGGTGAGTACCCCATCTTCAAAATGAGAAACGATTTCTGACATATTTTTAAGATTGATAACGTTTGAGAAGCGCTTGGCCGCGTTCTTTCAAGGTAAGTCTCAAACTTGCGGGTTCGAGAACCTCTACCTCACCGGCATAACCAAGTAAGTTTCGGATGAATTCTTCGGTAATTAAAATGCGGAGTTCAAATAAGCTGAATTCTGTTTGTTTTTCGAGCAGTTTTTGAGACGCATGAAATGCTTGTGTTTCAATATAACGTGCCGCCACAGCATCGGCTTTCAAGACAATTCTGAGGGCCTCTCCTTTAAATGCGGTAATACCAACGGCATCGCGAAAATAGGCGGTGGCATCGAAGTCAGGAGGAATTTGTGCTGCTTCATCTAGTAATTGGAGCTCAGACATGCGGTCTAGCGCGAAGGTCATGATGTCTTGTTTTTGAACATCATATGAGATGAGGTACCAGCGGTTGCGGTATTCTTTCAAGAATAAAGGGCTGACTTTTCGAGGCTTTGCTTGCTGTTGCTGAAAACTCGTGTACATAAACCACACGCGTTTTTTGGCCTGAACGCCTTCGAGTAGTGTAGGTAGGTATTCGTTGCCACCGGTAGAAACTGCAGCTTCAAATTGAATGAATTTGGAGAGTTCTTGGCTTTGGTCACCCACAGCAACGCGGTCAACAATTTTATCGATGGCAAGGCCAAATTGCTGAAAAAAAGGCACTTCTCTAAATTGTTGCAAAGTGGATACTGCAAAACGAATGGAGGAGAGTTCGTCTTCAGAGAGCGGTACATCGTTGATGCTGAAGTCGGGGTCTTCGTAGAAATAACCGCCATTTTTTTTGCTGTAGCGAATTGGGGCATCGTGCTCCATTTTCATCGTGAAGAGGTCTTTTTCGATGGTGGAGGCGCAAATGTGTGTACCGGATTCTGATCCAAATAAGGACTCTTCACAAGCCGTTCTGAGTGCTTCTTTTGAAGGGTAGGGCTTGTATTTGTTGCGCAGCATGCGGTCGATGATGCGGTAGCGAATCAGGGCATTTTTAATATGCGGCATTAGTGCTTTTCGACTTTTTGCTGGTAACCAAATAGTTCAAAAAACTTGATAGCCTTCACGACTTCATACGGAACGTCGTCTTCCCAGCTTTGTGCATTAGCCTTGATTTTACTCAGGACATCGTCGGAAAGAATATGCAGCAAACTAGGGTCGTACTCTTGCAATGCAGTAATTTTGTCGTTGGCCTGCATGTAGTTCAGCAGACCCATGAGGTTTTCAGGAAGTTTGATGTTGCCTAAGTGGTATAAACTGCCGTCCTCCATATTGAGTGCAGGATAGATATAAAGTTTGACATTATGCCCGAAACCACGGCCAAAAGCCTCGAGTAAGCCACCAGGCAAATTGTCATAATACTTCTCATCAAAAATGATGTGTAAGTTGTAGATGCCCATAATGACACCAACTAAATTACCGCGTGCAATTGAAGAGAGGTATTCAAGCATTTTGTAATGCTTGAGGTAGTTAGAAACCATTACGGTGTAGCCTAGAGAACCTAAAAGTTCGGCGCGATCCAGGAAGTCTTTGTCGGAAATTTTGCCATCGGCGGTGAGGTCTTTGAGGGTGAGTTCAAATACCACCTCGAGTTGTTCAGGCTTGACGCGTTTTTCTTTGGCAAAAGCAGCTCTGGCGCGTTCGATCATGTCGATGTGCACTTTGGTGACGGGTCTGAAGCGCCCGCGCATAAGCAATATGTTTTTCTTGTAGAGCGCAGTAGAAGGCTGCATAACATTCTTGGCAAGATCAAACATGGTGGCGTTGGTAATGCCGCGGCGCACCAAATTGAGCGCAATGATGCGGTTGTCCATGTCCTCGAAATCAGGACCAGAAATGCGCAGCATGTCGATTTCCATGCGGTCTGGTGGCAAGCGGTGTACAATACCATCAATAAATTCGTCGATGCTTCCAGACTGAAAATAGCAAGCATAGATGAGGTTGACTCCTAAAATACCTAAGGCTTCTTGTTGTGCTTTATGGCTGTTGTCGTGCATTTTGATATGCAAAA
Source organism: Crocinitomicaceae bacterium (assembly GCA_034680045.1). GTDB lineage: Bacteria > Bacteroidota > Bacteroidia > Flavobacteriales_D > Crocinitomicaceae > UBA952. Next base: position 45,667 of record JAXITO010000002.1, on the reverse strand, counting down.
TGACATCGTTGGGTTTTTTGTTGAGCCCGAGTTGAAAACGCAAACCAACCCAGCCTTGACCTTGGTTGGTTTTGTGGTAGTTCAGTGACTCTACGGTGTTGCAAAACGCAAAAAAGCGGGCTTCTCTGTTTTTGACAGGTAAGATGTCTTGAAGATGTTTGAATTCGGTCTGTAGCATCGTGAGCAAGCGCTCTTCACACACATAACGAACGGTTTCTCCGTACATAGAGTCCGACACTTTCATATCGTAGGCAGATTGCGTATAGGCAATTGTTCCGGAGCTGCCGCCCGCCTTGAAGAAGTTAGCGGCAACCTCTTGGCCTGCACCAATTTCTGCAAAACAGCCGTAGATGTCTTGGGTGAGGTTGATTTTAAGGGCTTTGTCTTCGGTGGTTAAACGACTTGCGCTCATGTTAGTTTGGGTCTTTGAAATTCGGGTTTGAAATAAAGGAGTTGTCGGTCAGGGTGAGCAAAAACTTCTTGAGGAGGTATTTTTCTTGTGCACTCAGCTGAACGCCACCTTGGTTGGCAAATTCAATGAGTGGGTCAATAGTTGGAGAAATATGTATGCCACTGGAGTAGTGTTCAATGACTTCATCGAGGGTTTGAAAGCGGCCGTCGTGCATGTAGGGCGCGCTCAGGGCAATGTTGCGAAGTGTTGGAACTTTAAATTTACCGTAGTCTTCGGGATTGCCAGTAACTCCACCGCGCCCGAGGTCGGTAAAATTGGCGTCAAGACCGTTGTTGCTGTATTTTTTGACGCGCATGAGCGGCCCATTGTGGCAATGAAAGCAGTCGGCGCCATTGAGGCTTTTGAAGAGGTCGTAGCCCGCCCATTCTTCGACGTCAACGGTTTGTAGCATATTTTGCTCTTGGGTTGTGAGCGCCATGCCGTTTTCGTATTTGTACATGACATCGTATTTGGACGACGCAGAAATCATGGTGCGGATAAACTGCGCAATGGCCTTTGCTACCTTTGTGGAGTCTATTCCGGGCTCGCCGAAGGCACGGTAAAATTTATTACGGTAATTGATGTCGAGGTTGAGTTTGTAAACTGCGTCTGTCCAACTCTGGTGCATTTCAATAGGATTTGGAATAGGTTCCAAGATTTGTTGCTCTAGACTAGAGGCCCGGCCGTCCCAAAAAAAGAAGTTGTCCCAACCGAGATTAATAAGCGCCATGGAGTTGCGAGTTCCGGCAATGCCGTCAATGCCGGTCGAATATTTACTGGGGTCTGAAAAACTACTTTGCGCTAAATGACAAGAAGCACAACTCATGGAATCATTGCCCGAAAGGCGTTTTTCGTAGAACAACCAACGGCCAAGATCTACGCCTTCTTGGGTCATGGGGTTGTTTGAGGGGATAATCATGTCCGGAAAATGGCTCGGAATTTCTAAGGCATAGGGCGTGGCTTGAAAGTTAGCCTTGTCTTTTTTGCAAGAACTCAATAAAAGCAAAACACCTGTGAGAAATAAAAAGCCTTTCATTAATACGGACTTATGGCGTTTTTAAAGTTGCTGATCACCTTTTGCGTCAGCGCTTCTTGACCAGCTGCTGTGTGCGTTAGGTATTCTGAACTCAGATTGATGCTGCTTGCTCCTTGGCCCAAAAAGGCAAGAAGGTCCAGTTTGAGTTTGAACTGACGGGTGTTGTTGCCGATGTCGGTCCAGTTGATATTGTTGAATTGTAAATTTTGCAAGTAGGAATCGGTGCCAATATGGAAACTAAAAGAGAGGTCCGTATTGAGTGTTGCATCAGGAATAGTATCGACCTTGCCTTCGATATTCATGAAAATATAGCCTGTGCTCCAGCCCCAATGCATGGGCCCTGCATTGCTAATATTAAGCGGGCTTTCATTAGGAAACGCACTTGGGTCGAGGTGGTTGAGGCTGCTGTCCACGCCTAGAACGGCATTCAAATTGAGAAATTTAGCGTAGTCGCCTTCTTTTTTGAAAAGCAAGCTGCCGGTTTCGCGGTAGTCGAGTAAAGCTGCTTGATGTAAAGCGTTTGTGCCATTGCCAAAAAGCGTGAAATAACATTTGAGTTCGGTGAATTTTACCTTGTACCCTTCTTGGGTAGTATAGATGCTATCCATAAAGAAATTTTGGCCGCCATAAACAGGTTGGAGGTCAATTTGAAGCTGGGCTTTTGGGGCCTCAGGGTTGTCGTCGCCACAGGCCGTAGCAATTACCAAAACTAAGAGGCTGAAAAATATCGTTCTCATCTAACAAAAATACGTCAAAACGCTTAAAATGTTCTTAATTTTAGGAAAGTTTCAGTCCAAAATCAGCGAATGCCCAAACTAACTTCAAAAGCCCTCCGTGTTTACGCCGCTTCAGCAGGCAGTGGTAAAACCCATCGCCTTGTTTTAGAGTACCTTAAGATCTTGCTCACCGATGTCAATTACCGACAAAAGTTCAAGCATATCGTTGCCATGACCTTCACCAACAAGGCGGCCAACGAAATGAAAGACCGCATACTTCAAACGCTGAGCGGCCTGGCTTACCCTGCTAGTGCAAATGCCAAAACAACGGCGCTCAAAGCAGACTTACTCGAAGAAACTTCATTAACTGAAGTTCAGTTGCAACAGCGCGCAGCAGGGGCTCTCCAGGGTATTTTGCACCACTACGAAGATTTCAATATCTCCACCATAGACAAATTCAATCTACGCCTCATTCGCTCTTTTAGCCGCGACCTCGATCTCCCTGCCGATTTCGAGGTGGTGCTGAATGAAAAATTGATCCTCGACGAAGTTTTAGACCTACTCATCGCTCGCCTTGGCCAACCTGACTCACAAGAACTCACGCGCTGGATGCTTGCTTATGCCCGCACCAAGGTGGCAGAGGGTGAATCCTGGGACTTCAAAAAGTCCTTGCTTCAATTTTCAGAAGTACTTGGAAAAGAACGCAATGCAAAGGAAGTTGAGCAATTGCTTGCCAGCACTTACACGCCTGACGCCTACACTGATTTCAAAGCTGAGGCCGAGCAAATCAAAGCCACATTTTTAGCGCAGTGTGCCCAAGTGCATGCGCTAGCGGCGCCGTTCAAAGGGTCGCAATTCAAAACGGCTACAGATCAAAAGCGCATAGATGCGTTCATTGAAGATCCAAATTGGGGTCTTGGCAAGCAAAAAGGGCCATTTTATACCAATACATTTATAAAGGCTCTAGATGAGCATAAATACGACCTTCCAACCACTGTTTCCGAAGCCCTAATTGGCTTGTCAACCGCTTTTGACCAAGCTTTTGCTGCGCATTTACGCATTGAAACCCAGCGCAAAAACTTCTATAATATGGCCTTGCTGCAATATGTCGCGCAGCAAACCAAGGCCCTCATGACTGCGCAGCAACAAATCCGCATCTCCGAGTTCAATCAGCTGATCAGCCAATTGGTGCAAGGTGAACAAGCGCCTTATATTTACGAGCGCTTGGGCATCCGCTACGAACATTTCTTGCTCGATGAATTCCAAGACACCTCTCGCTTGCAGTGGGTCAACATGATCCCTCTCGTACTAGAGGCCATTGCCTATGAGCGCCCCAATCTCATCGTGGGTGATGCCAAGCAAAGTATTTACCGTTTCAACAATGGTTTGGCCGAACAATTTGTGGCGCTACCAAGTCTCTACAACCCCGAAAACGACCCTCAAATGGCGCTCACCAGCGCGCGTTTTGAGACCAGCGGTTTCAAGCAAAGCTTGCTCGATAACTACCGTTCAGCCCCTCAAATTGTGCAATTTAACAACGAACTCTTCGAGCGTTTGTCCCTTTCTTTACCACCAGAACACAACGCATTTTATGACAAATTGAGTCAAAATCCAAAGTCCTCCAAAACAGGTTTTGTTCGTGTGGAAAGCTTGGTCAACGACCTCCCAGAGGCACTGCTTTTTGAGAAAATGCTGCTTACCATTCAAGAGCTGCTCGAAGACGACTTTAGGCCCTGCGATATCTGTATCCTGACCGAAACCAACAAAAAGGGCAATGCCATTGCGCTGGCTTTGACACAAGCTGGCTTGCAAGTTGTTTCTCAAGACTCCCTTTTGTTGTATGCACATCCTTTGGTTCAACTCTTTTTGCTCTATCTCAAGAAGCGCGCAAAACCATCCAATCCAACGCTTGGAAAGCGCTTTGCTGAGGCCTACTTACAATACAAGGGCAATTTTGATGTAGCTACATTCATGGCTTATTTCAAAACCTACGAAAAAGAAGGGCGGCAAGTCCGCTATTTCGATGAAGCAGCTTTTTACAAAGCAGAATTCGGTTCAGAAGATGCCCTTTTCATGCCTTACGAACACCTTTTTGACCTCCTTCAAAAAGCAGCAGCTTGTTTTCAGATCAACGATACCCAAGAGCCTTATGTGCATCATTTTTTCGATGTTGCTTTTCAATTTCAGCTCAATCGCAATGCCGAACTCTTGCCATTCATCGATTTCATAGAGCAGAACAAAGACAAGTTAGCGCTCCAAATGCCAGAGTCTACAGAAGCAATCCGCATCATGACAATTCATAAAGCCAAAGGCTTGGAATTTCCGGTTGTGCTGATGCCAAGCCTTGATTTTCGCACCGCACTCCATGGTTTTGCAAAGTTTTTGATGCCTGCAGGCTCTGGATTGGCATATGCTTATCCGTCTGAGCTCATTCCAGAATTCAAGACTTTTAAAGAAAAAGAACTCGCTGCTATTTTTCTCGACAAACTGAACTTACTTTATGTAGCATTGACACGTCCAGAATCCAGGCTTTACATTTGGAATCACCACAAAGAAAAAGGTTTTGGTGCTTTAATTCATCAGCAACTTACTCAACTTCCTGCCTTAATACTCGAAGAGGAGCACATCTATGTTGCTGGAACAGCACTCAAAGTATCTAGCGCTGAAAAGGAAAAACACAGCGCCTCCAAAACTAACTTTTACCATCCGATGGCTCTACCAGATCAACTTTGGTATCCTTCCTTGGCTTTTCGAACGCCCGATGCCGAAATGGTTTCCGATCAATTATTTGGTTTGGCTTTTCACCGCTTAATGGCTTTGTGCCAAAGTTCAGAACAGTTGCAAGCAGCATTTCAAGTTGCATTACAAGAAGGCACCATTGCACAAAATCAAGTCGAGGAGCTGACCTCAGCGGCCGAGCGCTTTTGGTTGCACGTTAGCGCTCAGCAACTCAATGACGGCGTTTTGGAAGAATACAACGAGCAGCGTATTATTGCCGACGTCAATCAAATGAAGCAGCCCGACAAAGTTTGGGTGAAGGCAAATGAAGTGGTGGTCATTGATTTTAAAACAGGGCTGCGCCAAGACAACCATATGCAGCAAATTATTGCATACGCGGGCTTGCTACAAACCATTTTTAATTTGCCGGTTCGTCCTATTCTGTACTACACACAACTTGATTTATTCCTGGAGTTGTAAGTCTAGGCCTGCAATTTCAGCTGAAAGTTTCAGAAAGGTGTAGACCAAAGGATGGGGGAGGTCGCGGGTAGAAGATATCTGCGGACAAAAACTCGTGGCTAAGAAAAATGGATGCGCTTTGAGTGTAATGATTTCTGGGTCGTCGAACTGATTGACAGCCTCTATGTCAATAAACTGCCCGATCAGTTGTTCCAGGAGCTGCGGATACATGCTGTAGCGCGTAGCACTGAGCTCTACCGAACTACAATTTTCATAGAGCTTTTCCATGGCAGCTGTTTTTGGCAGCACATCTATGCGTTCGAAATGCGTACTATTAATTAAGTTTTCAGAGATCAACTTCTCGCCATACGGATTCATGTTATTGGCTGTGATGAGGTAATCAATAAAAATTCGAAAACACTCGCCAGTAGCAAAAACAGGGATGTCTAGTTCTGCAAGATTTCGAAATACGCCATTTAAAAAAAATGGATTGAGATAAGGGCCAGGCGCTACCCATACGCCATCGTATTGTTCGAATGATTGTTTTTTAAATTGTAAGGCTTCGTTGATCTTGATCCAATAATAATTGATTTCGAGTTCTAGGAACTCGGCGGCGTGGTCCAAGGAAAGGTTTGTCGCGTGGTGCGAGTTGTAGGTGAAGTTGTAGTCGCCTATGATTGCTATTTTAAGTGCTTCACTCATTCAGGCGGTTCTTGGTACAACAGCGCTTAGCGCTTAAACCAACTTCTTAACTTGGCGTTATTGATTCGGATTGAATCTTGCGCAAGTGTTTGCGGATCTACGGACCAAACATAACAACTAAAGGTAGCTTCGAAAAGTGAGTAGTCTCCAGTAGCATCAGAAGCTTGTTTTAAAATTGTAAAGTTGGCTGTTTGACCGGGGTCGGATTCGCGAGAAATCCAGAATTTACCAGTGTTGTCGGTATAAGAAACTTGTACGCCTTTGACGCTGTTTGTAGCAAGTGTTTCTACATCTTTAAAAGGCACTGGATTGCCAGAGTTGTTCATGTGGAAATCATTGAACATAGGAAGCGTAGGCGTGTTACTTCCAGTAGCATCCCATTCAAGAGAACCAAAATAAATAGAAATGTTTTGAGGTTTAGACATAGAAGCAATGCCTGAAATGTATATTACTTTAGACGTGACAGGCGCAACATTCACAATTTGACTATCGAGTGCAAAACCGAGGTAGTTGTTTACATTTTGAGTCAGTTCTACTTGTGTTCCATTGATATTACCAATGAAACTTGCATTTAGATCCACTTTGTTGGCTGGTGGAGGAATTACTTCGTGTTCAATGCAGGCTGAGGAAATCAGTAAAAGAAGTGTTGCTAAAAAGGCAAAGCGCGTCAGTTTCATGCGTTTGTGTTTAGGTGATAATGTATCAAATTTAGTTCTATAAACGCAATTGTCCAAAAAAAGATGCTTTCCGAGTAAAAAAAGAAGGATTAAAGCGCAGTAATCAACTTCAGAAAATCCTGAAGACTTGCTTGGTGAAGAGGTAAAGCACCTTTACAAATCAGGCTATAAACCTCCTTGGCTTTATGTTCAGAACTTTTTTTAGATCCTTTATGAAGACTGAGGTGCTCCCATGCATTTTGAAGCAACTTCATGAAGTTTTCGGGGCTGCAATCAGAAAGGAGCTTAGCGTCGGTGGTCTGAAAGTGATAGAAGTTCCAAACATCTTCTTGAAAATCAAAAACTGTGATAAAGTCCTTGCCAATTTGCAACAAACCAGGTTGTTTGTTGTAGACCTTTTCGAGGACGATATTGGCAAACATGTCGATGAATTCTTGTGCCTTATGTGGGTCTTTGGTAGCGAGGTCGCGCCATTCGGCGTCGTAGAGTTCGTTGATGATCAAGAATTGCTTGAACTCCGTCTCGAGGTCAGAGAGTTCATCAGGAGTTAAGGCACGAAATTTTAACATTATTCTGCTTCGCTGGGTTGAACTTCTAAACTGATGTCTAATACTTCGGTTACGCGCTTTTCGGTGATGGCTTGCTCGAGTTCAAATTTATATTTACCCTTGAAAGGGACTTTGCGGCGCTTGAAAATAAGCTGGTGCTCAACAATTGTTCCTGATTTGTTGCCAATCCAGTTGCCGTTAGGGTCGGCCATTTTGATTTCGTAGGGTTCACGTACGCTTTTGCCAAAAGGAGGAGTGGTGCGCAAGAAAATCCAGAGGTTGTTGTAGGCGTAATCGGTGGTGCTGCGCAGGGTAAAAATGAAATCGTAGAGTTGGGTGGTGTCTTGGATGTTTACCTCAAATTGTGGTTTCACATTTTGCGCCCACTGCTCGTCTTTGAAGCGATAAGCTTTGGTATAGATTGCTTCTTTGGTACAACTTGCAAGCACAAGCGCCAAGAGCGCAAATAGACTAATTAGCTTTTTCATTTTTTGGCCCTCCGGGGTTCGGTTTGCGTGGTTTGCGATTGGGTCTTCTTTTCTTGTTATTGTTGTTGCTGAAAGATTTTTCAAAGCGTGTGAGGCTGTCTTGGCCCACCACGTTTTGATACCCGATTTCTTCAACCTTTTCTTTGACTTGAGCGAAGTCGGCGAGGTCTTTGGGTTTGACGCCGTCTTTGTTCAGTTTTTTGATTTCGGCAACGCGTTCAGGGGTGAGTGCTACCATGCCATTTTCGCCTTTGTAGGCGTACCAAATAATGCGTTTGAAAACATCTGTTTTCATGTGAATGGCATCGCCTTTTTCTGTCTGAAGTTTGCCGTCAGCTTTAGGCATGGACTTGATGGCGTCGAGGTACATATCGAGCTCGTAATTGAGGCAGCATTTGAGCTTACCGCATTGACCAGCCAATTTTTGTGGATTCAAAGAAAGTTGTTGGTAGCGGGCTGCTGAAGTAGATACGGATCTGAAGTCGGTGAGCCAAGTGCTGCAACAAAGTTCGCGGCCGCAAGAGCCAATGCCTCCGAGACGGGCTGCTTCTTGACGTGAGCCAATTTGACGCATTTCAACGCGAACCTTAAAGCGATCGGCCATGTCTTTGATGAGTTGGCGAAAATCGATACGGCCTTCTGCGGTGTAGTAAAAAGTAGCTTTGCTAAGGTCTGCTTGGTATTCGACATCGGAAATTTTCATGTCGAGGCGCAAGTTTTGGGCAAAAGTGCGCGATTGCGTGAGGAGTTCGCGCTCTAAACCACGCCCTTTGATCCATTTGTCGATTTCTTCTTGGGTAGCAATGTGCAAGATTTTTTTGCATTCCATTGCTTTGAGGTTGGGTGCTTTTTTCTTGACTTGAATACGTGCGAGTTCGCCAAGGGCAGATACCACACCGATGTCCCAACCTGGGCTGGTATCCACGGCAATGACATCGCCTGTTTGTAAAGAGATTTGGTCTGCGTTGCGGTAAAATGCTTTGCGGGCATTTTTGAAGCGGACCTCCACAAGATCAAAAGTACTTTGACCTTCAGGGAGGCTAATATTGGCAAGCCAATCAAAAACTTCAAGTTTATTGCATCCGCCACTGCTGCATGTGCCGTTGTTTTTACAACCTTTTGGTGTTCCTCCACCGCTACTACATGACGCACAACCCATTTGATTTTTTTTGTGGTAAAGTTAATAAATAAAGTTAGTCAAAGCTACGCCTGATGGATGTAGCGCATTGTTTGGAAACAAAGTTGTGTAAATAGGATGCGTGCGTTGGCATTGCGGTCAATTTGGTAATAAGCAGCATCTAGCGTGGTCATGAACTCACGGATGTTGTTGCCTGAAATGAATGGCGCAAATTTTTCCAAAAACGCAGCCTCTTCTGAAGAAACTTTGGTGAGGGTGTCGCCCATATAGTTGGTCAGGATACTCTGGCGCAACATATGAAGGGTGTATTGAATGAATAGTTTTTGTCTTTCCTTGCCAATTGTAGAGAGGTCATCGGCCCAGTCCATCATGGCGAGCACTTCTTTTTTGTAGCAAACGCGCATGAGTTGTATAAACTGATTGCGCTGCTGATCTTGGTTATCTGAGGTTTCGAGGTAGGCAAGTGCAGCTAAAAATGAACCATCGGCAAACGCTGACACGGCGTCGGCATTGGTGCGGGTTTGATTTTTGGTTTGTTGTAAATACGTACTGAGGTCTTCGGAACTTATTTTAGGAACGCGGATCAGTTGAGTTCTGGACTGAATGGTGATCATGAGCTTACTGGCGTCTTCGCTGACCAATAAAAAAAGCGTTTGCGCTGGCGGCTCTTCTAGAATTTTGAGCAGTTTGTTGGCGCAATCGGCGTTCATTTCTTCGGGTTGCCAAATGATCATGACTTTGTAGCCGCCTTCGTATCCTTTAAAGTTGAGTTTGCGAATGATTTCTTTGCTTTCTTCGGTTCCGATGATGGGTTTGCGCAATTTGTTGTCAATGCGCTCGGTCCATTGAAATAAATCGAAATAGGGATTTTGTTGAAGTTGAGCGCGCCAGTCGGCTAAAAATAAATCAGAGGTTTTGCCAATACTCAGAACTACAGGAAAGACAAAATGAAGGTCAGGGTGCTGAAGCTGCTGTACTTTTTGGCACGAGGGGCACTGGCCGCAGCTATCGCTAGCTTGGCGATTCGAACAAAATAAATACTGGCTAAAAGCCAATGCGAGCGGAAGCCCACCATGGCCTGCGGGGCCTTGTAGCAACTGGGCATGTGCAATTTTACCCGATTCGATTTCTCGAATGAGCTCTTGCTTGAGGGTTGTTTGTCCTATGATTTGCTGAAATTGCACCCTCAAAAATAGCGAAAATGCCGCAATTATTCGGTGTTTCCTTTCAAGAGCAAGACGATTTCTCCTTTGGCTTCGTGCGTTGCAAAATAGGTTTGTAGTTCGGCTAATGTGCCTCGGTGGTAGGTCTCAAATTTCTTGCTGATTTCCCTGACTACACATGCTTCTCTTTGAGGGTCAAGCCATTCGCACATTTGACCAAGTGTTTTGGCAATGCGGTGCGGCGACTCATACAAAACAACAGTGCGGTTTTCTTGTGCCAATGCTTGTATGCGTGTTTGGCGTCCTTTTTTATGGGGTAAGAATCCTTCGAAAATAAATTTATCGCAAGGAAAGCCAGAAGCCACCAATGCTGGAACAAAAGCAGTTGGGCCAGGCAAGCATTCAACTTCTATACCTGCCTGAACACAAGCGCGTACCAATAAAAAACCAGGATCTGAAATGCCGGGAGTACCCGCGTCAGAAACCAATACACAAAATTCTTGTTGTTGGATGAGCTCAATGGTTTTGTCTAGGAAGCGGTGTTCGTTGTGGGCATGAAAAGCCAACACTTTTTTCTTGATTTCGAAATGATTCAAGAGTTTGTTGGTGACACGTGTGTCTTCGGCAAAAATGAGGGGTGTTTCTTGCAATATGCGCAGCGAACGAAGCGTGATGTCTTCGAGGTTGCCGATAGGAGTAGGGACGAGGATCAGTCTTGGCATGGCTTAAGCAAATACCGCTCGCACCACTTCTTCGATTTTGGTGCAAGGGATGATTTCAATTTGGTGTTTGTGCCCTTTGATTCCTTTCGAATATTTGGACACAATGATTTTTTTGTAACCGAGTTTCTCGAGCTCGCCAAGGCGTTGTTCGAGCCTGTTGACAGGTCGGAGCTCTCCGCTAAGGCCAATTTCGGCTGCAAAAGAAATGGTTTTGTCAATGGCGAGGTCGGCGTTGGAAGATAAAATTGCCATGGCGACAGCGAGGTCGATGGCGGGGTCGTCTACTTTGATGCCACCGGCGATATTTAAAAAGACATCTTTAGCTGCCAAACGAAAGCCGCAGCGTTTTTCCAGGACGGCGAGCAGCATGTTGAGGCGCTTGACATCAAAGCCTGTCGACGACCGTTGGGGGGTTCCGTATGCGGCAGAGGATACGAGTGCTTGTACTTCGATGAGGAGCGGACGAATGCCATCGACCATTGAGGCCACAGCAACGCCACTTAAGGCTTCAGAGCCAATAGAAACCAAAACTTCGGAAGGATTGGCTACAGGTAACAAACCATTGCCTTGCATGCTGTAAATACCAAGCTCATTGGTTGAACCAAAACGGTTTTTGATACTGCGCAGTAAGCGATAGATGTGGTGACGGTCGCCTTCAAATTGCAAGACGGAGTCTACCATGTGTTCTAAAACTTTTGGCCCGGCAATGGTGCCATCTTTGGTGATGTGCCCGATCAAAAATATGGGAATGTCGGTTTGTTTGGCAAAGCGAAGCAAGTTTGCGGTGCACTCGCGCACCTGAACCACCGAACCTGGCGAGCTTTCTACACTGTCTGTGTAAAGGGTCTGGATGGAATCGATGATGAGCAGTTGTGGCTGAATGGCCTCGGCTTGTACCAAAACTTGTTGAAGATTGGTTTCGGTAAGTAAATAACAATTGGGGTTGTCTAAGCCTAGGCGTTCGGCGCGCATGCGAATTTGTTGTTCGCTTTCTTCGCCGGAAACATAAAGCACTTTAAGTTGCTCTTTGATGGCGAGTTGGAGCAGAAGGGTTGATTTACCAATGCCGGGGTCGCCGCCGAGTAGGTTGATAGACCCAGGTACGATCCCGCCACCAAGCACTCGGTTGAGTTCGAAATCTTTGAGTGCTATTCGGCTTTCTTCGCTTTTTTGCACTTCTTGTATGAGTACCGCCTGTTGTGCTTTAGATGATTTCGAAAAACTCACCACGTGTTTAGGTGTTTTTTCGGTACGCTCTTCTACGAAGGTATTCCACTCTTTACAGCTGGGGCATTTCCCGAGCCATTGGGCAGCTTCATGACCGCAATTTTGACAAAAAAAGGCTGATTTAGCTTTTGACATGGAATCTTTTCGTTTGAACAAAGGTATTTAAAAAAGCTTGTCGGCAGCTGGCATTTAAGCACTTAATCCGTAACATTACGGAAAAGAAAATATTTTTTTTAAAGATTTTTTAATCTGTTGTTTGCCACAATATCAAAAAATATAATTTTGCCGTGTAAATAGTTGTCAATCCTATGTCAAAAAGAAGAGCGATCATCAGTTACGACAAGCTGACCATTGAGCAGAAAAAACAAATTCTCCGAGATTTCCCGGACGGATACATCAATCATTTAACTTCCATCAAAACGCCAACTGGCGAGGTACTTGACGCCCTCGTTTGGGAGACCGACGAAGTCATTTATTTGGTGAAAATCAATAAAGTCAAGCCAAAAGCGAAGGCCGTAGTTGAAGACGACGACTTCGACGACGACTTCGATAAGCCAGACGACATCAAAGACGACGACCTCAATGAGGACGAAGACGACGACGAAGCCGACGATTTTGCCGACGACGAACCTTCCGACGACGACGAAGATTAAATCCTACGTACCCAAGTTTTTTTAACTTTGGGTTATGCTTGGAAACCTTTCAACATCTGAATTATCCTCCTTACTCGCCCTGTCTCCTTCAATTGATCAAATTGGAACCCTAGAGCGCATTGCACGCATTCAAGCGCGCAGTATTAAAGGTGCAGCCAAAATTCAAGGTTTGCGCATGGCGCTTTCCATGATTGATCTCACTACTTTAGAAGGTAAAGACACCCCTGCTAAAGTTCGGCAGCTTTGCTATAAAGCCCAACATTTACATGATCAAGCACCTAATTTGCCAACGGTTGCTGCGGTTTGTGTATACCCAACAATGGTGGGCGTGGCTAAAAAAGCGCTTGGTACGTCGGGCATCAAAGTAGCGAGCGTTTCTACTGCTTTTCCATCAGGGCAAGCGCCTTTTGAGGTAAAGAAACTAGACACCCTATATGCCCTAGACAACGGTGCCGACGAAATCGATATGGTCATCTCGCGCGGCCGCTTCTTAGCCGGCGATTACCAATTTGTCTACGACGAAATTGCAGCCATTAAAGCCCTTTGCGGTGCGGCCCGCCTCAAAGTTATTTTTGAAACAGGTGAGCTCGACTCCTTGGACCAAGTCCGCAAGATTTCCGATTTGGCCATTGCTGCCGGAGCAGATTTCATCAAGACCTCAACGGGAAAAATTCAGCCTGCCGCTACTTTTCCTGTGGTGCACACCATGCTTAGCGCCATTAAAGATCACTTTGACAAAACAGGTCAAATGATTGGCATGAAGCCCGCTGGTGGCATTTCGTCCTCTAAATTAGCACTGCAACATTTGTTAATGGTGAAGGAAGTATTAGGCGAGGTCTGGCTGACCAACGAATGGTACCGTTTCGGCGCCAGTAGCTTGGCCAATGACCTTCTGATGCAATATCAAAAACAGCTGACGGGCAAATACCAATCGGCAGCCTACTTTTCAATCGACTAATCATGAGCAACTCAACCTGGAACCTCGAACCTTCATTGGAGTCTGTCGCACAGGTCCATATCAAGCCGAAATACGAGCTTTTTATAGATGGCAAATGGCAAGCGCCACTGTCTGCAAGCTATTTTGAAACAGTCAATCCTGCCGATGAAAAGCCGCTTTCCCAAATTGCTCAGGCCAATGCTGCCGACGTCGATTTAGCTGTAAAAGCAGCACGCGCGGCCTATGAAAACGTTTGGTCTAAACTGAGTGGGGCTGAACGCGGTAAATTTCTGTTTCGCATGGCGCGGCTCATGCAAGAAAAAGCAAGAGAACTCGCTGTTTTAGAAACTTTAGACGGCGGCAAACCTATTCGCGAGTCGAGAGACATCGATATTCCGTTGGCATGCAATCACTTTTTCTATTATGCTGGTTGGGCCGATAAATTGCAAGAAGCCTTTCCAGGGCAGCAAATGGAGGCGTTGGGTGTTGCGGGTCAAATTACACCATGGAATTTTCCGTTGCTGATGCTCGCTTGGAAAGTTGCACCCGCTTTGGCATGTGGCAACACTGTTGTACTCAAGCCTGCAGAAACCACCTCGCTCACAGCACTCAAATTCGCAGAAATTTGTCAAGAAGCTGGGCTTCCTGCTGGCGTGGTCAATATCGTCACAGGATATGGCGACACCGGTGCTGCGTTGGTAGCGCATCCGAACGTAGATAAAATTGCCTTTACGGGCAGCACGGCCGTTGGAAAGCAAATTCAAAAAGCGTGTATCGGCACCTCTAAAAAAGTAACGCTCGAACTCGGCGGTAAGTCGGCAAATATCATTCTTGAAGATGCGCCAATTGACCAAGCAGTAGAGGGAATCATCAATTCTATCTTCTTTAACCAAGGCCATGTGTGTTGTGCGGGTTCAAGACTTTTTGTTCAAGAATCTATTGCCGAACAAGTGCTCGCCAAGTTGAAATTTCGCTTACAAAGCATTTATGTGGGCAATCCGCTGGACAAAAACACTGACATCGGCGCCATCAACTCCAAAAAGCAACTCGAAACCATCGAAAAATACCTCTCCATCGGTTTGGCCGAGGGCGCAGAAATATATCAGCCAGAGTGCACGCTGCCTAGCCAAGGATTCTACTGCAAACCCACACTTTTTACAGACGTTGCGCAGAGTGCTCGCATTGCCCAAGAAGAGATCTTTGGCCCAGTGCTCACCATCCAAACTTTCCGCACAATGGAAGAGGTGGTTCAAAAAGCCAATAACTCACCCTATGGCCTCGCGGCAGGTGTCTGGACGGCCAACGGTGCACGTATTTTTGGCCTTAGCAGCCAATTGCAAGCCGGTGTGGTTTGGGCCAATACCTACAACAAATTCGACCCTGCATCACCTTTTGGTGGCTACAAAGAAAGCGGTTTTGGCCGCGAGGGTGGCCGCCATGGCCTCAGTGCCTACCTCAAATTTTCGAACTAATGGAAATCCTCAAAACATATAAACTTTATATTGGTGGTCAGTTCCCGCGTACTGAAAGCGGACGCACCTATCCTGTGCTTGCAGCAGACGGTAGCCACGTGGCTAACGCTTGCTTGGCATCGCGCAAAGATGTACGCAATGCTGTTCAGTCCGCACGCAAAGCACAAGGTTCCTGGGCGGGCAAGTCTGCATTTAACCGCAGCCAAATTGCTTACCGAATTGCAGAAATGCTCGAGGACCGAAAAGCATTATTTGTGAGTGAATTGCAAAGCATGGGCGCTAGCCTAGATGCAGCGCAAAACGAAGTTCAAGCATCCATTGACCGCTGTGTTTATTACGCGGGTTGGGCCGATAAATACCAAGCACTGATCAGCAGCGTGAACCCTGTGGCCAGCTCACATTTCAATTTTTCAAGCCCTGAGGCAATGGGTGTGGTGGGCGTGGTTGCGTGTCAGCAAACGGCGCTCCTCGGCCTCATCTCACAAATTTTACCGCTAATTATTGGTGGAAACACTATAGTTGTCATTGCCAACACTAACCAACCACTGAGTGCAGTGACTTTTGCCGAAGTGCTAGCCACCTCAGACGTACCGGGCGGAGTAGTCAATATATTAACGGGCGAAGTAGGGGAGTTACTGCCAACACTTGCCGGCCACATGGATGTCAATGCACTTAGCTTGGCACCGATCTCTTCGGATTTGAGTGTTGCTGCACAAGAAGCCGCCGTAGACAACCTCAAGCGCGTCCGAATTTATGCGGAGCCTTTATACGTAAAAAGCGCACAAGGGTTGTCGTATATCTCTGATTTTCAAGAGATCAAAACCACCTGGCACCCAATAGAGCAAATTGCCGGCGGCGCTGGTGGGTATTGAAAAAGGTTTTGTTTTTTACTCCACCACCACTTTCTTCAAGCCAATTGAAGTACCATTTTCATAGAAAGTGATAAAGAAAACGCCTTTGTTTTCAATTTCGATGGTGGTTTGCGCATTGATGGTTTCAATACTTTGAATTTGTTGACCAGTTACTGAATAAATAACGGCTGAAATCGGACGATTTGGATCAATTCCCTTTATTTGAAACGCACCCCGACTCGGATTTGGATAAATTATTAGGTCGTCAATTGATGGGGCAGTTGGTGCTAAACCGGCTGTGTTGTCGGCGATGAGTGTAGTTTTCGGGTCGCCAATAATGACGCCTTGCCAAGATGCAAAACGTTCAGCCATGTAAAAACTCTCCGCTAAGTTATAATGTGCTGTTTGGTCTAGGTAGCGATTGACCAATATATCGGCTCGAAATAATTGAGAAAAATAGACGCAATTGACGTAGCCATGCGCAGCGGTGCAGCCTTGTGCTATTAAATCGGATAGTGTAAAGGACTCATTCGAACTAGATACGCTATCGAAAGCGGCAGCAGTGGAGCAGGTGGTTAAAGCTGCAAAAGAACCGGGCACAAAGCCAAAATTTTGCGCGTAGTTGGGCAGGGGGCCAAAGCCTGTTGAAAGGTAAGAAAGCACATTCGATTGGTTAGTAATTGCCGAAGAATTGAAATCCGTTTGAGTTAGCCAATTCCCTGTTTGAAATGCATTTAAAGCTGGATTGATATAGGTGTCTACAAAGTAGAGGGAATCATTACTTTGTGCCTCATTTAAATCAAGAATATTCTGAAAAGCGAGAGGGTTAACCGCAGTATTTGGCCCACTGCGGTCTATCATTTGTTTGACGTCACCAACCGTAAAACCATCTAGTCGGGTTACTAAATACATTCCAAACTGACTTCTTGTAAAATGTACATTTTGGTCAAAGTAGGGATGAATGAAGGCATTACTTTGACCAATATTTGAAGCATGCGTTCCTAAAATCAAACTAAGCTCAGAATCTACTGACCCACAGTCGCCGCTCCCTTGGTTTACAATGCAATCAATACCAGATCTTCTGAGTGGAACACCTTTCGTAGTCACAAGATAATTGATTGTGTTTTCAAGACCTGAACTTAGAATCTCCGCTTCAATTTGTGAACGTAATACATTAAAAACGCTATCATTGATTACTTCCGTATTCGGCACATTGACATAAATCAAATTTTGGGTTGGAATGTTACGTCCAGCCCAAAAGTAGTTTCCAATGGCAATAGACTCGGGGCTATTTAAATTGATAATAACGCCAACGTCCGCATACGAAACTGTTTGTGCTAAAAATGAAAAAGGTAAAAAGGCAAATAAGAGAGAGAATTTCATGACTAGATTTTTGATTGCGCTAAGAACGCAAAGGTTCACATTTTATTTGAATCGAAATCAAAAAAAGGGGCATAACCCGGGTGTGCTAGCTTGAAAAATTTGATGTCCAATTTAATTACATCAATTCTCCCAACAACTGCGTTGCAGCTGAAACCGTGCGGCGTGTTTCGGTAGGTGAGAAGGTGCTGAGGGCCCAAGTGTTGTTGTCCCAAACGAGGGTGTTCATGCGCTCGAAGTAGTCGACGCCGAGTTCGGCGCCCATTTGGCGGATTTGATGATTGATTTTATCCATAGAGCAACCAGAGGCTTGAACGCCTGCTTCGTTGGCAACAATTACCAATGCGTGACTTTCAAAAACAAAACCTGATGCGTTCATGGCTTTGCCGTGGGTTTGCCATGTTTGGGTAAAGGCAGCGAGTTGTTCGTTGGCCCAGGCAGTTTCGGTGCCGTCTAGAGCACGTTTGCCAATGAAAACCCAAACCCGACACTCGGGTCCGAAGTGGGGTGCTAATTTAGAGATCGGCTGCATTGGCGATAAGTTCGGCGATGTCCATGACTTTGACGTCTTCTTCTTTTTCGAAGTGCTTGATGCCGTCGGTCATCATGGTATTGCAGAAAGGGCAACCAGTTGCAATGATGTTGGCGCTTGTTTCAATGGCGTCTTCGGTGCGTTCAATGTTGATTTCTTTGTTGCCTTTTTCGGCTTCTTTGAACATTTGCGCACCACCTGCACCACAGCATAAACCGTTAGTTTTGCATCGTTTCATTTCTACGAGTGCAGCGTCGAGCTTTTCGATGAGTTCGCGTGGCGCCTCATAGACATCGTTGGCGCGTCCGAGGTAACACGGGTCGTGGAAGGTAATTTTCTTGCCTTTGAAAGTACCGTTGTCGGCAAGGGTGAGTTTGCCGGTATTGATGAGGTCTTGAATCAGTTGGGTGTGGTGAATGACTTCATAGGTACCACCCAAGCCAGGATATTCGTTTTTGAGTGTATTGAAGCAATGTGGGCAAGCCGTTACAATTTTCTTGACCTCATAGCCATTGAGCAACTCAATGTTCATAAGTGCCTGCATCTGAAAGGTGAACTCGTTGCCTGCGCGTTTAGCGGGGTCGCCGGTACAGCTTTCTTCAGTGCCTAATACCGCAAAGTTGACCTTGCAGTGATTGAGGATTTTGACGAGCGCTTTGGTGATCTTTTTGGCGCGGTCATCAAAGGATCCGGCGCAACCTACCCAAAACAGGATATCGGGGCTTTCACCGGCGGCCATCATGTCGGCCATTGTGCGTACTTGTATACTCATTGCGTGGTCTTTTTTGGCTTAGTCTTCGTTGGCCCAATTCATGCGTTCGGTTGGTGCAAATTGCCATGGTGCACCGTTGTTTTCAATGTTGGTGAGCATGCCGGTGAGCTCTGTCGGTACTTTCGATTCTTCCATCACTAAAAAGCGTCGTAGGTCCACGATAATAGAAAGCGGATCGATATTTACTGGGCATTCTTGCACACAAGCATTGCAGCTGGTACAGGCCCAAAGTTCTTCTTCGGTAATGTAGTTGCCCAAAAGGCTTTTGCCGTCTTCGGTGTCAGGTCCGTTTTTGCGTTTGTAGTCTCCGAGTTCTACCATGCGGTCTCGGGTGTCCATCATGATTTTGCGCGGTGAAAGCAATTTGCCAGTGGTATTTGCCGGGCAGGCAGACGTACAGCGGCCACATTCGGTACAGCTGTAGGCGTCCATGAGGTTTTTCCAGTTGAGGTCGGTGACGTCTTTGGCACCAAAGCGCGAAGGAACGGCGTCTGCAGCCGGAGCAGCATATGGATCAGCATTGGGGTCGAGCATGAGCTTGACCTCATTGGTCACACTTTGCATGTTGCTAAATTGTCCTTTTGGCTCTAATTTAGAATAATACGTATTCGGAAACGCCATGAAAATATGCAGATGCTTAGAGTAGGGTAGGTAGTTCATGAAGGTATACACCATGATGATGTGGCCCCACCAACCAATTTGTTCTAAAATGTGTAAAGTATGGTTGCTCTTACCGTCAAATAAAATAGGCCCTAACCAAGAACTAATGGCAAAACCATTTGAATTTCCTGCATACGACTGCAAGACCTCATCGGCGCCATTCATGGTGAAAATGAAGCTAATTAAGATGAGTTCAAACACAAGAATAAGGTTGGCATCTTGTGTTGGCCAGCCTGCGAGTTCTTTCATGTTGAGGCGCGGTAGTTTGAGCATGTTGCGACGTGCCAAAAAGGCGACAGTACCAATAAAAGCCAAAACAGATAATACCTCAATAAAGCTGATTATGAAGGTGTAAAACCCACCGAGGCTTTCTTGAAAGAAACGATGCGAGCCGCTGATGCCATCAACTAAAATTTCGATGAGCTCAATTTGGGTGATGACAAAAGATGCGTATAAGGCCAAATGCAATAGGGCAGGAATGGGACGCGTGAACATTTTCTTTTGCCCAAGTGCCACCAAAAGCATGGTGCGCCAACGGTCGGCTTTGCGGTCTGAGCGGTCTAGGGGCAAGCCCATGTGTATATTTTGGGCAATTTTGCGGAGGTTGAATGCAAAAAAACCAAAACTTGCGAGCGTGAGTACGCCAAAAATGAGTTGTTGCATGTGAAATATTTATTCAGGCAAGCTGTCCAATATTTTGAGAAGCTTGTCTTCGTTTTGCTTTGATAGTTGCAAACCTTTTGTTTTGCCACCTATCACCGAAAGGTGCACGTAGCGTTCTGGATGCGCCTCGAGGTCTTTTACTAAATTTTGGAGGTCGTTGTTGGTGGCAACGAGTTCTGCATAAAGTTTGTCGTCGTGGATGAGTTTGCCTAAGGTACCTTGCCCTTTTTCGACTTCCGTCAAGACCATATTGAATTTCTTAAGCGTGGTTTGCGCTTCTAAAATAGTACCTTTGAAGTCAGCGGTAACGAGCTCATCGGTGATTTTGCGTGCATTGCCGAGAATGCCTGTGATTTGGTCGTTGCTTTTGCGCAAATTGAGCGTAATGGCCTCAACGTTGTCCATGATTTTTCCAAATTGCATGCGTTCCGACGCAACAAAGCCTTGCAATTCGTCGGCGACATTACCCAATTTTTTGATGGTGAGTTTGACCTGTTTGAGGCTACCTTCTAATTCAGAGGTTGCTGTTGTGTCCCAAAACGAGGTTAACGAACCAACCATTTTATCGACAGAAAGCATCATGGTTTGCAATTTCTGAGAAATTGGGTCGGCGTAGGCTTTTACTTGGGTAACCATGTCAACCGATACTCTGCCTGGAATAGTAGATCCGACTTTGTAGAAAGTGCCGTTTCCGGCTGTTGGCAGATGTACAACGAGAGCTTTGGTAAAGAAGTCTAAAGAACCAATTTCGACAATTGTTCCTTTTGGAAGGCGGATGTCGGAATTGTGGATATTGAAGGTCATTTTCACTTTGTGGAGTGAATCACCGCTTGGGTTGGATTTGATACTGAGTACTTTGCCAATTTCTACGCCGTCTAGAGTGACGTTTGAAGAGACCATTAATTGGCCAGAATTCGGGAAATACGCGGTGTAGACGTCGTCGCCACCAAAAAAGCTATTGCCTTTCAGGAAATTGATTCCGGCAATGAGCACCACTATGGCCACGAGCGCAATGAGCGCTGCTTTGATTTCTTTGGAGAATTTCAAGCTAGTTTTTTTCTGCTAATTTAAGCGCTTTTTCAATACTGATGCGTTCTCCGTCGAGGAAAGCCACCACAAAAGCATTGGTAAAGCCTAATTGGATGAGTTCGTTTTTGTAATTTTTGGCACCCTGAAGATCATTCGGGAAAGATCCTGCACAGTATTTAAAAAGCGTATTGTCTTGATATTCAAATATTTCTACCCCTTTAAAGTGGCTCGATTTGGTCGAGATGGCTTTGTTAGAAGTTTCGATTTGCACTTTAAATATCAATCCTTGTTCTTTTACAGTTTCTTTAGGTATTTCTACTGGTTTGGGAGGGTTACTCTCTGAAGGTTTGGTGTCGGTGTTGTTTTGAATAGTGGTACCGCCCACAACTGTTTTACCTTCGGTTGCATTTTTATAATTGACAAATGCTTGAAACATCGATTGCGCCATTTTTTGCTGCCCTTCAGCTGTCCCGATTAATTTTTCTTCGGTGGGGTTGGGTAAAAATGCAGTTTCAATCAGCACGCTTGGCATGGTGGTTTTGTAGAGTACTAAAAAACCTGCTTGTTTGACACCTCGGTCATAACGCCCAATGCGCTTAAACTCCTTTTGGATCATTTCGGCGAATAAAATAGACTGTCGATGAAACACCGCCAATTGAAATTGTAGGGCAATGATGCCGTCGGGCGTGAGGTCATAGGAACGGTATTTGGCGCCTTTGTCGTCTTCGAGGGCGATACTTGCATTTTCTCTTTCGGCTACTTTTTGTTGGGCGTCGGTGCGGTGCAAACCAAGTACGTACGTTTC
Organism: Crocinitomicaceae bacterium; assembly: GCA_034680045.1. Taxonomy (GTDB): domain Bacteria; phylum Bacteroidota; class Bacteroidia; order Flavobacteriales_D; family Crocinitomicaceae; genus UBA952. The sequence continues at coordinate 23,868 of JAXITO010000002.1, read as the reverse complement.
AGAGCCATATGCGGTGGTGCTGCCTGCATTGGCGTGGATACAAATAAACAGATCGGCGTTATTGCGGTTGGCAATGTTGGCGCGCTCTGCAAGTTCTACGAATACGTCGGTGCTGCGGGTGTAAATGATTTTGATGTCGGGGTAGCGTTCTTTAATGAGCGCGCCCAACTTGAGGGCCATAGATAAACAAACTTCTTTTTCGTTGTTTTGAGCACCATGACAACCGGGGTCGTGGCCGCCATGACCGGCGTCAATTACAACGGTTTTGATTTTGCTGCTTTGGGCCCAAGTTGCTGCACTTGAAAATAAAACGAGCGGGGCCAATAAAAAGACACTAAGCGCGTTTTTTTGCAAGCCATTGAAAATTGGTAGCTTTGTACGTTTTTCCTGCATATTACAAATCTAAGTAAGCATCTTGAGCCAGCGCCAGCGCTTTTTACAACTTTTCTTCGCCACATTGTTAATAATGTGCACTAAGGTATTGGTTACAGCCCAGGATACCCTTTATGTCAATGGGGAAAGCCTCAATAAAATCGTTACGTATAAAGCAAGCCAAAAGATTGTACACGACGTCAAATTGCGCAGAATTTATCTTTACGGCAACGCCGAGGTGCAAAGTGAAGGCTTCGCACTGAAGGCAGGGTATATCCTTATTGATATCGATTCCAACCAAGTAGAAGCCAGTTATCGGGTGGATAGCTTAGGGATGAAAGTTGAGTATCCGGAGTTCACCGAAGGCTCAGAAACCATTCGCTGCGAGACCCTCAAAATGAATTACAAAACGCAAAAAGCGTACATCAAGGCACTTGCCATTAAGCAGGACGAATTTTATTTCAAAATGGGAACCGCTAAGCGACAGGCTAACAAAGAATTGCATTTGCGTCAAGGTATACTCACCACTTGCGATTTAGAAGAACCACATTACCATTTTCAATTGAGCAAAGGCGTGCTAGTACCCAAAGAGCGCGTGGTTACTGGCCCTATGAATTTGTGGGTATCGGGCATTCCAACGCCACTTGGTTTGCCATTTGCGTTCATCCCAATGAATCAAAAAGAACGCACATCAGGTTTGTTGTTTCCGGAGTTTATTCCGCTTTCTGCCTATGGTTTTGGTTTTCAGAATCTAGGTTGGTATTTTCCTATTTCTGAGCGCTACCAAACTTCCGTGTATGCCAATTTGTACAGCCGTGGTTCTTGGGGCTTGCGCAACGACCTCGACTACGCCAAACGCTATGGCTATACCGGGCGCCTATCACTGGGTTTTCAGCAATTCAATAGTGGTTTCCCGACCAATGACAAGCGCAATAAAGTGACGGTCTCCTGGACCCACCGCAAGGCGCCAAAATCCAACCCGTTCTGGGATTTCTCATCAAGTGTCAATTTCATTTCAGACAACCAATCCAAAAACTCACTCGATCCTATTAACCCCGAATATTTCTCCAATTCCTTTAATTCGGATATCAATTTGGCGCGCAACTTCCCCGGTAAACCAATCAATACAGGTCTAAAGATGTCTTTGCGCCAAAACTCCATAGCCAAAAATATTTCCTTAATGAGCCCAGTGCTCAACGTGAATGTGACGCGTGTTTTTCCATTTAAAGACGTTTTTGAAACCGCTGACAAAAACTGGAAAAAAACCATCCAGCGCATTGGCGTGACCTATAATTTCGAAGGGCAGAACCGCTCTCAATTTGCAGACTCCTTGCTCACAAATGGCGATTTCAATGCCATCAGCCAGCGCCTCATGAATGGGGTGAGCCAAGGCATCAGTATCCAAACCAATACGGGCTTGTTTAAAAATGCCGTGAAAATCAATCCGAGCTTGAACTACGGCAACAAGATCAATTTTCAGCAAATTGTGAAGTCTTATGACCCCGTCGAGAACAAAACTCAAATAGACACCCTCCGTCAAATGGCCATGCGTCATGAGCTCAACTTTAGCCTGACGGCCACAACAGTTTTATATGGTTACTACCGTTTTGTAGGTCCTAAAAAAGCGCGTTTGCGTCACCTCATGACACCAAATATTGGCTACCGCTATACGCCAGGCTGGAACCCGCTCATTACGGCAAATGTCGGCCCAAATCAAGCTCCTATTTCGTATTCTCCGTTTGAGCGCAGTATTTATCAAGTCGGTTCTGTTAGGGAAGCATCTTTGCTCACCTTTGGGATCAATAACACAGCTGAACTCAAATTCAAATCAGCTCAAGATACCCTTACTGGCTACAAGAAAATACGCCTTATTGATCAGTTTTCAATAACGGGCAACTACGACTTCACCAAAGACACCATGCAGCTTTCTGATTTAGCACTGAACCTGCGTATTAGCCCTGCGAACTGGATCAATTTTGTTTCTAATGCGCAATGGAGCCCTTATGCTTGGAATGCTTCAGGTGCAACCACGGGTGTTTACGCTTGGCAAAATGCGCAACAATTGGGAAGGCTCACCACCACCAACCTCACCACCACAGTTGTAGTAGCTCCGAAAAAGGACCGTAAAAAAATCCAGGACCACAGTACGCTCTTTAATGAGCAAGATTGGAATGCCGACTACAACTACTATGCGTTGCACCCTGAGCGTGCGGTTTATTACGACATTCCTTGGAAAATGAATTTGTCGCATGTGTATGGCATTCTTGCCAACCAGGAAATCAGCACCAGCAATCCTGATCCATGGTTATTTGTGCAGACTTTAGTGCTCAGCGGAGACCTCAGTTTTACCAAGCGCTGGAATTTATCGGGCAACCTCAATTTTAACGTACAAGATGCGCGTCTAACCAATGCTTATTTTTCATTGAACCGCAATATGCATTGCTGGGCTTTGTCCTTTTATTACGTGCCTATCGGGGGTAACAAGAGCTTCTTGCTAACGATCCGAAATACATCTAGCATTTTTAAAGATGCGAAACTTGAATTCAGGAAGCCGCCGTCGTTTCTTTAGGATTTGACTGAATGCGATCGTTGAATACCTTTCCAATTTGGTAGGTGAACTGTGCGCCAAAAAAGACAATTTGCGCCGAGTAGTGCACCCAAGCGAGCATGATAAAAATCGAGTTCGCAACGCCTAGTTTCCCCATGATGAAGAAATGATGTAAGTAGTATCCAATGAGCCATTGGCTGAGGTACAAAAGGAGTGAGGTTGCAATAGCACCATCGCGGGCTACGCGCCAACTCACCTTTGCGTTGTGCATGTATTTGAAAATGAGTGTGAATATCAATACATTCGAAAGCAAAGTAAGGAGGATTTGTAAGACTTGCAGCGAGAAATCGACAAAGCCGTTGTTCCAATGCAGCCAGTTTGTGATTGCTGAAAAGATAAATACTTGCAGGAAATAAAAGAGAATGATGACTAGCGCAAAAACGGCAAGCAGAATTACTCCAACAAACCGAAAGCCAATGATTTCCATGAAAAGATTGGATTCTTCTCTGCTTTTTTTACTTACATTGAAAAACTCATTCAAACTCCGCTTGAGCGAAATCATAAAGGCTGAGCAAGTATAAAGCAGGACACCAATACTCACTAATTCGAGAAAGAAATTTGGTTTTTCGATGGACATGCTTTCTACGAGCTGTAGAATAGACCCGCTATCTTGAATCCCGAGGCCTGATTTCAGTAGCGAAGAGATAATTTGGCGCATGTTTTCTTGGCCAATAATACGCCCATAGATCGAAGTAGTCAGATAAATGATCGGGATAAACGCAAATAAGGTGTAGTAGGCCAAAGCAGCACCATGGTGAAAAGCGCCTTCTTGAACGTATTCTTTAAGGGCATCCCAAAAGGCTTTGAGCAGCAGGCGAACGGTACCGTACTTATTTTTTGTGGATTTCAATAGCTTGGATATCAGTTAGTTTTTCAAAAGCATAGAGCAATAAACGCTCGTTGTGTTCGCTTCTTACATAATTGTGGTAGAGGCCACCTACAAACATTGCTTTTTCAAATCGAACGGGAATTCCGGATGTTGAAACTTTGTATTCGTCTGGCCTAAAATGGAGGAGCTCTTCACCGATTTTTAAGGTATTTAGAGGACCAAAAAGTCTTGCGCGTTCTGGCGCTTTGTAGTGGTAATAAACCTGCTCAGGTTGGTATTTTTTGGATAGCTTGCCGTTTTGTAAAATGCAAATGTGATCGCAAAGTCCGAGTACATCTTGCCCTTCGTGTGATACCAAAATAATGCCGGTATTTTCTTCGTCGCGGAGGTCCATTAGGTGGCTACTGAGTTTTTGGCGCAGGTGTGCATCGAGATGCCCGAAAGGTTCGTCTAGCAACAGGTAATTGGGCTGATCAGCTATAGCGCGAGCTATGGCAACACGCTGTTGTTCACCACCAGAAATCAAGTGTGCTTTGGTCAGGCTAATTTCCTTAAGGCCAAATAAGCGCAATAGTTTCTGGACGCGTTTGTCGCGCTTGGTATAAGGCCAATGCAAGATTGCTTCGCGGATATTTTCTTCAACAGTGTGGTACGGATCGAGCTTGAAATCTTGATTGACAATTGCCAACCCTTCGAAACCAGGCACCAAAAGATGTCTGACGGGCGTTTGTTTTTTGTTGTCTATCCAAACCTCACCTGCATCTGGGTCCTGAAGCCCTGCGCAAATTTTAAGCAAAGAAGATTTTCCGGCGCCACTTTTGCCGACTAAACCCAGAATTTCGCCACGTCGCACCTGAAAGTGCAGCGTCTTAAGTACTGGTTTTTGATAAGTCAGTTCAATGCTGCGCAGTTCAATCATCGGATAAGAGCTTTTGGAAAGGCTTTAGAAGCGATGAAAATGCCAGGAACCGGATTGGCCATAGGCTCGTAATCCTTGAGATAAATGCGTATGGTGTGTCCGTTGGCATCGGTTGCATGTGTGCAATGCTCTACAATGCTTTTGGATGCACCCACAATGGTAACAGGGCTTTCTTCAGAGTGAATTTCAAAGAGGTGCATTTGTTCGATATCGTAGGAGAAGAGCGCATCGTTTTCGTCGTAGCCAGCCAAGGTGTATGTAGCGTCTGATTTTTCGAGTACTTCGCTTACAGCTGTAGTGATTTCAAGTTCGTCTTCCCATTCGTAACGAAGGTTGTCTGCTGATTCCTTGCCATTGTGTTTGGCATCGGCAAGTTCTTGTGAATACAGCTCGTTGAGCAAATGGATGTGTATTTTACAATTCATCTTCTGGTCGTTTTTTCTCTACTTCATTGACTTTAAAAGCAGAGGGGATGAGTTCCGGCACGAGTTTCATGACGATCGGTAGGAGTAGGCTGCCTCCTGGTAAGAGAAAAAGGGCCAAGGTAGGCATGGACTTCAGGATGTCGTAGAATTGGCCCTTGACTTGTTCTTTTTCTTCCGGGCTGAGTTCTTCTCTGGTAGACTTCTGCAAAAGCGACATGAGTTCTTTGCTCTCTCGCATTTCGGCAATGAGCCGGTCGCGGTTGCGACCAATGATGCGCAACCAGCGTTTGCTCGTTTCTTTATAAGCAAAACTTGCTTCTGTTGATTGTTTGTAGACTAATAATTCTTGCGGGCCACTTTGAGCAATGAAGGCAGTACTCATTTCTTCTGAAACGAGCATTTGGGCTTCATTCATCTGAAGCGCGCTACCAAGTGCTTGTAATTTCAGTCGTTCGGTTGGGCTAAGGATATGAGTACTTTGTAATAACAGGTGACCAAATTCATAAGTGATCTGCGCTAATAGGTAATCTTCTACTATTTCTTGTTGAAGAACCTTGATAGGGATGCCAATTTTAATCCGTTCGAAGTAAACTTTTTTCAATGCGCTTGGCAAGGCAGCTGAAGCGATGAAATGATATAGAATTTTCTTTTCCTTTTCCTCAACTTTGCCATCAATTAACGCTGCATAAATGAGCCCATTAAGTACTGACGAAGTGTAGCGCTCGTAATTTTTAGGAAAAGGCGTTTGTTCACCTTCTAAAAATGCCCGAAAAAGGATGACATCTAGGAAAATAAATGCATTCGAGAGGTGCTTGAGCCAGTAATTGGCACCGAGAAGTGAACTTTTGATGCCTACTCTTGAAGAGAGCAAAATTTCAAGTTTTTTGTTCGGATTCTTAGTGAGTTTACATGACAAGCGCTCTTGTATATTTGAACCTTGAAAACCGTTGTAAAAGGAAAGAAGCGTTTGAATAAATTCTTTTTGACTAACTTCTTTTTGTTTCTTTCGGATGTATGTAAAAAGCAGCGTCTCAAAGAGCAGCAATTCGAGTTGCTCGTCAGAATTGAACTTGCTTTTTTCTAAAGTGTTCGAGAAAATAAAAGATTTGGCTGTTCCGTAGATTAGGCCTGTTTGGTGGGAGATAAAATGGGTAAGATTCGCTTCTTTTTGGTGAATAAGGTCTTCGTCAATGCTGAAAACTCCTTTCTCGAGGAGCTCAAAGAATTTGGCAATCCAGTTTTTGGACCCAGGTGAAAAATCTATTTTAGTGGAGGACATACCGCACGCTTAATGCCCATGCAAAGCCAAATTGCAAACGAGGAAGCACATAAAGGCTGGGGCCTAAGTCAATCGAAACGTTTAATGGGAAATCTTCTAGAGTGTGTTCCAAGCCGATTACCGCACTTGCGCCAAGGCCTATTCCGCTGTAATTTGTTTCAAACTGATTCATTTTACCAAGACCAACATTGGCACCAAATCCGTAATAGTAATCTAGAATATCGTTGAGTTCATTTTGATAATAGGCATTGCCGTGCACCCAAACTGACCCTGTATTCCCTCCAATGCCGAGTTCATAGGCTTGTTGGTTGATCCTGTATTTTGCATTTAAATAAGTTACGCCAGGGCTACCACCTCTTAAACCTAAGGAACTCGTGTAGCGCTGTGCTCCGACAGAAAACGAGCAAATACAAATAAGAGCAAGAATCAGGGTTTTCATGTGTATAAGTTTAAGTCAAATTTAGTGTTTAATACAGCGCGCAAAACTCAATCGGCGATTAAAAAATAAACTTGAGTCTGTTGAAAAGGCTTTGAATTCAAGAATGTAAATTCCGGTGTTGGCAATTGAGCCGTATTCAGTGCTTCCGTCCCAGATCAAAAGGCCCGAAGTGCCAAATAGTTCATTGATGCAGAGTTGTTTAACTAAATGGCCGCCCGTGGTAAAGATTGTCGCCTGAACCAACATGTTGGGAGCCGGAAGTTCATAGTGTATTTCAAGAAAATCGTGGTAAGCATCTTGATCAGGGCTAAATTCGGGGTTAACCAAATACAATACTCCCTTCTGTTTGCTGCCAAGTTGCTGTGAATTTGCACTACCCGGGGTGGCAAAGCCAACGCTTTGAGCGGCAGAAAACCAATTTTGAGCGCTCTGCGTTGGCATTGTTGCAGCTAGCCTTTCCAAGCTCACCCCTTCTGTATCAGTTAGCAACGTAGAATGCCATGTCTGCTCATAATTCAGTTGGTCTAAGAGCAAGCCGTTGCAATAAAGTGCGCAGGTTCCGCTGTCATTGTAAAAGTAGGGTAACGCTTGTGTGGCAATTTGTGTGGTATCGGTGAGTGGATAGTAATCCTTTAAAAAAACCGTATCGGGGCAAAGTGCAAGGTATTCTTGCGGACCGATAGCTGTTTTGGTAATTTGATAATTTACTTGTCCGTTGCCGATGCTACACTGCGCCAAACGGAGGTATTTGTTGCTGGAATTGTATATTTCAATGAAATCTGAACCACTGGACGGTGGGTCGAATAAGATTTCATTGATGCAGAGGTCTCCTATCGCCGGTTCTTCGTAACGAATGACGCTTGTTTGGTAATTGCTTTGGTTCCCCCAACAATCTGCGCCCCATGACAAACCGACATCAATAACTTGGCTTTTTGGAAGTGCTTGTTCAAAGTGTAAAATTAATTGTGCGCCATTTTGCAATTGCTGAAAGGGAAGAACCGACCGTGAAAAAAGTCCTATGTTTTCAGAAAAAGCAATATCAGTTTGCGTCAAGCTTGTGCTGTCCATGGGCTCTGAAAAGCCAAACGCGACAAGATTGCTATCGCGCACTTCGGCAAAGAGCAGTTGGGCTGCAGAAGTATCGGGTAAAATCGTCAGCACAGAATTGGGAAGGCCCGGGGTGCCGCCAATTTGCGCTTGGCTCGCGCTCCAATTGTCAGCAGCAGAGCAGGGGTCTTGTAAGGAGCAACGTTCTAAACTGAAACCACCTTCTTTTTTGGAAGTATCTTGGTACCAATTCATATTGTAATTGATGAGGTCAATTAGTGATCCAACTGGATTTGTTAATTCTAAGGGTTCACCACTGTTATTTAAGCTCGGAAAAGCGGCCACTTCAATTGTTTTGGTTGGATCAAACCCCGCGCTTTTTCCCGTCCCAACAAGCGTGGCATAACACCCAGGTTGCAACCAGTATGAAGGAAGCGTACAGCTGCCACTTGCATCATTGAGCACAAAACCGTTCAATTGTTGGGCTTGCAAACCGGCATTATAGAGCTCAATGAATTCTGTGTTGGGCAGGCCTTGCTGTGGTTCAGGGTCGGTCATGAGCTCGGTGAAGATAACATCTGAAATGAAAGCTTCTTGAATGGGGCCAAAATACAAATCGTCGAAGTAAAAATTTTGCACATTGCCGCTGGTATACACAAAAGCAAGGCCTGCATAGGGCCCAGCTGGCAGCCAGGGCAACTGCCCTGACAACCAAAGGTTGCTTGCGGCCGCCATACTTGTTCTGGTTTCGAGCGTATAGGCGCCATTGTTGCACTTGAACGTAAAGAATAACTGAAACGCGGCCGCAATGCTGCCAGCTGGGCCCTCCGCCAGCAAACTATCGGTTCCATTTTGCCTGCCAAACAATTTTGGTGCGTCTTGGCTTCCCGCTTCGCCAAATTCCAAATAGAGTGCATTGGGCGCCACTAATAGGTCGCTCTCATCGGCAAATAGATAAAGTCGCCCAAAATTGAGGCTTGAAGGGCTGAGATTGAGCCTTAACCAAAAACTACATTCCCAATTTGAGCCCATATTACCGGGCGTAAAAAAGAGTGTGCTGCTTCCACTACTTGTGGCATTGAGTTGCAGCTGACGGCTTGTGTTTGTCGTAAAAGCGCCAATATCGCCACCCCACAAGAGCCCTTGAAACAGACTTTGGTCGTGGAAATCGTCGTAAACTTGGGCAAGTACCGGCTTGGGGGTGCAGGCAGAAAACAGGAAAATTAAAATCGAGAAGAGTCGCATGGCAAACAAAGTTTATTTTTGTAAAAAATTTGAAGAATGAAAGTAGCTGTAGTAGGGGCCACGGGCATGGTTGGTTCAGTAATGTTAGAAGTGCTGGCCGAACAACAATTTCCTTTTAGTGAATTACTCTTGGTTGCCTCCGAAAACAGCGTAGGTAAAAAAATAACGTACCAAGGCAAAGAATATGCTGTTATTGGGCTAGCAGATGCAGTAGCGGCCGCACCCGACATCGCTATTTTTTCAGCAGGAGGAGATACCTCCTTGCTGTGGGCGCCTCGTTTTGCCGAAAAAGGAACGGTCGTTATTGACAACAGTTCTGCTTGGCGCATGGATCCCACAAAAAAGCTCATCGTTCCGGAAATCAACGGACACCTCCTCACCAAACAAGACCTCATCATTGCCAATCCGAACTGCAGCACCATTCAGCTCGTCATGGTTTTGGCGCCGCTGCACCGCAAGTATGGTGTCAAGCGCGTGGTGGTTTCGACTTATCAATCCATTACAGGAACTGGTGTGAAAGCGGTGCAGCAACTCCAAAACGAGCGCTCGGGTGTGGAAGGCGAGATGGCCTATAAGTATCCGATCGACAAAAACTGTATTCCGCAGTGCGATGTTTTCATGGACAACGGCTACACTAAAGAAGAGATGAAGCTCACCAACGAAACCAAGAAAATCCTCGACCCAAGTATCAACGTAACGGCTACAGCAGTGCGTGTGCCGGTCGTGGGTGGCCATTCTGAGGCAGTCAACATTTCTTTTGACAACGATTTTGATTTGCAAGAAGTTCGAACACTCCTTTCGCAAACGCCAGGCATTACACTTCAAGACAACACTGCTGCTTACGACTACCCAATGCCGCGTTTTGCAGAAGGCAAAGACGACGTTTTTGTGGGCCGCATCCGTCGCGACGAAAGCCAAGCCAACACGCTCAATTTGTGGATTGTTGCCGATAACTTGCGCAAAGGCGCCGCTACAAATGCGGTGCAAATTGCCCGCTTAATTGCCTCTTGAATTTTGAGTGCTACATCTTGAAAACTTAGTGCTAAAAGAAGTCGGTTAATGCTACTTCATTTGTGTATTGCATTTAAACTAAAACAATACACTATGAGTAATTTAGCACACAAACCTACTTTTAAAACCCAATACGGTAACTTTATTGGCGGAAAGTTTGTAGCACCTGTTAACGGTGTTTATTTCGACAATAGCTCGCCAATCGACGGGCAAGTATTTACCCAAGCAGCACGTTCTACCAAAGAAGACATTGAGTTGGCTTTAGACGCTGCCCACGCAGCTTTTCCGGCTTGGTCCAAAAGTTCAGTAGCTACCCGCAGCAATTTATTGCTCAAAATTGCAGATATCATGGAGGCCAATTTGGAGCTATTAGCAACGGTTGAAACCATTGATAACGGCAAAGCCATTCGCGAAACTCGCGCAGCTGACTTACCACTTTGCATTGATCATTTCCGTTATTTTGCAGGCGTTATTCGCGCAGAAGAAGGCTCCATTTCTGAACACGACGAAACAACTGTAAGTGTTGTTGTTCATGAGCCTATTGGCATCGTTGGGCAAATCATTCCTTGGAATTTCCCGCTTTTGATGGCAACATGGAAAATTGCACCAGCCTTAGCAGCAGGAAACTGCGTAGTGGTGAAGCCTGCCGAACAAACGCCAACATCCATCATGATTTTAATGGAACTCATTGCTGAAGTATTGCCGGCTGGTGTATTGAATGTAGTAACTGGTTTTGGCCCAGAAGCAGGTAAACCATTAGCGACTTCTCCAAGAGTGAATAAGGTTGCCTTCACCGGTGAAACTACAACTGGCCGCTTGATCATGCAATATGCATCGGAAAACTTAATTCCTGTAACAATGGAGCTTGGAGGGAAGTCTCCAAATATTTTCTTCCCTTCAGTTGCGGACCACGACGATGACTTCTTTGATAAAGCTGTCGAAGGTGCGGTCATGTTTGCACTCAATCAAGGTGAAGTTTGTACTTGTCCTTCACGTATCTTGGTTCACGAATCGATTTACGACAAATTTATGGAGCGCGTTGTGGCGCGCACCAACGCAATCATTTGCGGAAACCCATTAGATGGCAGCACCATGATGGGCGCTCAGGCTTCCAACGATCAGTACGAGAAAATTCAGTCGTATTTGAAAATTGGTCGAGAAGAAGGAGCCGAGGTGCTTTGTGGTGGGGAGGCGAATCAGCTTGGAGGCGAACTCAACAACGGTTTTTACATCAAGCCTACAATTTTCAAGGGACACAACAAAATGCGCATTTTCCAAGAAGAAATCTTTGGGCCAGTTACCTGTGTTACTACCTTTAAAACAACCGAAGAAGCAATCGAAATTGCCAATGATACACTTTACGGTTTAGGAGCAGGCGTTTGGACCCGCGATGCACATGAATTGTATCAAGTTCCACGCGCTATTCAGGCGGGTCGTGTATGGGTGAATTGCTACCATGCTTACCCTGCGCACGCACCGTTTGGTGGCTACAAAAAATCCGGTTTTGGTCGTGAAACACATAAAATGATGCTTTCACATTACCGCCAAACTAAGAACATGCTCGTTTCTTACAGCAAGCAAAAACTTGGTTTCTTTTAAATAAATAAAGGTTTCACTAAACCCGGCTTCGGTCGGGTTTTTTTATATTTACCCATGATCAAACGCGTTCAATTTTCCGAAAAAGCCCTCGAAGTAGTCGAGCTTTTAAAAGTGGCACATGGTCCGTTGATGTTTCATCAGTCTGGCGGCTGTTGCGATGGCTCGCAACCGATGTGTTTTGAAGCTGGCGAATTTTATATCGGCTCTTCGGATGTTTGCCTCGGTACTGTAGCTGGCGCGGATTTTTGGATGAGTCAAGACCAGTTTGAATACTGGAAACACACGCAATTAAATATAGATGTTGTGGAGGGGAGGGGTTCCAGTTTTTCTTTGGAAATCCCTTTGGGATTGCGCTTTATGGTGCATTCACGCATGTTTACTGCAGAAGAGTTAACCGAACTTGAACCCTTGCGTTACAAAGCAGACTGATGCACTTTTTGTTGGTATTGCTTGGGTGTTAAGCCTTCTGTTTTCTTGAAGGCCCGCGTAAAATAATTGGGATCTTCGAAACCGGCATCAAAGGCAACCTCTGTAATGAGGAGGTCTGATTTACTCAGCAGATTTTTAGCATATTTAATGCGTTCCCTCAAAATGAGTTCTTGCGGACTCATCCCTGTAGTCTTTTTGACATAACGGTAAAACGTAGAGCCACTCATACAAGCTAGTTCACTGAGGTTTTTTAAGTTGATTTTCTCGTGTAGATGCCCGCGGATGTAGTCTATCAAATTAGGTAATAATCCGTTTGTGCTTGGTGTGTTATCAAGTTCCGTAATTTTTTGAAGTTGAATCAGGTGAATGACTAATTCTTGAAGGCTAAGGTCCGCGAGGATATCTTTATTGCTTTGGCCACTCATACAAACTTGCATCATTTTGTTGAGTGTAGCGGCCACCGCGTCATTGTTCATTAAAAAATACTTTTCAAAATTGAGTGTCCAAGGACTTTGATCTTCTTTGGGGTAGCGTTCGTTGAGCAGCGCAATGAGTTGGGTGATTTTAGTGCGGTCAATTTCTAATGCCAAACATTGAGTAGGATCTTCTAGCGTTGCCTCCGGAAAATCGATGATCATTTCGGTGCTTTGCGGCAGAATAACGGTTTCGCCAGGAAAGTAATCAAAAGGACTGTCGTTGTAAAGATACATCACTTTTTTACCTCTTAACATAGAGGTCAGGACCACATCATTAAAGGTAAGTGCAACCTGCTCAGCTTGCTGATAGGTTTCAAATAAGTTCAGTTCGCAATGATTGAGGTTGAAGATGGTGCGGTTCTCGATCAGGGTTTTGAGTGAAGCTATTTGCGAGAGTTGGGGTGTTTGTAGTAGAGTTGGTTTGTTCATGTCAAAATTGAAAGGTTAAGATACAAATAATGAAGTGATTATCCAAATCATCAAAACTTTTTATGAGCTTAAAAATTGAATTTTTTAGATGAATTGATAAGTATTGCTTTAGAATAAAGTACTTTTGTACCGTCTCTAAGGGGTGCCGTGAAGGCTGAGAACATACCCATTGAACCTGATTTGGATAATGCCAGCGAAGGGAAGATGACGCGCTAATTGTACAGAACTACCAAGAATTAGCCCCTTGTTCTTGTTTAATTTTTTAACTAAAATGAAAACAAGATCTTTACTATTTATTTTGCTGAGTGGTCATTTAGCCATGGCTCAGGTTGGAAAAACAAAAGAATACGATACTACCCGTCGCATTCAAGATGTAGAAGGCATCATTGTCAATGGGCTGCGCGCTAAAGATGCACCTAACAACACGCTCGTCTCCAAAAAGACCCTGAATGCGAAAAATTTTGGCCAAGACATGCCCACACTCTTGGAGTTTACGCCTTCGGTTGTTACTACCAGTGACGCCGGAGCCGGGATAGGCTACAGTGGTTTGCGCATTCGTGGCGTAGACGCAAGCCGGATCAACGTTACCATCAATGGCGTACCGGTCAACGATCCAGAGTCTCACGACGTCTATTGGGTGAATATGCCCGATCTTGTCGGTTCCGTAGAAAACATTCAGGTACAGCGCGGCGTTGGGTCTTCGACTAACGGAGCCGCCGCTTTTGGCGCTAGTGTCAATATCAAAACCAATAACTTGAGAACTGAGCCCTATGCCCGAATAGATCTTTCTGGAGGCTCTTTTGGTACCCTTCGCGGCACCTTATCAGCGGGTACGGGTTTACTCAACAAGCGCTTTTCCTTAGATGCCAGAGTTTCTGAAATTCGCTCCGATGGCTATTTAGATAGAGCCACAAGTAACTTAAAATCGATGGGGCTTACCGCAACGTATCTGACCGAAAAATCTGTTTGGAAAGCAGTGGTGCTCACGGGTCAAGAGCGCACGTATCAAGCCTGGTATGGCACGCCTGAAAGTCGCTATCGCGGCGATTCCCTCGGTATGCTCGACTACGCTACGCGCAATGGACTGAGCGCAGAACAAACAACTAACTTACTGACTTCTGGTAGAACATACAATTACTACACTTATGCCGGCCAGGTAGACAACTACAACCAAGACAACTATCAATTACATTTCATTCATCAATTCTCTGCTCAATTGAATTTCAATGCAGCTGCTCACTATACTTACGGCCGCGGCTATTTTGAAGAATTTCGAAATCAGGACGACCTCAGTGACTACGGCTTGGAATCTGTCGTTTTAGGCATGGACACATTGGCCCAAACAGACCTCATCCGCAGACGCTGGCTCGACAACCATTTTGTGGGTGTCATTTACGGCCTGAACTATCAGTATAATTCAAGGCTCAAATTTACCTTAGGCGGCGCAGCCAATCGTTATGCTGGCGCTCATTTTGGAGAACTCATTTGGGCTCAGTTTGCTTCGAATAGCCAAATCTACGACCGCTATTACGACAACGATGCCCTCAAAAGTGAGGTCAGTTCTTACTTGAAAACCAACTATCAAAAAAATGGGCTAGACCTCACCCTTGACTTACAATACAGAGGCATTGCTTACCAATTTTTAGGTGTGGATCAAGTGAGCGGTGTACTGACAGATGTTACTCAAAATGTGAACTATCATTTCTTTAACCCAAAGGTTTCATTTGCCAAAAACATGGGTGCACACAACCTATTTGGTTCCTTTGGAATCGCTAACCGAGAGCCCGTTCGTCGCGATTTCCGCGAAAGCACACCTGCCAATCGACCGCTATCAGAACGCATGTTCGACACAGAGTTGGCTTATCGCTTTGAGAAAGGAAAATTAAATATGCAGACCAACTTATTTTTGATGTATTACCAAAATCAATTGGTCCTCACAGGTCAAATCAATGATGTAGGTGGCTATACCCGTACCAACGTTGACAAGAGTTATAGAGCAGGTTTAGAAATGGAATTAGCTTATAATTTATCTTCGAGAATCCGTTTTCAAGCGGCAACTTCACTTAGCCAAAATAAAGTCTTGAATTTTGTAGAATTTGTCGATGTATATCTTGACGACGCACCTTATTACACACAAATTCAGATAGCGCACGGCACTACTGACTTAGCTTTCTCTCCTAATTTCATTCAAACGCTAGGGCTTCAATATGCGCCGTTGGAGCGTTTAACGCTTTCGCTGCAATCCAAGTATGTTTCTAGACAATTTCTAGACAATACTTCTGATGTCAAGAGAAGTTTGGATCCATTTACCTTCACCAACTTGAGTTGCAATTATGAGGTGAAGCAAAAATTTGCACGTTCTTTTGAACTTGGGTTTTTGGTCAATAACCTTTTTAATGCGCTATATGCGAACAACGGGTACACCTTCAGTTATATGTATGGAGGCCAAACGACAACAGAAAATTTCTACTATCCGCAAGCAGGTCGACATTTCTTACTGAAAATGAGCATCCAATTTTAAATTTCTATCTTTGGAGAAATTCTCCACATGAAAAAAATTGTTGCTACCCTTGCCCTTGTTTGTTTTACACAGGCGTTTGCCCAAGTAATGGAAAAACCACAGCTCGTTGAAAAAATTGACACGAGTGCCCGAGTGGTAACAGAAACTATTGAAGTTGAAGCGCCTATCCAAGCAGCAGAAGTGTGGGGGCTTCCAGAGATTGCCAATCGGCCAACACCGCAGTTTCCCGGTGGGCAAGATTCATTAGATCTTTACATTAAAGAAGCGGTAGAAAGCTTTATTTACGCCGACACCAACGAGACTTTCCCATGGGGCGAATCTGTTTACGTGGCTTTCGAAATTGCAATTGACGGAACCGTCACCAAACCATTTGTAGAAATGGGCTACGACGCGCTTTTAGATAGCGCAGCGCTGGATATCGTGCGCAACATGCCCCGCTGGCTTCCAGCAACCGATGAAAACGGCTTTCCTATAGTAGCTTCTTATCGCCTGCAAATCCTTTTTGATTTCGACCTCGACCTCGAAGGAGACTTTGAATTCGATGAGGAGAATTACAATGCCAACAAAGCGCATTGGGCTGGTTTTGAGCTCGGTGCACAAATGAATACAACCGGCTTTTTAGACCTCAATAGTTCATTCGCCTCCACACCTTACTGGGAAAACAACGTTGCTAAAAGCTTGGTGTTTAACTTGAACACATTCCAACATAAGTTTTCCTTGATCAAAGATCTTTTTGGCATCACGACAGGCTACGGCTTTACTTTTAACAACACTGAGCTCACCTCATCTTACGTCTTGCAGCACGACGCAGATACCGTTTATGCAGTGGCCAACACCACTCAAGAATACAAAAGAAATACCATCTATTCCGCTTATTTCACTGTTCCCCTTCTGCTTGATTTTACGGCGAATAAAGCCTACAAAAAGTCTTTTTATGTCAATGCTGGTGTAGTTGGAGGCGTGCGCATGTATAGCCACCAGCGTGTTACAGGGGCTTACGAGAATGGCGATAAATTTGAAAATGTCACGAAATCCGCGTTCAATCTCAATCCCTGGATGCTAGACGCAACGGTTCGTATGGGTTATGGTTATTTTGGTGTATTTGCCAATTACGCTGTACTTGGTATGTTCAAAGAAGGCACTACGGCAGGTGTGTATCCGCTGCGTTTTGGTATTTCATTTAATGTACCTCAGTAACGAAAAGCAGAGAGCTCATTGCCGGCCATGAATGCTTTGGCATCCATGCGCTTTTTCCCTTCCATCTGAATTTCCTTTACCAATAGAGTGGTTTGTTCGCCGCAAGGAAACAAAATACCTTCTTTATGGCCTTCTGGGCCGTCTTGTCGTGTACACGAAAGCTCGGTAACGCTGGCATTGAAAATCTTGAATTGTACCCAAGCTTCTTTCTGAACAGACCAAAGGGTGCACCACGCAGCTGGGTAGGGGTCTAGACCTCTGATGAGGTTGTGAAGTTCGCCCGCTGGCAAGCTCCAGTCAATGCGGGTATTTTCTTTGAAGAGTTTTGGTGCTAAAGCGCGTTTCCCCGAAATGGGTGTTTGTGGTTGAGGGCTAATGCTTCCTTCAGCCAACGCATTGCAAGTTTGGAGCGTGAGCTGAGCGCCCATTTCTTGGAGCGCATCGTGCAGCTCTCCAACGGTCATGTGAGCTGTAATATCGATTTTGTCCTGCAACAAAATACTTCCGGCATCAATTTGTTCATTGATCAAAAATGTAGTTACACCCGTTTGGGTATCGCCATTGATGAGCGCCCAATTGATGGGTGCAGCACCTCTGTAGGCAGGTAGAAGTGAGGCGTGTAAATTAAAGGTGCCGAGTCGCGGCATCTTCCAAACGACATCGGGCAGCATTCGAAAAGCTACCACCACAAATACGTCTGCTTGCAAAGCTGTTAAGGCATTAAGAAATGCTTCGTCGCGCAATTTTTCGGGTTGTAGGAGCGCAAGGTCATTGGCCAAGGCAAATTGTTTGACAGCGCTTTGGTGCATTTGTTGACCCCGACCGGCTGGTTTGTCGGCAACAGTTACAACCCCAACTACCTGATGCGCACTTTGGTGTAACTCCGCTAAAATACGCTCGGCAAAAGCGGGCGTCCCCATGAAAACGATACGCAGTGGTGTACTCATACTTGTTTGTTTTGCCAATTTACTTTCCGAAGATAGGTAATTGAAATGATGCCCAAGACCCCAAAATAGATGTATTCAACGGTCCAGATCCAATAGATGTCTAAAGCCCAAACTTTGATAAATAAATAACAAAATATACTGTAAACCCCTACGGTAAAGAATTCAATGAGCATGGAATGCAGTGTGTTGCCGCTGCCATGAATGGTCTGAAAATAAACTGAAATGAAGCCAAATAGTAAAATAGATACAGCGATCAGCTTTAAGATGTCTGCACTTTTTGCAACGTAGGCCTCCGCAGGGTTGACCATCCGGATGAGTACTTCAGGGTAGAGCAGCGCACCATGAAAAGTACAGAGCATGAAGGCTACTGTCAGCGATTGGATTTTGCGCTGAATGTTCGGTATTTGATCTAGTTTTTTAGCGCCTAAATACTGCGAAATATACGTTTTGGTAGTGCCGGCAAAGCCCCAAATCGGCACAAACGCTAAGAAGTAAATGGAGCGGATATTTTGCGAAACCGTGAGGTCAAAAGTGCCTTTTTGTTCGAGCCAAGTGAAAAAGAGTGTCCAGGTCGCTAAGGCAGATAAACCTTGTAAAAGTAGCGGACTGCCTACTTTGAGCAACTCTTTGATTGAAGTGAAGTCCACTTTGAAGTAGGCCAATAATTTATATTTCTTTTGTTCCTTAGAAAAAAGCAAGAAACCAACCATGCTCACCATGCCTAGGCCATCGGCAATTGTTGAGGCCAGCGCTGCTCCTTTGATGCCCATTTCAGGAAAACCAAACTCGCCAAAAATGAGCAGGTAATCAAGTAGGGCATTGCTAGATGCTGTAAGAACCGCAGTAACCAAAACAACCCAAGATTTCCCTTCTGCTAGAAAAAAAGCTTGAATGGAAAGGGTAATCATGGCAAAAAATAAGGCGAAACTGCGCTGTTCCAAGTAGATGCCTTGCAGCCTAGCAATTTCCTTTTGCTCAGAGTACTGAGCCACCCAATCGGGCATGATGAAATACAACAGTACAAACAAACCTATTGCGAGCAGCGCTAAGACCCAAACCGTTGATCCAAAAACCTGCCCAATCAGTTGGGGGCGTTCTTGTCCAATGCGCCGTGCAATAATAATCTGTGCGCCATCGGCCATTCCGGCTAAGCACATAAACAGCGTGACGTACATCAGGCCTGCATTGCCCACAGCGTCAAAAGCTTCTGTGGAGTAGCGCGCTATCATGGAAGCGTCGGTGAGTAAGACGATAGACTGAATAAATCCAGTTACCATCATGGGTAATGCTACACTTAAGATTGTTTTGTAATTGAGTGCGAGCATTTAATCGATTTGGATAACGAGCCCTTTGAGGTAAGCGCCTTCCGGATGAAAAGCTTGAATTGGGTGGTCGGCAGGCTGATGTAGCTGATCTAAAATGCGGCAAGAGCGCCCCGCTTCAATAGCAGCTGCAATAACCGTGTTGGTAAATAGTAGGGTATCTACAACCTGTGAACACGAAAAAGTAAAAATGAGCCCACCTGGCTTGATTTGTCGAATGGCGTGCGCATTGAGGCGCTTGTACCCTTGAATGGCTTGGTGGCGTTTGTCGCGGTGCTTGGCAAAGGCCGGCGGATCCAAAACGATGATGTCGTAGTCTTCGGCTAGGTGTTTCATGTAGTCCATGGCGTCGTCTACAATAGATGCATGACGATCACCGAAAGCATTGAGTTCGACATTAGCATCGGTGAGGGCAATTGCTTTTTTGGAGCTATCCAGAGAGTGCACCAAAGTAGCGCCATGCTGTAGCGCTTGTAAACTAAAACCTCCTGAGTAACAAAAAGTATTGAGTACTTTTTTGCCTTGCGCGTATTTACCCAAAAGCGCTCTGTTTTCGCGCTGATCAATAAAGAAGCCAGTTTTTTGACCATTGATCCAATCTATGTTGTACTTCACGCCATTTTCGAGCGCCAAATGCGGTACTGCCACTTCTCCAAATAAATATCCATCGGTAATTTCCTCTCTTTTTGGAAGTGTATCACTGGACTTGTGATAAATGGCTTTCAAGTCTTTGCCAATGACGGCTTGAAGCGCTGCAGCAATGAGTTCCACCTGACGGTACATTCCGTAAGAATGACATTGAATCACAGCTACGCCATTGTAAAAATCGATGATGAGGCCTGGTAATTGGTCGCCTTCGCCATGACACAACCTGAATATATTGTTGTTGGCATGCAGTAAGCCGATGCGCAAACGCAATTGGTAGGCATTGGCCAAACGGCGTTCGTAAAAGGCTTGATCTATGGTTTCGTAGTCAAAACTGAGCATGCGAACGGCAATTGTGGCGTGCTGGTAATGCCCGATTCCGAGAATTTGTTGTTTCTTGGTTGTAAGGCAAACGAGGTCGCCATCTTGAAGTTCAGAGGTGTCACTCGCTAAAGCCCCAGAGAAAACCCAGGGGTGTTTGCGTTGAATGGAGTGCTCTTTGCCTTTGGCGATGGTCAGTAGGGGATAAGACATGTGCAAAAATAGCCCGAAAATGCGTACATTTGTCAAAAAAATAAGAGTTATGGCTAACAAACGAATCCTCAAAAGAAGCATCAACGAAATGGTTTTTGATGTAGTAGAAGAATGTTTCTTTTTTGAAATGACAGCCCCAGACAAAGCAGACCGTTCAGCAAAATTGATCGACGAAGCGGCTGAATTCCAAGATCAGATGTTGACCAAAATGAACCAAGCTAAAGGAAAAGCTGAGTTCCGAGCTATCGTTACAGAAGTAGAGGCGAAAGCCAACTACTTTGTAGATGCGCTCAACGGCCTCAACAAATAAGCACCTACCCCATGTGGGTATTTGACACATTTACACTCTCCTTGCTTCTTGCAGGGCTAATGGTTGTGCTCTGGATTTCAGAATGGATACCAGTATACCTTACCGCACTTTTACCCTTACTTTTTGCAGTCCCTTTTGGTTTACTTACTCCAAAAGACCTCGCACAATGCTACGGCGACTCCAATATCTTTTTGTTTTTTGGTGGTTTTGTGATGGCTTTAGCCTTAGAAAAATGGGGTGTGCATGAGCAAATAGCACGTCGTATTATTGCTGTAGTGGGTAATAAAAAGTCCAATATTTTACTCGGCTTTATCCTGAGTACAGGCCTCATTTCCATGTGGATTTCCAATACAGCCACCGCACTCATGATGCTGCCAATGGCAATGGCAGTTGTGGAGGCCATGCCACCTGCGCATCGACAATCCCGCTTTGCAATTTTTCTAATGTTGTCAATTGCATACGCTGCAAACATTGGTGGCGTTGGCACCCTTATTGGCTCGCCTCCCAATACCCAAATGGCGAGTATTCTCGCCGAGAACTTCCAAATTGAAATCAGCTTTTTTGACTGGATGAAAATTGGCATGCCTCTAGCCATATTATTACTGCTAACTATGTTCTTTATTTTCAATTATTTATTGGGCTCAGAACGCAAAGATGTCCACGACCTCCATTTCCATACGCTACCCTGGACCAAAGCCCAAAAAAGGGTTTTATGGATTTTTTCAATAGTGGCAGGGTTATGGATCTTCCGTGAGGCTTTCTCAAGTATGTTTGGCATCAATTACCGCGATGAAAATGCAGCTATTTTAGGCGCGCTCGCTATGTTTTTGATTCAGAATGGCGAAGAAGGAAAACAAAAAATTCTACGGTGGTCTGATACCGAAAAACTTCCATGGGGTATTTTGCTGTTATTCGGAGGAGGCTTGGCTTTGGCCGCGGTTTTGGAGAAAAATGGCATTTTAAATTACTTGGCTAGTACTTTTGAATCATTTGAAGGCTTCAGTCTCGTTTCGGCCATCTTGATATTGACCACTTTAGCCATATTTATTTCAGAAGTGCTCTCTAATTTAGCGATGGTAACGCTCTTTATTCCTGTAGTCGGTATTTTTGCTACTCAAACTGGGCTTCCGTTGGTTCCGATGGCAATGGCACTAACCTTAGGTGCTAGCTTGGCCTTCATGATGCCCGTTGGCACTCCACCCAACGCCATCGTTTTTGGATCGGGTTTTCTGCGCATCAAAGACATGATTCGCTATGGATTTATACTCAACATAATCAGTTTGGCGCTTATTAGTCTTTTTGTGATTTTGTTTCTCTAATTGAAACAATATTGCTATTTTTCGTCCCTAAACCTATAGTATGCTAACCATAGATCGTTTATTCGATGTTCCTAGACATCAATTAAAAAATTATCCGAATCCAAATATGTTTGTTACCAAAACAAAAGGTATTTGGGTTCCGCTTTCAACTGCTGATTTTCTCGATGCCGCCATGAATTATTCTCGCGGCCTTATATCCATGGGCGTTCAGGCTGGTGACCGCATTGCAGTAGCGAGTTCTAACCGTTTTGAATGGAATATCCTCGACATCGCAGTTCAACAAGTGGGTGCTATTTTGGTACCGCTCTATCCAAATATTTCGGAGTCAGACTACCGTTTTATTCTCAACGATGCGGGTGTCGAAATTTGTGTAGTCTCTAATCAAGAATTAGTTGATAAAATCAGTTCTGTTCGTGCAGAGGTTCCTACTTTGAAGCATCTTTTTTCTTTTGATCACCTTGAAAATTGTACGCATTGGTCCGAAATCGAAACGCATAAAGGACAGACCGAAATTGAGGTCGTGGAGCAACGCATGCGCGCTGTTAAAACTGCCGACTTAGTCACCATCATTTATACCTCAGGAACTACGGGTAATCCGAAGGGCGTAATGCTTTCACATGCGAACATCCTTTCTACTGTGTCATCTTGTATCGTTCCAATTCCTGCCGATAAAAACTCAAAAGTTTTGAGTTTCTTGCCGGTTTGTCATATTTACGAGCGCATGCTGCATTACCTCTACATGTATATCGGTTGCTCCATTCACTTTGCTGAATCTATGGATACCATTGGCGACAACATTCGCGAA
Source organism: Crocinitomicaceae bacterium (assembly GCA_034680045.1). Classification (GTDB taxonomy): domain Bacteria; phylum Bacteroidota; class Bacteroidia; order Flavobacteriales_D; family Crocinitomicaceae; genus UBA952. The sequence continues at coordinate 1,161 of JAXITO010000002.1, read as the reverse complement.
GTAAAGCCTGATGTATTCTCTGCGGTACCTCGCCTCATTGAAAAAGTATTTGATAAAATTATGGCCAAAGGCGAAGACCTTACGGGCGTCAAACGCGCGCTCTTTTTCTGGGCAGTTGGTGTAGCTGAAGACTACGACGTTGTAGGGAAGTCCATCGCTTATAAAGTCAAATTGGCTATTGCCCGTAAACTCATCTTCTCCAAATGGCAAGAAGCACTTGGTGGTAATGTCAAAGCAATTGCTTCTGGTTCTGCAGCCTTACAACCGCGCTTAGCCCGTATATTCCTTGCTGCGGACATTCCAATTTTAGAGGGCTATGGCCTGACAGAAACTTCTCCGGTGGTCTCTGTAAACAATTTTGTAACGGGCATCCGAATCGGTTCTGTTGGCCCTCTGGTAGATAACGTTCAGGTTAAAATTGCCGCTGACGGCGAAATCCTTGTCAAAGGACCAAACGTCATGATGGGTTACTACAAAAACCAAGAGGCTACCAATGAAGTATTCGACGCCGATGGCTGGTTCTGCACAGGTGACATCGGTACTTTTCAAGAAGATAAATTCCTCAAAATCACCGACCGTAAAAAAGAGATTTTCAAAACTTCTGGTGGCAAATACATCGTGCCTCAAGCCATGGAAAACCGTTTGAAGCAATCGCGTTTCATTGAACAAGCTATGGTAATTGGTGAAGGTGAAAAATTCCCAGCTGTGTTTGTGGTTCCTAACTTTGCATTTGTGCGCGAATGGGCAGAGCGCCACGCCTTAGATTTTTCAAAATTATCGAATGCTGAAGTGATTGCCAATGATGCGTTGGTTGCGCGCATTCAACAAGAAATCACTGAAATTAACAAAGAATACGGCTCTTGGGAGCAACTCAAGAAAGTGAAATTATTACCTCAAGAGTTCACGATAGAAGGTGGCGAGCTTACGCCAACCCTTAAATTCAAGCGCAAGAAAATTCTAGAAAAATACCAAGCGCAGTATCAAGAAATATTTTCTGCTTAAGGAAGTTTCTTAGACATAAAAAAAAGCCGGCGTAAGCCGGCTTTTTTGTTACAAAAAAATGCAACTAATTAGTGTTTCTCACCAGAGCAAGACTTCTGTGTAGAAGTGCTAGATGAAGAACAAGACTTTTGCTGGCCATTAGCCGAGCAGCAGCTTGAA
>JAXITO010000001.1:0-199272 GCA_034680045.1 Crocinitomicaceae bacterium | reverse complement strand
CCTGAGGTTGTGGATTCACGGTAATGGTGAAGGTTTCCGTATTACCCAAACACAACTGACCCGCATTGCTGTATTGTGCTTGTACCGCAATGGTAGCCACAATTGGCGTTTGGCCAGGGTTCTGCCCTGTGATGCTCGCAAGATTGCCCGTGCCGCTGGCTGGTAAGCCAATCGATGGATTATTGTTGGTCCAAGCATAGGTAGTACCGCTGACATTTCCTGCAAACAAGACCGGCAAGGACTGATTGCCCACACAAAGATTCTGGTTGGCAGGGTCCACTACGTTTGGTGTAGGATTTACGGTGATCGTGAAGGTCTCGGAGTTACCTGCACAGATTTGTGTGCCGTTGACGTATTGTGCCGTAACCGTAATGGTTGCCGTCATTGGCGTATTGCCTGGGTTGTTGGCTGTAAAGACACCTATGTTACCTGTGCCACTGGCTACTATGCCAATAGACGGATTGTTGTTGGTCCAGACGTAAGTAGTACCCGTAGATGGCCCTGTGAAGTTCACGGCTGCAACTTGTGCGCCATTACACACCACTTGGTTTTGTGGGGCCACTACCTGAGGTTGTGGATTGATCGTGATGGCAAATTCCATCGGCGAACCAAAACAATTCAAGTTACCATACTGAATACTTGGCACCACATTGATATTTCCAATAATTGGAACAACCGTGTTATTGGTCGCCAAGAATGGATTGAGCGTATTGACGCCAGAAGCTAGTGAACCAATTGCTGTGTTATCGTTGTACCAAGCATATTGCGTACCGCTGAATTGACCACCAAAAGTGAATTGTGGTGAATAGAAATTTTCACAGAGCGCAACATCTTGCACCTGATTTACAGTTGGCGCTGGATCCACTAAGAAATCAAAATTAATCGGCTGTCCACCACATTGCACGCCGTTCATCAGGATATTCGGAGTCACGGTAAGCGTTGCCGTTTGAGCCACAAGCGTTGGATTCAATGCAGTGAAAGAAACGATGTTTCCGTTACCACTACCCGACAAACCAATCACAGGATTTGTGTTTGTCCAGCTATAAGTATTATTGACCATATTGCCGTCAAAGAATACGGCAGCGGTGGATGTATTGGCACAAAGTGTTTGGTCATTAACCGCATCAATGGTAGGGAGTGGATTGACCAATATATTAAACAATTGATTCAAGCCCTGACAAGTAAGACCATTACTGGTGTGTAAAATAGAAACATTGATCAATGCATTTTGCTGGATGGTGTCATTATTCGTTGCTACAAAACTTGGAATATTTCCTACCCCACTAGCTGGAAGTCCGATGAGCGTATTATTGTTGGTCCAGTTGTATTGTGCATTCTGAACGTTACTTGTAAATGCAATAGGAACCGTATTGATATTTGAACACAACACCTGGTCATTGACCGCATTGATAACTGGGATTGGATTGACTGTAACTTCAAAAGTTTCAGGCACCCCTGAACAAGTGACACCTGCGTTGCTATATACTGGCGTCACGGTTATTGTGGCATATTGAGCAACAGCGCTATTATTCACACTAGTGAAAGACATGCCACTTCCAGATCCGCTCACTCCAGTGCCAATTGAAGGGTTGGTGGTGGTCCAGTTATAGTATGTTTGTGGCACATTAAAGGTGCTGTAAAAATCAATCAATACATTTTGCCCAGCACAAACAAGCACATTACTGATGGTATCAACAGTAGGCGTTGGATTGATGGTGATATTTACTTCTTCGGTAATACCGGAACAAGACACCGCATTATTGATATAAACTGGCGTTACTGAAATAGTTCCTTGAATGAGTCCATTCGTATTGTTAGCAGCCAAGAAGCTCATATCTCCTGTTCCTGTGGCCGGAACACCGATCGCTGGGTTCGAGTTGGTCCAATTGTAGAATACATTCGGACTGTTATTCATAAACGTAGAAGAAAAATCAACTTGAGACACCCCATTGTTACAGAAAGTAAGCGGTAAAATCGGGTCTACGGTTGGTATTGGGTTAACCGTGATGGAGAAATTACTTGTTGGCCCTGTACATGTAAGTGATCCAGAAACAATTTTCGGTATCACTGCGATATTCGCTGTGAAAGGTGCATTGGTGTTATTATTTGCCTGAAAGACGGGAATATTGCCTGAACCACTTGCTGACATACCGATACTTGGCAAGCTGGAAGTCCAGTTAAAACTCACGGCATTGGAGTTTCCAACAAATTGAACGGCTGCAGTATTTGCCCCATCACAAACAGTTTGGTTGGCAACAGGACTAACCGTTGGTATTGGTTGAACTGTTACGGTGAAGGATGAGATTGGTCCAAAACATGTTTGTCCAGCATTGGTATAGCTCGGTTGAATTTGGAAAGAAGATTGAACTGGTATTGATCCTATGTTTGAAGTGAGGAATGACGGGATATTCGCCAAACCTGAAACCGGTGGACCAATGGATGGTGTTGAACTACTCCAATTATAAACAGTACCCGAAACAGGCCCTGAAACCGGCACAGCCGCCGTATTAGTTGCATTACAATATTGTTGGTCATTGATTGGATACGCACTAGGTGTAGGGTTTACAATGATGTTAAATGAGGTAGTATTACCTGTACAAGTCAAGCCAAGGTTGGTAAATGATGAACTCACTTGAATACTCGAGGTAATCGGCGCATAATTGATGTTGGTGGCATTAAATGCTGGCAGTTGACCTGTTCCGTTTAACCCTAAACCAATGTTTGGATTGGAGTTCGTCCAGTTATAAGTGGCTCCAGTAACCGAAGAACTAAAGTTTGGTATGGCTGCTGCGGCGCCATTACATCTTGTCAGGTTGGCCATAGGTGTCATGACCGGAATCGGATTAACAATTACCCAAACTGGAATGATCGGACTCGAACAACCTGTTGCTGCAGAGGTGCCTACAACATTATAGAGCACGGTTTGTGGGGAGGTCGTGTTATTGACTAAGACATCAGTTATGGCACCAGAGGTAACCGCTGAAAGGGTCTCTCCTGTTACGTTTACGGACTGATTCGCATACCAATTGAAGGTTACGTTGGTATTCGCCGTTAAGGTTAAGTTGACCGGGCTTCCACTACAAATGACGACCGTATCTGTATTCAATAATTCAAGCTCCGGCTTAACAGTTACAGCTATAGTTTGGGTGGCGCCTAAACAAGATGCCAATTGAGAAGTTGGCGTTACCGCATAGATAACGAGCTGGTTGGTCGAACTCGTATTCACCAAAACATCATTAATCACAGAACCCGTATTTTGAGTCAAGGACTCTCCGGTAATATTTGGATTATTGAAGGTAGTAAACCACGTAAAGTTGGATGGTACATTGGCATCCAAAAACCCACTCACCGTTGCCCCACTACAAATTTCAATGGTACTTGGAATATTGAGAATCACATCCGGAACTACCGCTATTGTAAATAAACTATCAGGCCCCACACAACCGTAAGGCACTGAAATGGCATTGACAGTATATTGTACGTTTTGAATACTCGATGTTGTATTGGTGAGGGTATTTGAAATTGCTGAACTTGTTTGAGTCAGGAATACTTCACCAGTTACGTTCGGATTGGAAATTGCCGACCATTCAAACGTTGCAGGAACCGAGGAAGTTAAACTTTGAGAGAAACTTGTGGCATTACAAATTGACTGATCAAAAATAGGCCCTACTAGTGGTGTAGGACGCACTGTAATATCAAATGGCAATATTGTTCCTGGGCAAGTTACCCCTGCTGAAATATACTGAGGCGTTACATTGATTGTTGCTGTAACATCTTGTGCAGTGTTATTTATTGCGGAGAAACTTGGCACGTTCCCTGTTCCACTAGCACTCAGACCAATTGCCGTATTTGAATTGGCCCAAACGAAGGCATTTGCGGTTCCTGCAAATGAAATGGCATTGGTTAAACTACCTCCACAAATACTTACATTACTCAAGTTGGTTACAGTAGGGACATGACTAACCGAAATCGTGAAGTTTTGCGTAGGTCCGGCACAAACATTGGCGCCAAAAGTATAGAATGGCGTAACGGTAATGGTGGCAACAACGGGGCCATTGCTATTATTGATGGTTTGGAAACTTGGAACTAAACCTTGTCCATTTGTACCTAAGCCAATGGAAGGATTGTTATTTGTCCATGTATAATTTGTCGCCGTTCCTGTGAGGTTGATTGGAACTGTTGGTTGATTATGACAATAAGTAACGTCGCTTGGATCATTGGCCACAGGTGTCGGGTTCACCGTAATGGTAAAGGTCTCCTGAACTCCCGGACAAGAAATACCACCGTTAATGTATATCGGTGTAATATCTACACTTGCAACTAAAGGTGTTGAACCCGTATTTTGAGCGTTAAAGGCTGTTATGTTGTTAATTCCTGCAGAAGCCAGCCCGATAGACGCAACTGTATTCGTCCAGTTATACTGGGTAGCTGTTCCTGTAAAGTTTACCGCAGGAGTTAATGCGTCATTACAAATCGCTAAATCCCCCGGATCATTGACAATTGGTGTCGGATTCACAGTAATTGTAAAGCTGACTGGCGTGCCCAAACATTCCACATTGTTGTTCATGTAACGTGGTGTGATGCTAATTGTCGCTGTAATTGGAGCAGAACCGGTATTGGTTGCTGTAAAAGAAGGGATATTTCCTGTTCCTGTTGCAGCTAATCCAATTGCTGGGTTTGAATTAGTCCAAGAATAATTGGTGCCTGTTCCTACAATACTCGTGCCGGGTGTTACTTGATTATTACAATAAATTTGGTTGCCTGGCGCCGTTGCACTCGGCGTTGGGTTAATTGTCAAGACAATGGTTTGTTGCGTACCCGAACAATTTAATCCGGCGTTGAGGTATTGAGGTGTGACCGTAACTGTACTGACTAACGGCCCATTAGACCCATTCACGGCTGTGAAGCTCGAGATGTTACCTGTTCCAGCGTTACCGAGACCAATACTTGCAATTGTATTTGTCCAAGAATAAGAAGTTCCAGAACCTGTAAAATTAAGCGGGTTTGTAGACGAACCATTACAAACGGTTTGATCCGGTAAATCATTGACAATTGGACTTGGATTAACCGTTATACTGAAATCTTGGGTAGGCCCCGTACAACTTACCTGACCTCCGGTATATACAGGGGTAATCGTAACGGTTCCAGTAAGCGGAACACTACCATTGTTTAAGGCTGAGAAGCTACTGATGTTTCCTGAACCAGAAGCACCAAGCCCTATTGCTGGAACTGCGTTGATCCATGTATAACTTGTGGCTGAACCTACAAAGTTGACTGTTTGAGTCGATGTTCCATTACAAACTAACTGGTCCGACGGATCAGACATAGTTGGGGTCGGATTCACGGTAAAGAGCATTGTTTGATTAGGCCCCGGACAACTAACGTTGCTTCCTTCAAACAATGGCGTAAAAATCACCTGGGCACTAACTGGTGTAGCTCCTAAATTCACAGCCGTAAATGGTGAGATATTTCCGCTTCCGGTTGCATTCAAACCAATCGATGGCGTATTGTTCACCCAAGAATAACTGGTACCTGTTCCTATTAAATTGACTAAGTCGGTGCTCGCTCCATAACATATCGTTTGATCAAGTGGATCGATCAAACTCGGCGTTGGATTAACCGTGATAGAAAAAGTCTGAGGTGAACCAAAACAAGTGGCGCCAGCACCGACAAATTGGGGAGTAACTTCAAGAGTTGCCGCCACTGGTGAGCTACCACTATTCAAAGCGTTGAAAGCCAAAATATTTCCTGTTCCACTTGCAGCCAAACCAATTGAAGGCAGCGTGTTGGTCCAGGAATAATTGGTACCTGTTCCTCCAAAATTTACAACTGCTGTTTGTGCTAAATTACACCTGACCTGATCTAATGGATCATTCACAATTGGCGTCGGATTCACTGTAATCACGAATTGGTCTTGGCTCCCTGCACATGTTACATTAGCATTTACAAATATGGGAATGACGCTGATCGTAGCACTAATTGGTGATCCAGTTCCGTTAATTCCGGTGTAACTCGGGAGCTCGTTGATGCCAGAAGCCGCAGTCAAACCCATTGAGGTGTTACTGTTTGACCAAGTATAAGAAGTGCCTGTACCTGCAAAACTAAGCGGCGCAGTGACTTCGTTGTTACATAAAGCAAAATTTGCAACAGGAGTAACGACTGGTGTGGGGTTAATTGTGATGGTAAAAGTTGAAACCGAACCATTACAAGTTGTTCCACCTCCGAGGAAAACAGGGGTAACAGAAATTGTTGCGGTTTGAATAGAAGCGGTCCCATTGATGGCTGTAAAACCGGTTGTCGTATTCGTTCCAGATGCTGCTAAACCTATAGAGGGAAGGTTATTTGTCCAAGTATAGCTAGTGCCGGTTCCGTTAAAAGTTAGAGCCCCAATTGGATTACCGTTACACTTCACGATAGGATCAATAGGTACAACTGTTGGTGCTGGATTAACCGTAATCGTATATACAGAACTGATACCCGGACATCCACCAACGGCAGTTGCTGCGCTTGCTGAAATTTGTATGGTTTGCGCTACGTTGGTACTATTCACCAAAGCAAAGGACGGAATAAGGTTGGTCCCACTCGTGCTGGTTAAACCAGAAATTCCAGCCGGAGCATTGATTACATTCCAAGTAATAGTTGCATTCGGAGTAGTTGAACTAATAGTGACTGTATTGGTATTGGCACCTGAACAAATGACTTGGTTCTGATTGGTAAATCCGACTACAGGAGAAGGATTTACGGTGATCGTAAAGACTTGTGCTGTTCCAAAACAAGACAAGCCTGCATTTAAGTATTCCGGAGTAATTTGAATGGTGCCAGTCAAGGGGCTTGTGCCATTATTTTGACCTGTGAATGCAGTTATATCTCCCGTTCCAGAAGCAGCCAAACCAATGGATGGCATGGAGTTGGTCCAGTTGTAAATGGTGCCGGTATAACCTTGGAAAGCAATTGCCGCAGTTAAAGTTCCATTACAAACGGTTTGGTCTATAGGAATATTAATAATTGGAGTCGGATTAACGGTAATGGTATAACTCACAGGAAGCCCATCACATTGCTCACCATTGAATAAATAGTGAGGCGTTATAGTAACTGTAGAGGTAATTGGTGCAAATCCAGTATTAGTTGCGGTGAAAGCAGAAATATTGCCAGTACCGCTTGCCGCCAAGCCAATGGAAGCGTTTGAATTTGTCCAAGAATAGCTTGTTGCCGTACCAGCAATACTGGTGCTTGGGGCGTTATCTCCATTGCAGTACACTATATTGGTCGGTGCGATGGCAATAGGTGTAGGATTTACTGTTATTGCAATCGTTTCTGGATTGCCTGCACAATTAACACTAGTATTGAGAAACTGAGGTGTAACAGTCAGTGTGGCCACAAGAGGATTACTGCTCGTATTGACGGCACTGAAACTAGAAATATTTCCTGAACCTGAACTTACCAAACCTATACTTGGCGCATTATTCGTCCAGGTATAACTTGTGCCGGTTCCCGTGAAGCTCAGAGGAAGCGTTGAAGCGCTATTACAAACCGTTTGATCTGGTAAATCGTTGACTATTGGGGTCGGATTAACCGTAAATGTAAAAGATTGTGTTGGGCCGGAGCATGGCACTTGATTACCCGTAAATATTGGAGTCACCACCAGCGAAGATGTCACGGGAACACTCGTTGTGTTCAAGGCATTAAAGCTTCCAATATTACCCGTAGAGGTTCCGATTAATCCAATAGAAGGCAACGAGTTTGTCCAAGAATAACTTGTAGCAGAACCAGAGAAGATCACCTGACTGGTTAAGCTCGAATTACAGACTACTTGAGATGCCGGAGGCGTCATCGTTGGCGTCGGATTAACCGTAAAAGTCATGTTTTGAGTTGGACCCGGACAACTACTACCGCCACCCTCAAAAATTGGCGTGAAGGTAACTGTAGCCGTTGCAGGGCTTGAGCCATTGTTGGCAGCTGTAAAGGATGGGATGTTTCCTTGCCCGTTATTTCCAAGCCCAATTGTGTTATTATTATTAACCCAATTATAACTTGTTCCCGTTCCTACAATATTTACGAGATTGGTACTTGCTCCGTTACAAACAGTTTGATTGGCTGGATCAAACAATGTAGGAGTTGGATTAACTGTTAATGTAAAGTTTTGAGCTAAACCTTGGCATGTTGCACCTGCACCGGTATAAATAGGAATTACAGCGATATTAGCAGCTATTGGTGTGGTTGTATTATTTATCGCAGTAAAAGGAATTATATTTCCAGTACCATTGGTCGCTAAACCAATAGATTGGGTTGAATTTGTCCATTCATATGATGTTCCATTTCCAATGAAATTGATTGCAGCTGTTGTAGCCTGGTTACAGCGCACTTGATCAAATGGGTCTGAAACACTTGGAGTTGGATTGACGGTAATGACGAATTGATCTGAAGCACCTGTACATGTGATACCGCCGTTGTCAAAGAAAGGAGTCACATTGATGGTTGCAGATACAGGTGTGGTTGAATTGTTGACTGCAGAAAAAGAAGGTAACCCATTTGAACCAGAGGCACCAAGACCGATGGCTAAATTACTATTTGTCCATATATAACTTGTAGCTGAACCAGCAAAACTCAAAGGGCTTGATACGGAACCATCACATATCCCAAAGTCATTACTTGCAGTAACATTAGGGGTTGGATTTACCGCAATGGTAAATGTTGATACAGGCCCTGAACAATTTATTCCACTACCAGCAAATATTGGTGTAACCGTAATTGTCGCGGTTTGAATATTAGCTGAACTATTTACAGCATTAAATGCACTAATTAAGTTTTGTCCTGAAGCGTTTAAACCTATTGAAGTGAGGTTGTTCGCCCAATTGTAACTTGTACCTGTTCCACTAAAACTCATATTACTGACTGAGCCCCCATTACAAACTACTACTGGATATGTTGAATCTACCGTTGGTGACGGATTGACAATAATAGAATAAGTAGAGCTAACCCCAGGGCACGCCCCACCACCAGCACTAACAGAAACAACAAAGTTAATCGTTATCGGAAGATTCGTTGAATTACCTAATGTAAAGCTCGGTATAACCCCGTTGCCACTTAGTTGATTCAATCCGGTGATTCCTGCCGGTATTGAAGGAACATTCCAAGTGAATGTTGCGTTCGGTGATGGTGATGAAATTGCAACTGCACTTGAAGAGGTATTTGAACAAATTGGCTGAGGACTAACCTCACTAAATGAAACAACTGGAGTTGGTTGAGTAGTTATTGTAAATACCTCAGGGGTACCGGGGCAAAGTAGACCTGCATTATTGAATTGCGGCGTTACCGTAATATTGGCAGTCTGTGGCGTACTCGTACTATTTATTGCAACAAATGAATTAATATTGCCATTTCCAGACGCTCCTATCCCAATGGTTGGATTAGAATTACTCCAAGCATAGTTGGTCGCATTGCCAACAAAATTCACAGCCAAGGTATTCTGACCCGCACAAACGACTTGATCAGCAGGCTCTTGCACATACGGAATCGGATTAACCGTAAAAATCATATTTTGCGGGAGACCAAAACACTCCACATTTAAATTTGTGAAGCTCGGTGTAACCTCAACAGTAGCGGTTTGGGATGCCGAAGTTGTATTGACCGCGCCAAAAATTCCTACATTGCCAATTCCTGAAGCAAGAATACCAATTGAGGTATTGTTCGCAGTCCAATTAAATGCTGCGCCTGAAACATTCGATGTAAAGTTTACTATTTGCGTCTGATTCCCATGACACAATATCTGATCTACTGGGTTGTTTACTGTTGGAATAGGGTTTACAAAATAAACAAAACTCATGGGTGCACCTGAACAAGTTACGTTCGAAAACGTAGCCGAAGGGGTAACTGTAATGTTAGATGAGATAACACCTGCGGTTGTATTCGTTGCATTAAAAGCTGCAAAGAAAGATTGTCCACTTGGTAGAATTCCTGTAGCTGTGTTATTATTGTCCCAACTGTATGTAGTACCACTAACACCTAAAGTACTGTTAAATGGAATGATGGTACTACTGGTGTTGGCACAAATCGCTAAATCTTGTATTTGGTTAACAGTTGGGGTAGGATTGACAGTAATTGTAAACGTAATTGGATTTCCAAAACAAGGAGTTCCAGCCAACGTAAACTTCGGTGTAACCACAATTGTTGCAGTTACAGGTGCATTTGTCGTGTTAATTAGCGTAAACGCATTGATACCACCGGTTCCTGTAACGGCAAGACCAATAGATGCATTATTATTTGTCCAATCGTAAGTGGTTCCCGGTACTGTTCCGCTAAAGTTAATGGCATCACTGAGGGTTCCGTTACATTTTACCTGGTTAGCAACTTGGTTAACATTTGGTATAGGATTGACCGTAATAGAAAAATTAGTAGGAGTTCCGTCACAAGTAACCCCTGCATTTGATGCTGAAGGGGTTACGGTTATATTTCCTACAACGTGTTGGTTCTGGTTGGCTGTTAAATTAGCTGCAGTAAAAGTAGGGATTGTACCCGTATTTGTTGCACCCAAACCAATGTCTGTGTTTGAATTTTGCCAAGTATAATAAGTACCACTGACAGCAGCCGTAGAGCTAAAGCTAATTGGAGCGGTTGTGCTACCAACACAATAAACGATTGACCCGACAGAATTTACGGTAGGGGTTGGATTTACAGTGATGGTAAAGTCTTGATGTGTTCCAGAACAAGTAGTTGTTCCATTCGTGAAACTTGGTGTAACAACGATTTGAGCTACAGAAGCCGAGGTGCCTGGGTTGGTTGCATTAAACGTTGCGATGTGGCTTGGACCTGTAGCCGCAAGATTTATACTGGTGTTATTGTTTTGCCAGCCGTAATCTGTATTTGCTACATTTCCTGTAAAGTTGATCGCTGCAACGGCAGCATTATTACAAACTACAATATTACTCGGGTCATTAACTGTTGGTGTAGGAATGACATTCAAGCTAAAGGTAATCGGAGTACCCGTACACTGATGATTAAGGTTTGTGTATTTTGGGGTAACAGTCACTAAACCTGTTTCAAGTGAAGTTCCACTATTCAATCCATTGAACGCAGGTAGTGCACCAACATTACTAGCAGCAAGACCAATACTTGAATTTGTATTTGACCAATGGTATTCTGTACCTACAATGGGCGGGTTTGAACTAAAATTTACAGCTTGGGTAAGTTGACCTACACAAACGGATTGGTTTGCAACCGATGCAACATTTGGAATAGGATTTACGGTAATTGTAAAGGTTTCAGGCATACCAGTACAAACCGCATTTGAAGGTCCAAAAGTTGGTGTAACTGTAATTGTAGCTGTAACTGGTGCATTTGTTGTATTCAATGCAACAAATGAATTTATTTGATTGGTACCCGGACCAGTGAGGTTTATCGAAGGTGTGTTATTAGTCCAGGAGTATGTTGTGTTTGCTACAGAACCACTAAAGGTGATTAAACCCGAATTTTCATTGTGGCACAGGACGATATCTGTGGGGTCATTAACTGTCGGAACAGGATTGAGCGTAATCGTAAAATTCTGTACCGAGCCATCACATGCAACCCCTCCGAGTACAACTTGTGGTGTCACAGTTACGGTGGTAGTAATCGGGCTTGTTCCATTGTAAGTACTGGTAGATGAGGGTATGTCTCCAGGTCCAATATTTGGTAAAACTGTTGTGTTTGAACTCGTCCAATTGAAAATTGTACCAGCAACATTATTCGAAGAGATGAAATTAACAGCTGATATCTGACTACCAACACAAATATTTTGGTTTGAAATGGGGCTTACCGTTGGTGTAGGATTAACAGAAATACTGAAAGAAGTGGTTGGCCCGACACAAGACCCACCCGCATTTGAAAAGGTTGGTGTAACTGTAAAATTACCAGTGATGGCTATATTTGAACTATTGGTTGCTACAAACGAAGCAATATCGTTAGACCCACTGAGTGCAAGATTTATGTCATTATTTGAGTTTGTCCAATCAAATGTTGTATTTGGTACTAAACTCGTAAAGTCAATGGCTGTAGTACTGGCATTGTTACAGACAACTTGTGATGCAACCTGATTGACATTCGGAATTGGATTGATCGTAATTGGGAAGGTAATTGGCGTTCCAGTACAAGTTAATTGTGCGTTAGTCGCTTTTGGCGTTACGGTGATGACGCCAACAATTGGAGCCGTTCCAGTATTGTTAGCCGTAAATGACGACAAGTTTCCTACACCAGTTGCAGCTAAACCAGTACCAATATTCACATTTGAATTTTGCCATTCATAAATTGTGTTTGTGGCACCAAATGAACTTTGAAAAGTGACAGCAGGTACAGTGGTTCCATGACAACGCGTGATCGAACTTACTGCGTTGACAGTAGGAATAGGATTTACCGTGATGGTAAAGGTTTGAGATGTCCCCGTGCAAGTCACACCATTGTTTGTATATTTCGGTGTTACAGTTATGGTAGCTACTATTACGTTCGGGGTGTTGTTTGTCACTGTAAAAGATGCAATATCGCCAATGTTAGAAGGTGCTAGATTAATTGCTGGATTAGAATTGATCCAATGATACTCTGTACCAGGAACAGAACCTGAAAATTGAATAACCCCTGAAGCCGTACCCGCACATCTAACTATTGACGGAATAGGATTTACCGTCGGGATTGGATTGACGTTAATTGTAATGACGTCTGTGGCAGTACAACTATTTGTGGTATTCGTCCCCGTGACCGTATATGTAGTCGTTGAAGTTGGTGTAAATGCTTGGTTGTTAACCACACTATTATTCCAAGTGTAAGTTGTTCCGGCAGTTCCTGAACCAAATAATGTAATTGCAGTTCCGGTACATATCGTTTGGCCATTACCTACAACATTGGCTTCTACAACCGGTGGAGTATTATTTACATAAACAATTACCTGAGCTGTATCAGTACAAGAATTGGAAGGGTCCGTAACGGTTAGAATATAGGTTGTGGTATTTTGGATTCCGGATACCGTAGGGTTAGGGACATTTGTAGTTGCTAGACCTGCAGAAGGTGTCCAACTATAAGTGTACCCTGCTGTACCGGTCGTACCTAAGACTATTGGCGCACTTTGTGCACAAGTTATGGTTCCGCCCGACCCTGCATTAGCTACTGGAGGTGTATTGTTTACTGTAATGGTGACATCATCGCTCGAAGTACAGCCGTTTGCAGAATTTAAAACGGTTAGCGTGTAAGTTGTTGTAACCGCTACATTTGCCGTCGGCTGAGCCAATGTAGGTGTGTTCAAAAATGTACTCGGAGTCCAGTTGTAGTTAAAGTTGGAATTCCCAGCAGTACCAAGCGTCAGTCCACCTGTATTTTGTGTACAAGTTACAGTTTTATCCGTTCCCGCATTTACAGGCGGTGCAGTAGTATTCACAGTTACCAGCACGGCATCTGATGCCGAACAACCTGTTTGATCATTGGTAACGGTGAGTGAATAGGTATTGGTAAACGGATTGCTCAATGAAGGTTGAGCACTAAACGGATTAATAATTCCTGTGGTTGGAGACCAGCTATATGAAAAACCAGCAGTACCCGGAGTACCTAACAAGATATTTGTATTTTGATTGTTACAGTTGTAGATCACATCTTGTCCGGCATTTGCATTTGGCGGTGTTGTGACCACCGTAACTACTAATGAAGCTGAGTTGGTACAATGACTTGAGTTATCCTGAGCAGTAAGTGTATATGTTGTGGTGGCACTCGGATTCGCCAACCCTTGAGATGCTGCACTTAAAGTGAGTCCTGTAAGTGTGTTCCATGAATAAGTCACACCATTTATAGGCGCCATACCTATTTGTGCGCCACTCACATTATCAAGACATGTTTTTGTAAATGGATTACCTACAGAAACTACAGGAATTTCAGTATCTACGCTAACTAATACGGAATCTTTTGAAATACAACCACTCACAGGGTGAGATGCACTCAAGGTGTACATGGTGGTTTGACTCGGATTGGCATTAGTAGATGCCGCAGCACTATTGGTAAGCCCAGCAGTTGGAGTCCAGACATAGTTGATATTTTGATTTCCCGCAAAACCTATTGTGGAGCCCGTTTGGTAAAAACTTGTACAATTTATAGTGAAATCAAGACCTGCATTGACTGAAGGGTATGTAAAATTATGGGTAAACACCATTGAATTGGTATCCGAACAACCGCTGGAATTATCTGTTGCTGTTAATAAATAAGTTGTGGTTTGATTTGGATTTGCCAAAGTTGTAGCCGAATAAGATGAAGTAAGACCCGTTGATGGCGTCCATTCATAATCAACACCAGCAACTGCAGTCATTCCGATATTTGCTCCGGTCTCATTTGAAGTACAAGACTTCAAGAGATCAGGCCCAGCATTCACAAGTGGGATTTCCTTATCAACATTGACTGTAACTGTATCCGTTTTCTGACAGCCGTTTAAAGAATTTGTCAGTGTAAGAATGTAGGTAGTGGTAACTGTTGGAGTAGCAAAAGGGTTGTAAATTCCGGCAGAGGATAGTCCTGTTGAAGGAGACCAACTGTAGGTATGATTAGCTAAATTAGTAGTTCCTATATTGATTCCATTCGGGTTGATGTTGCACGTAATATTTTGATCAACACCAGCATTTGGGACAGGCAAAACCTGATTGACAACAACTTGAATGGTATCCGATGAGACACAGCCATTTACTGGATCTGACGCCGTTAATGTATAAGTATTTGAAACAGTTGCATTGAGCAAAGGATCAGAAATTACATCCGAAGTTAAACCAAGCGCAGGGGTCCATACATAATTAATTCCAGCAACTGTTGGCATTCCAACTTGAATCGCACCATTATTATTATTCAGACATGTTTTAACAAATCCAGTACCAGCGTTTGCGATTGGATAGTTTTTGTCGACAGTAACAACTACCGTATCTTTTTTGAAACAGCCTGATACGTCGTTTGTGACGGTCAAAATATAAGTCGTGGTAGCTGTTGGTGTCGCAATTGGCTGTGCTATTGCTGAACTTGAAAGACCTGTTGTAGGGCTCCAGCTGTAACTAAATCCTGAAACTGCTGGCACACCAAGTGTATCACCATTGGCATTGAGCACACATGTCATTAGAAAATCTTGGCCAGCATTCGCACTTGGCAATGTTGTATTTACAGATACAACAACTTGGTCTGTTGCTTGACAGCCGTTTAAAGTATTGGTGGCTGTTAAAATGTAGGTCTGAGTATTAGATGGTGTTGCATTCGGATTTGAAATCTGGTGATCATTTAATCCGGTCGATGGAGACCAAGAATAATTGACATTAGCCACAGAGGACATTCCAATACTTGCACCGTTAGGCAGTGGATTCACCGTACAACCAATGAGTTTATCCGGGCCTGCGTTGGCAGTCGGAGGAGTTGTATTGACGATGACTTGTACATTTGAAGTGGTCACACAACCATTCACATTATTGATTGCCTGCACGGTATAATTCGTCGTGGTTGTTGGATTTGCCGAAGGATTTGAAATTGTTGAAGAAGTTAAGCCAGTGCTTGGAGACCAAAGGTAATCGATACCATTTTGTGCCGTAGAACCAATAAATGTACCGTTGACATTACTTGAACAAGTTTTTGTAAATCCTTGTGATGAAACCGGATTTGGATAAGTATTATTGACATTAACGACAACCGTATCTGTTGCGACACAGCCATTCACATCATTTGTTGCTGTTAGTATATATTGGGTTGTGGCTGGCGGAAATGCAGTAGGATTCGAAAGTGAAATATTACCAATTCCAGTACTTGGAGACCAAGCGTATGTGACGTTATTTTGTGCAAGCATACCTATAACGGCTCCAGTTGCATTTTGATTACACGTTATTGTTTTATCAGGGCCGGCATTTACAATTGGAGGCGTTTTATTCACAGTTACTAAAACAGAATCTGTGGCCTCACACCCACTGACAGGATCTTCTGCGGTAAGTGTATATGTGGTAGTTACGATTGGATTTGCAATTGGCAGTGTGGAGCTGGTATTATTCAATCCAGATAAACCATTTAAACTGCTCCAAGAGTATAGTATATTCGGCGCCGCTGACATACCAATAACCTGTCCACCACTTGCCTGTTGACACGTGATTAAAAAATCTTGTCCTGCATTTACTGTAGGTGGTGTATTATTTACTGTTACAACCACTTGTGCATTGGCTGTACATCCATTATTGGAATTGGTTGCCGTTAAGAAATAAGTTGTAGTACTTGTAGGAATGGCAAAAGGATTGGCAATTGTAGGACTATTCAAACCCGCAGAAGGTGTCCAAGCATAAGAAACATTCGAAACCGGAGCCACACCGATATTACCACCAGTTAGGTTCATATAACAGTCAATAGTAAACGGATTTCCTGCGTTGGCAACTGGAGGAGTTTTATCTACCGTGACATTGATTTGGTCGGTGGCAGAACAACCAGTGGCAAGGTTTGTAACGGTAAGTGTATAAAGCGTTGTTGTACTAGGATTGGCATGCGGATTGGCTATATTTGGATTACTTAAGCCTGTATTCGGTGACCACGCATATAAAAAACCACTTAATGGAGTAGATCCAATAACTAGCCCTGTTGGGTTTAAATTACATTTAATTGTAAAATCACTTCCTGCATTTGCATTTGGTAAAGCCGTATTAACCGTAACAGTCACCGCATCTATATCAGTACAACCGTTATTTGGATTAGTTGCAGTTAAATTATAAGTTATTGTAGATGATGGATTAGCAGAGGTTGTTGCAGAAGCAGGGCTTACCAACTGGGTAGTAGGATTCCATAAATAGTTAATTCCACTCACAGAGGTCATTCCAATGGTCACTGGACCATTCTGATTCGGGTTACAATTGATTTCTAAATCGGGACCAGCATTGGCAACAGGCGCAATAGTATCAACTATTACAGTAGTTGTTGCAGAAGCGGTACAACCGTTCGCTGTATTGGTAGCTAAGAGATTGTAGGTTGTGGTAACCAACGGATTGGCCGTCGGGTTTGCAGCCGTTGCTGAATTCAAGCCTGTTGAAGGTGTCCATAAATATTCTACGCCACTTATACCCGCAGCACCAATCAATGAACCATTCTGATTAAGATTACATTTTTTTGTAAAACCAGGACCAGCATTGGCAACAGGTGGAGTTGTATTGACGGTAACTACAACAGCATCTTGTGCTGTACATCCATTTGCAATATTAGTTGCCGTTAAGGTATACGTAGTTGTAAAAGTTGGCGTCGCAATAGGATTTGAAATACTCCCACTTGATAAGCCAACATTATTAGACCACTGATAGGTAACACCATTGACCGCAACCATACCAATGGTGTCGCCCGCTTGGTTCTGGATACAATTGATGGTGAAATCTATGCCCGCATTCACAGCTGGGGGTGTTTTGTTAACAGTTACAATTACGGCATCTTGAGAAATACAACCACTACTTTGGTCAACCGCTGTAAGTGTGTAAGTAGTCGTTGTTGCTGGATTCGCAATCGGGTTGGTACTCGTGGTTGGTGACAAGCCAACAGTTGTTGACCAAGTGTAATTTACACCAGAAATGGATGTCATGCCGATTGCTTGCCCTGTTGGAATTTGTGTACAAGTGATCGTGAAATCACTTCCTGCATCTACAACAGGATATTCTACATCAACCACCACATTTACTGAGCTAGTGGCCTGACATCCGCTTGTGTTATGAACTGCCGTAAGCGTATAAAGCGTTGTAATACTCGGATTTGCTGTTGGATTTGAAACTGAAGGACTGCTCAATCCTGTTAGCGGAGACCAGCTATAAGTTACATTTGGCTGACCCGCAAAACCAATCAGTGCGCCACTAGTATGGGTTGTACAAGTCTTGGTAAAAGTCGAACCTGCATTAGCTATTGGTGTGGTCAGGTTCACGGTAACAAGAAGTGTATCTTTCTTCTGACAACCACTTGAAGATTGTGTGGCCGTGAGAATATAAGTTTGCGTCGTTGTAGGGTTAGCCGTTGGATTCGGGACTGCCGGGTTATCTAAACCTACTGTATTATTCCAGGCATAAGTTACACCAGCAACAGCGTCCATTCCTATTTGTTGGCCACTATTGTTTTGCGTACAAGTTTTTATGAAGTCACCACCAGCAAAAACTGTGGGTTGAGAAAAATCGACAGAAACTAAAACTTGATCAGAATGGGTACAACCTGAAGCTGTATTAGTAACTGTTAATGTATAAGTTTGGGTAGAAGAAGGCGTAGCTAAAGTAATTGCAGCATTCGCATCAATCAAACCCGTTGTTGGAGACCAAGTATAGGTTTGCCCAGCTACAGCTGCTGTACCAATTTGTGCTCCATTTGGTAAGGTGTTTTGATTACAACTAATCGTTTTATCTACCCCTGCGTTAGCCACAGGATAAGTTAAGTTTACGTTCACTGACACTGCATCTTGTGCAATACAGCCGGTTGCTGTAATGGTTGCTGTCAAAGTGTAGGTTGTACTGCTAGTAGGGTTAGCCATTGGGTTGGCACTTAATGGGGCAGATAAATTTTGTTGAGGTGACCATTGATAGGTTACGCCAGTTACAGGAGTCATTCCAATTTGAACTCCATTATTTGGCGTAGTACAATTGATCAATTGGTCATTGCCTGCAGCAGCCGTTGGCAAAGGATTCACCGTGTAGGTAAGTACATTGGTGAAATCTGTACATTCCTGCCCGTTCAGTACAGATTTGACTAATACACGGTAAAAAGTGGTTGTAGATATTGAATTTCCAGGGTCGTAAGTTGCACCTGTTGCCGTCGAAATATTTGTGTAAGGCCCTCCAATACTCGAGGCCGTCTGCCATTGATAGGTAAGCGTGGCCGTACTTGTATTGGTTGCCGGCGTTGAAAACGACATTTGTGCTGGATTTTCACCTGCACAATATACCAAGTCATTAGAAGTGATTACCCCAGGGTTGAGTGCGTTGATGTTGACTGTTAGGTTAAAATTATCAGTAGGGCAGGCACTACCGGCATTGGCAGTAACCGTGTAAACGACACTTTGAGGTGCTGTAGCTGCTGTGGTATTTAAAGTTCCTGAAATAGACTGAGTACCATTCGTGTTATTTTGCTCTCCTGTTACATTGGTATTATCTTGAACGGTCCAGGTGTAGGTTGTACCCGTTGGTATGGCATTGCCACCGCCACTAGAAGGTGCTAATGAAAAAGTGCCACCGTTACAAATGTTTTCTGTGGCGTCATTGATATTAATGGATGGGAAAACCGGAACTGTTAAGGTAAATGGAGGACCTACACAACCACCAGCTGAAGGTGTCACAGTGTATAATTGATTGACAGCTTCACTTGTTGTATTAGTAAGCGTGCCTGTAATACTGCTACTCGGTGTTGTATTATTGACCTCTCCTCCTATCGAAGTGTTTGGCGTCGCTGTCCACACATAAGTAGTTCCGTACGGCACCACATTCGGCGAAGTATTAACTGGAGGTATATTGAAGGTACCTCCCGTACAAATTGCACTACCCGTAAATGATGAAATTACCGGATATGGATTAACCGTAATGGTCATTTCATGGATATCGGGAGCACAAGTAGTGTTACCTGCTCTTAAACGCACAGTATAGGTGCCAGGGGTATTAAAAAGCACTGAAAGTGTTGGTGATCCACCACTTGGCGCATTATAATTTCCTAAGGTGCCGGAATTAATAATGTATCCTACAGCTAAATCGTTCGCATTCAATATTGACCAACCAAAATCATAATCATCATCGCAGTTATTATTCAATCCAGATGTAAATGTACCCGCTGTAGTTGTATTCGTAAATGTAATGGATTGATCTTTACATATATTTGGAGGATTAACGCTTGAAGTAAAAGACGCCTCTGGGGAACTATTAACAAAAAACTGAGCTGGTGAGGTAACAGTTGGGATTGATCCTGCGACAGTAGGACATTGATTATTGGATGTTATTGTTATCGAATAAGGTGTGGCAGACAAGCTTGTTGGACTACAAGATGGTGCATAATTGTGGTAAAGAGCATTTGGTTTTGTTTCTAACATCGGAAATGACAAAACAGTGTTTGGTGAACCATCTCCCCAATTGATAGTGTAAATATTACCAGGGTATTGATTATTAAATTTTAGTTCTTTCATTCCCGGTAAACAGATATTCTGTCCAGAAGAAACAAGGTCTATAATTCCTGCACCTGAGTTTACGATGTAATATTTGGAAAAAATACTCCCACCAAATTCCACCATATATACCAAATTATAACTTCCATTAGAATTATAATGACTTTGAAATGCACCGGATACTAATTGCTGGCCAACAAAATTATTTAGCACATTTACACCCACAGAAGGTCCAAGTGGTATGGGCCCAGTTGTTATATTATTCGTTGCTTGAGCATTTGGCCCATTACCTGGCCCACCCCAATATATATGTGCATTTGAACCATTTGGATACAAATTGACATTGGGAATAGAAACCGTTGGGCCTTGAGCGCAAGCACATTGATTTTGAGTACCTACAGTTTGAAAAACGTCAACGGTAAATGAATGAGAAGTACCTTGATACATTGTAAATGGAATGGTACTTGTACATCCAGAATTGTGCTGAGAGGTACCCGAAACAAGGTTTGGATTGAAATTTAAACTAGCAGGTAATGCAGATACCACAACATTAAAGGTAAACTGTTGGTTGTAGGTTTGTTGAGATGCACTTGGGCCGCTATACCCTATGATACTTAAACTTACCTGATATGTTCCCGGTGAGTTGTAGCAAACTACATGAGGCCCCTGAATATTACTTGAGCCGGGTAGAACAGCACTAGCACCTCCAATATTTGCCACATCAAAATCCCAAAAATAGTTACAAGAATCTTGACTATTCAGTGATGGATTCAGATCCAATGAATTGCTGATAAACAATACTTGAGAACCGGCATAAATGTTAATGGAAAAAACTCCATTACCTGTTGGCTGGCCTGAAGTAGGTTCAGGCACACTAGTAAAAGAAGCTATCTGCCCATTCGCCACAAAAGCAAACAAATTAGCAACAATTAAAACGATTTTTGTATGTAATTTTCCTCTCATGTATATGTGCGGTGGTTCTCAAATTTACGGAGGTCATACGTAATAAAAAAAAATGAGTTACTTTAAAATAGGATCACCCTATTTTACCCTATTTATATACTTGATTTAATCGGGATTTTAAATAGAATTTTTTGATTATATTATATTTATAAATAATTGATTTATATATAGTTAATTCAATTTTAAAAAGTTATTTATTTAATAAATAATCAAATAACTAAAATTTAGGAACTTCTTATGACAATTGCAAAGAAATAAGGAAAGGCTTAATTATTTGGAAACACTACTTTAATTAGGTAACAAAAAGGGGAAGCATCATTTTTTTTAGTGCGGCTATTTCAGTAAATTTCGATGAATTTTCCAATTTATGAAGAATTACTACCTCACATTTTGCTGCATTTTATTAACATTTTCCTTTTGGGCTCAAGCTCCGGTGGTGAGCATTAACGCCAGTAGCACACAGGTATGCCAAGGAAATACAGTACTGTTAACTGCTTCCTCCAATGAACCAAACTCTACTTTTTTGTGGTCGAATGGAGCCACAACCAATGCTGTTGTGGTGAGTCCTGCTCAGAACACCACTTACACTTGCGCGGTGTCGGCAAATGGGCTTTCCACAACTGCAAGCCAAACAATTACCGTACTCAATAATCCAAGTGCTCAAGCTGGCGCAGACTTTACAAAAACCTGTGTAAGCAATGCAAACGGCGCGTTCATTGGCATGACTACCCAACCTGGCATTACCTACAGTTGGTCTCCGGCTACAGGCTTAAGTGCTACAAGTGTCTCGAACCCTACAGCTAATCCTATTGCTACTACTACCTACACGCTTACTGCCACTCATACGCAATCGGGTTGTAGTGCTACCGATGCCGTCACTGTAACAGTTGATCAGCAGGTTCCGTTGGCAGATGCCGGCTTAGATGCACAAATAACTTGTGTGCAAAACAGCACTGGCGTTCAGATTGGCGCCATGCCTACTGCGGGGCAAACCTACAACTGGACCCCAAGCGCAGGCCTGAGCGCAACCGGGCTTGCTAACCCTATTGCCAATCCGAGTACCACAACAAATTACATGCTTACCGTTACCAATGTTGCAAATGGCTGTAGCGCCACAGATCAGGTATTAATTTCAGTTAACCTTTCTCTCCCATTAGTTGAGGCTGGAAACAATTTTACGAAAACCTGTGTGCAAAATGCAACAGGAGCTAATATTGGAATTACCGGACAATCCGGCGTAACTTACGCATGGTTGCCAACAACTGGCCTCACGAGTTCAACAACATCTCTAACCAATGCCAACCCAAATGTTACTACCACCTACACGCTTACAGCAACTCATGTAAGTAGCGGCTGCACGGTGAGCGATCAAGTTTTGGTAACGGTCGATACTGACCTCCCTTTGGTCGATGCTGGTAATGATTTTTCCAAGACCTGTACTCAAAATCAGTCAGGCGTTCAAATTGGCATGACTGCAGTATCAGGGGTAAGCTACGCCTGGAGCCCAACAGTTGGATTATCACCTAGTAACACGAATAACCCTATAGCAAACCCAACCACTAGTCAAACATACACTTTGCTTGCGACAGACCTCAGCAGTGGTTGTACTGCATCTGACCAAATTCAAGTCAATGTAAACACTGTTCAACCAACGGCAAATGCCGGTACTGATTTTATCAAAACATGTATATTGAATATGAATGGTTTGCAAATCGGAGAAAATGCTGCAACAGGGCTTACCTACAATTGGTCACCTACCTCAGGTTTGTCGAATCCTAGCGTTTCAAACCCCGTTGCAAACCCCACCCAAAACACCACCTACCTACTCACCGTAACCGATCAAAGCAACGGCTGCACTGCCTCTGACCAGGTAGCCGTTAGTGTCAATACTTCAGTGCCCAATGCCAGTGCCGGTGCAGACTTCACAAAGACTTGCGTGAGCAATTCCAACGGCGCTTTTATTGGCATGACTGCCCAACCTGGCATTACTTACAGTTGGTCTCCAACTGCGGGTTTAAGTTCTGCCATCGCGGCCAACCCAACAGCCAACCCAAGTGCTACAACTACCTATACCTTGACGGCCAACAATACGCAATCAGGTTGTAGTGCCACTGATGCCGTCACCGTAACCGTTAATCAGCAAGTCCCGGCTGCAGATGCGGGCTTGGATGCCGAAAAAACTTGTATACTCAACAACACAGGTGTTCAAATTGGAACCTTGCCTAATTCGGGGCAAACCTACAACTGGACGCCTAGCTCCGGATTGAGCGCAACCTCGCTCGCGAACCCCGTTGCCAATCCGAGTACAACAACAAATTACACCCTCACTGTTACCAACGTCGCAACTGGCTGTATTTCAACAGATCAAGTGCTGGTGAGTGTCAATACGAGTTTGCCAACTGCCAATGCCGGTCTTGACTTTACAAAAACCTGTGTTCAAAATACCAACGGACTCAACATTGGGCAAATAGCAAGCAGCGGCGTTTCCTACCATTGGTCGCCAAGCATTGGGCTCAGTTCTGTTAACGTTTCTAATCCAACTGCAAATCCGAGTGTCACGACCACCTATACCCTTACTGCGACGCAAGTAAGTAGTGGTTGTACAGCCATTGATCAAATTACAGTTAGTGTCAATCAGCAAGTACCATTAGTTAATGCCGGGCTTGATCTTTTAAAAACTTGTACGCAAAACGCAAGCGGAGCCAATATTGGCGCTGCAGCGCAAAACGGTTGCACCTACAGCTGGATCCCTGTTCAGGGTTTAAGCACGCCTTCGAGCAGTAGCACATTTGCCAATCCGAGCCAAACGACCACCTATACCCTAACGGCCACTCAAACTTCCTCCGGATGCACAGCTACTGATCAAATGACTTTCGAGGTCAATGTTACTGCACCTACTGCGAATGCCGGAACTGATTTGATAAAAACTTGTCTTCAGAATCCCAATGGCCTACAGATCGGAAGCAGCGCTTTAGCAGGCTTCTCCTATGCTTGGTTTCCTACATTAGGGCTGTCAAATCCTTTCATCTCCATCCCTATTGCTAATCCTACTCAAAGTACCTCCTATCTACTGACCGTAACGGATCAAATCAACGGTTGTTCCGCTACGGATCAAGTTGCCGTTACAGTCAATACATCCTTACCAAACGCTAACGCAGGCGCAGACTTCACAAAGACGTGTGTGAGTAATGTAAACGGCTTACTCATTGGTGCAGGCGCCACTGCTGGCCTCACCTACAGCTGGTCTCCGTCTGTTGGGCTGTCTTCAAGCGCTATTTCAAATCCAATAGCAAATCCGAGTATAACTACTACTTATACTTTGACTGTTTATTCTCCGACGACAGGCTGTAGCAACACAGATATGGTTACAGTAAGCGTTAATCAGACTGCTCCGCTTGCTCAGGCGGGGCCAGACTTCTTAAAAAACTGTTATCAAAATTTTACCGGAAACACCATTGGCATGACCCCCGTAAGCGGTAATTCTTATCAATGGAACCCGATTGCCGGGCTCAATTCAGCTACAGCAGCAAATCCAATTGCCAATCCTGCACTCAACACGACCTATACGCTAACGGTAACTAACCTGGTAAACGGTTGCGTCTCTACAGATCAAATTATCGTTACCGTAGATGTTTCAGCTCCAACTGCAAATGCAGGAAACGATTTTTCAATTAACTGTTTTGGAAACCTCAATGGCGCTCAAATTGGCATGAGTCCAGCTCCAGGCATGACCTACTCGTGGTCACCAGTCGCTGGGCTTAATAACGCTGTTTCGTCGAGTACATTAGCTAATCCAAGTCAAACCACGACCTATACCCTTACAGCGCTCAACCCAACAAACGGTTGCCAAACAACAGATCATGTTTTGGTGAATGTCAACCTAACCACACCAATTGCAAATGCGGGCCCTGACCTGCTCAAAAATTGTATAATCAACACAAATGGTGCTCAAATTGGAAGTTTAGCACAAGCACAAACCAATTATAGTTGGTCGCCGAGCTCGACACTCTCTAGCCCGAATAGTGCACAAACTTGGGCGAATCCATCACAATCCACGTGGTACGTATTGACAGCAACCAATTGGGAAAGTGGCTGCTCTGACATAGATTCAGTTTATTTTGAAGTCAATATCCTTGCACCAACAATTGAAGCAGGCTTCAACCAAAGCATTTGCCTAGGAGATTTTATTTTGGTTTCGGGCACCTACCCAACAGGAACGCAAATAAGCTGGAATAACGGCATTCAGAACAATCAATACTTCATCCCTACTGTTTCGCAATACTACACTTTAACTGTGATTGCAAATAATGGCTGTCAGAGCCAAGATTCACTTTATGTGCAAGTCAATCCCTTACCCGGAATTTATGCTGGGCCAGATATTGAAATATGTGAAGGAGAAGAAGTAACCCTAGCTGGTTCTTTTGGAACTATTTATTACTGGAGTGGTGGCATATCAAACGGAGTGCCTTTTATTCCGCAGACTAGTGGGACTTACACGGTAACCGGAATCGATATCAATGGATGTCAGAACAACGACCTCGTTATGGTAACCGTGCATGCTAACCCACTTGTCTTTGCTGGTACAGACCCTGCCATTTGTCTTGGAGATTCTGTACTACTTGCAGCAAGCGGCGCGCTCTCCTACACTTGGTCTAATGGTATGCCGAACGGCGCATATATTACCCCAAACTTTAATACGCTACTTGAGGTTACCGGAACCAATCAGTTTGGTTGTACTGGTAGTGATTTACTAGATATTACGGTTCATCAGCCCACTAATTCAACGATAAATGTAGTTTTCCAAGGGCCATACACTTTAAACGGTGTTACCTACGATGTCAGCGGAACCTATGTGCAGGTTATCCCAAATAGTGTAGGCTGCGACAGCACCATTACCTTAAATTACGAATTGGTAGATGTAGGGCTTGAAGAATTATTTTACGGGCAGATTGCAGTATACCCGAATCCTTTTTCAAGTCATATTTGGATGAGTTACGAGCAAGGCCTAGTTGGCACAGCACTATTTGTTCTTGACCTCAGCGGCAGGGTTCTAAGGAATTTTGAACTCAATGAAGACCTCAAAATATTAATAGACCTCAGCGACCTTCCATCTGGAACCTATTTGATAAGTTCACCACAAACCCATCCGCAGAAGGTGATTAAACTTTAGGGTGTAGCAAATTCAAAAAAATAGAATTAACCCTCCTTCTCTGCCCTACTACTCACAAAGTCAGCAACTACATCGAAAGGATCTTTTCCGGTATTGTGCATAGTGTGGGCACAAAGAGAAATATCGTTGACGATGGCGTTGTGGTCATACAACCGGTGTTCGATCAGCGCTGGCTCCCAGAAAAATTCGCGGGTACTGACGGTTGTTTTGTAGCGCAGTACATTTCTTTCGCTAAAATAATGCACGTTTCCTCTGTTCAGAAGTGAGTTGAACACGTTAGAAAAGCGCACGTAGTCAATAGGTAAATCGGTGTCTTGGAGTTGGTAGCAATAAGCGTCGAGCACGAAATCTAGGCCATCTTGATAATAAAAAATAAGACCGCCGCGGGAGTCATCAAAAGCAACCTGCCATTGGATCATGTTGTCGGGGTGCCCTACCGTATACTTAATTTGCTTTGCATTTAAATGCGCCTTGATGCGTTCAAAAACGATGCTGTCCATTTGCGCGACATCTTGCTGCTGTTTTTTGAAGGCTTGGAGGTCTTTATAGAGGTTCCAGAGTTCTTTTGGGGTGTTGTATTTCATCTGTTTCAGTTTTGGTCGATTTGCTTTTGACAAGGATTGTGCCACATCTTTAAGCAAAATAGGTATTCACGTATTTTGAAGCGTTTTTATTCGTTTTTTGCTATGTTTTTCAATTTTTGATACGTTTTTGAGTCATTTTTAACGTTTTTACAGCAATTGACAATTTGGCACAACTCTTGTCTAAGGGGAGCAAACCAAGCTCAAAACCGCCTCTCCAATGCTAGCCAAACAACTCCAAATTAGTAAAGACGAAATCAAAAAAAACGAAGACGCCATCATGGACTTCCAATACGCTTTTCTGACCCAAAACCTGAAAAGACTCGGCGATCTGCTTTCGCCCAAAGGCACTTTTTTCGGCAAACAAAGTCTGACCTTTGCCAAAGGGAAGCTCTACGCCCTTTTTCATCACAACGACCACCCAGAACGCGACTTCGCTCATGTCACTTCAAAAGGTTTTAGCAATGACCACTCACCTGGGCAATTGGTCTTGGAGTTTCGCTATCCAATTTTTACCCAAGACAACCTCATGACTTATCCTGACGAAGAAGAGCTTTTCGGACAAGCGCCGCTCAAGCAATACCAAGAAGAAGTGATCCGCTTTGCGCTCACCGTTCAAAAAGGGGAAATCACTTCCTTGAGGACACCCAAAAAAGTCATCAAGAGCCTGCAGAAATTTATCCATGAAAACTAAATAACAAACCAAATCACATGCAACAACAAGAACTGACCAAAACAAATCAAGACATTCACCGCATCCAAATCAGCACCGCACAATTGGTACTTAAGTGCATTCAAGAAATGAACATAGAAGCACTGTACTATTTACTTGATGTAGAACGCACCTACCAAGACTGGCAGCGCAATGAATTCATCTTGAAACTAGAGCGCGTCATGGAAAAATTTGAAGCCAACGGCGACACCTATCTCAATGCCGTTCAAGGCGCTTGCGGTGGTTCTTGTTCGAGAGGGCAAAACGGTTATCTGTTTATCGGAAACAACAGCAAAAACTACATGAACCTGCTTTTTGTCGAGGAAGAACTCCAACTTACTGACCTCTATGAATGCAGTTTGTTCCGCACCCAATTCGAAAACATCGAGCTGCGCAAGCGCTATTACATTGACAACCGTTTCATTGGATTTTTGGAAGAATTCAATAACTCATTAGCATCCGAATAACAACCATTCCACCTTGAAAAAATAAAAACCAACTCTTATGCGACCAAACATTGTATCCAAATTAAAAAACTTTCTATTGGAAAGACAAACAAACAAAAAAGCTGATCAAGGCACCAACAAAACAACACTGTATCAATTCATCATTGACCGCAGCGGCTCTATGAGCGGCCCTGAGCAAATGGTAGTTGGCGGCTACAACGAGCACCTGAGTGCCGTAAAAAACATGCAAGCCACTTACCCAGACCAACAATTCTTGGTGTCATTACTCACATTTGACGACGAAATTCAGTGGTTGGTCAAACCTGCGCCGATCAGCACGCTCCAAGAATTGCCATCCGATGCCTTCAGGCCGCGTGGCATGACTGCCCTACTCGACGCCATTGGCAAAGGAATGCATCAGATTGAAAGTGAATACGGCCGCAAAATTCAAAACGACGAAATGAGTGTAGTCATGGTCATCATTACCGACGGCGAAGAGAACGCCTCCCGATTTTTCAATGTGCGCAGCATTGCCAAAAAAATCAAAGAGCGCGACCAAACCGGCAAATGGACCTTCAGCTTCATTGGCTGCGACTTCGACGCCTCCAACATCTCCAAAAAACTAAACATCAGAAGAGAAAACGTCAGAAATTACGACAAGAGTGAATACGGCCGCATGTCAAAAAGCGTAGACAAAACTTTTATGCGCTATGCACAATCTAAATCGGATGGTAGCTTTGGCAAGCAGGTATTCCATTTCTTTGAAGAGGATGAGGAAGATGAAAAGAAAAATGAGCGTTAAGCAACCTCATCATTCCAATCGATATATTTACTTCGTTTGACTGGTATAGGAAGCAATTGATTTTGCGTGTTGCCGCAAATAATTTTCGAACAAATATTCAAGGAATTGATGTGAAGATCAAGTACTGCGTTGTAATTGTCTGATCTGTAACCACCAAAAAGTGCAAGCGTAACAGGCAGTGGCTTTCCTATTTGCTGAGAGATGTCATTGACCCATTTTGCAAAAAGTTCGGCACAAAGCAGCCAGTGCTTGGTATCGCAGCCGCCACCGATGTCGTCGTCTTGATGAGAATCTGCACCATGAGCGAACACTACATAGTGAATTTTTCCGGCAACAATGCGTTTACCAATGCGGTCAAGTCCTTGCTTGAATGAGGCGATGTAGGTTTCATTGTAGCCACTTGGGTTTATATTGCATCCCTTCGGAATGGCTTGATTGAGGAGCGGCTGAAAGCTACGGCTGTCTTCAATGCTGTTGCCAAAATGGCCGTCGAGGTCAAAATAAGCACCGCTGGCACCAAATTCTTGATACAGTTTTACCGCCGAAATGACTTGACCAGAAAAGGTGCAAAAACCAGAACCTCGCTCTGGCTGTGCATGGTGCATTCCTGACACCGGAGCAAAACATACCGTTTGCGGATGTAACAACGCATACTTTTTAGCTTCGTAGAGTGCCGCGTTTGTATAACCTACACTGTGCACTAAATTCTTTGACCACGGGAGCGAATTGGAACGGTAGTTACCGATGCCTTCATAAAAGTTGTCAACGTACAGTTTGGCGTGAGCCAGCTGAAAATCTGACTTTTCGAGAGGCTTGAACTGGTCAGTTTTCAAGAACAAGGCACTGCACTTTTTTTCTTTGATGCGCTGCATAAGCAAATACGGCTTGAGCGGCGACTTCGAAAACGAAGCATTTTGAATGTTGTCAAAACACACCTGGTGGTCGGTGTAAAACGTTCGGATTTTTTGACTGCGCTTGTTCATGGACTAAGGGTTTAAGTGAAATATTTGCGATTCTCGGTGCAAAGTTCAGCGCACTTTCACTTAAGATACTTCTCCTTACAAGCTTGCAGCAACTCTTCCAACGCTAAAATGATCAGCAACCTTTGCAGTGTAACTTTTAAAAACAAATCGCATGAAAAACAAAACAACACTTTACCATTTTGTAATTGACCAAAGTGGATCTATGTCAGGCTCTGAACAAGCAACTATTGCTGGTTTCAACACCCAACTCAAAACGATTCAAGAATTAAAAACAGCGCATCCAGATGAGCAATATCTTTGCTCTTTGACGCTTTTCAATGCAGCAATCCACGATGTCTTCAGCAATGCCGATGTAGAAAAATTGAGCGCCTTAAACATTGAAACTTACCAGCCTAACGGGGCTACAGCCCTACTCGACGCCATCGGAAAAAGCATCTTTAGTATCAAAGAAAAATTCGGAAAAGACATGAGCGAAGACAAAATGTCAGTGGTGCTTGTCATTATCACAGACGGACACGAAAATTGCTCAAGAATGTATACCTATCATGACATTGCGCAGTTAATCAAGACCTTAGATGATACCGGAAAATGGACTTTTAGTTTTCTTGGTGCAGATTTTGATGCCATTCACACCTCACAAATGTTGAATATTAGAAAGGAAAACGTAATGAATTTTAGCAAATCTAATTATGCGGATATGATGGATGATGTCAGTTCTTCGATCCGTGTTTACGCCAACGAAAAAGCATCGGGAAACATGAAGCATAACTTATTTGACATCTTTGAGAAAAAAGACAGACGAGACAACAATAACTAATTCAAACGCTTGCACATGAAGGTACATCTCATCCGCTCCGAAGGTTTCCCTGTGGAAGACTTTAACAACGTAGTCAATTTGTTGAAACTGCAACGTGGCCCAATTGAGTTTGTGCCTTCTGTGCCTATTGTGCTTCCGGAGTCTGAACATGAAAGAACATATGACACCTTAGATGATTTCACAAAAAAAGATGCGCAACCTATGTTTTCTAAATCAGAAAAAATACTTGATCGCATTTTTCCGCTCACACAGCGCACCTGGACCTGGGCACAACTCTTCAAGGTGTGTACTGATATCAGAAAAGCAAACAACATTCCGACCGAAGACCACATTATGTTACTGACCGAAAAAGCCAACGACAAAAATTGGTTTGGCTGTGTAGACGCCTCCATGCGCAATTATTTTGTGCACACCTCAGATTGGGATCTTTATTTTGATAACAACGCAGACGCCCGCTTCACTGTCGCCTACGAAATTTTAGTTTGGTTGATGCGCAGCCTGATGTATAATAACCAGCAGGAAATCATAGACCATGTGCATCGGAGCCCGCGTGGTTGCATGATGGATTTCTGCGAAGACAAAAAACAAATTGTACTTAAGATGCGCACCGCTGATATCTGCCCAAGTTGTACGGCACACATCAGCGCGCGAGACCTCAAAAAGACCTTCCTCAAGCAAATTTTTGCAACCATGGATGGCATACGAGAGAACTTGCTCTTTAGACAGCGCTCTATTTTATTAATGGAGCCCAGCAAACTAGAAATTCGGGGCTACCGAAAAGATGTTTTCTTGACCGATCTCGGGGACCTACAAGTCAATCTCAATCCAAAAGAGAAGTCCATCTTTCTGCTCTATTTGAATCATCCGGAAGGAATCAAACGAAGCCATTTAGTAGATCATGTAACAGAACTTCGCTCTTATTATGCCATGATCAGTAGTGCTACATCCAACGAACAAATAGACGAAAACATCCAGCGATTGGTCGATGTCACAGAAAATAACATGGCCGAAGTGTTTTCAAGAATCCGCAATAAATTCCGAACAGCAATTCCAGACCTATGGTCAAATTACGCTATCCAATCAGTAGGCGAAACACACAAAATTGTGCTCAACCGAGAGCTTGTTACATTCATAGACTAGTCTTATGATTCATGACGTTAAGATGAGCTATCTTCACGAGAGCAAATCTAGAAGTGCCAATTACGTTTAACATTAAATTATGAAGTCCACTACACTCCTACTCATCCTATCTTTCTCATTCCTTTATACTTCCTGCACCACCCCACCAAAAAAATGTCCAAAAATAAAGGAGACCAAACAAGCGCTTGCAGAAAAACAAACGCCTGATTTTACAACTGGGCCCAACGACAACCAAACAGCAATCAATATGACCTCCTATGAAGAGACGCAATATTGGAAGGGAAAAATGAACAAGCGCTTGGCGAAAATCAAGCAGATTTACGAGAAGGTCGACTGGACAGACGCGCAACACAAAGCGCGCTTTTTTAAGAACTTAGCTGCTTCGCAAAAAGCTTTTGAGGCGTATTTATCGGCGCAAGTGGAGTTGCAATATCCGAAAGCGGAGGAAGACGAATGGTGGGGCTCGGGCATTCCGCCTTGTATCAATTTGATTTACACACAGCACTACAAAAACCGTTATTTAGAGCTAGAACTCTGGGAAAAAGGAACGCCTAGTGGTGAAATGTGTGGCGGTTCGGCGTTGACGCAGTATGACATGGAGGAGATGGGCGTCATCAAAAATTAAGTCACCAAACATTATTCCAATTCTTCTCTCAGATTGCCGTACTTTCGCATCTTTTTTACTGTAAGGCGCAAAAATGGTTTTACCACACCAACTCGAAGTACTTAAAGCCATTGAACCCGAAGTAGGGGCTTTCATTGACGACAAAATGAATTTGCCTGCTGCATCTTGGCAACCCACTGATTTTTTGCCAGATTTATCGCAGCAAGACTTTCCTGATACCATCAAAGCACTACAGCAACGTATGGCCAATTTGCCAGATACCGTTTTGGTTTCTTTGATTGGCAACATGATTACCGAGGAGGCGCTGCCGAGCTACCAGACTTTTTTCAATTTGTTGGAAGGAGTCAATGAAGAGCGCAACGTGGCGAGTTTGAGGCCTTGGGTGCGTTGGTCTAGACTCTGGACGGCTGAGGAAAACCGACACGGCGATTTACTCAATAAGTACTTGTACCTTAGCGGACGCGTAGACATGCGCGCGGTGGAGCAAAGTATTCAGCAACTGCTTTACAACGGCATCGACCTCAAGACAGACGCCAATCCGTATTACGGACTCATTTACACTTCCTTTCAGGAGCGCGCCACTAAAATTTCGCATGTCAATACAGGCAAACTAGCCACCAAAGCTGGCGACACCATCCTGACCAAAATTTGCAATACAATTGCCGGCGAAGAAGCCTTGCACGAACGCGCTTACAAGTTTTTCATGAGTAAAATCATGGAAATCGATCCGAACGGAGGCCTTTCGGCGTTCATGACCATGATGAAGAAAAAAATTGTAATGCCGGCCAGCCTCATGGACTTCGGCACCCAACACGACACTTACAACAGTTACGCAAGTATTACCCAAAAAATCGGGATTTACACGAGCCTAGATTATGCGCATATCATTGATCATTTGGTCAAGTTTTGGAATATCGACAAGATTCAAGAACTCAACGATCAAGGCAAGCGTGCCCAAGACTACCTATCCACGCTCGCCGAACGCTATTACCGCTTGGCCGAAAGGCTTCAGGAACCAGAAGAAGTTCAGTTGGTTTGGCTGAAGCATTAATATCACTACCTTTGCGGGCTTAATTCTCTCCATGAAACGTATCAACGAATACAAAAAATTATTTGGCATAGACAAACCGATTGTCTTGTCTGAGCTCAAACTGACATACCGCAGCCTCGTGAAGCAATGGCACCCAGATAAATTTCAGGACGGTGACCCACTCAAAGAACAAGCCGAAGAAATGGGCCGCCAAGTTGTAGACGGTTATCATTTCTTAGTGAGCATTGCACCCGAAACTAAAGCTGCACAATTGCCAGACTACCATCGCACCATAAACGAGTGCGGCATCGCCGACTACCGCCACAAAGGTTTGTTGTTAGAGATTACCTTCACTGATGGCTCTTGCTATGAGTATTTTGGCGTCAATGCCAATGTGTACAAAAAGCTCATCAATGCCGACAAGCAAGTGCGCTTTGCCAAGCGTTTCATCTATGAGAGTTTCTTGTATCGCCAGTCTAAAAAGGCGACAACTGTAGAGGCGTAATTTAATCCTCCTCATTCGAATCTATCGGCGTATCAAGCAAAGCACTGCTTTCTTCAGCCGGCAACTCTTCGACTTTTCTAAGCTTAGACATGAGCTGATTGGTACGGGTGGTGACTAATTTTTCAAGTTCGTTGTCGGCCTCAGAGATTTTCTTGCGGGCTTTGTCGAGGACGCCTCCAAATTTGGTGAATTCGGTCTTGACGGCACCTAAAATTTGCCAAACTTCGCTGCTGCGCTTTTGAATAGCGAGGGTCTTGAAGCCCATTTGCAAGCTATTGAGCATGGCGGCCAAAGTGGTTGGACCGGTGACAATTATTTTGTATTCGCGCTGCAAAAGCGCCACGAGTTCTGGCTGGCGAACTACTTCGGCAAAAAGACCTTCAATTGGCAAGAACATGATGCCAAAATCGGTGGTGTAAGGCGGGTCGATGTATTTGTCGCGGATGTCTTTGGCGAATTTCTTGATGCTGTTGGCGAGGGCTTTGTTAGCGCTTTCTATGCCTGTGAGGTCGGCGGTGTCGTAGGCGGTTTGTAGGCGCACGTAGTCTTCTTGAGGAAACTTAGCGTCGATTGGCAAATAGACTTCCTGGCCGAGGTCGTCTTTACCTGGTAGTTTGATCGCAAATTCTACGTGGTCATTGGATCCTTTTTTGGTCTTGACGTTAGCAGCGTATTGCTCAGGTGCCATAATTTGTTCTAAGATATTGCCCAATTGGATTTCGCCAAGTACCCCTCTTGTTTTGACATTACTGAGCACTTTTTTGAGGTCGCCGACCCCATTCGCTAAAGTTTGCATTTCGCCCAAACCTTTTTGAACAGCCTCTAGCCGGTCCGATACCAATTTAAAAGATTGTCCCAAGCGCTCTTCGAGTGTTTTGTGGAGCTTTTCGTCGACGGTTTCGCGCATTTTTTCGAGTTTCTCTTCTGTTGCTTTCAATAGCTCGCCTTGCTTGTGCGACATCGTTTCCGAAAAGTTTTTAAGTGCTAAAATGAGTTCATCACGGTTGTCTTTGACGTTTTTGCTGAGCTCTTCCCTATTTTGACGCAGTGCCGTAGCAAGTTCTTGGCGGTTGTCTTTGATTTGGGCATAAGTGGCCAAAAGGAGCAAGAGCACCAAAATAAAGAGGATAATAGGAATATAGAGCATCATTTTCGTAAATTTTTACGAAACTACAGCAGAAGGTCGTAAGCTATTTACGTTTATAAAAAAAAGCAGCGCGGTTGCCCGCACTGCTCCTTCTCTATAGTATGATTTTCCTTCAAAAATCATACACGACAGCCAGTTCGTTGTCTACTTCATTGACCCCTGGCGCATTCCAGGCCAAGCGTGTTGCTTCGTCCTTCTCGAAGAGAGATTCTACTGCGCCACGCAAGACAACTTTATTGCCTTTCACTTTCACTTGGATATTGTGATCGTCGATCATCCAGCTGCGGGAAAGGGCTTTTTCGATCGCTTCTTGCTCCACCATATCAGCAGATAAAGAATTGAGCTTGATGTTATTGATTACTCCTTTTACACCGATGAGATCCGTTGCAGAATTTTTGGCGGCATCTCTTTGGTAGTTCCACTCAACTGCTCCATCTAATGTAACCCAACCGTCTTCTACTTTAACTTGAATTTTGTCATTCGGGATGGACCAATTCCACTTCATGCCACTCAAGACTTCATTGGCTAAATCCAAATCTGTTTTATTGATATCATTGGCAAATTTGACATGGATATCTTCTACAACAGCTTTCACTCCTAAAACACCTTTAGCCGCTTTTTCAGCTTCTAATTTTTTGGTAAAACTGCTGACGATTCCGGTTAATGAAACCACACCATCTTTGGCGGTAACACCCACCTCAGCGGCCTTGAGCAATGGTTGCCATTTGATAGCGTCTTGCACGTCTTTTTGTAATTGTTCATTTGTTTTCATGTTTCTTTTTGTTTGACTGCAACGGTATTGTTACAATTCAAATTTCTAAAATCTTCGACGGCCCATGCTTATAGAATTCAGCCGAAAATTTGCAATTTTTTTAGATTGAAATGACAAAAAAAAGCCGCTCCTAAAAGCGGCTTTCTATGGCAGTTAAAAAAGGGTGGATTACTTGATGACTGTCAATTTTTTAGTTTCGACAACTGCTCCAATTTGGGCTTTTACCAAATAGGTTCCAGAAGGGAAATCAGTAAGAGACACTGCAACTTGCGCTGCTGTTTCACTGCGTTTCCAAACGAGTTGACCTTGTAGATTGTAAATCTCGAGGCTTGTGATATCTTGATCATTTGCTTCTATCCAAACCGTTTCATTTGCCGGGTTAGGGTAAAGAATCCAAGCGTTCAGCACGGGTGTTTCTACACCTGCAGTGCTATTGATTTGGAAAGTTGTAGCCAAAGAACAACCATTGTCATCGGTAATGGTGATCAAATACACGCCTACACCTAAATCCGTGAGGTCTTCATCTGTTGAATTCGTAGACCACATGTAGGTATAAGGAGCGGTACCGCCAGTTGTAGTGAGGTCAAGCGCGCCATCTAATGCACTTAAAGAAGTGGCATTTGTAATGGTGGCATTGACAACCAAAGGCGAAGTTGGCGCCGTAATGGTAAAGTCCATTTGGCCATTGCAACCATTGAGGTCAGTGACCAAAACACTCAGCGGACCTGCGTTTAAATTATTGATTTGCGCTTCGGATGTTTGATCAGACCAAAGGTAAGTATACGGCGCTATGCCACCACTTACGTTGAGGTTAAGCGCGCCATTATTACCGCCGTAACATGAAACTGGCGTGAGTAAATAAGCTACTTGAATAAGGGCTGGCTCATTGATGAAGCGATATGCGGTAACCAAACAGTTGTTAGAATCGCGGACATGTACTTCGTAAATGAGGTCGCCAGGAAGACTGTCAAAGTTACTAGCTGTTCCGAAAGGTTGCGCATTGAGGCTGTACAAGTAAGGAGCTACACCACCACTGGCTGTTACGTTAATGGCACCATTATTTGCACCAAAACACGTTACATTCAAACTAGTTGTATGCACTTGAATTTGACTAGGCTCAGTGATTTCAAAAGCCTGTGAGGCCACGCAATTTGCTGCATCTTTGATCAGTACGGTATAGGTACCTGCATATAAATTAAGGAAACTAGAACCAGATTGATAATTGAGGCCGTTGTTGAGGCTGTAGGCAAAAAATCCTGCTCCACCCGCTGCCAAAACCTGGACACTACCTGCTGGCGTTCCATGACACAAGATGTCTGTGACATTTGTTTGAACAACAAAAGCATTTGGTTGCAAAATAACCTCCGCCATTGTATCCAAACAACCATTCGCATCTTTGACATACATGATGTAAGCGCCGGCAACCAAGCCTGTAAACGTAGGATTTGCTTGATAATTGACGCCATTTTTGCTGTAAAGGAGTGTTCCTGTTCCGCTCGTTACATTTTGAATGCTAATGGTGCCATCTTGACCACCAAAACAAGAAACATTCTGAGCACTTAGGTTTCCAATATTTGGACCACCAGCCGAAGTAATGACACCAGAAACCATATTCTGACACATGTTGGCGTCGCGCAAGACAATAAAGTAATTGCCCGCTGCGAGGTTAGTGAACAAACCTGTACCGCTAAAAGTACTGCCATCTAAACTGTATTGGTAACCTGTACCAGAACCTCCAGTGGCCATAGCCATGATAGAACCATTGCTCGTTGTACAAGTTGCATTGGTTGTATTCACGCTTGCTGTGATCTGACTTGGTTGGGTAATGATGATTGTTGTGGCTAACAAACAGTTATTCACATCTTTCACACGTAGTAAAAAAGTATCTGCAGGTAAGTTATTGAAAG
Organism: Crocinitomicaceae bacterium; assembly: GCA_034680045.1. Classification (GTDB taxonomy): domain Bacteria; phylum Bacteroidota; class Bacteroidia; order Flavobacteriales_D; family Crocinitomicaceae; genus UBA952. The sequence continues at coordinate 161,562 of JAXITO010000001.1, read as the reverse complement.
CATTTCCACTTTGATACGAGATGCCATCTAAGCTATATGCATAAGTTGGTGTACCACCGCTCACAACCGCAGTAAGTGTGCCAGTTGAAGAACCATAGCACGTTGCTGCAAGTGGTGTGAGTGTATTGGCCAATTGTGTTGGTTGTGTAACCGTCACCACACCTGTTTTCACACAACCCGTTACATCTTTTACATAAACTGTATAGCTACTGGCATACAAACCTGTAAACACAGCTGCCGATTGGTAATTTACTCCATTCAAACTGTAAATATGGGTACCTGTTCCGCCAAAAGAGGCTACTTGAATACTGCCATTATTGCCACCAAAACAGCTAACGGTTCCGGTGCTCAACTGCATGCTCATGGCTGTACCTTGTGTAATAGTTGCTACCGCAAAACTTGTACATCCGGCGTTGTCTTTCACCACACATGTATAATTGCCAGCAATCAAACCGGTAAAAATACTCGCACTTTGAAAAGTAACCCCATTATTAATGCTGTACTGAACTGCTCCTGTTCCTCCTGTAGATGCCAAACTAATAGCGCCATCGTTTCCGTTGAAACAACTCACTTGATTCACATTTGGCGCCGCTAATACAGGTGCTGCATTGGCATTGACCAATACATTAGTGGTTGTCGAACATGCATTTGCATCTTTTACAGTAAGCAAATAAGCCCCTGCTGCAAGCGCACTAAAGGTACCTGAACTTTGAAAAGCCCCCGCATTCAGTTTGTACTGAAGTGGCGACATTCCTCCTGTTGCATTGCAAGTAAATGCACCGTTGCTCAATCCACAAGCACTATTCGTGACCAAAATAGTGTTCAACGAGATGCCCAGTGGTTGGGTAATAGTAAAAGTGGTAGTTGTCAGACATCCTTTTGCATCCTTTAAATAAAGTGTATATGCACCTGGAGCCAGATTTGAAAAAGCGGCAGTTGTTTGCCAAGGCCCATTATTAAGGTTGAATTGATAGGGTGGTGTTCCAAATTGCCCAACGGCTAAAATAGACCCATTGGCTGCACCATTACACGTCACATTCGTCAGTGCACTTGCTGTTGCTGTGAGCCCAACGGAAACTTGCTTGGTATAATTTTGTGTGCAGGTATTGTTCCAGCCTTCAATTTTAGTAGTCAGACTGATGGTATAAGCCCCGCCTGTAGCATACGTATGTGTTGGTGTCATGGCATGTGAAACTGGCGTTCCATCGCCAAAATCCCAAGAATATAGAAAATTAGGACCCGCATAGTTCGTAGCTCCAATTTTATTAAACATGCTATCGGTGGTGAGCAACGATGTGTTGAGAGGCGTAAAACTACCATTCACCGCCAAGCATTCGCTTGCCAATTCGAAAGAAGGAGCATTGTTGTTAGCCATTGTTGGGATAATGTAAAAATCACCATTACTCCCAAAACTACTCATGGCGCTCGTCCAGTTATTGCCTGTTGAAGTACCTGATAAAGACGCTAAATCTTGCCCTAATCCTTCTCCATTTCCGGTATAACGCAAGTTGAAGGTTGTGCCGAAAGGCGGTGCATTAAGGAGCTCCACGGTGAGCGCAAAATCATTACTGACACTTACCCCTCCTGGAAAATTCAGCTGAATGTAGCCCGTATTGTTGTCAGGATACGACCACCAAACATGCTGCGCACTTGCAATTGTGGTGGTTGGTTTGCCACTTGCATCTACGTTCGTGACACTGACTTTCAAAGGAACACCTGAAAAATAAGGAGTTTGATGTGTGCCATATACGCGCACACTTTGCACCTTTCCGGAACCGTTGAATTTGTAAGTTTGGGCTGCGCGTTCCTCTACCCCACTCTGAAGCTGATAACTACTCGTTGATCCTACATTTTTGCTGGCCACAAATCCATTTGGATCGCTGGCGCAGGTGTATTGCGCCTGGGCGCTTCCGTACCACAAGAGCAGTCCGGTGGTAAGCATTGTAATTTTTCTTTTCATGTCTGAAATTTTAGTGAATAAAACAGCTACAAAATTGCTGTACATTAACCCCGCTTTACTTACATAAGAATTGGAATGAGTTGCGAAAGTTTAGGCGTTGAACAGACTATTCACTGAAGATTTGTACATTTAGACAATGAAAGAAAGCCTATTTGCAGTGTTATTTACATCGTTGATGCTAGGCACAAACCAGCAGGCTTTCTCCCAAACTTTTGCACGCAGTTGGGATGCTTTGTTTGGTCAGATACAAGGGGGTAGAAGCATAGGCATGCAAAGCAACGGAACCAGCTATAGTTTAGGTCTTTATAAATCTGTTCAAAATCATGGTTATGGCCTAGATTTCGGCGGTGTGCATTTACAAGATTCCCGCTTATTATATGGCACTTTTAGCCTCAGTCAAGACCTCCTCAGAATTACCCGAAACCGTCGCTCCTCATTTTACCTCTATGGCTCTGCAGGCATTGGATTGACCCACTTGCGCAACAACGAACTCCAAGACAATTTTTTGTTGCGCGGCGACGACATGATCCATCTGCAAGTTGGCCTAAGCCCTACTTATTTCTTTTCCAGAGATTTCGCCTTACAGTTGGCAGCCAAATACCAAAAGCAAACCCTTATTGATTACCAGCTCGACAAACTATGGAGCATTCAAATAGGTATTTTCTTTTTAATACCGAACTTCAAACCATTCTAGTTTGCACTTGTTGTAAATTCAAAACAACTTATGTCTCTGATCCGAATAGACCGCTCCGAAATCGAAAAAATGGGCCGCATTGAGCGCCTGAACCTCGTCAACAGCTGCACCGGCTATAAATCTGCCAACCTCATTGCAACCATTTCCAACGAAGGCAAAACCAATGTTGCCGTATTTTCAAGTATCACACATCTAGGGAGCGACCCAGCGCTGATTGGTTTTATTTTGCGGCCTACCACTGTGCCTCGCCATACCTATCAGAACATCAAAGCTTACGGCTATTTCTCGGTCAACCACATTACTTCGGACCAAATTGCCGATGCCCACCACACCTCTGCCAACTACCCCGAGGAAATCAGCGAATTCGACATGACCAACCTCGAACCTGTTTACCACGGTGGTTGTCCTGTGCCTTTTGTCAAAGGAAGCCCCGTGAAATTATTGTGTAAATACGTCAACGAATACCTCATCGAGGAAAACGGTTGTTTGCATATCATTGCCAGTATAGAAGCTATCTTTTACGAAGAAGAACTCCTGACCCCAGACAACTGGCTGCAACTAGACAAAGGACATGTTGTAGCGATCAACGGACTTGACGGTTATGCACTTCCACAACTTTTGGAACGATTTTCGTATGCAAGAGCCAAAAAATAAATGATGATGATGAAACGCTTCCTCTTTTTTGCCCTCACAGTAATCTTAACTGCTTGTGTGTCTGTTCAAGAAGCACCTAATGTTGTAGAACTTAGTCAGGAGCATACCCGCATTGCCATTATGCCCATCACGGCAACACTAGAGCGAAAAATTTGGATGAACCAAGACAAATACAACGAACTTTGCCGCATTAAAAGTGAAGAAACCCAAAAGCGCCTCTACCGTCAATTATCGTTTTATGCCCGCAGTGGCGCACTACATGCAGAACTCATGACGCCAGATGAAGTCAATGCCATCCTCTTTGGCGCTGGGTACCCAAATACCCCCAAAACCAACAACGACCTCTGTAGCTTACTACATGTAGATGCCCTTGTTTTTGGAAATATTCAAGTTTTGGAACCGATCAGCGAAGCAACAGCAATAATGATCAATTCAACGAATCCTAACTTCACTGCGATCACGAACGTCGTCAACCTCAACCTCTCCATTTACGATGCCAAACGCGCCGAACAAATTTGGAATGGTCAGACCTCACTGAATGGTCAATACGGCTCAATCAAAGAAAACATGCAACGAAAAGCTATTCGTCGAATGGTACGCAACGTGCCTCACACGCTCAAAAAACGCCGTTACAAGAAAGCATATCAGGAATTGAATGGCATTTAGCTCTTGAAGTAATTTTCAAAATACGCATCTCTAAAAATTGGATAAGCCAGTACTTTTCTACATTTTTCAAAATTGTCTTTCCATTCCTGTTGATCACTACTCTTCATTTCTTTGGCAATTTCCCATCTGAAGAACGCTATATAAACCTCAATAAACTCTCGGTAGCCATGTCGGATATGACCGTAGGGTATATTTTCAATAATGCTAAGAGCCTTGGTAAATTGTTTATCTGAAATGAGAACCGATACCTGAAATACGCGGTGAATAGAAACCTGAGAAAAGTGATACCAAAATTTGATGTCGTGTATCAGGTGCTGTTTTTGAGCAACAAACGCAACTAAATCCTTATTTCGAGTGACTAAACTTTCCACAGCAGGTTCATAAAGCAATTCGGTAGCTAAGTTTGGTTGAAGCAGGAGCCGTTTTTTCATTTGCTCTCTAAGCAGTTTCTTTTCTTGCTTCGTTTTGGCTTGAAGCATTTTCATGCTGAATATCCTACCAAATAAGATGGGGTGTTGGTTCAGTGAAAGTGCTGGAATCGCTTCAAGAATTGCATCGGGAATCATTTCTTGCATGAGCAAACATCTCCAAGCCTCCAAGCAGGAAATAAAAGTAATTGTCTCCTCATCGAGTTTATCTTGTTGAGAAAGGTAGTTAATCCAAGTTCCATACTTACCACTAATGCGTCCGTAATCGACAAATATTTTAAAGACGAGATTTCTAAAATTCTGCAATTGAAGGAGTTGCTGCTCCAGTATGGGGTCATTGAAATTGCGAAAATAAATGCCAATCAAGACGCCAATTTGTGCCACTTCATCATATGGAAGTTGATCAAATTGAAATTCAGGATGTTCAAAAATAGTTCGTAGTCCTTGATAATCTCTTCGATTGAGCAACTCATGTACCACAATTGTAAACGAAATAGTAAAATGATCATTTCTGCGCTTGCGAAACAATAAAATATCCGCTAATTGAGCGTGGTCATTAGAGGAAAGACTCACATAAAGCGTTTCCCAGGTAGGCCATGTGTCTATTTCAGTATATCGTTGAGAAAAATCATTAAATGACCTAAAACCGCAATACACCGCTAGCTGATCGAGGGTACTAACCCGTGGTTTACGGTATTCAGCTAACCCGAACATTCGGCGCAAGGTGTTATAGGAAAGTACTGCTCCTGTTTTTTCATAAATATCTTGAACAAGTGTCTCGCAATCACCCCTATCCAAAATTTTTCGACTAAACGTTTTCTCCAGCTCTAACTTTAATTCATCGATCATAAAGCAAATGTACCGTTTGTGTATCATTTATAGCCCGCAAACGAGAGATATTTGACTCAGATAAATGATAACACACGAATTAAACAATCTAAAAAATAGTTATGGCAAAAGATTTGACAAAATTTAGAATTAAAGGCACAGAACAATGGCTACCCAAAAATAGGTTGGTATTGAGTTGTCTGCAACAATTTTTCAAGGATGTGATCGTAAAAGACTACCATCCCAATGAAAACTGGCCAAATGAAATCCAGGGTAGTGCAGGTGTCATTGTGGCACTTGAAGAGGTGTCGAACGAACGGTATTACTTCATGGATGACATCCTAGTGGCAGATGATGGTAGAAAATATGTGGTCAGCAACCAATGGGGTGCTGGTAATTTCAATAGTTTTACCGAAAAAGCACGTACCATGGGTTATCCGATAGAAAACAACCAAAACGCAGCGAAAGAAAGCCAGCAAGATTCGGTTCCAGATGTAGAAAGTCCTAAAACTCAAAAACTACAGATTGAAATCATTGGCCTTATTCAACAAATCCTGCAAGGCACCTGCGAAGATAGCAATGACACTGAATATTTAGAAGAAAACCCCTACGATGGTATCCACACCAATTTTTACAAATTTGACAGTGACAACCTCATCAAAATAAGTCTAGACGACACCGTTATCTTTGAAAAAGAAATCAAGTCTTTGGACTTAAAAGCATGTCGGAATACAGAACAAGTTAGATCCTGGGATGATGACAAATTAGAAGCACTTTATAATCAGATTTCATCTAATAGCAAATTCAATACAAAAAATGAACACGATGAATCTTGCTTGTATATCCAACCTGATTCCCACATATTTCTAATCGAGAGTTCTGCAGATACCAGCAATCAGACAATTGATGAAACAGATATGGACCATCGGTATGCGCTCATAGACTATGGCTGGTACCACCTTAAATCATACCCAATTGAAGTGAGTGACTTTCAAATGAATCAACTTGTTTTTACAAAAGATAACAACGTGATTGATTTTACGGGTTCTGATGATACTGATGATATTTATTATGCCTTTACCAACCTATTCTATTGCGACGGAAAGCAAATTGAATTTGAAATTCAAGAAAACAACTCTAAATCACTAGACGTTATAAAAGGATGGGTTCAGGATGTGTGATTTATAAATACATCCATTTATTGTGCCTACTTAGATAAAATTAAATATTACGAAAAAACAATGTCCAAATACCACATTACTGACCATCTAGAGCTGAAAACGATTTTATTTGAAGACTACCAACTGATCAAAAAAATGAAGGCCCCGATTTACAATCGCAGCAAAATGCTTTCCACACTTTTTTCAATCAATCCAAATAGTTGGCGCGTTATTGGCATTACCCCTGCAGCTCTTGAGGTATTCAAAAAAAATAGCTTTCGGAGAGTTTCTGGAATGGGTATCAATCGATCCCACATAACACAGCGCGGCAAATTCTATCTTGAACTTTTAGAAACTGAATTCAATTCAGCAAATGAATTCTGGCAAACCTATTACGACAATGACATGACGATTCTTGCCACCTCAACAGAAAATATGTCAAAAAACTTTGACCTCCTAGCTAATTATTACCCTGTGCCTATTGATCAAAGAAATTTGTTTCGAACAGCCGGCTTTGCTTGGAAGCACAAGGAAGAAGAGGAAGATTTTCTTAAGGAAATATACAAGCAGCATCAATTGAATCTTCATCAATAAACCATTAGCACTTCAACTTATGTCGAAATTCTTATTAACTACCCTACTCACCATTCTAGTACTCACCTCCTGCAATAGCAATGAAAGACGGGTGAAAAAGTTTATCAAACGACTCAATGCTAGAGAAATTAATTCAGCATCGAAATATTTGTGGCCAGAAGACCACGCTTCATTGTATGTTTTCAATGAACGATTCATAAATAATGATAAACTCACCACTTTTGATATCAAGGAGCTCAAATCAGACGAAAATACAGAGACAGTCACAGCAACAATTGACTTACTCAATGCAAAGGAAGGTTTAAAGGCCTATTTTGATTCGTTAGGCTTGCTAAATGAGAACAAACTCACCTTAACCTTTACGCCCAGAAAGACACAAGATGCAGACTACATCTCAATTCAGTTTCCGTGGGAAGATTGCAACTTACCGGCAAAACTCAAACGCTCAAGTGTACAAACAGAGGCCTTGAATTTAAGATCTGGACCAGGCTTGGGCTATCCTGTAAAGTATGTTGCTGAACAAAGTGAAGACCTACTCATAGATGCCGAATATGCCAATAACGGTTGGAGAAAAGGCTTCATCTTTGGAGAAAATGGCTATGCACAAACCTTATATTTTTCAAGTAAACTCAGTGATGAAGAGGACATCAGTTTCTTTACGCTTGGTTATTTTGGAACTGTTTCTATCATTTTACTAGGAATATTTGGCATTGTCGTTTGGTTTTTAGTGTATCCACTCGTATTATTTGGAGGGATTTTTAGGGCAGCCAGTGAGGCGCCTTCTATGGCCCTTATATTGTTTGGATTAATGGTAGGATCCATGTTTTTTACCTACCAACTTTTGGAAAACATGCTTTTCGAGTTATTTATGATCAATTTGCCGTATTAAGTGTGGAATAAATCAGCTTGAGATAAATATACCTGAGTATTTTACTTTACGTTTTTGTTAAATTTGCTTAAATTAAAATAATGAACACACTCAGCTCGATAACAGATATTCCAATCCAAAAAAAATCAGATGACCGACTCAATACTGAAAAATACGCACGTGCTTTAACAGACTTTATAGAGAAAGCAGATACACCCCTCACGATTGGTCTTCAAGGCGAATGGGGTACAGGAAAAACCTCTATGATGTATATGATTCGTGAAATTTTAGAAGAGCGAAAAATTGCTACATCTTGGGTCAATACGTGGGAATACTCGATGTTTAGATCAGCCAATCAGACTACACCAGCTGTTCTCAAAGCTATGCTTGAAAAACTAAAAGAATCTTGCAAAGAAAAAGGTACTTGGACTTTAAAAGACGAACAAGAACAGCGAGTTAAAAAAATCGGACGATTCATAGGTGCACTTGCAAACCAAGTAATCGAGAGTCAAGTGGGAATCAATATCAAAGACGCAACAGAAGCTGATGATAATGAGTCTTTAGCAATAGCTGAGATAAAAAATGAGATCAATATTGTCATTCAAGATTTACTCAACGATTCTAAAAACGACTATCATCGGGTTGTATTTTTTGTAGATGATCTAGACCGCATACCACCTTCCGATGCTGTTGAGGTATTGGAAGCACTTAAAAACATGTTTGATATTCCTAACTGCATTTATGTACTTGCCATCGATTACGACGTTGTTGTAAAAGGATTAGAATCCAAATTTGGAAAAAAGACTGAAGAAAATGAACGGGAATTCAGATCCTTCTTTGATAAAATCATCCAAGTTCCTTTTTCGATGCCCACAGGGAATTACGATATGAAAAGTCTCTTGACCGATAAATTTTCTGCAATGGGTATTGAAATTCTTTCTGAACAAGAGGAGGAATTTGCCACAATTATCAAACTTACCGTTGGCTATAATCCAAGAAGTTTAAAACGATTTTTGAACAGTTACAATCTGCTGCGTTCACTCAAGCATCTCAACGAAAATACCGACGAGACAGGCTCCAAGTATGACGACTTAGTCCTATTTGCACTACTCGGTTTTCAAATAAGTTATCCCAAGGTATTCCGTTTGTTAGCGCAAGAACCAGATTTTTGGCTTTGGGATAAGGCAACCGCAAATAAATTTCAGATAAATCCAGACGAAGTACAAATTCAAATTAAGGATTTTGGAGACGAAATGAAATCCAAAACAGATGAACTATGGGAACAAATACTATACGGATTCTGTCAAAAGAAAATAAACAATAATCTTCCAGATCCTTATTTGAGTGCACGATGGGAGTTCATTATAGACTTATTGAACTTATTAGGAAATGCCATTATTGGCAAATCTTTCGATAAAATCACAGATAAAGAAAGAGATAGTATCACACAAGAATTTGTGAGCGCATGGCAAAATGGCTTGGCTTTGGCTGCAATTACCAATGTAGATGACGACCCTAAGACCAAAACAAGTGAGCAAAAAAATAGACGTATCAGCTTTGATACGATTGAAGGGAAAATTAGTCAGATTGATCAATTCAAGGAATATAATCCTTTAGCCAGACAAATTTGGAGAGCTATATTAGATAAACTGAGTTTAAATCCAAACTTAGTATTCCGATTTAACGGTTCGACCGTAGCAGCAAAAGACTTGCAAGATAATAATATCATAACGCTTTGGAATCCTTCACAAGGATCAAAAATAAATGTAGGTAAATACTTGTTTCATTCTGGACTAACAACAAGACCAAATTCTTCTCTAATAGAGGATTTCTCTAAAGACTCAGAAAAACGATTCAAGATTTCAACTGGATCACTCAACGATGTTTCAGAGGTAATAAGCATAGTCAATTGGTGCATTGAAAGCTACAAAAAATGATCAAGTTGAGCAGTTGGAATATTTTCGCAATCAAAACCTAAGTAGAAAACACTTTTAAATGTATCAAAAGTGTATCAAATTTCTCTGTACTTTTAAATATATTGCTCTAAATTTAAAACACAATTATATGTCAACTATCAGAGTAACAAAAGCAACAACGGTTAAAAGTTTGAAACGACAATTTCAAGAAGATTTCAACTGTTCATTAGTTATTTACAAAGGAAATAATACAATTGCAGCCGATGATGTTAAAATTCTTGAACTTGCCAAAGCTGATTATGCGGGTGGTGAGTTAGAATTAGGCGCGCGTTCACGTGTTGGGAATGTGGAAGGCTATTTCAACGAAGCTTTTGGTATCAAAGTGCAAATTAAAAATAGCGACGCTAGCCAATTAGCTGATAACGAAATGACACTTACACAAGCTGGTAAAATGTAACTTCAGATGGGACTATTCGATAAATTCATGGACCGCTTTAACAAAGCGGAATTCACCATAGCACCTAACAAAAAGCTGAAATCCTTATCAAAGGAATTCAAGGAAGCTTACGATCTTTCGCTTGTATTTTACAAAGGCAAAATGATTGCCGAAGAGGAGTTAACGCTTGGCGCCTTGAATCAGAAGACAAGCGCTGATATCGCTACCACATCAAAAGATGGCATCAAGATCAAAGGGAATATGTTGGTTAAAGATGTAGAGAAAAATTTTCTAGATACCTATGGAGTTACCGTTCAAATTAAAAACAAAAAGGCCGATAAACTTTGTGATAACAATATTTCACTTGGAGAAGCTGCCAGAAATCAATAAATCTTTAGGGGAATGAGCAAGGAATATTATAGATCTCAAATCGAAGGCTATAAACGCGATATCGAACGTGAAAAAGCAAAAATTGCCGATTGTCGTGAAGAAATTGCTAAAGTGAAAATTCGTAAAAGTCGGGAAACTGAAAATTACGCACGACAACTTAAATATGCCAATTCTAGTGCTCAAAAACATAATATTCGCGCATCAAAAGCGCGTCAATGGGAAAGTTTTGCACGTGAAATAGATCGGGAAAAAGATAAGATTGAGAGTAGTAAAAAAAATATTGAACGCTATCGCGATTCGATTGCTCGATCGAGAGAATCAATGAAAAGAGCAAAATAACTACCCCCCCAACGCCTTCTCAAATACCTCCACCTCTCTTGCACCGTGAATAGCGACTTTGCGATCAAAGATGAAATACGGAACGCCGCGCAGGCCGAGATCCTGTGCTTCTTGCAGATCTTGGGTAAAGGCGCGGCTGTGCTTACCTCCTAGGATAGCGAGGTCGAGGTGCTCGGTTTTGAGACCCACTTCTGCTGCTACAATTTGAAGCACTTCGATGTTATCGACATTTTGTCCATCGGTAAAATAAGCCTTCAATAAACGCATTTTACAAGCCCACTGCAGCCCTTGCTCGTGGGCTTCGTGCAATAATAAATGTGCTTTGATGGTGTTGGCCACCTTGATTTGATCCATTCGAAAATCGAGACCAAATTCCTGACCTTGTTGCACTATCCTTTGGTTCATGGCCTCAATTTGATCCATCGGAATTTGCTTGTGCTCGTGCAAATATTGCTTAATGGACTTAGAAAGATCTGTCTTGAGACCTGGGTTCAATAAAAAAGTGCGCAACTCAATTTGCACCTCCTCTTGCATGTTCAAATTCTCTATCGCTTTATTCAGTTTAGCGAGTCCGAGGTAACAAAAAGGGCAAGCGATATCCGACCAAATTTCAATTAACATTTTGTGTTTTTTTAGCGAACCTCTACGCCGTAGTCTCTGAAACGCGACAACAACATGGAAAGTTCATAAGTGCGGTAAATATAAAGCTCCACGACGATATAATTTGGGTTGTCTACTACAATGCGTTGCGAGGCATGCAAACGACGTGCTTTGACATATGAGATGGCCCAATCGGTAAACTTCAGGCGGATCACTTCAGGTATGCTTTCTTTGAAACGGGCAATACCCAAGCAATGTTTAAAGTACGACTTTAGCCCTACTTCTTGCATCAGCTGCAGCCAAGAAAAATACTGTAAATCGCCCTCGCTGCCATCTTCGCGCTCTACCAAAGCAGGCACGACAACGTTGTCTTCTATTAGGTCAAAAGCAAATACTTTTATTTGAGATTTTGGAGCTTTTTGACGTTCGGACCAAACACTCGCCACCAAATAAAAGCGCCCCTCATAAAAACGGACTTGCAGCGGCGCAACTACTTGTAATTTTGATTTATACGTACCAAAGGCTGACTGATACAAAAATTGAATAAGGTATTGTTGTGAAATGGCCTGCGTACAAACGGCAGCAAGTTCAAAGGAATTACCATTGTCGTTGAGTCCAGAAAAACTAAAAACAAGTTTATCCTCAAGGATGTCGTCTTTTCCAATTCCTTTGGCCCCCAATTGCAATGCGATTTGCTCTAGCATACTGGATTTTAACGCTTCAGAAATGGACTCTCTCGGCGCCGACAACAATTGATAATAGTGTTTCTTAGATACTCTTATATGGATCAAGCGGTCGCTGCCTTCTTCTCGAAGAACCTGTAAATCTGCCTCCAAAGAACGCCTAGATATTGGTTTGAGGCCAAGTACAGGCAACACTTTTCGCAAGTACTCGTGGATTTGAACAAACGAAGCCCTCATGAAAGCTTGCTCCTTCAAAAAATCGAGGATAAGTTGCAGGCGTTGGCTTTGTGCTTTGAGCTTTAGCATGCCCAAAAGTAATTATTCCGCAGAAATATTGCGTAGTTATTTTTGGTTAAAGGACAAATGACGTGTTTCAAGACGTTATTTTGGCACGAAAATTGTCTAATTTTGAACCGAAATTGAAAATTGACAACATGAAAACGATCCTATTCTCCCTTAGCCTTCTCGCCTTACTGGGCGCATGTTCCAAATGGCAAAACAATCAAAAGCAAATCACCAATATTTCTACAGATGGCACCTGGGTAGTGAGTAGTTACATAGACGATGGAGACGACGAAACAGCAGATTTCGCCACCTTTCGTCTGAACTTTTTAGAAAGTGGCGTTTTGAATGCAACTGACTTACTGAGTAGCAACTCCAATCCATATGTTGGTAGTTGGTCTATCACAGACTCTAGTAGCAACGACGACGACAACCTAGACGACCTCGATTTCAATATCAACTTTAACGTAAGTAACAAACTCGATGACCTTTCTGACGACTGGGACATCATATCTTATACAGATACAGAAATCAAACTCATTGATGTGTCTGGCGGAAACGGTGGCACTGACTACCTCACGCTCACCAAACAATAAGGACTAACAAAATTCGTGGAAAGCCCTGAGGAAACTCAGGGTTTTTTGTTCTTCTGAATTTTCAGCTGGCTCGTGGTTGTAAACCCAATTGGCTATAGGTGGCAAACTCATCAAAATAGATTCGGTGCGGCCGCCTGAGTAAATCCCAAATTTGGTTCCGCGGTCGTGGAGTAAATTGAATTCGACATACCGGCCTCTTCTGAGCGCCTGCCAAGAAAGCTCCTCAGCTGTGGGTTCATTCAACACTACACCTTCCACTTGCTGGGTGTATACAACAGGAAACAAACGACCTAAATCTTGGCAATAGGTAAAAAGTTGGTCTTTGGTGAGGCCACAACTTTCGTCAAGCTGATCAAAAAAGATGCCGCCCACCCCTCTTGATTCACCTCTATGCGGCAAAAAGAAGTAGCGGTCTGCCCATTCTTTGAACTTGGGATAAAAACTGGTGTCGTAGCGATCAGAAACTTCTTTTAATGAGGTGTGAAAGGAAGTTGCTTTTTCTAGATCGACATAATGGGGCGTGAGGTCAATGCCGCCACCAAACCAATAGTTGCTGTTTTCTAATTCGAAATAACGCACGTTCATGTGCATAATAGGATGCTGCGGATGCTTTGGGTGCAAGACAATAGAAACACCGGTTGCAAAAAAGCGCTCGCCTTCGTGGCCAAGTTGTTGTTTCATGGAGGCCGTTACTGGCCCATGAACCGCACTAAAAGCCACGCCCGCTTTTTCTAAGATGCGGCCACCTTGCAAAGTACGGGTGTGTCCGCCACCGCCTTCTTGGCGCTCCCAGGTATCTTCATTGAAAGTAGCTAGGCCGTCAAGTTGTTCAAGGGCTTGGCAAATATGTAATTGTAAGTCGCGAAAACGCGCGGAAATAGCTGTTTTATTCATTTTTTGGTGCTAACAATTGAGCATTTCGGTAAGTGACAACAACTGCTGCGCTGTTTTCGATAGACAAACCGTTGGCCGCAGTTTTCAAGGCCATATTGCTGATGAGGCCTTGTTGAGTTGTGTTCGTGCCGAGTAGTTGCTTTCCGATGTGTAGTGTGAGGTCGTAGCCCAAACAAGACATTTTGGTGAGGTCTGCGTTGTAGCGCCTGCGATAAGTTTTGTGAAAGGGAATGATTTGGGCAGCGTGGTAATTGAAGTAACTCGGCAAAGCCACCAAAAAGGGTTCGTTGCGCACCGCAGGGTCGTCGAGTTCTTTGTAGTCTAGCCAGTCTTTTTGCCCCACAACCAACAAATTGCTATCTAAGGCTGCAGCTTTGAGCAAACCTACAACCTTTGCGCGGTCTGAACTGAAACTCACCAATAATTGCGGACCGCCAATTGGCTTGAATTTCGGATACGTTGCCCAGGTGGCTTCTTGAAGTTTGAGCTTAGATTGGGTAGTGGCTACTTTTCCAAATGCGGTTTTAAATTCTTGCTCTAAATTTTGATCGGCGGCAATGGGGCTAGAAATGAGGACAACTGTATATCCTTGGTATTGCTGATGGATTTGAGCAGCTAAACTTTGAATGAGTAATGGATCTGGAGTGGTGTAAGCGATGAAATTAGGCGCCATTTGAACAATTGCCGCAGGCATTTGAACGGGAAATACAACAGGTATGCCATTTGCTTTTGCATAGCTTGCAACAATTTTGGCTTGTTTTTCTTGCAGTGGCGAAAAAATGAGGTCCATTGTCTTCATTTGAGGACTATTCAATTGCTCTTCCAGACTAGTAGTAAGGGAGTTGTCGTCGAAGACATGCACATTAGCCGCAAAACCAAGTTTTTTGAGGCTGTCCAGGGCCATTTTCATCCCCATGTAGTAGTCCAGGGCGGCAGCCGCAACAAAGCGATTGTTATTGGCGCTGGAATCTAGTTGCAAGGGTAAAAAGACAGCGATGTTGTAGACCTCTTTGAAGGCAACAGGAAAATCAGTTGCAGCTGTTAAAGTGCCTTTTTGAGCCGGCGGAATAACTTGCACGGGAACGTTGGTCGTTTTCTCTTGTTGAATGGGTACCTTGATTTGCTGTCCGGGGCTCACCCGTGAGGAACTCATGTTATTGAGCGCTAAAAGCGTATCGATAGACACCATGTAGCGCTTGGAAATCGAATAGAGCGTCTCTTTTTCCAAAACGGTATGCCTGATGATGGTGTCGGTGAGCTTGTGGGGAAATGTAGAATGGCTGGGCGCCACAGCAACTTGCGGTTGGGCAGCGTCAAAAGGTAGGATGGCATTTTGAATGCGCAGTGACTGACCAACTTTGAGACCTGCTTTTGCGCTCGGATTCCAGCGCATAAGGGAGTCTACAGGTACTTCGTACTTTCTAGAAACTGCAAATAAAGTTTGGTCTGGCTGCACTTTGTGATAAATAGTACCGCGCTGAACAGGAAAAATAAGGATGTTACCAGGCACCACACCTCTTTCCAAACCCGGATTGAGCACCAAGAGCTGATCGGCATCTAGTTTGGTAAGCGCTTGAAGCTGGTAGAGTGTTTGACCATCTTGCAGCTGATATTGATAGTATTGCTGACCATATTTCTCAATGATTGGCAAAGCTTGCGCCGCAGCTTTAATGCTAAAGAACAAGATGCCAATAAAGAGAAAAAATTGTGTCATGTTATTCCCATTCAATGGTGGCTGGTGGCTTGGAGCTGATGTCGTAGGTGACGCGATTGATGCCGCGCACTTGATTGATGATGCGGTTGGAAATTTTAGCCAAGAACTCATAAGGTAGATGACACCAATCGGCGGTCATGCCGTCGGTGGAGCTAACGGCTCTGAGTGCCACAGCGTTTTCGTAGGTGCGCTCATCGCCCATTACACCGACAGATTGGATCGGTAGGAAAATGGCGCCCGCCTGCCAAACGTCGTTGTATAGGTTGTCTTCCTTGAGGCCATTGATGAAAATGGCGTCGACTTCTTGTAAGATGCGCACTTTGTCTGGGGTAACTTCGCCAAGAATACGGATACCAAGACCCGGACCCGGAAACGGATGACGGCCTAAAATGCGTTCGTCTATTTGCAAAGAGCGACCAATGCGACGCACTTCGTCTTTGAATAATAAACGCAATGGCTCTACGACTTGGAGTTTCATGTAGTCTGGTAAACCGCCAACATTGTGGTGCGATTTGATGGTTTGAGACGGACCGCCGGTGGCTGAAACGGACTCAATGACATCTGGATAGATGGTGCCTTGGCCCAACCATTTGGCGTTTTCGACCAACTTAGATTCTTCATCGAAAACGTCGACAAATACTTTACCAATGGCTTTTCTTTTGAGCTCAGGATCGGTGAGGCCAGCAAGTGCGTCGTAAAAACGACTTGAGGCATTGACACCTTTTACATTGAGACCCATGCCTTGGTATGAAGCCAGCACTTCTTCGAATTCGTTTTTGCGCAACAAACCGTTGTCGACAAAAATACAGTGTAGGTTTGGCCCAATTGCTTTGTGTAAAAGCACTGCTGCAACTGAGGAGTCAACGCCGCCTGAAAGCCCTAGAATGACTTTATCTTGGCCCAATTGCGCTTGAAGGCGAGCGGTGGTTTCTTCGATAAAGGAATCGGGAGTCCAGTCGCAGGCGCAATGGCAGACGTCTACAATAAAGTTTTGCAAAAGGGTTTTACCTTCTGTGGAGTGATAGACTTCTGGGTGAAATTGAATGCCAAAAGTTTGTTCGCCTTCAATGGCATAACCCGCTACTTCGACGTCTTGGGTTGAACATATAATTTGGTAATTGGCAGGGATTTTTTTGATGGTGTCGCCATGAGACATCCAGACTTGCGAGCCTTGCGTAAGGCCTCTGGTAAGCACATTAGAGGTGTCGACAAAATTGAGGTGCGCGCGGCCGTACTCGCGGGTATTGGACGGCAATACTTCGCCACCAAAATGATGCGAGAGATATTG
Source organism: Crocinitomicaceae bacterium (assembly GCA_034680045.1). Taxonomy (GTDB): domain Bacteria; phylum Bacteroidota; class Bacteroidia; order Flavobacteriales_D; family Crocinitomicaceae; genus UBA952. Next base: position 144,572 of record JAXITO010000001.1, on the reverse strand, counting down.
CGCACCAAAACAAACCCCTAAAAGTGGGAGTTGGCCTTTGATGGCTGATAAATCGGGGCGCGGGGCCTGCGGGTCGCGGACTGAAAACGGACTCCCTGAGAGGATCACTCCTTTGACATTGCTGCCGAGCTCAGGTATTTTATTCCAAGGGTGGATTTCACAATAAACGTTGAGTTCGCGGATTCTTCTGGCAATCAGTTGGGTATATTGAGAACCAAAATCTAGGATAACTATTAATTCATGCATGCCACAAAGATAGCTGAAATACGATTTATTTGCCGCTAAAATCCATAGAATTCATTAATTTTGAAGTTCGCTAAATTGAACAAAGACATGATCGGAGATTTACTCAAATCTATTTTCGGAGACAAGACCGCAAAAGACCGCAAAGAATACTGGCCTTTCGTAGAAAAAGCCAAAACCGCTTGGGAAAGCATACAAAACTTTTCAGACGACCAACTCCGCGACAAAACACGCGGTTTTCAAGAGCAAATTCGCCTCAGTATTGCGCCCCTAGAAGAAACCCTCGCTGGGCTAGAAGCAAAAGCGGCTGACCTTCAAACTCCTTTTGAAGAAAAAGAAAAACTCTACGATGAAATCGACCAAATGACGAAATCTATCGATGAGCGCATCGAAGAAGAACTCCTCGTTATTTTACCCGAAGCCTTTGCAGTGGTTAAAGAAACTGCACGCCGTTGGGCCGAAAACGGTCAGCTCAGCGTCAGCGCCACCGATTTTGACCGCCAACTTGCTGCAGCCCGTGATGGCATCAGCATCGAAGGCGACCGCGCCATCTGGCACAACGAATGGACCGCCGCCGGCAACAAAATTCAGTGGGCTATGGTTCACTACGACGTTCAGCTCATGGGAGGTGCTGTTTTGCACCGCGGTAACATCGCTGAAATGCAAACCGGTGAAGGTAAAACGTTGGTGGCTACCCTACCCGTTTACCTCAATGCCCTTTCAGGCAAAGGCGTTCACGTCGTCACCGTCAACGACTACCTCGCTAAACGCGATGCCGAATGGATGGGCCCGTTGTACGAATTCCATGGTTTGCGCGTCGATTGCATCGACAAACACCAACCCAATTCGCAGCGCCGTCGCCAGGCTTACTTAGCCGACATCACCTTCGGAACCAACAACGAATTCGGTTTTGACTACCTCCGCGACAACATGGCGGGCCACGTTGACGACATCGTTCAGCGCAAGCACCATTTCGCAATTGTCGATGAGGTCGATTCCGTATTAATTGACGACGCTCGTACGCCACTCATCATTGCTGGCCCTACACCAAAAGGAGATGAGCACGAGTTCCACGAACTCAAGCCGCGCATCGAACGCGTGGTAGAAGCCCAAAGAGCTTTTGTACAGCAATGCCTGAACGACGCCAAAAAAATGTTGACGGTCATCAACGAACCTAATCCAGACAAAAACGAACAAAAACGCCTCCTCGAAGAAGGCGGAATTGCCCTTTTGCGCGCACACCGCGGTTTGCCTAAAAACAGAGCGCTTATCAAGTTCTTGTCAGAACCTGGCATGAAAGTGCATTTGCAAAAAACCGAGAATTTCTACATGGCCGAGCAAGGCAAAAACATGAAGAAAATCGACGTCGACTTGTTCTTTGTGATCGACGAAAAAAACAACTCCATCGAACTCACCGACAAAGGTATTGACCTCGTTTCGGGCCAAGACGACCGCGACTTCTTCGTGATGCCCGACATCGGCGCAGAAATCGCCAAATTGCAAAAAGAAGCCCTAGAAAAAGAAGCCTACATTGAGCGCAAAGATGTTTTGATCAGAGAATACTCCATCAAATCTGAACGCATTCACTCCGTAAGCCAGCTTTTGCGTGCTTATACCCTTTTCGAAAAAGAAGTGGAATACGTGATCATGGACGGCAAAGTCAAAATCGTTGACGAATCTACAGGACGTATTATGGAAGGTCGCCGCTATTCAGATGGTTTGCACCAAGCCATTGAAGCCAAGGAAAACGTCACCGTAGAAGCCGCCACCCAAACTTACGCTTCTATTACCTTACAAAATTACTTCCGCATGTACCACAAACTTGCGGGCATGACCGGAACAGCAGAAACCGAAGCACGCGAGTTTTGGGATATCTACAAACTAGACGTAGTGGTGGTCCCTACCAACAGAGCAATCACCCGCAAAGACCAAGACGACTTCGTTTACAAAACAGCCCGCGAGAAGTACAACGCCATCATTTTAGAAATCGAAGACCTCGTTTCCAAAGGCCGCCCAGTGCTTGTGGGTACCACAACTGTTGAGATTTCCGAGTTGTTGTCGCGTATGCTGCAAATGAAAAAAATTCAGCACCAAGTACTCAACGCCAAGTACCACCAAAAAGAAGCCGAAATTGTTGCCAACGCAGGTAAAGCCGGAACCGTAACCATCGCCACCAACATGGCTGGTCGTGGAACTGACATCAAACTAGGCGAAGGCGTCAAAGAAGCCGGCGGTTTGGCCATTATCGGTACCGAACGCCACGACTCCCGTCGCGTAGATCGCCAGTTGCGCGGACGCGCCGGACGCCAAGGCGACCCAGGTTCTTCTCGCTTCTTTGTGTCCTTAGAAGACGACCTCATGCGTAAATTTGGCTCTGAGCGCATTGCCTCCATCATGGACCGCATGGGCCTCAAAGAAGGCGAAGTCATTACCGCAGGAATGGTTTCTAAATCGATAGAGCGCGCCCAGAAAAAAGTCGAAGAAAACAACTTCGGGATGCGTAAAAACCTCCTCGAATACGACGACGTCATGAGCGCACAGCGCAAGGCCATTTACCGCAAGCGCCGCAACGCCCTCTACGGCGACCGCCTCGACATGGACATCGACAACATGTTCTACGACCTCTGCGAAAACACCGTTGCCACCTATTCCAAAGTTTCGTACCAAGAATTTGAAATGGAACTCTTGCGCCTCATTGGCATCGAAACACCCGTAGACGAAGCTACTTTCAAGCAAATCAGCGCAGCCGAACTCACCGAGCGCGTATACGCTACGCTCCGCGAAACCTACGACCGCAAATGCGACAAAATCGCACGCATGGCGTATCCGCAAGTGAAGCATGTTTTTGAGACCATGTCTCAGCAATACAAAAATATCGTGTTCCCACTCACCGACGGCCGCCGTCAGATGCAACTCATCGTCAACCTCGAAGAAGCCTACCAATCAGAAGGCCGAGCTATTAGCAAATACTTCGAGCGCAACGTTCTTCTGAGCAAAATCGACGACGAATGGAAAGAACACCTTCGCGAAATGGACGACCTCCGCACGGCGGTGCGCAACGCCCAATACGAGCAAAAAGACCCATTGGTCATTTACAAACTCGAATCCTACGAACTCTTCCGTAACATGCTCATGCGCCTCAATGAAGAAGCACTTGACTTACTCATGCGCATGGACGTCCCTGTAGAGCAACAAATCCAGAGCACCAACCAAGAAGACCACCAAAACAACTACGACAAAGCACAAACGAGCAACCAAGAGGCCATTGCCAATTCTGCCCCAAATGCACCCGAAGTAGAGAAAAAACAACCAGTGGTTGCAGAGCAAAAAATCAACCGCAACGATCCTTGTCCTTGCGGAAGCGGCAAGAAATTCAAACAATGTCACGGTCAGTAAATGCACCTTACACAAATTGGAATTGTCGGTTCTGGAAAGGTAGCACAAACCTTATTGCGCTTAGCAACTGATGCACAAGTGCCAGTGGCAGGCATTTATGCCCGTTCCTTTGACAAAGCACAGGCGTTGGCCAATAAATACAAATGCGCTGCCTTTGCGAAGCTAGAAGAACTCCGCCCTGAGCTGCTGCTCATTTGCGTTTCAGATGACGCACTCCCCGAAATTATAGGCCAACTCGCACACCAACAGGTTGCGGCCTACACCGCCGGTAGTCCGAGCATCAAACTATTCAACCATGCGCAATTAGGCGTTTGTTATCCCTATCAATCTATTTCTAAAGGACGCGACCTTTTGGCCTCAGACATCCCTTTTATGATTGAAGGTAAAAACGACCTCGTTGTGCAACGCATTACCAGTTTTTTACAACAACTCGGTGCACAATACCAACAATGTGGTTCTGCACAGCGCGCACAGTATCATTTGGCAGGTGTTTTCGTCAATAATTTTGGCAACCTCATGCTCTTGGAAGCCAGCAAAATTCTGAGCCATGCCAACCTCGACATGACACCCTTGTATCCCTTGCTCAACGAAACCATCGCTAAAGCCATCCTTTTGGGCCCAGAAAACGCGCAAACAGGCCCAGCTTTGCGTCACGATCAAAACACACTAGACCGACACCGCTCTCAACTCAACCCCGAACAATTAGTAGTGTACGAATGTCTAACCCAAAGAATCCAAGACCTCTTTAAAAATGCTTAGCTACAAACAACGACTCAATCACATAAGTACTTTCATCTTTGATGTCGACGGCGTTTTCACCGACGGCAAAGTTTACCTTATCAACGATGAAATTGTCAGAGCCCTCAATTCCAAAGATGGCTATGCGGTTCAGTATGCCGTCAAGATGGGCTACAAAATCTTCTGTATTACAGGTGGTTCTTCCCCTGAGGTCAAAAAACGCCTCATGGGCTTGGGCGTCCATGACGTCTATTTAAGCTCGCATAACAAACTCGAGCGCTACGAACAAATCAAAAAAGAATACAATTTAAGCGATACCGAAATTGCCTACATGGGCGATGACATCCCGGATATTCCGGTGTTGCGTGTGGCTGGGCTTTCTGCTTGCCCACAAGATGCCGTGAGCGATGTCAAAGCAAACGCGCACTACCAAAGTCCGTTTCTCGGCGGCAAAACATGTGTCCGCGACCTCATCGAGCAAACCCTCCGCTGCCAAAACAAATGGCTCAGCGAGTTGGCCTACGAGTGGTAAACCAATATGCTTTGAGTTCTTCTGCCAAGCGCAACTGATTCAACGCCCTTCTTAAATTGTGTTGCTCGTCTTTAACCTTGTAATAGATATCGTGTTGTAAATAATCGGTCAAAAAACGCAAGGCCTGAACGAGAATAACCCCACATGCAGCCGTAAAAATTTTTACATCCTCTAACTGGAAGGTTTCGAGTAAAACTTCAAAAATATCCTCCCGAAATAAGGGTTGTTCAGGGTCTGCGTCTTCTCCCCTGCTGCAAAATGACCTGATCATGTCGCCGTAATCGTAAAACGGGCTACCGAGCTGAATGGTATCCCAGTCGATGAGGGCGCGCACCTTTTGGCCGTTTGAATCGAAGAGATAGTTGCCCAACTTTGGATCGGCATGGATCAATACTTGTGGAGCTTGTTCCAAAAAATCTTGCCAGTCAGTTAGAAAAGTCCAATTCTCATCGAGAAGTTTGATTGCGCTAGATGCTTTGAATTTCCGGTCTGAGTCTGTATTTCTAATTTTTTCTTGGTAAACTTTCAGCCGCAGGCCAACATCTAAAAAACCCGAAATAGGTGCTTTCCAATGTTGCGCATCAATTTGTCCGAGAGCAGTATGAAATTCAAGAAGAGCAGCGGCAGCCAATTTGGAATTTTCGATGGTGACGGTAGCAAGCGTCTTACTTGGTGTAATGGCGGCTACCAATCTGTAATATTGTTTTTCAAACTCAACACAAGTAGTTTCAGACTTTGTAGGTAGAAATTGCAGCGGTATCAATTTGGGTAAAATGACCGCTTTTGAAAGCCCTTCCAATTGGTGTTGTAAGAGCGCGGGTTCATTAAAAACATGCGCATTGATTTGTTGAAGGATGAAATTAGAACTCGTGGTCCGGACCAACCAGGTATGATTGATCAGACCCTCTTCAATTGGGCTGATTTGCGTAGGTTGCAAACCCCATTCTTCAAAGAGTAAAGCTTTTAAATCCATTCAGGAAAAACACGTGGATACTGCTTGCCTTCAAGTGCAAGGATCTGACTTTTTGCAGCTGCAAGGTCTGCAGCGTATGTAATGCCAAACCAAGCGGCCGGCATTTCTTGAACTCGAACCCTTAACGCTCCTGTTTCAATAAACTCATGAATGACTTTTGGAAGGTAGATTTCAATCGTTTCATTGCTTGCATGCAGGGCTAAAAAACCTTGCACCTTGGTCTTTAACAGCGCTAAAAACGTACTTGACAACAACCAAGCATTCATGGATATGAGTGTATTTGGACTGTGTGCACGCCCTTGTTCATCGGTAATTTGACCACTTACTTCTTCCATCTTCAGGACCTCCTCAATGGCTGTTAAATAACCGTGTTCCATTTGACACAAACCTCTGGCAACAGGCCCGTTAGGGCTTAGCGTCGGACCTAATTCAAAAGCCAAAGCTGCAGCTTCAACACCATTTTGAACTAACGACTTGGCTGTTTGACAAATGCTTTGACCATAGTAGTCATCGGCATTGAGTACCAAAAAAGAACCAGCCCATTTGCCAGATAAAAAATGCAGCGCATGTGCAGTGCCCCAAGGTTTAGGACGACTTTGTTCTTGAACAATAAGCTCATAGCGCGCGGGTTGTATCCATTTATTCAATTGCTCGGCAACAATGGCTTGCATGCCCGGCCGAATAATGACAAAAACCTTCTGAAAACCCGCTTGCATGGCGTCATAACAGGCGTATTCAAACAGAAAGCGACCCTCCTGTCCAAATGGTTCAATTTGTTTGGCTCCTCCGAAACGAGAACCCAAACCACCCGCTAGGATGACCAATGCAGTATCAGTAGTTGGCATCGAAAGCAAAAATAGGTTGACGCGTTTTCCAAGCTCCTTTAGTAAAGTCGGGAATATCTTGAGGAGCTCCATTTTGAGCGACAGACTTTTCACTGAGCGGTGTAACGGCATACCAAGTAGCAAGGTCATAGACATCTAAAGGAAACGGCTTATTTTGCTTGATGCACTCAATAAAAGCGTTGTCAACGAAATAATCCATGCCGCCATGCCCTGAGGTTTCGGCAGCCGCAGCATTTTGTTTCCAGAGCGGATGATCATATTGCTCCAGCCATTTTTGACTGTTGTCCCAGCGGTGCGAATGCTTCATGGCACCTTCAAAGTAGATGTGACCTTGTTCGGGGTCGCCCCAGCCGAAGTCTTGCCAAATGCCTTTTGTGCCCTGAACCCGAAAACCGAGGTTATAAGGACGCTGCAAACTGGTATCGTGAGTAAGTATAATGGTTTCGCCATTCGCACATTGCAAATGGGTGGTCACGACGTCACCTTGTTTGAATTCAATTTTCGAATTGGGATGCGCCTCGCCTCCTTTTGGATGTTCGACAATATAATTGTGCAAACCCCTGGCTTTGCTCGAGAAGGTGCTTAGGCGCACCAAGCGATTGCCGCGGTTGAGGTCGAGCATAGTGGCAACGGGGCCCAAGCCATGTGTTGGATAAAGCTCACCGTTGCGGTTCAGGTAATGATTGGTGCGCCAAGCGGCTTCGCTGTAGCCTTTGTCGCCGAATTCAACACCCGAGTTGTAAGCGCTTTTACCGTCGTTGAACAGCACTCCGCGGAGGTCGTGCTCGTAGCCACCTTGCGCATGTACGATTTCGCCAAACATGCCTTGGCGCACCATGTTCAAAATGGCCATGACATCGCGGCGGTAGCATACGTTTTCCAAAGGCATAATGGGCACTTTAGTCTGCTCAGAGGTTTTGACATAAGCCCAGCAATCTTCGAGTTTGAGGGCGCCGCCTACTTCCATTCCGACAATTTTACCTGCTTTCATAGCAGCAATGCCATGCGGCAAATGCCACTCCCATGGGGAACTCACAAAAACAGCATCGATGTCTGTTCTAGTAAGCAAATTAAGATAATCATCCGGGCCATTCTGGTAAACTGCAGGTACAGGACGGCCGGCTTTTTCAATCAAAGCCAACGCATCTTTGATCATGCGCGGGTCTGGATCGGCCAAAGCAATAATATCAATATCGGAACGCTTGAGCATTTCCTCAATATGGGTCTGACCTCTAAAACCGGTGGCGATAAAGCCCAAGCGAACGCGATTTTTAGTACTCGAATCAAATGAAAGTACTTGTTGCGGAAGCAATAAAGCGCCGGCACCTACAACACTTGTTTTCTGGATAAAATCTCTTCTTTTCAAGTTTTTTTCTTGAAAGATAAAAAAAAGCCGCCTTTTACAGCGGCTTCACGAGTTTAAAAAATCACACAAACCTACTTTGAAAAATCAAAATTGTAGGCAACCGATGTCCAAAGCGTATGGTTGCGCTCCATGTGCAAGCCATCGGTCTTGATCACAAATTGATTGAGGTAACCCATTTGAACTTGGAAATCCTTGTTGAATTGATAACCAACGGCCCCGATGAAACGATTTTGATCCAAGATGTTCTTTCCAATTCCCTTGCCAAACCCAAGAAAAACTTCGTCATTGACATTCATGAACAAACCCTGTTTCTTGTCGACGAAAGATTTTTGCAGCGGTATCAAAACTTGCGCGCGGTAACGCATGCGCTGCTTGAATTGGTTGTCTATCCAGCGTTGCTCAAGCCTGTACCGATGTTGTACTTGATAGTTGCCAATCGGTTGTTTTAAAATCACTTGTTGCCAAAGTCTGTGCTCGATGGTTTGGCTTGGAATAGGCTGCGAACCATAAGGATAGGAAAGGACCCAAGCATAACCACCAGAAAAAGAACAATTCGTATTCAATTTATAATCTAAACCCACTCTTGCCAAAGATTGCTGCCAGTCGGCAAAGCCATCTGCACGACGCCACTGGTATTCGGTATGCAAATCAAATTGACTATTTAGTTTGTGGTTACCTTGGTACGCAACCCAGCCGTGTACTTGATCATCGATTTGTTTTTGAGCAAACAACGACGTCAAAAACAAAGAAGCAAAAGCAAGTGCTGAAAAAGATATGGAGCGAAGCGAAAAGTGGAAAGGGATAAACAGCATATTTATCAAAAATATTTAAAATAGGGCTAAGGAAACGCAAAGAACAATACATTGATAAAGATTTTGATGGATTCCTTATCTTTGCTACCTATGCAATCAACAATTACTCATTCCGACACAACCCAAGCCTATATCGATCTAGAAGATCAGCACGGCGCCCACAACTACCATCCGCTACCTGTTGTTTTAACAAAAGGCGAAGGTGTTTACGTTTGGGACGTCGACGGCAAGCGTTATTTTGATTTTCTATCAGCTTACTCGGCCGTTAATCAAGGGCACGCACATCCAAAAATTACCCAAGCGCTCATTGATCAGGCTAAAACACTGGCCCTGACCTCCCGCGCCTTCTACAACGACTGCCTTGGCGACTACGAAAAGTACGTCACCAACTACTTCGGCTTTGACAAAGTGCTTCCGATGAATACCGGAGCAGAAGCCGTAGAAACCGCAATCAAATTGTGTCGCAAATGGGCCTATGAAAAAAAAGGTATCGTAGAAAACCAAGCGCAAATTGTGGTTTGTGAAGGCAATTTCCATGGCCGCACCACCACCATCGTTTCCTTTTCTTCCGACCCTGACTCCAACAAAAACTTTGGACCGTATCCGGCTGGCTTCATCTCTATCCCTTATAATGATATCGCTGCACTCGAGGCTGCACTTGCCCAACCAAATGTGGCTGGTTTCTTAGTAGAGCCCATCCAAGGCGAAGCCGGCGTATACACGCCCGACGACAACTACATGCGTCAGGCCAGAGCGCTTTGCACCCAACACAACGCCCTATTTATTGCCGACGAAGTGCAGACAGGCATTGCACGCACGGGTAGTCTTTTGGCTGTTTGTGGCAACTGTACTTGTGAAAATAAATGCGAACAACAAGCTGCCACTTATGCCCGACCTGACATCCTGATTTTAGGCAAAGCACTTTCAGGTGGCGTTTACCCAGTTTCTGCAGTTTTGGCCGACAACCACATCATGATGGTCATTAGACCGGGGCAGCACGGCTCCACTTTCGGCGGAAATCCGATTGCGGCTAAAGTAGCAATTGCAGCGCTCACGGCTGTTGAAGAAGAACACCTCATTCAAAATGCACGCCAGCTCGGCCATTTGTTCAGAAGCGAAATGCAGCGCATCATTGACCAACAAGACTTGCTGGTTATGGTACGTGGAAAAGGCCTACTCAATGCAGTTGTGGTCAATGACAGCCCAGATTCCGACACCGCATGGCGCTTGTGCGTTGCGCTCAAAGAAAACGGCCTTTTGGCCAAGCCTACCCACGGCAATATCATTCGTTTTGCACCACCACTCGTCATAGACGAAGCGCAACTTCGCGAATGCATCCAGATCATCGAAACAACAGTTCAACATTTCACTAAATAAAATTACTTTGGCAACACCTATTAAATTTGGCACCGATGGCTGGAGAGCGATCATTGCGGCAGACTTCACCGTTGAAAACGTAGCTCGTGTTACCGAAGCCACAGGCATCTGGCTCAAGGCACACTTTGAAAACCCAACGGTCGTTATTGGCCACGACTGCCGCTTTGCAGGCGAACTCTTCATGGAAACTGCTGCCAAGGTTTTGTTAGCGCAAGGCATTCAAATCAAAATGGCGCGCGGTTTTGTCTCTACCCCAATGATCTCACTAGCAGCCAATCAGTTGGGCTGTGAAGTCGGGATCATTATTACGGCGAGTCACAATCCGCCATCGTACAACGGTTTCAAATTGAAAGCCAAGTTTGGAGGTCCACTCGAGCCCGAAAAAGTAAACGAAGTAGAAGCGCTCATCCCTGATGTGTGCAGTGTTCATTTTCAAGCAAGCGACCTACAAGCAGCGCTCAGTTCAGGGCAGCTCGAAGAAATCGACATCGAGACGCGTTATATCAACCACGTAAAAGCTAATTTTGACCTCGCTGCCATCCGCAACTCTGGTCTTAAGCTGATGTACGACGCCATGTATGGCGCTGGCCAACGCGCACTCCCGCTCGTTTTACCTGAAGTTGAACTCTTGCACTGCGAACCCAACCCATCTTTTAAGGGAACCGCTCCAGAGCCAATTGCCAAAAACCTTCAAGAACTCGCTCAAACCATCCAATCAAGAGGAGACATCTCTTGTGCCCTCGCCACCGACGGCGATGCAGACCGCATTGGCCTTTACAACAGCCATGGCGAGTTTGTAGACTCTCACCACATCATCTTGCTTTTGATCCATTACATGGTCAAATACAAGCAAATGACCGGTAAGGTTGTTATTGCATTTTCGGTCACGCCACGCGTGGAAAAACTCTGTAAGCATTACGGCCTAGAATTAGAAGTGACCAAAATTGGCTTTAAAGAAATTGCCAATATTATGATCAAAGAAGATGTGCTGCTGGGTGGTGAAGAATCAGGAGGCATTGCTGTTAAAGGACATATCCCAGAGCGCGACGGCATTTGGATGGGTTTAATTATTTGGGAATTCATGGCCAAATCTGGCAAAACTCTCGACGAACTCATCGATGAAGTTTATGCAATTGTTGGGCCTTTCCAATTTGAACGCAACGACCTTCACATCACCGAAGAACTCAAACAAAAAATCATCGCCAACTGCAAAGCAGACAACTACAAATCTTTCGGCAAATACCAAGTTCGAGAAGTGCAAACCATCGATGGTTTCAAGTATTTCTTCGACGACGAACGCTGGGTCATGATCCGCCCATCGGGAACCGAGCCTGTTTTAAGAACCTATGCTGAAGCGCCAACCCTTGCAGAAGTTCGCGAAATCCTCGAGGCTACCGCTACTGCGATTTGTAATTGAGCATTTTAAAAAGGTTGTCCCTTAATATACCTACAAGCCTTCCAATTGGAGGGCTTTTTTTTTGCTCTGTTTGCAAGGATTGCTTCATTTTATTTTTATAAATCTTAAATATGGGGTTTTCAGCGGAGATTTATTCAATACCCATACACCACTCATTATTGGGCTCCCACTTTCTTCCAAAATCAAAAACTATAGAGGAAATCTCATTCTTGAACCCGACCCTGAAAATGGCCTCAAAGAAAAATCTGAAGTTTTTACTTTTCATATCCGCTCTATTTCAAAAGAGCGCTTTATTGAAAAGATCGGCCGTATCGACGATAGAAAACTTAAAGAATTGAGAAAAGCACTCCAAGAAATTTTGACTTACTAGCCCAAAGCGACATCCAAGATCATCATTACTAAGAAACCTCCAATGAAGCCTAAGACGGCAACATCGGTATATTTATCGCGTTGAGTTTCGGGAATGACCTCCTCCACCACCACAAAGATCATGGCGCCTGCAGCAAAAGACAGCGCAAAAGGTAAAATGGGTTCCATGTAAATGACGGCAACGGCGCCAATAACGCCCGCAATTGGCTCTACGATAGCTGAGAGTTGACCGTACATGAAACTCTTCATGCGGCTCGCTCCCGCTCGCCGCAAAGGCATGGCCACAGCAAATCCTTCCGGGAAGTTTTGGATGCCAATTCCAATTGCCAAAGCAATAGCACCCGCAATTGTAGCGCCTTCCATGCCGTTGGCTGCTGCACCAAACAAAACCCCAACAGCTAAGCCTTCTGGAATATTGTGCAGCGTGATAGCGAGTACCAAAAGAGTGGTTTTGTGCAACTGTGTTTTGACACCTTCGGTTTCGTTTTCATTGAAGTTAATGTGCAAATGCGGTAATTTTTTGTCGAGGAAAAACAAAAACAACGCACCTGTCAGAAAACCAACAGCGGCTGGCATCCAGGGAGCGCTTGGGTAAATCCTTTCGGAAAGCTCAATGGAGGGCATCAGTAAAGACCAAAAGCTGGCCGCCACCATGACGCCACCGGTAAAGCCAAGCATGCCGTCGAGTAAGCCGCGATGCATATTTTTAAAGAAGAAAACCAAACTGGCGCCTGCTGCAGTCACCAACCACGTAAAAGTGGTGGCCAAAAAGGCTGCAAAAACAGGATCGATATGGGTAAAATAATGTTCGAGTTGTTGCATCATAGATACAAAGTTAATAGAAACACGCTACTAACCTCACTCAAAAGCCTTTATCGCCAACCGATATCCCTCCAAACCAAAACCAAAAATACAACCCTTACAAACCGGGCTCAGTAAAGACTCATGGCGGAAGCTTTCGCGCCCTGCAATATTAGAAATATGAACCTCCACAACTGGAATAAAAATAGCGGCTATGCAATCGCGCAGGGCAACGCTTGTGTGAGTGTAGCCCCCTGCATTGAGAATGATGCCATCGGCAGTTGCGTTTTGGAGGCAATCGATCAATTCACCTTCAATGTTGGACTGAAAATAAATCAATTCGTGTGAAAACTCATTTTTAAGTTCCTCCAAAAATGCATTAAAGGTGACATTCCCATATATTTGTGTTTCTCGGGTTCCGAGCAAATTCAGGTTAGGACCATTGACAACGAGCAACTTCATAAGACATGCATTGGGAGCGCTATATTAAGGATTTTGTTTCATACCTGAAAATCGAAAAGGGTTTGGCCGAAAACTCTATTCTAGCCTACCAGCGCGATGTCAGTTTGTTAGCCGACTATTTCACAACCGAAAAAAGCAAACCGGAACAAGTTACTTACGAGCAACTCAAGACTTTCGTAGCACATCTTTACGACCTCGGGCTGAGTGCACGTAGCCAGGCGCGCATTATTTCCGGTATCAAGCAGTTTTTTAGATACCTCATCTTGGAGCGGTACATGAATCTTGATCCATCCGAACTATTGGAACAACCCAAACTTGGCAGAAAATTACCTGAAGTGCTTGAAATTGAAGAAATCGATGCCTTATTAGCTGCCATTGATTTAAGTGCGGCAGAGGGTGAGCGCAACCACGCCATGCTCGAAACACTTTACAGCTGTGGGCTACGCGTTTCAGAACTCATTGGCCTGCGTTTCTCTGATTTGTATTTTGACGAAGGCTTCATCCGTGTCATTGGAAAAGGAAATAAAGAGCGTTTGGTGCCGGTTTCGCCCCAAGTTGTTCAGGAAATCACGACCTACACTGCACAATCTAGACTTGGAGTTCCGATCAAAAAAGGACAAGAACATTTCATTTTCCTCAATCGCAGGGGAGCCGCTCTCACGAGAGTTATGATTTTTACAATCATCAAGCAATTGGCACAAAAAATAGGGCTTGGTAAACAAATTTCTCCGCATACTTTTCGACATAGTTTTGCCACTCATTTAGTGGAAGGCGGGGCTAATTTGCGCGCAGTTCAAGAGATGCTCGGACACGAATCTATCACCACCACAGAGATTTACACGCATCTCGACCAACGATTTTTGCGCAAGGCCATCTTGAGTCATCATCCGAGAAATCAAGGAAAATAATGCGCTTTGTTGAAAAAGGCTGCTATTTTGTGGATAATGGATTTGTAGTATTGTAAAAAGTTGTTATCTTTGCATCCGCTTTTGTAATTACACGTAATAATATAGACATGTCACGAGTTTGTCAGTTAACAGGAAAGTCAGTGATGGTTGGAAACAACGTATCGCACTCAAATCGCAAGACCAAGCGTCGTTTTTATCCGAACTTGATCACGAAGAAGTTTTTCGTTCCTGAAGAAGATAATTTTATCACTTTAAAGATTTCTGCTGCTGCCTTGCGCACCATCAATAAAAAAGGAATCTCAGCTTGCTTGAAAGAAGCACGCCAAAAAGGATTTTTGAAATAACCTGTTGGGAAACAGAATAAACATTTAGAAAATGGCTAAGAAGAGTAAAGGCAACCGCATCCAAGTAATTCTCGAGTGCACAGAGCACAAAGAATCTGGTATGGCTGGTACATCACGCTATATCACCACTAAGAACCGTAAAAATACGCCAGATCGTATGGAGATTAAAAAATACAATCCCATCCTTAAGCGTATGACTGTCCATAAAGAAATTAAATAAGTAAGTCATGGCAAAGAAAGTAGTTGCATCCCTCCAGAAAGGTGGAGGTAAAGAACATTCAAAGGTGATCAAAATGGTCAAGTCTGAAAAGTCTGGCTCTTACACCTTTAAAGAAGAAATCGTACACAACGACAAAGTTAAAGAGTGGTTTACCAAAGGCTAAACCGTTGTGCATTCCCTTTTAAAGCTTCCAAGTTGGGAGCTTTTTTTTTACCTTAGCAAATGGGCATATTTGATTTTTTTTCGAAATCTAAAAAAGAGACCCTTGATCCGGTTCAAAAAGAAACCCTCGATCAAGGTCTAGAGAAAACCAAACAAACCTTTTTCTCTAAAATCACGCGCCTCCTCGTGGGCAAAAGCCGTGTAGACCAAGGCGTCCTCGACGACCTCGAAGAACTCCTCATTACCGCCGATGTCGGCGTCGAGACCACCCTTAAAATCATTGAGCGCATCGAAACCCGTGTGTCCAAAGACCGCGTCATTAATTCCGAAGAACTCAACCAAATTCTCCGAGACGAAATCATTGGCTTACTCGAAGAAAACGCCGCCAATTTTGAAGGGAAACTCAAAGTGGACAAACCAACCGATGGCAACCCATATGTATTAATGGTTGTTGGCGTCAATGGCGTGGGCAAAACCACCACCATTGGTAAACTTGCTTACCAAATGAAACAAGCCGGCCTCAAAGTAGTTTTGGGCGCCTCCGATACATTTAGAGCAGCTGCCGTAGACCAACTCATCATCTGGGCCGACCGCGTAGGTGTTCCTATCGTACAACAAGGCATGGGCGCTGACCCTGCAAGTGTCGCTTTTGACGCTTTGCAATCGGCTAAAGCGCAAGGCGCTGATGTCGTGATCATCGATACCGCTGGTCGCTTGCACAACAAAGTCAACCTCATGCAAGAGCTCTCCAAGATCAAGCGCGTGATGGATAAAGTGGTGCCGAATGCCCCACACGAAATTTTGTTGGTGCTAGATGGTTCAACCGGGCAAAACGCCTACGAACAAGCCAAGCAATTTGCACAAGCCACGGACATCAATGCTTTAGCGGTTACCAAATTAGACGGCACAGCAAAAGGTGGTGTGGTCATTGGTATCTCTGACCAAATGAAAATTCCGGTGAAGTACATTGGCGTTGGCGAAAAAATGCAAGACCTCCAGCTTTTTGACCGCAAGGCCTTTGTGGAATCTCTCTTCAAATAAATAAGCGGATTCAACCGCTGCTTCCTTAAAACTCTAAATCAACTGCTGCGCTACATAAGTTGCGTACTGTCCTTTGAGTGCCATGAGTTCGTCGTGCTTACCTTGCTCCATGATCTGGCCATCTTGCAAGACCAATATTTGATCTGCTTGGCGAATCGTAGACAAACGGTGCGCAATGACGATAGACGTACGGCCTTTCATGAGTTCTTCTAAAGCAGCTTGCACCAAGCGTTCAGAAGTTGAATCGAGTGCGGAAGTCGCTTCGTCGAGGATTAAAATAGAAGGATTTTTGAGAATAGCTCGGGCAATTGCAATACGTTGTTTTTGCCCACCTGACAACTGAATGCCGCGGTCCCCGACTTCAGTTGCTAACTGCTCAGGGAAAGTGGAAATGAATTCCCAGGCGTTCGCTTTTTGTGCAGCTTCCATAACCTCTGCATCTGTGGCATCTGGACGCCCAAAACGGATGTTTTCTAAGATGCTGCCCGAAAACAACAAAACTTCTTGTGGTACTATCGCCATATGCTGGCGCAAGGCATGTAAATCAAAGGAACTGGCTTTGTTTGCGCCAAAATAAATTTCGCCTTCAGTTGGTTGGTAAAACTGCAGTAACAAATTAGCAATTGTAGACTTTCCAGAACCACTCTTGCCTACAAGTGCTAAAGTTTGATTAGGTTCCAGCTTAAAGTTGATCCCTTTGAGAACTTCGATATCTGCGCGCTGCGGATAACTAAAATGCAAGTTTTCAAAACGAACCGAACCGTCAATTGCAATTGGTGCAGGTGTATGGCTTGTTTGCTCTGAGCTTTCTTGCAAGATATCAAGAAGATTTTCAGTGGCGCCCACTGCTTTTTGTACGCTGGCGTATAAGTCTGGTAAAGAACCAATGGAGGCGCCCATCATGATGGTGAACAACACAAATTGATAAAAACCTTCAGATGCCAACTCAGGATTGGGCCCTTGGGTCATGAGGAGGCCTTTCCAAACGATAAATACGATGGCGCCGAACAAGCAAAAGATGATAAACGATACAAATAAGCCGCGCCAAATTCCGCTTCTGACATTGAGGTCCCGGGTTTGTTGGGTGCTCTTTTTGTATTTCCCCAATAAAAACCATTCGTTGGTAAAGGCTTTCACGTTGGCAATGCCGGTTAGCGCCTCTTCTAAGATCGAATTAGAGGTGGCGATGTAATCTTGCGCTTCTTTACTGAGTTTGCGAATGTAGCGGCCAAAAAATACGGCAACTATAGCCATAACTGGTACCGTTGCCAGCATAATGAGGGAGAGTTTCCAGGAAATAAAAAACAAAAAGGCAATGCCGCCAAAAACAATGATGATTTGTCTGAAGAATTCGGCAATAGTGGTACGGAGTACTTCTTGAATTTGGGTGATGTCCGAGGCCACTCTTGAAGTGAGCTCCCCTACCTTTTGACGGTTGAAAAAGTCCATAGGCATGTAGACCAACTTCGCAAAGGCGTCGTTGCGCATGTCGCGCAGCGCATTTTCAGTGACGTTATTAAAAAGTACAACTCTTACAAAAGAAAATACACTTTGAAAAAAGAACAGCATGAAGAGCGCAAATGCAATCTGGTTGACGTTTGAAAGGTCGATTAAGCGAATGGCTTGCTCCGGATTAGAAGTTGCATTGGAACTACCGAGTAACTTACCCATGAGGTAAGGAAATACCAAGCCTGCAGAGGTACTGAGGACCAAGAAGATCCAGCCGATAAAATAGGTACCCGCGTAAGGCTTCAGGTAACGCAGAAAACGCGCAGCCTTGCGCCAGCTGTCTTTGGTTAATTTGACTTTGGGTTCTTTTGTTTTTTTGGGTCTCATCATGGCTACGGCGCTTTGCTCTACAAATTTAACGTGCTTTCTTGGGGCAATGGCTTTTTTTCACGATTTTTGTCGAAAGAATTTGAAATTCTAAAAAATTAACTATCTTTGCATTCCCAAAAACATTACAAATAACGACACGACATGAAAAGAACGTTTCAACCATCGGTAAGAAAAAGAAGAAACAAACATGGCTTCCGTAGCCGTATGGCCACAAAAAACGGTCGTCGTGTATTGGCTGCGCGTCGCAAAAAAGGCCGCAAAAAATTAACTGTATCGGACGAAGGAATGCACAAGCGTTAATCCGTTAGTATCACACATACTTCAAAGCTCCGTCCTTTTTGGTCGGGGCTTTTTTTTTGTGCTTATTTTTTAATGCCAAAAAAAGGGCCGCTATTGCGGCCCTAAGTTCTTTCCAAAATTGTTGACTGATGGAAAGGAGGAACTATGCAGGTACTTGAGGCGCCGCAGCTAAAATGCTGGCGTCGGTCTCGGCTGCAAACTTCTCAAAGTTTTTGACAAACTTGGCAGCTAAGCTAGCTGCTGTTTGATCGTAGGCTTGTTTGTCGGCCCAGGTGTTGCGCGGGTTGAGTAAGTCCGCTGGAACGCCTTCGCAAGACGTAGGAAAAGCGAGCTCAAAGAAAGGCATGTTTTCGTAGGCGACGTCCTTGAGTTTGCCAGTAAGCGCAGCGGTGATCATGGAGCGCGTGTAGGACAATTTCATTCTAGAACCAACGCCGTAAGAACCACCAGACCAACCGGTATTGATGAGCCAAACGTTGATGTCTGTACCTTCTAATTTGTCACCAAGCAATTTAGCATATTTAGCAGGATGCAAAGGCAAGAAAGCTGCGCCAAAACCGGCTGAGAAAGTAGTGGTTGGTTCGGTGATACCTACCTCTGTACCGGCTACCTTAGCGGTATAACCCGACATAAAGTGGTACATGGCTTGCGCTTTGGTGAGTTTGGAGATCGGAGGCAAGACACCAAAGGCATCTGCCGTTAAAAAGAAAATATTTTTTGGCGCCGAGCCGATGGAAGGCACTGCAATGTTGTCGATATGGTGTATCGGGTAAGATACGCGGGTGTTTTCGGTAATGCTTCCATCTGCATAATCTGGAGCCGAAGACTCTTGCGGAAAACCAACGTTCTCAAGTAAAGCACCAAAGCGGATAGCGTCATAGATTTGTGGTTCTTTCTCGCGCGATAAATCGATGGTTTTGGCATAACAGCCACCTTCAAAGTTGAAAACGCTGTTGGCGCTCCAGCCGTGTTCGTCGTCGCCAATTAAGCGGCGGTTCGGATCTGAAGAAAGAGTTGTTTTACCGGTTCCAGACAAACCAAAGAAAATGGCGGTGTCGCCGTCTTGGCCAATGTTGGCCGAGCAGTGCATCGACAACACATTCTTTTCGTGAGGCAGAATGAAATTCAGTGCAGAGAAAATTCCTTTTTTGATTTCGCCAGTGTAACCCGTTCCACCAATGAGGATCATTTTCTTCGTAAAGTTGAGGATAGCGAAGTTGTGTTGACGCGTACCATCAATGGCTGGATCAGCTAAAAAACTTGGTGCACATACGATATGCCACTCAGGTAGGAAGTCTTCGATTTCGTTGGCTTCTAAGCGCAAAAACATGTTGTGCGCAAAAAGACTCGACCACGGCAATTCGGCAACCACGCGGATATTCATGCGGTATGCTTCATCTGCACAAGCATAGACGTCTCGTACATAAAGATCTTGCTCAGCTAAATGTGCTTTCATGCGCTCGTATAGCGCGTCAAACTTGGCAGGCTCAAAACCAATATTGACATCGCCCCACCAAACAGCATCTTCTGTTTTGGCATCGCGCACAATAAAGCGATCTTTGGGTGAACGGCCGGTAAATTCGCCAGTTTCAATTGCGAGCGCGCCGGTATCGGACAGCATTCCTTCGCCCAAAATAATGCAGTCCTCGATGAGTTCTGCTGGTGTGAGGTTCCAGAATTGGTCGCCCGTTTCAGACAAACCAATACTTGCGGCGAGGTCGGCATTTTTTCCGAATTTTCCGTGTAATTCCATTGTACAATTTTAAGAGTTTGACACTGCAAAATTACGGCGCTTTACACACCCAAACCATGATTTATATTAGGTTTTTGTAAACAGCAGATGTTGTTAAATGTGCAGAACTTAATTTGTGTTTTTCGAGAAAAAATGTTATCTTAAAGTAAGTGTCAGAACTACACTTTGTGTTTTGAAAAGCGCATAATTATACCTAGTTTTGAATCAAATGAAACGCATGCGCCTCTTCTCCTCAATACTTGTTGTATCTCTACTCGGATTTGCCTTAGTAAAGTTCTACCCTAGTGTAAAATCGTCAGAAAGTACTTCTCAATTTAAATACGAACTTCCTACCAAATGGATTGGAACTACATTTTCTGATTTAAATACAGTTTCTAAATCGCAACAAGCAGAAGGGTTTAGAAAACACATTGATTTGCTCAAAAACAACCAGCAAGTGCTGCCATTGGGTCGTTTGGATCAAAAATTGGCCTGCATGGCGCTTGGTGGCAATTCTTCTGTATTCACCGAAACGCTCAACCTCTATGCCGACCGCATGGCCTTCTTTGCTGCCGACTCACTGCAAATTCCAGCAGCAGTTTCTAAATTTTACGGCCTGACCGACCCCGAAATTTGCATATTTAGTTTACATGCTGCAGCTCCTCATAGCAATCATATAGACAAATGGGCGGCTGAAAAAATTGAACTCCTAGACAGCACAGACCAAAACATTCTCGTCGTTTTTGGCGAGCATAAAATTCTCAAGGATATAGATACCTCCTTATTTGACGCGATCATTGTAGCGCACGAAAACCACCCGATTGCCCAGGCGCAAATTGCACAGTTGCTCATGGGAGGCTTAAGTGCTGTGGGCCTTGAAGCCAACGGACGCCTTGGAATTTCAAATCCAGAAGAAATTGGCCTCGCCAGTAAAGACCTTCAACAACTTGATATCATTGCGCAAAAAGGAATAGACGCTGGTGCGTATCCGGGTTGTCAGCTTCTGGTGGCGGTAGAAGACAAAGTTATTTGGCACAAAGCCTATGGTAAGCAAGGTTACGAAACAAATGCACCAAAAATTGATTTGCAGTCCATGTACGACATCGCGTCGGTCACCAAAATTGCCGCTTCTACCCTACTGGCCATGCAGCAACATTCCAAGGGGAAGTTCAACCTCGATCAAACCATTGGCAGTTATATTCCTGAAGTTGTGGGTTCTTCGCCGTTTGCGGCACTCAAAATCAGGGAAATCATGGCCCACCAAGCTGGCCTCACACCTTGGATTCCGTTTTACAAGCGTACACTTTCCAACGATGCTTGGAAAGGTAGCATCTACCAAAATAAACAAACTGATGATTTTCCAGTAGAGGTAGCAAATGGC
Source organism: Crocinitomicaceae bacterium (assembly GCA_034680045.1). Lineage (GTDB taxonomy): Bacteria > Bacteroidota > Bacteroidia > Flavobacteriales_D > Crocinitomicaceae > UBA952. The sequence continues at coordinate 123,314 of JAXITO010000001.1, read as the reverse complement.
ATGTACATCCACAAGAACTACAAAGACAGCATGTACGCCCAAATCATGCGCTCTGAGCTCGGCCCAAAGAAATATGTCTATTCCGACCTCTGTTATTATTTCACCCAACCTATTTTGGAAAGAATCATAGGCGAAAGCCAGGCGAGTTATCTGCGACGCAATATCTATTTACCATTAGGTCTGGGGCGCATTTTGTATCAGCCACGCAAACAATTTGCAGATCAACAAATCGTACCAACCGAAGACGACCAGGCCTTCCGCAAGCAACTCTTGCGCGGCTATGTCCACGACCCAGGTGCAGCTATGCTCGGCGGAATTGCGGGTCATGCAGGTATTTTTTCCAATGCCTGGAGTTTGGCGCATATCATGCAACTCTTTCTCAATAAAGGAGAAATGGCAGGGCAACAATTTTTCTCGGAAGCCACCTATACCGAATTCACCAAACAACAGTATCCTGGCAACCGCCGCGCCGCTGGCTTCGACCGCCCTAACGCAAGCGGAGGTGGCACCTGCGACGTCTTGGCCTCCCAACAATCTTTCGGCCACTCCGGCTTCACGGGCACCCTCGCCTGGGCCGACCCCAAAAACAAAGTCATCTTCATCTTCTTGTCCAACCGCGTGCACCCCAACCAAGACAACTGGAAACTCCGCGACCTGAACATCCGCACCGACTTACAACATGTGGTGTATGAGGCGTTGGCGAGGAGGGGGAGGTAGTCCTTACCTCAGCACCAACTTCTTCACCCATTTTCTATTGTAAAATACTATTCCAGACCCACCAAGGGTTTTCACCCTAAATCACGTTTCAATCAAATAATTAGTGCTGTTTATCCGTTTTCATGCGGTTGAGAAAAAAACGTTTCTCCACCCTATTTAAAAGCACAGATGTCCACAGAATTCTCTCCAGTAAACGATAACGAAGATCCATCACTGCGCCTCAGTAAGCGCGAAATAGAAGTCTTGCGGCTCATCTGTCAGGAAAGAACAAATCAGGAAATGGCTGCCGCCTTATTTGTGTCGGTCAAAACCATTGAGGGGCACCGCGAACGCATCAGGTATAAAACCAATACCAAAAACATCGCCGGCATGGTGTTGTATGCGATTAAGCATGGGATTTTTGAGGTGTAAGACCCCCCTACTGATTCACAAAATATATCGAATTCACTACCATGAGCTTGCCGCTTTCCCAGAAGCCGCGGAAGAGTGGGTTGTCCATCAAATAGACAATGGTGCCGCGGCCGTACTGGACTGTGCCCGCGATATCGGCTTCGGATTGTTGTTTTTTGACGCGTGCGCCTACAAAACCATTGACTGCCTGGGCATTTTTCTCTAGTTCAAAAACGGGCTTGCCTTCGAGCTCATAGACGCTGGCGCCTTGGCGGAGGGTGTAGTAGAAATTGTAGCCAAAAGCCATTGGGTTGGAGTTGTCCAGGACGCAAGGGTAAATGGCGCCAATGATGTTGTCTGAGATTTGGTCGCGCTCTTGGTTGGCATAGACAATTGGTGCGGGTGCGCCTGCTGCACTTTCTTTGCGCTTGAGGCCAAAACCTTCTTGGTCGGCGAGGGCATCTACTGCACCGCCTGTTACAATTAAAGTTCCGCCTTCGCGTACCCACTTGGTGAGGGCTGAGTTGCCCGCGATGTCAAAGCCACCTTCTGGTACAAACAAGACGTCGAGGCTTGAAAGCGCGCCATTGAGGTCGTCTTCAAAGATGAGGTGTGCGGCTTTGTTTAGTTGCTGCTCAAAGAAATGCCAGATTTCGCCGACATTTAATGAAGAAAAGCTGTCGCCCGCTAGGATCCCCACTTTTGGGTTGGGCACCATTTTCACAGATGAAGAACCGAAGTCGGGGCCTGTATCGGCCATGCCAGTGAGTAAGCCTTTGATGTCAACTTGATAACCCGCGGCGTAGTCATTGATGAGTTGATGGAAATCTGGGCGCTTGTTTTCGCCAGCAAGTAAAAGGAGTGTTCCGGGTGCGTAGGTTTGGCCATTGAGCTTGAAACCTTTTTCATGAAAATAAACCTTCAGACCTGCTTGCTGTACCGCATTTAAAAAACGCGCGGTTTGCATGGTTTCCCAACGAACGGCATAGCCCATGAAACCTTCCGTTGCTATGAAATCAGATTTGCGCTCGCCAGTTGCTGTAAAAGGCGTGGCCTTCAATTGGCCTTCAACCGCGTAGGCGTCTAAACCGTAAGCGTAAGGCATCGACCACGCAGTGATGTCGTAAGTGAGGCTGTCTGACAATTTGGTGCGGGGTTCAAACAAGACCGAAACAAGTGTTCCTTTTTCTTGTTGGGTAGACACTAAAATGTCGCCAATTTCTAGCTTGAATGCTTCTTGTGCTCCGGTTTTGAAATGGAAACCTTTGGCAGGTAACGCTTGGGTGCTGGTAGAAACCATTTGCCAATCGATATTGTTTTTGCTGAGCAAGGACAAAAGTGGTGCGATCTGGTTGTTGCTGCCCTTAATGACGTAGCTGTCGTATTTGAAATCTTTTTGTTTTCTGAACTTTTGGTATTCAGCAACTAATTTTTCTGCATTGCGCGCACTCGTTTCTACGGTTGAAAGCCCAGTGGTGACATGATGCGCCACGCGGTCGGCCAAACGAAGGGTGTCGCCCACTTGGGTAATGACCGCAAGGCCCGCGCGCCCGCTCCCACCCTGCTCGTAGGTCATGCCGATGCTACCGCTGTAGGTTGGGTAGGTGTCGCCGTAGCTTGGGTAGAGTAAATCAAAGATTTCTTTAGAGAAGTACAACCAACCCGCTTTGTCAAAATACCCTGCGTGGTTTTTGCCGATTTCTTGCTGGAACTCGCGCTGCCAATTGGTAATGACTTCATGATACGGTTCTGCTGCGGGTGGAAAGTAATACGGCTCATTGATGCCCTGCTCGTGGAAGTCTACATGCACGTGAGGTAACCACTGGTTGTATTGTTGCATGCGCACCGCAGATTCAATTTGGGTCATCCAGGCCCAGTCGCGGTTGAGGTCAAAGAGGTAGTGATTGGGGCGCCCGCCTGGCCATGTTTCGTTGTGGCTGGCGCTGAAACGCTGCATGTCAATAGGGTTGGCGCCATACTGGTAATAAAAGTTCACGTAGCGGTCGCGGCCATCCGGATTCAAGCATGGGTCCATAATGACTACTGTGTTCTCGAGATCGCCAATTTTGTCGGTCAGCAAGCGATAAGCCGTTTGCATAGCAGCTTCTGTTCCGGAGCTTTCATTGCCGTGCACGTTATAAGACAACCACACAATTGCCAATTTTTCGTCGGGCGCTTGGGTGAGGTGTTTCTGACGGATTTCTTCGAGCTTCTTGAGGTTTTCGGGCGTGCCGATATAACACAACAAAAGGTCGCGTTTCTCATAGGTTTGACCCGTTTTTACCACTTTTATATTGTTCGGAAAAGCTTTTTCAAGTGCAAAGAAGTAGTCTACCACACGGTGCTGGCGCGTAAACTGCTCGCCAATGTTGTAGCCCAAAAATTGTTGGGGTGTAAAGTTGTTTTGACCCAGCAATTGGAGGCTTAGGAAATTCAATGCGATGATCAGTAGGACCTTTTTCATAATTACTTTTTTAATGAGTTTATTGTTGGGGCTTTTCTTTGGCTAAATGGATGATGGCGTCGCCTTTATACACAACAGGTGCTTCGTTGATACAAATGACAAAACCTGCTTGGCTGGCCTTGATCTGTTTTTCATATTTGCCATAAGGGTCTGTTACCAATGCCAAGACCTCACCTTTCTGGACAGCTGTTCCGTTGGCTACAAAACACTGAAACATACCGCTCGACGGGGCACGCATCCATTTGTTTTCGCCGATAAAAATGGGTTGGCGGTCTTTGGAAAGATCGATTTTGTAGTTGCGCATCCCTAAATGACTGATGACGCGCTTGAGCCCATTGAGGCCTTCTTCCACAACGTTTTCTTCGATGTTGTTGGACTTTCCACCTTCGAACAACAAGAGCATCTTCTTGCGCTTGACCATACTCTCGCGCAAAGTTTTAGAAATGAGGCTCGAGTGTAAAATAAACGGCGGATTGAATACTTTGGCGAGCTCGACGCTTGCTTGATCGGAGAACACACAGCGGATTTGCGGAAAGTTGTTGCGCTGGGCCGCCCCGGTATGGAAGTCGATGATGTAGTCGCAGTGGGGTGCAATTTCTTTCATGAAGTGAAAAGCAAACTGCGCGGCCAGCGAACCGGAGTTGCTACCCGGAAAACTGCGGTTGAGGTCGCGGCCGTCGGGCAACTCGCGCTTGAGGTTCAGAAATCCAAAAATATTGAAGATCGGCAAGCAAACAATGGTGCCTTTAGTGGGTTTATTGAGTTTTTTGCGCAAAAAACGGCGCACGATTTCGATGCCATTGAGTTCGTCGCCGTGGAGGCCCGCCATGACCAAAACAGTAGGGCCATCTTCTTTGGCGCGCTCCACAAGAACAGGCACCTGTATGGGTGTGCGCGTGTGTAAATGCGCTACCTCTAAATTGAGTTGTACGCTTTTGCCCGGCAAAATCTCTTGCCCGAGCATGGTCATTTTTTTGTGTATCGTCTTTCTAGCGCTTGACATTTCTTTCAATATAGGCGATGATTTTGCCTGCGATATCGGTTTGGGTTGTTTTTTCGATGCCTTCGAGGCCAGGAGAAGAATTCACTTCCAAGACCAATGGGCCGCGCTCAGATTGCAGTAAATCTACGCCGGCAATTCCTAAACCAACCGCTTTGGCTGCGAGTATTGCGGTATATTTTTCTTCTGTGGTAAGCTCAATGACTTCTGAACTGCCGCCGCGGTGTAAATTAGAACGGAACTCGCCCGGCAAGCCTTGGCGTTTCATGGCGCCAACTACTTCGCCATCTACGACAAATGCACGGATGTCTGCACCTTTGGCTTCGCGGATGAACTCCTGAACAATGACACGCGCTTTAAGGCCATTGAAAGCCTCTAAAACCGACTGCGCGGCGTTGAGGTTTTCGGCCAAAACAACACCCAAACCTTGGGTTCCTTCGAGTAATTTCAGTACAACCGGGGCGCCGCCTGCGCTTTTCACCACATGTTTGACATCTTTCGAGTAATTGGTAAAAACCGTTTTTGGCAAGCCTATTCCTTCTTTAGACAGCACTTGCAAGCAGCGGAGTTTGTCGCGGGAATGGATAATGCCGCGAGAACCCACGGCTGTAAATACGTTCATCATTTCAAACTGACGCACCACGGCCGTACCATAAAAAGTAACCGATGCACCAATGCGCGGAATCACGGCATCAAAACCTTTTAGATATTGGTTGTGGTAATAAAGTGCTGGGCCCGTTTGTTCGATTTCAATGTTGCACTTGAGGTGGTCAATGACGTGCGCTTCGTGGCCTGCTGCTTCTGCAGCTTCTACCAACCTGCGTGTAGAATATAAATGGGAATTTCTGGAGAGAATGGCAATTTTCATGCTTGTTGTTGAATTGGATGATAAAGGTATTTTTTGCTGGTGTCGATCAGAAAGTACTTGTTGAGAATTTTTCGACCTAATAAAATGGGATAGCGCATGCCTTTTCTGACCGTCAAGGAGAATTCAGTCTGGATGGTAAGGCCTGCAATACAAATGGTGCCAAAAACAAAATAGCGTTCCTGCACTTCGCCATTGCTACTCTTGACTTTTTTGGTTCGGAATTGTTTAAAATGCATTTCGTGTCCGGTAAAACCAGGGTGTTTGTTGTCTAAGAAAACGACATGCAATTTGCCCTCTTGTTCATAGCAAGTACTCACGTGAATACTAGAAGTGTAGGCGCCGGAATCAACCTTTACCTTTACTTGCTCCAGACCGAAGTCGGGCAGTGCAGCGAGTTCTCTGCGGCCAATGATTGTTTTGTCTTGAGGCAACATAAAACAAATGTAAGCAAACTTCTGCTACATGAAAATGAGCGAAAAGCAAATAAAGCGCGGAAATGGTCGTTAAGGATTGTAACTTTGTCACAATGAAGCAACTTTTACTTCTTTTCTTGCTCACCTCTCCTCTGCTCTATTGGGCACAAGACATCACTGTCTTCGGTCATTGTTACCTCAAAGGAAAGAAGCCAGCAGTGGGCGCCAAAATACAACTCATGGTGCGCGACAACCGCTCGGTAAATATCCCTGCTGAAACCACCACAAATAAAGAAGGTTATTACGCTTTTGACTACATCCGAGTGGGGCAAATACTTGAAATCCAGTATTTCTTCGAAGAAACCAAACTCACTTTAAATACCATCATTACCGACAACAAAACGCTGCAAGAGTTGCCAGATCAAAGTTTTGCCATCCAAGACAACCGCGGTGTGGTGGTGCGCCAAGAAGGGCAAAACCCTTTTGAAATCGAAAAACTGCCACCACTCAATTTGAAAGGAATTGTGGGTTTAGAAAGAACCCTAACCCTTACCACCGCCGCTACCTCCAACAACGAACTCACCTCTAACTACAACGTACGGGGTGGTAATTACGACGAAAACCTTGTTTATGTCAATGGCTTTCAGGTGTTTCGGCCGTTTTTAACGCGCAGTGGACAACAAGAAGGCATGAGTTTTATCCATTCTTCTTTGGTCGAGGACGTCCGCTTTAGCGCGGGTGGTTTTGCAGCCAACTACGGCGACCGCCTGAGCTCTGTTTTGGATATCACCTACAAAACCCCTGACGCTTTTCATGCTTCAGCCATGGCTTCCTTGCTCGGCGTAGAGGCGCACGTAGAAGAAGCCGTGAGTCAGCGCTTTAATTTTTTAGTTGGTGCGCGCTACAGATCAAACGGTTACTTTCTCAATACGCTACCCACCAAAGGTGCCTACAACCCAGTGTTTGCTGATGCCCAAATACTAACCAACTACCAACTCAATGAAAACTGGACCTGGAGTTTCCTTGGACACTTCTCGACCAACGCATACCGCTTTGCTCCTCAAACCGCACAGTCCGATTTCGGAACCGCCAACGAAGCTTATCGCCTCATGATCTATTTTGAAGGTCAAGAAAACTCCAACTTCCAGACCCTTATGGGTGGCACTTCCTTGAAATATGCCAAAGATCAACTCAAGCTCGATTTTTACGCCTCGGCTTTTGAGTCAGACGAACGCGAGTATTTCGACATTCTCGGCCAATACTACATCAATGAACTCGAAACCGACCCTTCCAAAGAAGAATTTGGAGATTCCATTGCCACCCTCGGCGTCGGCGGTTTCCTCAACCATGGCCGCAACCGCTTGCGTGCCCAAATTTTTTCGGTTTACCACAACGGTAGCTATTTAATCGAAGACGGTTTTACCGATGTCAATAAAAACCGCAAACGCTACAACGAAATTTCATGGGGTTTTCAGGTACAGTCCGACCACTTCAAAGATCAGCTCAGCGAATGGCGCCTCATCGACTCTTCGGGCTACAGCCTCCCGCAAACACAACCTGATTCTATTGTTTTGTTCGAGACCATCAAAGGCAACCTAGCGCTAAACGGTTACCGCAGCACAGCCTTTGTACAATGGTCCAATTCCTGGACAAAAGTACAGCGCAATAAAGTTGTTTCGGGCGTTTACAAAGAAGGAGACCAACAAAAAACCTGGACCGACACCCTCGATATCTCGACCCGCAGGCTGAATTTCCAGTTCGGGCTCCGCGGTGGATACACGAGCATCAATAAAGAACCTTACTTCACGCCCCGCCTCAGTTTCTCCTATGCACCAGCAGCCTACATGTGGCAAAATGGCAAGGCCGTGCGCCGTGGCTTGCTCTTCAAGTTCTCGACCGGGCTGTATTACCAACCGCCACTTTACCGCGAGTTCCGCACCTTCGACGGCCAATTGGCTTTAGGAGTGCTGGCTCAAAAATCCTTGCATGTAGTGGCAGGCTCTGAATTCTTGTTTCAGATGTGGGGGCGCCAAACGCCGTTTAAACTCAACACCGAACTTTACTACAAATACCTCTGGGACCTCAACCCCTACGAAATCGAAAACGTGCGCACCCGCTACTACGCCAACAACAACGCGGTTGGTTACGCTTATGGCTTAGACATCAATGTACACGGCGAGTTTGTCGAAGGCATCCAATCTTTCTTCAAACTGGGTTTGCTCTCCACCAAAGAAGACATCATAGGAGATACCTACACAAACTATTTCAACGCAGCTGGCGAGCGCATCATTTTTGGCTATAGCGAAGACCAAACGGTGGTAGACTCCGCGGTCATTTTGCCCGGATTTATTCCGCGCCCAACCGACCAATGGCTCACCTTCGGCGCACTCGTACAGGATCAAATGCCAGGCTACGAAGCCTTTAAAGTGCAAATGGGCTTGCAATATGGCTCAAGACTGCCCTACGGACCTCCAGACTTTACGCGCTACAAAGACACGCTGCGCATCCGTTCTTACTTTAGAGTAGACCTCGGGCTGTCTTACGATTTATTGCACAACAAATCCGAAATCAAACAGGGTAAAAAAGGTTGGCAAGCACTCGATCAAGCGCTCATATCTTTGGAAATCTTCAATATTCTTGGAGTCAATAACGTGCTTTCAAAGCAATGGATTCAGGATGTGCAAGGGAAGTTTTACTCGGTGCCGAATTACCTGACGCAGCGGCTTTTCAATCTGAAATTTAGCGTTGCTTTTTAACTAGTTGAGGCTAGGGGCAAACAAGAAGCGATTTGGCGACACCAACCCGGTTTTAACTGCGTACATTACGATGCCAGCGGTGTTCTTTACACCTAATTTGGCCATGATGTTTTTGCGGTGCGTATTGACGGTGTGTTTGCTCAAGAAAAGAAATTCGGCAATTTGCTCGTTGGTTTGCCCTTCGGCGATGAGCGTAATGATTTCGTTTTCTCTTTCGGAAAGCACAACTGGGCCACAACTGAAGTCCTCGGTATGGAGCTCTTCCAAGTCTATATTGGCTTTTTGAATGGTTTCTAAAATTTGACCACAGAAAAACTGCTTGCCTTGAGCGGTTTCTTTAACGGCGTCGATGATTTCGGCGAGTTCGCAATCTTTTTTGACATAGCTAGTAACCCCAGACTTGAGTGCGTCAATGAGAATTGGCGCATGTTGGGCCTCGGTGATGGCTACAAAGCGGAGGTCTTTGAATTTAGAAAGCGCCTTTGGAACGATATCGATGCTGAAGCCGTGGGAGGTGAAGTCGATGAGCACGACGTCGGCGCCAAAGGTTTTGAGCTGAGCTAAAAGCTCGTCTTGGTTTTTGGCTTCGCCTACAATACTGATACCCGCCTGGGCGTTTAAGATGGTTCTTAAACCCAAACGGATGAGCTCATTGCTATCGGCGAGAATGACTTGCATCTTATTTAGAATTGTTCTACACAAAGGTACACGCAAAAATCATTTGTTCAAGTAAAAACAAGTACTTTTTTTAAGTTTACACTAACTTTGCTCCATGAACACCGAGATTGGCACAGACCTCAACAAAGCACTCACTTTACTTCAAAGTGGCCAAACCGTTGGCGTCCCGACCGAAACCGTCTATGGCCTCGCTGCTGATGCCAACAACGACGACGCTGTTTTGGACATTTTCAAAGCCAAAGGCCGACCAACATCGAACCCGCTCATCTTACATTTTGCCAGCTTAGCACAAGCATTGCCCTATATCGAAGTCTTTCCTGAAGTATTCCAAAAATTAGCAAGCATCTTCTGCCCTGGCCCGCTCACATTTATAGTTCCCAAAAGCAGTTTGGTCAGTCCACTCATTACCGGCGGGCAAGACACCGTTGCCATTCGCTTTCCGAAGCATCCAGCGCTGCAAGAACTCCTTTTTGCGCTCGGAAGGCCGCTTGCTGCACCTAGCGCCAATTTGTATGGTCAACTCAGCCCAACCACGGCTGCACACGTTTTAGAGCAACTTACCGGTCGCATTCCTTATATTCTCGATGGCGGTGCTTGTTGGGAAGGTTTGGAATCTACCATAATTGGTCTCGAGAACGAGCGCGTACTGATCTACAGACACGGCGGCGTTACCAAAGAAGCCCTAGCCGAAATATTAGGCTACAGCCCGGCCGCAAAGGTCCATGAGCATAACGGCGTTCTAACTAGCGGGATGGTCAAGCACCACTACGCCACCCACACCCCCTTGTTTTTAGGGTTCAAACCCTCACATGAAAACCATAATGCACTGCAAATTACAATTGGCAAAAATGAGCTCATTGCTGGCCCACATTTGGTATTGAGTCAGGATGCTGCGCTAACAGAGGCCGCACGCAATTTGTATGCAGCGCTGCACGAGGCCGACACCGCTCAGGTTGACAAAATTTATGTAGAACCCTTCCCTAACCATGGGCTCGGGCTTGCCATGAACGATCGGCTATCGCGGGCAGCGGCTAAATTTGAGCGCTAGAAAGCGCATAAAAAAAGGCCCCAAATTGGAGCCTTTCAATATGTAGTAGCTAGAAATGTAAAAACTAGCGTAGCGTCAATTATTTCATGTGACGACCGTAACGGTTTTTGAATTTGTCGATACGTCCTGCTGTATCCACGAACTGTGCGATACCTGTGAAGAACGGGTGTGACTTGTGTGAGATATCGAGCTTCACTAATGGGTATTCGTTGCCGTCTTCCCAAGAGATAGTTTCTTTGGTTTCAGCGCAAGAAGGACAAATAAAAGCATACTCGTTAGACATGTCTTTGAACACTACTAGGCGGTAATCTGAAGGGTGGATATCTTTTTTCATTTGTATTACTTTTCGAAAATGGAATGCAAAGATAGGTATTTCTTCTTGAAAAACAAGAACTTTTTTACAGAAATGTGGGAAATTCAAAAACCGCTTTGAACAACCTCGCTTTCATAAGTTCTGAGGGGTGTCCATTCGAGCTATATGCAAAGCTAATACATTTGTCGTATTAGGCGTCCCATATGCAAAATAGCCAGTCATCAGCTTTATCTCACCTTGAACTCAAGGACCACCGCCTGCACTCCATTCTAGAGCTGACCAACGCCATTAATGCCAATATAGCGGTTGAGCAGCTGTATCGGATCTTTACCTTCATTCTAAAAGAACAATTGCATTTTAGCCGCTTCGTTTTACTCTTTAAACAAGAAGAGTGGTTACTACCCGTTAAAAGTGGTTATAAAAACAAGCTGGTTTTAAATGAGGTTACATCAGAACTCTCGCGTTTTAAAGAAATTACACTTGTCGCCTCTTCGAATAGCACAATTCTTCAAGATTTTCAAGCGGTCATTCCAATAGATCACCACGACAAACCACTCGCTTATTTACTCCTTTCCACAAATAGCAAAACAGAAGCGCTCGAACTCGCTCATTTTTCTTTCGCTCATACCCTGACCAACATCCTTTGTGTTGCACTTGAAAACCGCAAACTAAGTGCTCAGAACGTCATCAAAGAACAAATTTCGAAAGAATTAGAATTGGCCTCAGAAATGCAGAAATTATTGTTTCCGCAAGAATTGCCATCCAATAAGAAAATGGATATTTCAGGGCGCTACATCCCTCGGCATGCCGTTGGCGGCGACTTCTACGACTTTATTCCGCTCGGCGACGAAGAATATATCATTTGTATCGGTGACGTGAGCGGTAAGGGCATCACTGCGGCTCTACTCATGGCTAATTTTCAAGCAACTATTCGCACGCTCTTTAAATACCAGCGTTTTGAACTCACCTTCCTCATGGAAGAACTCAACAAATTGGTCATGAAAAATGCGAAAGGTGAAAAATTCATTACGTTTTTCATTGCGCACTACAACGCCTATACGAGGCAATTGCAGTATGTCAATGCGGGGCATAACCAGCCATTTATTTTGAGTGGAAAAACCACCACCTTGCTAACGGATGGCTGTATTGGTTTGGGTATGCTCGACGAGCTACCTTTTGTGCACGTGGGTAAAATGCAAATGCAGGCAAAATCTACGATGGTACTTTTTACCGACGGTGTAGTTGAACTCGAAAATGAAAAAGGTGCGCAATTTGGCCTTGAGCAACTCATCAAGCAGGTGCGTTCGTTCTCTGCGCTCAAAATGGAAGACATGAATGACATCATCTTCTCCAAACTCGAAGATTGGAAGGGCGGACTGCCCTATGTAGACGACACCGCTATTTTCAGTTGTAAGTTTTTCTGATCAGCCTTTGGCAGAAAACGCCCATTTCAGCGAAAACAAATGCGTGAAGTAACCCTCTCCCCCTAGACCTAAGCGCGTAAATGCATAATCGATGACCCAGTTTTGAAGTACCACACCAGCACCTAAATGCGGTTGCAGACCTAATTTTTTGGTGTTGTCAAAATCCAAGTAATACTGAAACTGTGACAAGCCCGTGCGCAAGGTTAATTTATGGTCGTAATTGAGGAATACACCTGCTCTCGGATCGATAGAAAATACCTTGCCCGAAACCAGCGTGTTGCGCGGGCCGTCAGTAGTTATTTCTGCGTTGAGTTGGCCGCCGAATTCGTATTTTTCACTTTGAAGGGGAAGTTTGCCAGCTATCCCAAGAACAATTCTTGGTAACATTTGCTCGATGCCATTTTGTGGTAAAGCGTTGTTGGTCTCTAAGAAAGTGGCCTGCATTTCGGGGCTCAGGTTGTAGGTCCAGGCGCTAAAAGTACTGGTCGCATCGCGTAAACTCACTCCTGCCGACCAATATTTACTTGGGCGGTATTGCAAGCCCGCATCAAAACCAAAGCCATAAGCCTTCGCAAAATTGCCAATGTGGCGGTAAAGCACTTTTGCACTCAGCCCCAAACTCAAATTTGCAATACGCGTCGGCTTGGCAATAGAACCAATGAGGGCGTAGTCGGCACTGTTAAAAGTTTGAAGTTGGCTGTAATCGATGTTGCCTTGATTGTCTATGAGTTGGGTGGTGTTGTAAATGTTGTCTACACCGAGGCGAAGTAGGTTGAGGGCAACCACTGTTTGGTTATTGACGCGCCGAGAAGCACCCAAATGATCAAAGGCAGCTAAACCGCCAAAGTAAGAGGCGTGCATGAGTCCAATTTCTGTTTGCTGGGTTTGCTGCAACAGGCCCGCTGGGTTCCAGACACCCGCTGTAAGCCCCTGTACATCGGCAACAACCGCCGATCCCATTCCGAGTGCGTCGGCACCCACGCCCATGTTCAGGAATTCATTGGCGTATTTTGGATTGAAATCTTGGGCATAAGCCACAGAAAGTCCAATTAAAGCGGTAAAGAGGGTGGTTTTGATTGAAAACATGTTACAAAAACTCAAAATTGCACAAAAAATTGTGTTTAATAGGTACTTTTACAAAAAACGCACACATGTTTGGCCTGGCTAATCTCATCACTTCTTTTAACTTACTTGGCGGTATTTGCTCTATCATTTTCAGTTTGAGTGGTCGGCTCGACTGGGCTGTTTACGCGCTGACCATCGCGGCAATACTCGATTTCTTAGATGGTTTTGTGGCGCGCTTCACCAAAACAAATGGCCTGCTCGGCAAACAACTCGACTCTCTGGCAGACCTCGTCAGTTTTGGTGTTGCACCGGGTATTTTCATGTTCGTCATGATCATTATTGGCATTGACCAAAGCGGGCTCATGAAAAACGCACAAGGCGTTCAAAGCTATGGTGGCGTGGCTCAAGAATACGTCGTAGCCCAACTCATCGACTGGAAAGCCGCCTTCTTTTATGGCCGCAACAACACTTACAACGCCTCTATTCAATTTTTACCTTTTGTAGCACTCATCATTCCTTTCTTTGCATTATTTCGCTTGGCCAAATTCAATATCGATGAACGCCAGACAGACAAATTCATTGGCGTCCCTACCCCAACTGCCACCATTTTCTATGCGTTCTTTCCGCTCTACTTTTGGTTTGAACTTCCTAATTGGAGCCATCAGTCTGTATTCATTTACAGTGTTTTTGACTGTTATACCCTAAGTATTATTTCGGTCTTATTTGCTGTATTAATGGTCGTTGAATTGCCATTATTGGCGCTCAAATTCAAAAACTTTGCATGGCGCGGCAACGCATACCGCTACTTATTACTCCTCATTTCGTTGATAAGTATTCCACTTTTTTTGGTTTGGGCCATTCCAATAATCGTAATTTTGTACCTGATTTTATCCATCATTGAAAATTTTCAATTTAAAAAACATGAAATTCAAAGCTGAAATCGACGTCATGCCCCTCGACGCGCTTCTAGATCCACAAGGAAAAGCCGTAACCAATTCCATGAAAAACATCGGGCTCGCCCAAATCGATGGCGTTCGCATTGGCAAACACATCCGACTATTTGTAGAAGCCGCAAGCATGGCTGAAGCAGAACAAATGGTTGATACCGCGTGCAAAAAAATGTTAGCCAACCAAATCATGGAGAGCTATCATTTTGAGCTTACCGAGGCTTAAACCCATGTCAAAAGGTTTCAGGACCTTTCAAGCTTCCCAAAACACCTGGGATACCCATTTGTATTTCCCCACACCTGCTTCCTTCTTGCAAGAATGGGAAAACAACATCCGTTCTAGTCAATCTTTCTTTCAAAACACGGCTCCCCAACTAAGAGCGGAGTTATTGTTGCGCATTGCCAGTTTCCTCGAAAGCGACAAATCCGTTATTCAAAAAATATACTGCCAAGAAAGCGGCCTTTCTGTTGCACGCTTTGAAACAGAATTTGCACGACTTACGCATACCATATCGCTCTTTGCTACACACATCCAAAAATGCTCCTGGGAAAAGCAAAATGAACTCCCGACTGAAAACAAAACCCTTGTCAAAAAGCGCACCGCCCTTGGTCCTGTTTTAGTTTTGGGTTCCTCTAATTTTCCACTGGCCTATTCCACCATGGGTGGCGATACCGTTGCTGCATTAGCGGCAGGCTGTTGTGTTGTGGTCAAGGCGCACCCCATGCATGTAGGCACAAGCCTTGCTGTGGCGAGCTGTATTGAACGCGCTGCGCAAGAACTCCAATTACCGCGTGCTGTTTTTAGCCATGTCCTTGACAACACCTTTCATTGGGCCACAACTTTTGCCCAGCGCCCACAAATCAAAGCCATAGGCTTTACAGGTAGCATCAAAGGTGGCCGGGCGCTCATGGACCTCGCTGCACAAAGACCTAGCCCCATTCCTGTTTTCGCCGAAATGGGCAGCCTCAATCCGGTGGTCATTTGTTCAGATATCGATACACATCAAATAGAAACAATTGCGCAACAATTAGCGCGCTCCATTTGCACCGATGCGGGTCAATTCTGCACCAAACCAGGACTCCTCCTTGTTGCACAACAGCATTTGGATACTTTTAAGAATGCACTTCTAGACGCGCTGGCCGCCCAAGTTGCCGTGCCAATGCTACACCCCGATATTTTTCAGAAGTTTGAGGCGCGCAAACGCCAAGTTTTCCAAATCAAAGGCATCACAAAGCACCAAAGCAGTCAAAATGCAGCTGGTATTTTAGGACGCTGGGGCTTGGCGCAGACCGAACTCAGGCTTCTTTTGAAGGAAGCAACGCTATTAGAAGAAGTCTTTGGACCTTTTGCTGTTTTGTGTCCTTTCGAAAACGAGGCACAACTTGAATTACTCTTTGACCAAATTACTGGTCAACTTACCACAAGTATTTTCTCAAAAAACGCAGCATCCATAAACCCTACCTTAACTCATTTTATAAACGAAAAAGTCGGGCGTGTCATTTTAAATAGTGTTCCAACAGGTGTGAGTGTTGTGGAAGCCATGCATCATGGCGGTGCCTATCCTGCGAGCAGCGATGCCCGATTCACGGCAGTTGGGACCGACAGCATATTGCGCTTCACTAAAGAAGTGAGTTGGCAATATCATCATTAGATACACGTTAGATTCACAAACGCATAAATAACACCAATTTCTTTTGTATTTTTGATTATCAAACTACCCTTACATGGAAACACAACCTCAAGCACCTCAGAAATCAAATAGTTTTTATTTCATTTTCATCTTTATTTTGCTTGCCGGCCTCGCAGGGCTCACCCTCGCTTGGTCCAGACAACGCGCTGCGCTCAATACTTGCAATAATAAAAATACAGCGCTCCTCTCTGACATGGCCGATATGGAAGCTGCACTTTCTGGTTACACCGGCAGCATGAAGAAAGACCTCAAGCAAGACCTCCAACAAATGCTGCGCAATTACAACAAGCTCATTGAAAAAGACGCTACAAAAGCAGATAGCCTCAATGCCCAAAAAGCGCAAATTACCCAACTCCTCCAAAAACTAGACCGCTCCAAAATGACGGCCAGAGACCTCGTCAAGGCTCGAAAAGAAAACGAAACCCTGCGCTCAATCATGCGCAGTTATGCCCGCACCATTGACTCCCTCAACACCCTCAACATTGATTTAGGAAGCCGTTTAGAAGAAACTAACGTACGTCTTTCCACCACAACTTCGGAACGCGACACCTACCGCCAACAGGCAGAAGAATCGCAACAACAAGTAAAAAAAGGCAGCAAATTACAAGCTTACGGCATCCAATCTGAAGCGCTCAAACAACGCCTCAACAACACCATGGAAGTAACCGATCGCGCGAAGAGCGCCGTTCAGTTCCGCAGTAGTTTTACACTGTCAGAGAACGTACTCAGTGCCTCCGGACGCAAAAGTGTTTACTTGCAAATCACCGCACCGAATGGCGAGGTGTTGCAAGGCAGCAGCAATTTTGTAACAGAAACAGAAAACGGAAGCACGGCTTATTCACAGCGCAAAGATGTCGATTACCAAAACCAAGCTTTAGACCTCACTATCTACTACGAACTCAAAGGAGAAGATGCCTCAAAAGGAACTTATAAAGTGCGTATATACTGCGAAGGTCTTTTAATTGGTACAGATAGCTTTACTTTAAAATAAGAATGGACAACACACACCAAGACGGTTTTGTATTAACCGAAATTTCAGAAACTGGTATAGGCCTCATTACCTTCGGGCACCCAATGAGCAACTCCCTACCTGGGCACATCCTGCAATCTTTAGCAGATACCATCACCGAACTCGCTGCAGATGAACGCACCAAAGTACTCGTGCTCCAATCACAGGGCAGCAAAGCATTTTGCGCAGGTGCCAGTTTTGACGAACTCATCAGTATCCAAGACCTCGAAACCGGTCTTGCATTTTTCTCAGGCTTTGCCAAAGTCATCAACGCCTGTAGAAAAGCACCGAAACTCATCATCGGACGCGTGCAAGGACGCGCAGTTGGTGGAGGCGTCGGTTTGGCTTCTGCTACCGACTACTGCTTTGCAACCAATAGAGCTGAAGTGAAGTTATCAGAACTTGCTGTGGGCATCGGGCCATTCGTGGTGGGGCCAGCAGTAGAACGCAAAATAGGCCGTTCGGCCATGAGTGAGCTCGGCATCAACGCCACCGAATGGCGCAGCGCCCAATGGGCCAAAGACAAAGGACTCTACACAGAAATATTCGAGGACGAAGCCAGCATGGACGCTGCTATCCAAACGCTGAGCAGCAAACTAGCGCAGTCCAATCCAGAAGCCATGCAAGAACTCAAAAAGATCTTCTGGGAAGGCACCGAAAATTGGGACGAACTTTTAGTTCAACGCGCCGCAATTAGTGGGCGTTTGGTCCTGAGTGAATTTACTAGAAATGCGATTTCAGCCTTTAAAGCAAAATAATCTTAGAATTTTTCTACTTTTCATTTGTAAATAAACACAATAGTTGTATCTTTGCACCCCTAAATTCAGGGAAATTAAGTTTTTTATTTAACAGAAAGAACCGTGAACACATTAAGTTACAGAACGTTAGCTGGTAATACCGAAACTGCCGATAAGAAGTGGTATGTAGTGGATGCTGAAGGTCAAACAGTCGGACGTTTGGCAAGTAAAGTTGCCAAAGTCATCCGTGGAAAATATAAAACCTGTTACACGCCGCATGCGGACTGTGGTGACAATGTGATCGTTATCAACGCGGAGAAAATCGCCTTTTCTGGCACCAAACTCCAAGATAAAGAATACGTTCGTTTCTCTGGTTACCCAGGCGGTCAGCGTTTTACATCTGCTGAGAGCATGCTCAAAAACCATCCTGAGCGCCTCATCGAGAAGGCAATTAAAGGTATGCTTCCAAAAAACACACTTGGTCGCAAACTCTACACCAACCTCAAAGTTTACAAAGGTGCTGCACACAATCACGAAGCGCAGCAACCAGAATTATTGAATCTTGATACCCTCAAATAATTAGTATGGAAGTCATTAACGCATTAGGAAGAAGAAAAACAGCGGTAGCCCGCGTTTATTTAACCAAAGGAAACGGCAAAATCTCGATCAACAAACGCGAGATGACCGAATTTTTTCCAATTGACTTTCTTCAAGCAAAAGTTCACCAACCGTTTGCACTTACCGGCACAGCTGGTCAGTACGACATCAAAGTAAACGTTGTTGGTGGTGGTATCAATGGTCAGGCAGAAGCAGTGCGTTTAGGGATTTCCCGTGCGCTTGTGGAAGTATCTGCAGACTACAAACCAATGCTCAAATTAGAAGGCCTCATGACACGTGACCCACGTATGGTAGAACGTAAGAAACCAGGTCAACCAAAAGCAAGAAAGAAATTCCAGTTCTCCAAGCGTTAATCCGCCTACTGGACTGTTTAGCATCCAAGCATTGGAGCACTTGCCGTTTTGGCCCCTCCAATGTTGCTTTTTTTAATAGGAACGTAAACAAAAACACAATATGTCTAAATTAACTTTTGAATCCCTACTCGACGCAGGTGTACATTTTGGTCACCTTAAGCGCAAGTGGAACCCGGCAATGGCGCCTTACATCTTCGAAGAGAAGAAAGGCATTCACATCATTGACCTCAACAAAACACTCGTACACCTTGACCACGCATGTGCTGCAATGAAGCAAATTGCTAAATCTGGTAAAAAAGTACTTTTCGTTGCTACGAAAAAACAAGCTAAAGAAATCGTTGCTGAGCGCGTAGCAGCAGTCAACATGCCGTTTGTAACGGAGCGTTGGTCTGGTGGTATGTTAACCAACTTCCAAACTACACGTAAGTCTATTCGCAAAATGTCGCTTATCGACAAAATGAAATCAGACGGTACTTGGGACACCCTCAACAAACGCGAAAAACTATTCAAAAGCCGTCAACGCGAGAAACTCGAGAAAAACTTTGGTTCTATCGCAGACATGACGCGTCAACCAGCAGCTATTTTCATCGTCGATATCCTTAAAGAGCACATCGCTCTTGCAGAGGCTCGTCGTTTGAACATCCCTACGTTTGCAATGGTAGACACCAATTCAAATCCTAAATTGGTAGACTTCCCTATTCCTGCCAACGACGACGCTACTAAATCTATCACTTTGATCCTCGACGCTATTTGTGGTGCTATCAAAGAAGGTTTAGAAGACCGTAAAAATTTGAAAGCTACTGACAAAGACGAAGCTCCAGCCGAAGCACAAGCAGAAGTTGCAGCAGACGCTACAGAAAGCGCAGAATAATTCACCCATAAACTCTCATAACATGGCTATCACAGCTGCAGATGTAAACAAATTGCGCCAACAGACAGGTGCTGGTATGATGGATTGTAAAAATGCCTTGGTTGAAGCCAACGGTGATTTCGAAACAGCTATCGATATCCTTCGTAAAAAAGGTCAAAAAATCGCTGCAAAACGCGGTGGTAACGACGCTAAAGAAGGTCTTATTATGGCACAAGCTACAGCAGACAGCAAAGCAGGTGTGATCTTAACCCTTAACTGTGAAACTGACTTCGTTGCGAAAAACGATGGTTATGTAGCATTCGTTCAGTCTTTAGTAGACCTCGCACTCAACAAACTCCCTGAAACCGCTGAAGAATTGAAAGCTTTAGCATACGACGACAGACTTTCTGTTGAAGACAAAATCACAGAGCAAGTTGGTGTCATCGGCGAAAAACTAGATCTTTCTGCTTACGCAGTGGTTCGCGCTGAAAACGTTGTTGCTTACAACCACCCAGGTAACCAATTAGCTACACTTGTAGGTTTAACTGTTGCTGGAGAAGATGTCGCTGAAGCAGGTCGTCAGGTTGCAATGCAAGTTGCTGCTATGGCTCCTATCGCTATCGACAAACACGGCGTAGATGAGCGCACAATTGAGCGTGAAATCGAAGTTGGTAAAGAATTGGCTATCCAAGAAGGCAAACCAGCTGACATGGCTGAGAAAATCGCTATGGGTCGTTTGAACAAATTCTTCCAAGAAAACACTTTGTTAAGTCAAGCATTTGTTCGCGACAACAAACTCACAGTAGAACAATTCTTAAACAGCACCGCAACAGGTCTTACTGTTTCTGAGTTCAAACGTTTCTCTTTGAGCTAAGCAAACATCAATATTTAAAAAAGCTATCGATATCGGTAGCTTTTTTTTTACCCTAAACCCAAATAAACACGATTCATAGTATATTTGTCTTGCATATGAAATACAAACGCATACTCCTCAAACTTTCAGGTGAGTCTCTTATGGGAGACAAACAATTTGGCATAGATAACACACGCATTAGCGCCTATGCACTACAAATCAAAGAACTACATCAGTTAGGTGTTGAGGTAGCAATTGTAATTGGCGGTGGCAACATCTTCAGAGGTGTGCAAGCCGAAGAAGGTGGCATGGACCGCACCCACGGCGACTACATGGGCATGCTCGCCACCATGATCAACTCCATGGCGCTACAATCGGCACTAGAGTCGGTTGGTGTTACGACCCGTTTGCAGTCAGCTATTGAAATGAAAGAAATTGCCGAGCCATTTGTGCGCCGCAGAGCCGTGCGTCATTTAGAAAAAGGCAGGGTAGTTATTTTTGGTGCCGGCACAGGTAACCCCTTCTTTACTACCGATTCTGCTGCTTCTTTGCGTGCCATCGAAATCAATGCAGAAGTCATTCTGAAAGGAACTCGCGTAGACGGCATCTATACCGCAGACCCACTTAAAGATAGCTCAGCAGTTAAATTTGATCAAATTTCATTTGACGAAGTATATGCAAGAGGCCTCAATGTCATGGACATGACCGCCTTTACGCTATGTAAAGAAAACAATTTACCCATCATCGTATTTGACATGGACACTCCCGGCAATTTACGCAAGTTAATGGAAGGAGCGCATGTTGGAACTTTAGTTAGCGCATCATGATAGAAGAACTTTCAATGATCTACGACGAATTCAAGGAAGCCAATCAAAAATCCTTGAATCACCTCGAAAACGAACTCCTTAAAATCCGTGCAGGCAAAGCAAGTCCTGCTATGTTGAACAGTGTTATGGTAGAATACTACGGTTCCATGACGCCTTTGCAACAAGTGGCGAACGTCAATACCATGGACGCACGCACCATTATTGTGCAGCCCTGGGAAAAACCCCTGATCAACGACATCGCTAAAGGCATCATCAATGCCAATCTTGGCCTCAATCCGCAAAGCAACGGCGAACAACTCATTATTGCTGTTCCACCACTTACGGAAGAGCGCCGCCGCGATTTAGTAAAACGTGCCAAAACCGAAGCTGAAAACGCTAAAATTGGTGTCCGCAACAACCGCAAAGACGCTTTAGACATGATCAAAGACCTCAAATCAGAAGGATTATCTGAAGATATGTCAAAAGATGCAGAGGAAGAAGTACAAAAAATCACCAATAGCTACATCAAAAAAGTCGATGAACTTCTCGAACTGAAAGAGAAAGACATCATGACCATCTAAAGCAAGGCCATTACTTCTTGTTTGGATGGCTTGTCTAACAAGGTTAGTTTTTGTTGATGCAAAACCAGCATTGGAATCCCCTTTTGCAAGCACAAATCGATGTCGTGACTCGAAAAAACAGCCGTGCGCTCAGGTTTTTGCTGCACCCACTGTTGAAGTTGATCTATCAATAATTCCCGATTGAAATAATCTAAAAAAGAGGCGGGTTCATCTAGGACCATCAGCGGTGTGTCCTGAACAATAGCACGCGCCAAACTAGCAAGTTGACGCTCGCCGTCGCTTAACTTGCGCGTATCCTTATGAGCTAAGTCACTTAAGTTGAGCGCTTGGAGCACCTCATCTACAAATTGCAAATCTGTTGGCTGCAAGCGGCCAAAAGCACCTAAATGAGGTACGCGCCCGAGCGAAACATACGCACGTAGCGTCAAGGCCTCTACTCCAGCAAACATACTCGCTACATACGCAACCTGCGTTGAGCGCAGCGCGGTATTTTTTTGCAGCTCCTCGAGTGAAAATGCACCAAGAGAAATACTGCCGACACGCAAAGGCAACTGCCCGATCAAAGAGTGCAGTAGCGTAGATTTCCCAGAACCGTTTCGGCCAATGAGCGCATAAATTTGCCCTGCAGGAAGCGCTAATTGCGCGATGTCAATGAGTGTTGTTTGATACCCTACTTGTGCGTGTTGAATAGTGATCATCTTTGGCGTATCATGAGGTAAGCAACATAAGGCGCGCCAATAACGGCTGTCAAGACATTTACAGGAAGGCTCAACCAAGGGTCTAGAAGCAAAATAAGCACATCAATGGCGACGAGAAAACAACTGCCGGCCAACACCGAAAACAAAATGAGCAAGAGGTGGTCTTGCGTCTTTAAAAGCGCGCGCGCTAAATTTGGGATGGCCAAGCCCACAAACGCGATAGGGCCACAATAGGCGGTAATGCTGCCCGCAAGTAGTGCGGTTACAAATAGAATAGCAATTTTGAGTTGCTTGACTTTGATTCCAAGTTGAAGCGCATGTGCTTCGCCGAGTACCATAGCATTTAAGCCTTTCACTAAAAATAAGGTTGTAGCTATACCAAAAACAACGAGTGTGGTCATCCATGGTGCTTGCGCAGCACTCATTTGCTGGAGCGAACCCATGTTCCAGATGAACAACTGCTTGACTTGCTCTGGGGCCGCAAACGACTGCAATACAGCTTCAATAGCACCGGTAAAGCTTGCAAACATCAGCCCAATTACCAACAGCGATTGGATATTTTGTACGCGTTTGGAGACGACAAACATAAAGCTGGCTGCCAAAAAAGCGCCGGTCATGGCAGCACTTACGTAACTGAACTCGTTTAAAAACGAGGGTGCAGCACCCAAAATAAGAATAGAAATAAAGAGACTTGCGCCTGAATTGATGCCAAGCACATATGGCCCAGCCATCGGATTCTGAAAAAGGTTTTGCATCAACAGCCCACTCAGTGACAGCCCTGCACCCGCTAGGAGCGCACTGAGCAAGCGCGGTACTTGAAACTCCCAAAAAATCAAGGTGCTATTTGCTCCTTGCTCTTGTTGGAGCACAAAGAGGTGCACCCAACTCAATAAAAGGAGTAGAATTCCGGAACTTATCAGAAGTTGACTGCTGCGTTGCTTCATTTCAATAAAGCATAAAAATGCAACTTTTTTACCTGACCCGCTGCAATTTGACTCAAATCGGAGAGCAGCCAATCGGGGTGTACGGCAGCTTGCTCCCAATATTTATTGGTATTGGACGTATAGCAGTAAATCGGTTTTTTGAAAAATGGAAAGAATTGTGCTTTCGGATACTGCTTTAGAATTGCTTTTCTGCTCGGCAATCCTGGGTTGAGCCAAATACCAACAGCAGGCCCTTTTCTGAGGATTTCAGCTAAACTCTTGAAAACACTGCCCGTGCCTTCCTCTTTGCTAAATAAATAGGCCAAACCTGCATCCTTGTAAATACGTGCTTCAAAACTTTGCCCAGCTGGCGCAATCCATTGATCGCCGTATAGGTTGCCACTAAGGAGGACCGGAAGTTGGTTGGAACGGTTATTTTGTTGCACTTCCTTTTGGATACGGATATAATTGGCTTCTATCTCTTTAAACAACTGTTGGGCTTCGTCGAACTGACCACATAAAGCGCCAAACAAGAGCAGCCATTCTGCTCTGGCCAAAGGAGTTTTTTCGCGCCATTCAAAATTGGCAATACGGAGCATGTTGGAAGGAAGTCTTTTGAGTTGTTGGCTCTCATTGCCAAAACCACTGTAAACCACCACTTGCGCCTTATTTTGGAGCAATTTCTCCGCTGAAAAACCCAATTCTGTATTTAAATCTGCTATACGCTTGCGTTTCAGAAGTCTTTTGACGCGAGGGTCAAGGAGGTATTTAGCATTGGATACCGCACAAATTTTTTCTTGCTGACCAAGCGCCGAAAGCATGCCCACGTGGGTAGCACTGAGCACCGCTATACGCGCATAGGACTTTTGGATTTGAAACACATGCAGCTTGCGTTGTTGATCCGGATCAAGGATTTCGATCTTGTATCCCTTTTGGTTTTTTAAAATGCGCAGGTACTGGCTGTGCTGGCATAAATTTTCTTTTTTTGAATGCTCGATAGCTTTTTGGTCTGAACAGCCGAGAAGAAAAAAGAAAAAGACGAGCCCTAAAAAATTAATAAGACTCCGAAACATTTGGAAAGTCGCCGGATTGTACATCTGCTTTGTAGTCTTGGAAGGCTTGCAGCATGTGTGCGTGAAGGTTGTTGTATTTGCGTAAAAAACGCGGATTGAATTCGTTGTTGATGCCAAGCATGTCGTGGATCACGAGCACTTGGCCGTCCACGCCTCCTCCTGCACCTATGCCTATCACTGGAATTTGTACCATTTGGGCAACCTGTGCGGCAAGTGAAGCAGGAATTTTTTCGAGTACAATTGCAAAACAACCCACTTCTTCCAATGCTTTGGCGTCGGCAATAAGGCGCGCTGCTTCTTCCTCTTCTTTAGCGCGAACTACATAAGTTCCGAACTTATAAATAGATTGCGGCGTAAGGCCGAGGTGACCCATTACGGGAATACCCGCGGTAAGAATGCGGCGAACGGAGTCGAGGATTTCGGCGCCACCTTCCATCTTGACGGCATGGCCGCCCGATTCTTTCATGATTTTAATAGCGCTCGATAAAGCTTCTTTTGAATTGCCTTGGTAAGAACCGAAAGGCATGTCTACAACTACTAAGGAGCGTTGCACGGCGCGCACCACACTCGATGCGTGGTAAATCATTTGATCGAGGGTTATGGGCAAGGTGGTTTCGTGACCAGCCATGACATTTGAAGCGGAGTCGCCGACGAGAATGACGTCTATGCCAGCTTCGTCTACGATGCGCGCCATGGAGTAATCATAGGCGGTAAGCATCGAGATTTTCTGACCCGCATGCTTCATTTCTTGAAGTGTGTGGGTCGTTATTTTTTTGGGTGCAGCTGCGTGTACAGACATAGTTT
The DNA here is from genome assembly GCA_034680045.1 of Crocinitomicaceae bacterium. Lineage (GTDB taxonomy): Bacteria > Bacteroidota > Bacteroidia > Flavobacteriales_D > Crocinitomicaceae > UBA952. Next base: position 98,235 of record JAXITO010000001.1, on the reverse strand, counting down.
AGTTGTTTTGCAAGTAAGCATTGACGTTATGTTCAATGCGGGCAACGATATTTTGGGTGTCAGCCTTTTCAAAAGAAAGACCCGTGATGCGCTCGTAAAGTTCGATATAGCGTTCGGAGATGGTTTGAACGAAGTCGTCGGGCATGAAAGGCATTTGCTGTCCATCTAGGCCTTGGAAGCCATTTTCAATGAGCCACTGACGCACAAATTCCTTTGAAAGTTGCTTTTGTGCTTCGCCGTTTGCTTGACGCGCTTCGTAGCCGTCGGCATAGAAATAGCGCGAGGAGTCTGGGGTGTGGATTTCGTCGATGAGCGTAACAACGCCGTTGTGTAGGCCGAATTCGTATTTGGTATCAACTAAAATAAGCCCGCGCGCTGCAGCCATTTGCGTACCGCGTTCAAAGAGCGCATGCGTATATTGTTCCATTTGGGCGTAGATTTCAGGTGAAACCAAACCGCGTGCAAGGATGTCTTCTCTGGAAATGTCTTCGTCGTGGCCTTCTTCTGCTTTGGTGGCTGGGGTGATGATAGGTGCTGGCAAACGGTCGTTTTCTTTGAGGCCCTCTGGCAAAGCAACCCCACAAAGAACGCGCTTGCCGGCATTGTATTCTCTGGCGGCATGCCCCGCTAAGTATCCGCGAATGACCATTTCGATGCGGATAGGCTCACAAGCCACACCAATTGCAACAGCAGGATCTGGTGTAGCAAGCAACCAATTAGGAACGATGTCTTTGGTTGCATTTAAAAACATAGTGGCCACCTGATTGAGCACTTGACCTTTGTAAGGAATTCCTTTAGGTAGAATGTGGTCGAAAGCCGAAATTCTGTCAGAGGCGACCATCACGAGTAGGCCGTTGTCTAGGGTATAGACATCGCGGACCTTACCGTTATAGACTTTGGTTTGACCTTGAAACTGAAATGAATTACTGGTGAGGGCTTGCATAAAAAGGGTTTGTTATTAGGAGTTCTATTTTTTATTTTTTTCTTGTGCGTCGAGTTTGGCCTGTTTGTCGAGTTTTTCTTGGTGCTCGGCGACATCAAATGCCTCGATGATTTGCTTGACCAAGCGATGGCGAATGACGTCGGACTGACCCAAGCGTACAATTTTGATATCGTTGATGTCGTGGAGGACGTCTAGCGCATAAGACAAGCCTGAACGCTGACGCGAAGGTAAATCGACCTGAGACATGTCGCCGGTAATGACAAATTTGGCGGTCATGCCCATGCGGGTCAGGAACATTTTCATTTGCATTTGGGTCGTGTTTTGGGCTTCGTCTAAAATGACAAATGCTTTGTCGAGGGTACGGCCGCGCATAAAAGCAAGCGGTGCAATTTCGATGACACCAAATTCGATCATGTCGGCGAGTTTTTCAGCTGGGATCATGTCGCGGAGTGCGTCGTAGAGCGGCATGAGGTATGGATCGAGCTTTTCTTTGAGGTCGCCGGGTAAGAAGCCGAGGTTTTCACCGGCCTCCACTGCTGGGCGCGTGAGAATGATGCGCTTCACTTCTTTGGCTTTCAAGGCCCGCACAGCCATAGCAACAGCTGTGTAGGTTTTGCCAGTACCAGCCGGCCCAACGGCAAAAACCATGTCGGACTCTAGAACTGCCTGCACCAACTTTTTTTGATTGACGGTGCGCGCTTTGATCTTGACACCACCGTTGCCGTGCACGAGTGTCTCGGAGCCGTCGTCTTGGGAGAGCATTTTAGCGCCGTCTTGCAACATGAGGTTATCGATGTTGTTCTCGGTGAGGCTGTTGTAAGTATGGTAATGCTGAACGATCAGCGCGAACTTGCGCTCGAATTCGTCCATGACTTCGTCGTCACCTGTCAAAGTGAGCTCGTTACCGCGCGCAACGACTTTGAGCTTTGGAAAGAAACTCTTGATGTGCTTGAGATGCGCATTGTTGATGCCGTAAATTTCAGCCGGATTAAGGCCTTCAATGCTGATCTGACGTTGACCTGAACTCAATTTATTTGGTGGTTTTTTGAAGGGTTTCTAACGATTTCAATTACTTTTGGTAAAATTATAAATTTCTGAGCACAAAGTTGCCTTCTCAGCTATGCAAATCATTACGCTCACTACAGACAACGGCTACCACGACTACTACGTAGCAGCTATTAAAGGAAAGCTCTTTCAAGCATTCCCTGCAGCGCACGTGATCGACGTCAGTCATGGCATCACCCCCTTCAATATCAGAGCAGCTGCTTATCAGCTGCGTTGTTGCTTTGAAGAATTCCCTGCCGGCACGATTCACCTCATCGGCGTAGACAGCGAACCACAATTTGAAGCGCAAAAAGAACGCTACCCTGGTATTCTCAAATTCAAAGAGCAATACTTCATTTGCAACGACAACGGCTTTTTTGGCAGCTTTTTAGAAGAAGACTTTCCAGACGAATTCTACCTCTACACCGCTATCAAAACGCAGCCCGAAGCTTGGCGCTTCACCACCAAAAATTGTTTCATCGACCTCGCTAAGCGCATTGCCAATAAAGAAGCGCTATCCAGTTTTTGTGAGGTTTCGCGCACTTACAAACGCGCTTTCGATCAAAAACCAGCCATCGATCAGCTACTTATACGCGGCATCGTCATCCATATCGATAGCTTTGGCAACCTCATTACCAATATTACAAAATCCGATTTCGAACGTTTCGGAAACGATATCCCCTTCATCATCAAGTATCAGAAAAAAGAATACTTTATCGATGAAATTTCACCAACCTACAACGCGGTTTCTCAGGGTGAACGCGTGGCGATATTCAACAGCTCAGGCCGTTTAGAAATTGCCATTAACCGCGGCGCCAACGATGGTTTTGGCGGTGCCAGCAAATTATTTGGCATGCGCATCGGCGACCCCGTTCACATAGAATTCACGCCACAAGGCTCCAAAGAAAACATCCAATCGTTGTTCTGATGCTCGTACGTGTAGTGAAAATGAAATTTGAAGCGCAGCACCTTTCTGCTTTTCTCGCTCATTTTGAAAGCGTCAAATGGCAAGTTGCACAGTTCGAGGGGTGTAATGGCATGCAATTATTGCAAGACCAAAACGATCCTTGCCTCATTTTTACCTACTCCATCTGGCAATCAGAACAAGATTTAAACCATTACAGACAGTCTGAACTCTTTGCCTCTATTTGGCCGAAAATCAAGCCCTGGTTTGCCCAAAAGGCTGAAGCATGGAGCTTAAATCAAAATTTTAACGGATTTATTTGAGAAAAATAGTGTAAAACTCAAATAGGTCCTTACCTTTACCGAAATTAATATTATTAGAATGAGTAAAGGACATGTAAAATTTTTCAACGAAACCAAAGGTTTTGGCTTTATTGTTGAAGAAGACACGAACAAAGAGTATTTTGTTCATGTTACCGGTTTGGTAGACAAAATCAAAGAAAATGACGAAGTTGAATTCGAATTGCAAGAAGGCCGTAAAGGCTTGAACGCTGTGAATGTGAAACAAGCATAATAAAGATTGAGTGTATCTAAAATTCCCGCCCCACAAGGCGGGAATTTTCGTTTATAGATATTTGTTAAATTTGACAACTCAACTTTTACTATGCGCGCCTTATTCTTAAAAGAAATTTCGAGTTTCCTGAGTTCCATTATCGGGTATGTGTTCATCCTCATCTACCTGATCGCCTGCGGACTCTTTCACTGGATCCTCTCTTACAACACCAACTTACTCGAAGGTTCCACCGCAGACCTCATCCCGTTTTTTAATATGTCGCCAGTGATCTTTCTGATCCTGATCCCAGCCATCACCATGCGTTCCATAGCAGAAGAGCGCCGAACGGGCACTATTGAACTACTCCTCACCCGCCCCATCTCAGATTTCCAACTCATTTTTGCCAAGTATCTTGCGGGCGTCGCCTTAGTTTTTGTCGCTATTTTACCAACGCTCGTTTATTTGGTCAGTATGTATTACCTCGGCAAACCTATTGGCAACATCGACTTAGGCGCCACCTTTACCTCCTACATTGGTCTTTTGCTATTAGGTGCAGCATTTGTATCTATTGGAATGTTTGCCTCCGCACTCACCCACAGTCAAATTGTTGCGTTTATACTCGCGATGTTCTTGTGTTGGGTTTTTTACGACGGTTTTGAATTACTAGGCAATTTCAGTCAAATTGGTGGCTTAGATTACCTCATTAAGTATATCGGTATCGCTTTTCATTACGAGGCCATCAAAAAAGGCGTCATCGATACCAGCGACATCCTTTATTTTTTAAGTCTGAATGCCCTCTTCTTGGTGGCTTCGCTCACTGTTCTCAAATCGCTCAAAAAGTAACGCATGAAATTCAACTTCACCAAAGGTCTTTACAACTGGACTGTACTAGGCTTGCTTGCCGCGGTTTTGGTCTTGCTGAACTTTATCGGCTCCATGCTTTACTTCAAGCTCGACATGACCAAAGACCAACGCTATTCCTTGGCGCAAAGCACGGTCAACTACCTCTCCGACAAGAAAAACTTCGAGAACCGCATCAGTATTCAAATTTATTTAGATGGCAACATGCCTTCTGAACTCAAGAATTTCCAAAACGCGCTCAAAGACAAGCTCAAAGATTTCAAACGCATTGCCGGAACCCGCGTCGAATTTTTATTCACAGATCCAAATGTAGGCACCGAAGATGAAATCAATGCCCTGCGCTCTCAGCTCTACGACCGCGGCAAAGGCATCTTGCCCTTAGAAATTCTTTACCTCAAGGACGGCACCCAAAGCCAGATGCTCTTGTTTCCTGGCGCTTTGCTTTCTTACAGCGTGAACGGCATCACCAAGGAAGGCGTGGTTCAGTTATTACCCGGAACACAACCCGGCCGCCCCTACGCCCTTGAGCAAATGACCGAAATCATCGAAAATGCGCTCAACAACTTAGAATACAACCTGCTTTCGGCCATGCGCCGCCTCACCCAAACGAGCAAACCCACCATCGCTTTTTTACAAGGCCATGGCGAACTCAACCCAGCAGAAACCATGCGTGCCCGCGCACTCATTTCGCCTTATTACCAAATTAAAGATGTTGCCCTCAACGACAGCATTGCGGCGCTGCAAGACGTCGATGGCCTCATTGTTGCCGATCCCCAAACGCCATTTTCGCAAAAAGACCTCTACCTCATAGATCAGTTTGTCATGCGCGGCGGAAAGCTCTTGTGTTTTATGAACACGCTAGCCCTCAACGAAGACACCCTCAATGCCACAGGCATGACCCACACCTCGCGTAAAAACCTACTACTCGACCGCTTGCTCTTTGATTACGGCATCAAAATCAAAGAAAACTACGTGCTAGACGCCAATTGTGCACCTAAAATTGTGCCGTTTGCCGAAACCGCATTTCTACCTTGGTTTTACCACATACTTGCCACGCCAAGCTTGCACCCAATGACCCGCAACGTCGATCCTATTTCTTTGAAATACGCCAACGAAATTGAATTTGTGCAGGTTCCAAAAGCACAGCTGACCCCCATTTTAACAAGTTCGAGCAATGCCATTCCCAGCGGTTTGCAACCCTTAGTCAATTTAGCGCTTCCGCTGAACTATGGCAAAAACCCCAAACTAGTTGACAACCCCGACGATGAAATCAACAAACTTTGTGTAGCGGGTTTGTCAGAAGGCTTTTATCAGTCGCATTTCAAGAACCGAATTGTTGCAGAATTTGCCAATAGCAAAGACGCCAATTATTTAGAGGAGAGCCAAAAAGAAACCAAAATTTTAGTCGTTGGCAACGGTAGTTTTATCCGCAACAGCTACGACTCTATTCTCGATCCTAAAAAAATCAACAGCTATCTGTACCGCCCCATTGCGATCAATGAATTAAAAGTGGATGCAGAACTTGCCCAAAGACGCATTCCTATTGTTTTTGGCAATCAAGAACTTTTCCAAAACATGGTCGATTACATGATGGGCGACAACTCCGTATTGGATATCCGCAGCCGCCAAATTGACATCAAAGAAATCGATAAAGAAAAAATCAAAAGCGCTTCGCTTTTCTATAAAAGCATCAATATGCTGACTCCTTTATTAGTGATCTTGGCACTCGCCTTTCTCATGAACTGGATCCGCCTCAGACGCTATACCCGTTAATATCTGCTCTCCATGAAGAAAAAAGGTCTTATTCTCGCGCTTTTTATTGTTTTATTAGCTGGCCTCACTTGGTTTGCCCTGAACCTCCAAGATGGGCAAGGTGCTTCGGACGCACGCGCTTTTAATTTTAAAATTGAAGACACCAACACCGTTTCAAAGATTGTCATTACCGATGCCTTTGGGCAGCAATTTACGCTCGTCAAAACCAACGAAACCTGGACCGATAGCAAAGGTGGCTGTATATCCAAATCGAATGTATCCCTGATATTAGAGGCACTCAACAAAATTGAATTCAAAGGTTACTTGGCTCAAAAATCAGAAAAACGCTTTACTGAACTCATGGCGAGCTCGCACATCAAGGTAGAAATTTTCCAAGATGGCGAATGGACCAAAACTTGGTACATGGGCCCTGCAACCCCCGACCACTACGGCCAAATTATGCTCCTGGAAACAGCCGATGACGGCAAGAGCGCTGCCCCGGTCATGATGAAGCTTGCAGGCATGAATGGCCTGATAGACCCACGCTTTTTTGCCGACCCACGCCAATGGGCTTGTACCGAAATTATGGCCCTTCAAATGGAAGATATCAAAAGTGTAAAAGCGAAGTTCCACGGAGAAGCTTACCGCAACTTTGAGCTCTACAACAAAGGCAACCGCTTTCGCGTTACCCAAAATGGCAAACCACTGGCTAGTTTAGACACCACCAATGTGTTTCGCTACTTGCAAGGATTTCAAAAAATACATTTCGAACAAAAGAATTTTTCGTTGTCAGACAAACAAGTAGATAGCGTCAAAAAAAGCCAAGCATTTTGCGTGCTAGAGGTCAAGACAACCGACGAGCGCATTGCCCTCAAGATGTTTCGCATCAAGAGCAAAGACGTGCAACGCAATGAATTTGGAGAGTTGGTCAATATGGACATGAATAGTTTTTGGTGCCTGTTGCCCGACGGCGAATTAGTACGTTGCCAATATTTCGTCTTCAATCCACTCATTTTAGGCCATGTGTTTTTCCCGGCCATGGAAGCACAATTTCCTGAAAATTTAAGGTCCGTCAACCCCTAAAGGCAACTTTATCCATTCTTTATGCGTTAAGAACGAGTAATGACCTACCTACGCCTATTGCTTGTCAGTTTGAGCTGGCTTGCTACCACTTTTTATGCCCAGAGTCCGGTTGCCAATTTCACGGCCAACCCGCTTACGGTTTGCGTAGGGCAAAACGTCAGTTTCACAAATACATCTTCGGCTAACGGCGGCCCCGCATTGAGCTCCTATCAATGGGATTTCGGCGATGGCAATTCAGCAACCACGACCAATGCAACACATGCCTTTAGCACAGCCGGCACTTTCACCATTACGCTTGTTGCTACCAATGCCAATGGCGTAGCCGATGCGGAAATCAAAGCTGCGTATATTACCGTGAATCCGCTGCCAAATGTCGGTTTTACGGCCAACGGCCTCGGTTGCACGGTTCCGCTCACGCTTTCTTTTACCAATACCTCTTCACAAGGCGCTAATTTTACCCAAGCTTGGAATTTTGGCAATAGCCAAACCTCGAGTCAGTTTACACCTCCAAGTGTTACCTACAACGCGCAGGGCACCTTCCAAGTGGTTTTGAACGTCACCAACACCAACACGGGCTGTGTGAACAGCCAAACCCAAGCAATTGTAGTTTCTAACTTTCAAGCAGGCATTACTGCGCCCGCCGTGGGTTGTGTTGGACAGCCGATTGCATTTCAAGACAACTCTACTGCAGGCGCCAATGCCTGGAGCTGGAACTTCGGCAGCGCTGGCCAAAGCAACGCAGAAAACCCAAGCGTAACGTATAACTCGCCGGGCACCTACACCGTTAACCTCACTGCGCAAAACACCAACTCTGGTTGCTCTGCAAGCACGAGCCAACAAATTGTCGTGCAAGCCAATACCATACCTAACTTTTATGCCAACCCCACGGCCAATTGTGCGCCGGGAAGTATCCAATTTTTCAATACAACCAACCTTAGCGGGACCTACGTGTGGAATTTCGGCGACGGCCAAACTTATACTGGCGCCAACCCTCCTGCCCACATTTACCAATTAAGTGGCTTATATGATGTCAGCCTCACATTTACCTCGAGCGCGGGCTGTTCAGGAATTAAAACGCTGCAAGACTACATTGAAATCACGCCGGTTCAGGCCGGGTTTTACGCCGCAGATACTGGTGCTTGTGCGCCTTTTACGGTGCAGTTCATCGATACGTCTTACACACCGAGCAACCCGATTGTGTCATGGCAATGGAGCTTTGGCAATGGCCAAACCTTCAACGGCCAAATTCCGCCACCGCAAACCTATGGCGTGGGTTTATATGATGTATCGCTCATCATTACCACCGCTTCAGGCTGTAAAGACACGATTATCAAGACACCATACGTTACGGTCGGATCCATCGATTCTATCGACTTCAGCTGGGACCCCAATATTACTTGCGCCAATACAGATGTAGAATTTGAATCTGAATTTTATATTTCAGTTCCTTACGACAGCTCAGAAATCTCCTATTTATGGGATTTCTCACAAGGGATAAGCACGCAAGACGACCCCACCTTTCAATTTTCGCAAGACACCGGCTGGGTAGTCGTCACGCTATATGTCGATTTCAGGGGGTGTATTGATACTTTAGAAAAAGATTCGGTGCTGTATGTGCTCGCGCCAATTGCGCAATTCAATCCGAACACCACCCTGGTGTGCAACCCCAGCAGCCTACCCGTCACGTTTCAGTTTCAGAACACCGCACTAGACGGCGAACCCAGCGATAGCGTAGCCCTGCACTACGAATGGAACGACAACACACCCTACACCTATTTCGATAATGCACAGCTAGATCTGCCCAACGGGGGCAACACCTCCCACGCATTTGCCAATTACGGCACTTATCAGATTGAACAAGTGGTTCATAACTACACCACGGGTTGTTCGGACAGCATTACACTAGCTGTAACGATATCACAACTGCAATCGAATTTCATACTCCCCGACGACACCATTTGCAAAGGCGACGCCATTGGTTTGTTTAACCAAAGTACCACCTGGCCAGCGCACCCAGTCAATAACTGGATTTATACTTTTGGCAATGGCCAACAAATCAATAACGGGCCAAATGTGAACTATGTTTATCCGGCAAGCGGCACCTACAACATCAATTTGTTGGTTTTCAATTCGGCGGGTTGTTCTTCTACCAGCAGCCAAACCATATATGTGGCCAACAAACCCGTTGCAGGACTTTTAGCGCCGTCTTACGTAGGTTGCTCGCCTTTCCAGGTGAGTTTTAGCAACACAAGCTACAGCATTGCCAATGGCCTGCCCTTAGCCACTTTCAACACAACGTTTTCAGATAACAACACGACAGTAACTACCAACAACGTCAATCAAGCCATCAACCATACTTTTGTAGGCAACGGTGTATACACAGCAACGCTTACCGCAACGGATATCAATGGCTGTGTGTCTAACCCTGTTTCGGTCCAAATTACACTCACCAAACCCACCGCACTCATTGCTTCAGACACCATTATTTGCAACCTAGACAGCAGCACCATCGCCACGCTCAGTACAGGACAAGACCCACTCGCTTATCAATGGTATATTGGTTCGAGCATTACGAGTTTTGACAGTTTATTATTATTGAATCAGCCAGAAAGCGGCAATGGTTTGTTTTCAACTTTTCCAATTGCTTTGGTGGTTACCGATGCAAATGGTTGCAGCGATTCTACTGCCCAAACAATATATATTTCGAATCCTCAAGCTGCACCAACCTACACTTTTTCTGGAGCAGCTGTAAACGCAAATGGGCAGTACAGTTGCCCACCGCTCTTCTGCGACTTCACCGATGCCTCTACCAGTATGGGCGCCATAACCAATTGGAATTGGTCTTTTGGCAATGGCAATAATTCTATTCTTCAAAACCCCGACAACACGCTCGTGACCAGTGGTTCTTTCAATCTTTTGCTATCGGTTACCGATCAATATGGTTGTACCGACGACACCACCATTGCTAACTATGTGTCTATCGGCGGGCCGCTTGGCACACCAACTTGGATCCAAGACAACACGGTTTGTGCGCAAGGGGCCTTGTTTACCATTCTCAATGCGTCAAATATCGACTCCGTGAGCTGGAACTTAGGAAATGGTGTTTGGATCACCGACAGCTTGTCTTTCCCTTATTTTTATCCAAATACCGGCACTTACAACCCAAGTGTCACGGTTTACGACACCGCTGGCTGCCAAATTTTGTACCTTCTTGACCCCATCACAGCAAGTGTGAGTGGCCTGGATGCCCAAATTAATGCTAGCCCCATTTATGCGAATATCAATCAGGTAGTTGAGCTCACTGATGCCAGCACAAGCCTCAACCCTCTCAGCACCTGGACTTGGATCTTCCCGGACAGTAGCAGCCTTTATTTCCAGAGCACAGATCAAAGTATCAGTTTTCCGCAGGGAGGGCCGCAGCAAATTGCACTCGCCATTACCGACAACCTAGGCTGCATCGACACCGCGTTTGTCACCATCTTTGTCTCAGACCCCGACATTTGGGTGCCGAATGTATTTACGCCCAACGGCGATGGCATCAATGACATTGTAGTTTTGCCCTACCCCTCCTTCAAAAGCTACGACATTCAAATCCTGAACCGCTGGGGCAACCTTGTTTTCGAACTCGAAGACCAAACCGGTATTGCCGTCTGGGATGGCTACGGCTTCAACGGACAGCTCCACACCGATGGCGTGTTCTTCTACCGCCTGCGGGGCGAAATGCTAGGAGGTACGTTAATAGATAAACACGGGTTTATTCATTTGGTGAAGGGGGAGTAGCCTACTCCACCACCAAACTTCTCAATCGAACCACTTCATATTGCAACTCTGTGAGGTGCACAATCGCCTGTACAATAGTGGCGTGGTCGAAGGTGCGGGCTACCCAATGGATATTGCGAAGGTCGTGGTAAGGTTGGTATTCTTTTTGTTGCCAGTTGCGCTGGATTTGTTGGAGTGTGTTGAGCATTTGGGCGCGTTGAGTGGTGTCTAAATTTGGGTTTTGCGTAATGTATTGCTGAAGCTTCGTTTGGTGTTGCATCCAAGCATTCCAGATTTTGATTCCTGCCTTACTTGGATCAAGAATTTTCAAATCGGTTCCAATCAATAAATGCATTGGGATATCAAAGTCTTTTTTGTTCTCGAGCGCAGCTAAATTGAGGCTAATGATGCCGAGCGGACCATTTTTGGATGGTTTATTCCAAAGGATGGCTAAGTTGTCGGCATTGCGCATTTTGCCGATTCCTCCATTGACTTCATCGATTAAGGTTAACTTGACCTCATCAATTTTTGCCAGTAGTTCCATGGTTTCTTTATCAACTTGTGCTGAAAAGACTTTGTTTGAAGGCTTCATGAAGCTGTTGCCAATCTCGATTTCTTGGGCAATTTGCTCTTGAAGACTGAACTGACGCGTCATTTCGCTTTCCAAAACTCGAATGGGCAGTCTATTTGCCTGGAAAAACAGCAAAAAGGCAATGAAACCACTGGCATTAACGAGATGACGGTGCTGAACGAGCTGAAATATGGGTTGACCTTCCTTTTTGACGAGTTCATAGATCACAACGAACATGGCGATAAACAAGGTAGTTGCAAGGAATATGACGGTGCCGGGATAATGCATGATCACAAACAAACTTGTCCAGGTTAAGAAGATAAAAAGAAGGAAACTGAAACGCGGAAGACCATCTTTTTTATTGCGCAGCACTGCACTTAATAAAAAATAAACCGGAAGCATAAAGATCAAGGACAATATGAGTAATTGATCTGAACCCGGCCAATGCATCAATTTATAAAACAAACCCTGCGAAAGGGCTAAAATCGCTACGAAATAAACTGAAGACAATAGTTTAGAAGCGCCGGACTTCCATTCTCCAATAAAATCAAGAATAAAAAAAATAGGGAAACTAAACGCAAAGGTGAGTATCATTAATTGTGCAGTTCCGGGAAAGTCTAAGGACTTGAAGATCAAGGTTAGAAATAACAACGAAACGGAGAGAAGGGCAAATAACTTTTTCATAGTACGAAGTTTAAGAGTTACCCTATGATAAGCGAAGGAGACAGATTGGTTACAGTTGTAACAAAATCTATGTTCTGGATTAAGTAGGTTGAATTCTAAATTGAAAAGATGAAAAACACTATGCTTAAACACGCTATTCTTGGAGTGGGTATTTGCCTCTTTAACTTTCAAAGCTTTGGCCAAGTCCCACAAACATCTACCACACCTTCCCAAGAAACCGAGGCAGATAGCACTTTTGCTAGTCTCCAACTTTTTACAGACGAATATGCCAAAATCATGGAGACCTGGAGCTCAGAAAAGAAAAAGCGCTTCGCAGAAACTTTTGCATACACACGGGGCCAAATTAAAATACCGGAAAAGCCCATTGTGTGGAGCAATGAGGAGGAGTAATTTTAAAACATAAACAAGTTATAACAATTCAAAACACAACTACTATGAAAAAACTAATGATGCTAGCAAGTTTGCTATTTTCTTGCCTGAGCGCTGGAGCCCAAACAACAATGTCAACCCCGACAAATATCATGGCCCTCAATGGAACCTACGACCTCTTTGAAATGGTTCGGGTACCATTTCAAAATTTCCGGACCAAAGCATGACTATTATGACCCTCGACAACAACAAATTTGTAGTGCAAGGTGTATCCCCAGGCAATAAATATTGGGTTGGTTTAGGCGAATTTAAAGGAAATGAAGGCTACTTTGACTACCGCTTCCAAGACGGCCATTTTGGTCAGACCACATTCCGCGTCGACAAAAACGGGAACCTCGATGCCCGTAGCTTAAGCTATACTGTGAACTATAAGTATTTGGCCAAGAAGAGGGAGTAGCAGCTCGGTAATGTTTTATATTATTGAAAAGAAATTAATCCTCTATGAAAAAAACAACCGCCCTCTTTATATTGACCATCTTGTTGAGCCAAACAATTCAAGCTCAAACTCTTCTAGAACTTAAAAAGGATTTTAATATTTCAAATGAAACGGAGACAATTATTGAACTTACGGAGCAAACCAAATCTCATTATGCAAGTGGTGTAGACTTCCCTCTTATTTGTAAGCCATTTTATTTGATTCGGGATACAGAAAAAGGACATTTTCATATGCTAGCCAATTGCGCAAATGAGCTAATACATGAAGAATTCACAATGTTGCAATCTGAAACAGCAACCAGCTTTCAGCCAGAAAATAACAGCACTTGGGTTTTAGGGAATTCAAAAGAATGGGTACTTGTCAATTTAGATATGATCAGAACGAAAGGATGGTCACCAGTCAGGATTTCTAAAAATGAGCTTGATTCTATTTTCTTACTTGATCAAGGCCATTTGTTGACGATGAAAGGAGGTCGAAAGTGGCACAACACTATCGATATGAATGGAACGCTCATTACCAATGAAGTTTTCTTTGATGGTAATTCTTTTACACCCTATTACGGCGGTCTAATTGTGCCTATTAAGGAAGGAACTGCAACAGTTTATCGTTACCTACAGTACCAGCAATTTTTATTTTGGGATGAGGAACTCCAAGATAACGTCGCTGATCCACATTTTAACTATTTAAAATCAGATGGCTATTTCAAAGCAGACGCCATTCTTATTGCACCTAATGAAACTTCAAATTGCAATGCGGTAATCAAGCAAAATAATGACTTGAAAGTCTACTCCTTCTGCGACGATAAAATAATTGAAGAAGCGATTACCTACTATACTCAAATGCCCTATTACGGTATTTTGGTTTTTACAGAGGAATATGTGGCCTTCGGTGACGAATGGAAACGAATCAATTGCCAACATCCAGTTGCATCAGAATTTAAAGACTTTGGAGATATGTTCAATTGTAAGATCACCATGAAAGATGGCAGCAGCATCAAAATTGAATTTCCTTCAGGTGAGGTTGTTGATTAGGTGTTTCTGAAATTAAACCCTACAAAATCAAACAAAAAAACCCCGAAGAAACTTCGGGGTTTTTGCAGTGGTACCTCCAGGAATCGAACCAGGGACACAAGGATTTTCAGTCCTTTGCTCTACCAACTGAGCTAAGGTACCAGCCGTTGGTGGATGCAAATTTAACACATTTTTGCTGTTTTACACAAGCTAAAAACCAAAAAAGTTCAAAAAAGGTGCTTATTTTTGAACATGAGTGCTGAAAATCAAGTTTATCTGCTAGACGCCGGGAATACCCAATTGAAATTAGCACTTGCGCAAGAAGGTGTCATTCAGTGGGTTGAGCGTTTTTCTTTAGCTTCTTTCGATCTTTCAAGCCTTGACCGTAACATCCCCTTAGCCTGTTCGTCAGTCATTGAGTTGCATTTGCTACAGCAAGTTCGCAGCTATTTTGATACTGTTTTTGAAATGACGCCTTTCATTCAACTTCCTTTTGATATGGCCTATCAAAGCCCTCAGACGCTTGGAATGGACCGCCTCTGCAATGCAGCGGCTTTAGCGCGTCACTACGCTGGGCGACCGAGGCTCGCCATTGATTTAGGTACGTGTATCAAATTCGATTTTCTAGACGCCGACAATACTTATTTGGGTGGTTCTATCAGTCCGGGACTGCAAATGCGCAGTAAGGCAATGGCTCACTTCACAGCCAAATTACCGGAGGTACAAGCCCTGCCTACGCAACAACTCATCGGTACAACCAGCCAAGAATGTCTTGAAATTGGCAGCTACTTAGGTTGGCAAAAAGAGATTGAAGGCCTGCTTGCCGCTTATCGAGCGGAGTATCCGGAGTTGGTTGTATTTCTGACCGGTGGCGATGCGCAGCATTTTGATTTGGGCCAAAAAAATGGCATCTTTGTACACGAAAATTTAACCCTTGAAGGAATCTTCGCTCTTTATCACGCCAATGCATAAACTTTTCGCACTTCTTTTAGCCTCTTGCTCCTATTTTACAATATTGGCACAATCGATTACAGCCGAACCTGCCAGCTTTTACGGGCTCGGTGAAATGAGTTCGAAAGGACACGGCATTTTTGACGGGCTGGGTAAAAATACCATCAATGTGTTTGACTCATCAGTGCTCAATCATTACAACCCCGCGACCTACAACCGCCTGAGCAAAGGCGCCACCCTTTACACGATAAGTATTCACTCCAGACAATCATGGTACAGCAATGCCACTGCCCAACAATTTGCAGCAACCCCGATGTTTGAGCAATTTACGCTAGGTTTTAAAATCCGCAAACAAATGGGCTTGTCTTTTGGCTTGCGCCCTTTTAGTGCACGCGGTTACGAAATCAGCCAAACACAATTCACCGGCCAAGACTCCATCCGTTACAACTACACAGGAAACGGCGCCATTCAAGATCTCTACGTTGGCTATTCTTTTGGTCTCATCGAAAAACCGAATACCAAATTTGCAATTGGTGCCAACGCATCCTATCTTTTCGGAACGCTTGTCAATGAGCGCAGTTCGGTTTTACTCACCGGAGCTACCTCAGCCGGAGGCATTGAGCGCAATTCCTTGATCATGCGTGCTTTTCATACAGAAATTGGCACCTACTTTACACAACAGCTCGGTAAAAACCATGCACTTAGCCTTAGCGCGGTGTATCAGCCCGAACTCAGTCTCGGCGGTACGTATCAACGAGAACTCTACAGCTCCGCTACTATTGGTGCGCCCAACAGCTACGACACCGTTCTTTTTAGCAGCCAAGCTTTTTCAGCACAACTTGCCCAAAGCACTCAATTTGGCTTTTCTTACGCTTGGAAATTGCCGAAATACAAAAGACAAACCCGCGAACTGCATCCGCAATTACAGCTCTTTGCAAGCTACAGCCTTTTTGGTTCACTGAGTCAAAATCAAAATATACTTACTGGTTTTGATCAAAAAGACTACAACCGCATGAGTTTTGGCCTTCAGTACCAACCAGAATTCAAGTTGCTCGAAAACATCGCCACACTCAAACCGCTCGAAAAACTCACGTATCGCGTGGGGTATTATCAGCAAACGCTTCCCTACACCAACAGCGGCATCCAATACGAAGAGCAAGGGCTCACCATTGGCTTTGGACTTCCTTTATTGGCTCAGGTTTCTCTTTCTTCTTTAAATGTTGGGCTCACCTTCGGGCAACGCAGCATTCCAAACGGCATCTGGAAAGAACAATTCATTGGCGCACGCGTCAGCATCATTCTAGCGCCTTCTAATTTCGAGAAATGGTTCCGCAAGCGTCAGCTCGACTAATGTCTATCGCCAAACGCCTTTTATTTTTTCTTTTCTTCTTGCTGTTTTTGGCAGCCTGCGAAAACGACGTCGCTGTGGTGCAGCGCATCAGTTTTGAAGCCGACGCCCCTACCGAAAGCACCAAAAATCTTGTGCTCACCTATGCCGAAGCTGGGTATGCCCGCGTGGAAATCCATGCAGCGCTTGCCGAAACCTTCCGTGGCAAGGAGCAACTCACCAAAATCAAAGACAGCTTAAAAGTTTACTTTTTCAATGAAAAAGGGGATGTCGTGTCCACTCTCAGTGCGCTGTACGGTGAAATCAACTACAATACCGGTGAGCTCATGGTAAAAGACTCTGTGCGCCTTTACAACCACAAGAAAAAACAAACCCTCGAAACCGAAGCGCTTTTTTGGAATCAAAAAGACAGCAGTATTTACTCCAAGTCGGCGGTTATTGTGCGTTCACCAAAAGGCAAAATCTTCGGCAAAGGAATCCGAACCAAACAAGACTTCAGTAATTATGTGCTCCTTGAGCCCGTTGGCTCTTGGCAAATAGACAAAAACCAAAATATAGAATAAGATGGCAAATAAAGATTTCATCAGTCAGTATAACAAAATGTCGGGCTACCTCTGGTTGGTGATCGCTGGGCTTAGCTTCATAGCAATTACTTACAAAATAGCTACGGAAGGTGCGCAAACTTGGTTGGCTTACTATGTTGTTCCTGTAATGGCGCTTTTGATGTACGGCACCAAAAAATGGATGATGAAGCGCATGCAGCGTCATTTAGAAGAAATGGCCCAACAAAAAAACGAAGATAAGGTGTAACCTTTCGGCATTTAAAGGGTCTAAATAACGTGAAAACACGCGCTTTATTATTTTTCATTGGTCTTATCGGCACCTCCTTCGGGCAAAAACTCCTGAGTGGCTACGTTACCAATGAGCTCAATATTCCTTTAGCTGGCGCTGAAATTTTTGTAAAAAATGCAGCAGACCTGCGCACAGTTGCCGATGCCAATGGCTACTACGAAATGTTCCTGAACCCGGGCGAATACTACCTTGTTTTTACAGCCAATGGCTATCAAGACCGCGAGTCTTTTTTAGGAATGGCCGATGCCGACACCAAGCGAGACATGCAATTGTTCCCGATGCGCTTAACCGACGTTCAAGACGTGCGTGTGACTGCCAAGAAAACAAATGTGGGGCGTGACAAAATCATGAAAGTGGTAGCGCACCGCGAGCAACTCAATCAGTGGTCGTATCCGCACGAGGTGGACGTCTATATCAAAGCCACCGAACAACGAGAAAACACCGCGAAGCCTAAAAACGAGAACGAGCGCTCGAATGAGGACCCCATTGAAAACCAACCTAAAGTACCAGAATGGCTCAATAAATTGCAGTTGGTAGAAGTTGAACTACACCGCTCCTATTCCCCACCCAATCAGGTGAAGGAAATCCGCAATGCCTATAAAGCATTTGGCGATATTTCGCAACTTTACTACACCACTACGGTCAAGTCTAACTTTAATTTCTTTGAAAACCTCCTGCACCTAGACGACCTCCACCAAACCCCCGTGAGTTCTCCTATTTCTGCCCCGGGCATTGTAGCTTACAAATATAAATTGGAAGAGAAATATGAGGAAAATGGCTACACGATTTCTAAAATTAAAATCAGCCCCCGCAATACCGCTACCTCAACGCTTGAAGGCTATATTTGGGTGATTGACTCCCTATGGTTGGTTCAGAAACTCGACCTCACCATGAACAAAGGGAATTTATTGATCTACGATTATTTCCGGATCGAGCAAGATTACACCATACAAGGAGATAGCCTTTGTGTGCTCAATAAACAACTCCTTACTTATGGTGTCAAATACAAAACGGAGGTAAGCCAGTGCAAAACAGAAGCGCTTTATAGCAACTATAACTTTCAACCAGCCTATGCCAAAAAATACTTCAATTCTGAAGTCGCTGTTACCAGCCAAGAGGCTTACGAACGCGATAGCGCCTATTGGGTGCAGAAGCGCGCTATTGCCCTCACCGACGAAGAAGTGAAGTACATCCGCGCCAAAGACTCCATCACTGAATACCTCAACCGCAAAGAATATTTAGACAGCATTGACGCCGTTTTCAATAAAGTAACGGTACTCAAAGTACTGTGGTTTGGCGTAGACCACCGCAACCGCGAGCTCAAACAACAATGGACCATCGGTTCTTTAGCCTCTACTGTACAACCCATCGGTATCGGAGGCCCCCGCGTTGCACCCAGCTTTGACTATTTCAAAAAATGGAAAGATGAACGCACCCTCGATTGTTACACCCGCATCACTTACGGCTTTTTGAACCAAGACTGGAAAGGCGACACCTGGTGGAAATACCGCTTTGACCCCTTTCATTTTGGTTTTCTGCGCGTAGCCCTCACCCATGATTTTGATGTCATTCGGGGCTTTGACGCCATTACCCAAATTTACAAACGCGACAACTTCTTTGAATCGACGAAATTCAATATCAATCTAGAATACGAGCTTTTCAACGGTTTTTATGCTTATGTCAACACGCAATATACCAGGAGAAGGAGTTTAGAAGGTTACGATTTTCTAGAAGGCATAGACGAAGCCTTACCAAACAACGACCCTTTGGCATTTGACCCCTACAATGCTTGCATTTTAAATTTTGGTGCTTCCTACACACCCAAACAACGCTACATGCGCGAACCTTATCGCAAAGTGGTGTTGGGCTCGGCCTACCCAACTTTTTCTTTTCAATTTGAGCGCGGTTTACCTCATCTTTTCAATAGTGCAGTGGACCACTCCTATTTGCAGTTTGAAATCATGCAAAACTTCAAAATTGGAACGATAGGCACCTCTTCTTATCGGGCTTCTGTAGGTAAATTTTTGAGCGCACGTGCGGTCTATGAGCCCGACTACAAATTTCAGCGCCGCAGCGACCCAATTTGGTTTTCTAACCCACTCTACTCCTTTCAAGGCTTTGACACCACACTACGTACCATAGATTACGTCATGCAAGCACATTACGTGCACCACGACAACGGCGCTATACTCAACAAAATTCCCTATTTCAAGAAAACACGTGTCGGCTTGGTTGTAGGTGGTGGCGCCATGTACATCAAAGAATACAACTGGCAACACTTCGAAGTACTCGCAGGTTTGGAACGCAATTTTAAACTGAGCAGAAGACGTTTGCGTGTTGGTGTATATGGAGTCGTTTCAGACGGAAATCAAATTAAACCTACCACCGCTTGGAAAATTTCGTTTGCGATGCTAGACGACCGCAGTATGAAATGGAACTTCTAATAGAGCTGATTAGAGACTAACCTCTTCAACTTTTTCGTTGTTTTTGTCTTTTGGAAAGAAGGTTTTCTGACGAATAATAGCCCAAATAAGACCTACAGAAATGCAGCCATCGGCTAAGTTCCAAATAGCAGGAAAGACATCTGAACCACCAATGTATGGCAAGCCGGCCGGCCAGCGCACATTAAACTGAAACATATCGACTACATTGCCAAACAAGAAGCCCTGATGGCGAAGCTCTACGGCATATTTGAAATGTCCAGCCGAACAAATGGCTTTGTTGCCACTGCCAGCCAACTGATTGAACGGCACGCAGGGGTCTACGCTAAAAAATAAGTCGTAGAACATGGAATCGAGGAGATTGCCCGTAGCACCTGCCAAAACCAAGGATACCACAATCAGAAACTCGCGAGAAGTACCGAGCTTGATTTGCTTGATCATGTAGCGAACAATCAGGAAAATAGCAACAACGCGAAATAAACTCAAGGAGAGTTTGGCCCACATGCTAGTGCCGAAGGTTTGACCAAAAGCCATACCGGGATTTTCTGTGTAGTGCAATACAAGCCAGTCGCCGAGCAACGGTTTGAATTCGCCCGGAGCAAACTGAGTTTTAATGGTTAATTTGATCCATTGATCGAGGAGCAATAAGACAGCAACAATAATTGCGCTGAAAAGAAGTGGTTTCTTCACGCGTTATTTTTGGGCGTTTTTGGCATCGATGCTCATAGTTGCATGCGGAACTAAACGTAGGCGCTCTTTTGGAATAAGAAGGCCCGTAACCCTACAAATACCGTAGGTTTTGTTTTCAATGCGCATGAGTGCAGCGTTGAGGCTTTGAATGAACTTCTCTTGACGTGCAGCTAATTGAGCTACCTCTTCTCTGGATAAGGTTTCTGAACCGTCTTCCATCATGTTGAAAGTACGGCCGGTATCGTCGGTGCCGTGGTCGTCGGAATGCGACAAAGACCCTTTTAAGAGATCGAAATCTTCATGTGCTTCTTTCAGTTTGTTTTGGATGAGTGTTTTGAACTCTGCTAAATCTGCATCTGAGTAACGATTTTTTGACTTTTCCATGAGGTATTGTTTTCAAAAATAGGAGAGCAAATATATTATTTTTTACGTTTTACGCAAGCGAAAGAAGCATGAATTAACAAGAACTTAGCTTCTTTTAAACAATCGCGTCAACTTATTCACAAGATTGCGGCGTGCAGCAGCATAAATGGTAATTTTGATGATGCTCAGATTGTTCTTAGACAACCGTGTTTGGGTCTTGCTTTTGCTTCCCGCCATACTTGCATTATACCTTATTAGTTATTTTTTAGGTTACCAAGCACCCTTTGGTGAGGAGCATCAGGCTACACAATTACTTCCGTATTTCGCCAACCTTTCCATGGCGCACGTATTGGCGCATTTTCTGATGCTTTTACTCAATGCGGTCGCCCTTAATTGGGTATTCAATGGTCGTGAATTTCTAGAGAAAAACACCTTTATTGTCAGTCTGAACTACCTGATTTTTGCGAGTTTTTTCCATAGTTGGGGGCAAGCGAGTTGGCTCTTTGTGGCGCATCTTTGCTGCATCCTTGGCTTGGGGCTCTTTTTTGGCGTTAAACCCCAGCAAAATTCTAAAAAAGCGGCGTTCAATGCAAGTTTTGCCTTTGGCTTAAGCGTGCTTTTTGAACCTGAATTTGTGGTGTTGCTCCCTCTTCTCTTGCTCATGTTCCTTGTACTGCGCGGATTCTTCTGGCGCGAGCTTCTTTTGATTGTCATTGGGTTTTTACTACCTATCTCCGGTATTTACAGTTACTATTACCTCAGCGGAGAAAGCATTCAAATCAACTACTTTCCTGAGTTTGCCTACTATAACGCCAACTGGCAGGACTTCACTTTTATTGGCTTGCTTTCTTTGGTATTTATTTTTAGTCTATTGGGCCTCAGAGCACGCTTACACAAGGCCTCCTTGAAACTCAAAAAACAAACACAAATTCTTACTGCTTTTACCTTCTTTGTCTTTGCAATTGGCGTGGCAGCATTCTTTCTCTCAGGTCAAATTGGCCTACTGAGCCTCACTATTCTCCCTTTTTCTTTTTACTTTTCATATGCGCTCCTGAGCAGTAGCTTAGGGATCAGCTCGCATTTATTCTTCTATATTTTATTTGTCTTCTCTTTGCTAAAATTTATACTTTTTACCATTTGAGGCTAGACTTTTACTAACTTTGAACCATCTTAAAAATCGAAAATGAAATTTGGCGTTGTTACCTTTCCAGGATCCAATTGTGACCAAGACATGGTCTATGTACTCAAAGATTTAATGGGGCAAGAAGTTGTCGAACTTTGGCACAAA
This sequence comes from Crocinitomicaceae bacterium, assembly GCA_034680045.1. Lineage (GTDB taxonomy): Bacteria > Bacteroidota > Bacteroidia > Flavobacteriales_D > Crocinitomicaceae > UBA952. The sequence continues at coordinate 76,274 of JAXITO010000001.1, read as the reverse complement.
GACACCGACCTCCAGGGTGCAGATTTCATCGTTATCCCAGGTGGCTTCTCTTACGGTGACTACCTCCGTTCAGGCGCCATTGCCAAATTTTCTCCAATCATGGAGTCCGTAATTGCACATGCCAACAAAGGCGGCTACGTCATGGGCATCTGCAATGGTTTCCAAATCTTAACAGAAGCAGGGCTTTTAGAGGGTGCTTTATTGCACAACGACACCCAGAAATTCATTTGCAAAAACGTATTTCTCAAGCCGGTCAGTAAAAGTGCTGCCCCTAGCCAAGACCTCGACCCTAGCCACGCCTACCAAATTCCAATGGCACACGGCGAAGGGCGTTTCTATGCAGACGAAGCTACTATGGCTTCCCTACATGCCAATGACCAAATCCTCTTTACCTATTGTGCAGCCGATGGCAGCCAAGATGCAAGCACCAATCCAAATGGATCCTTGCAACATATCGCAGGCATTACCAACCGTAACAAAAACGTTTTTGGCATGATGCCTCACCCTGAGCGCGCCGCCGACAAACACCTCAATAACCTCGACGGTTTGCGTATTTTCGAATCTATTTTAGCTCATTGTTCATGAGAGTACTCTTACTCGGATCCGGAGGGCGCGAACACGCCATTGCATGGAAAATCTCCCAAAGTTCAATTTTAGATGAACTTTTTATAGCACCTGGAAATGCAGGCACCAAAAAACACGGCAAAAACCTCGATCTCAAACTCAACGACTTCGAAGCCATCAAACAAGCAGTGCTCCAGCACGCTATTGACATGGTTGTTGTTGGCCCTGAAGAGCCACTCGTTTTAGGCATCTACGACTACTTCCAACAAGACCCCGCCCTCAAAAACGTTGCACTCATTGGCCCAAGCAAAGAAGGTGCGCAATTAGAAGGTAGCAAAGATTTTGCAAAGGCATTCATGTCCAGACACCGCATTCCGACCGCAAAATACGGTACGTTTGATGCAAACACACTTACTGAAGGCTTGCGTTTTCTAGACGCCATGAAAGGCCCATATGTACTCAAAGCCGATGGCTTGGCCGCAGGCAAAGGTGTACTCATCATCGACGACCTCAACGAAGCCAAACGCGAACTCGAAGAAATGCTCGTTGGCGCCAAATTTGGCCAAGCGAGTGCCAAAGTGGTCATCGAACAATTTCTCGACGGCATCGAACTCTCTGTATTTGCCATCACCGACGGCGAGTCTTTCAAACTACTTCCCGAAGCCAAAGACTACAAGCGCATTGGCGAAGGCGATACCGGCCTCAACACAGGCGGTATGGGTGCTATCTCTCCCGTTCCGTTTGCCGACGCTGCCTTTATGGACAAAGTGCTCAATCGGGTCGTAATCCCTACCATCAAAGGCCTCAAAGCAGAAAAAATCACCTACAACGGTTTTGTATTTTTTGGTCTCATCAATGTCAAAGGCGACCCTTACGTCATTGAATACAACTGCCGCATGGGCGACCCCGAAACTGAAGTAGTCATGCCACGCATCAAGAGTGACATCCTCGATCTTTTTGAAGGCGTTGCCACCCACACACTTTCTGAGCGCGACATCCAATTTCACGACAAAAGCGCAGCAACTGTCATGATGGTCGCAGGCGGTTATCCTGGCGAGTACCAAAAAGGCAAAACCATCTATGGCCTCAATAGCATTACCGACAGCTTGGTTTTCCATGCGGGTACGCTTCCCGACGGCCCATCTGTGGTGTCTAATGGCGGTAGGGTTTTGGCAGTTACCTCTTACGGTAAAAACCTAGACAGCGCTTTGGAACGCAGCTACGATACCATTTCCAAAATATCCTTTGAAGACGCTTATTACCGCAAAGACATCGGTAAGGACGTCCTCGGAAAATAAGCCCCATGGAGCTCAACTTTGTGCTGATCATCTGTTCGTTAATCTGCTCAGCATTCTTTTCTGCCATGGAGTTGGCTTATATATCAGCCAACCGCTTGCGCATAGAAGTCGTGAAGAAAAACAACACGTTTCAAGCCAAAATATTAAATCTCTTCTACCGCAAAGAAAGCAACATGATTGCTCTCTTGTTGTTAGGCAATAACGTCGCATTGGTTGTTTACGGTATTGCTGCGGGTGCCCAACTCAGCCCCTGGCTTGAAAACATGGGCGTGCAAGACCAAGGCCTCTTACTGGTCTTACAAACCGTACTTTCTACCTTGTTGGTACTGATTACCGCCGAATTCCTACCCAAAGCGTTGGTGCAACTCAACCCCAACAAAGCACTCGACCTCGGCCTTTACGCCTTATTGATATTGTATGTTTTACTATATCTGCCCACCCAAATGATCGTCCTGATCAGCACGGGTTTCTTGAAATTAATTGGTGTTGAAAAGGAAGAACAGCGCGTTTTTTCTAAAGTCGACCTCGAAAACTACGTAGACGAATTAAGCGCCAATTTAACCGATGAAGAAGAACTCGGCAACGACATGCTCCTCTTGCGCAATGCACTTGATTTTTCAAAAGTAAAAGCCCGAGACTGCATGATTCCCAGACCTGAAATCATTGCCGTAGATATCCAAGACCCAATTGCCGAGGCCCAAGCGCTCATGACGACCAAAGGTTTGTCTAAACTCATCATTTACCGCGACGACATCGACAACATCATTGGCTACATCCACTCGTTCGACTTATTCAAAAGGCCCGCTTCTATCAAACAAATCCTGAAGCCTATTTCGTTTGTCCCGACGGTCATGAGCGGCAAAGAATTGCTCGAAAAATTCACAAATCAGGCAGGTAATTTTGCTGTCGTGACCGATGAATACGGCGGCACAGCAGGCATCATTACCCTTGAAGACGTCATTGAAGAAATCTTTGGCGAAATCCAAGACGAACACGACAAAGAAGCGCTCACTGAACAACAAATATCAGAAAATGAATACCTTTTTTCTGCGCGTATTGACATCGATTACCTCAATGAAACCTACGGCTTCGACTTAACGGAGTCCGATTCTTACGATACGCTAGCCGGCTTGATTTTAGCACAACTCGAAAGACTACCTGCAGAAGGAGACGAAGTGCAGGTCAACCAATACAAACTCATTATCGAAAAAATGAGTGAACGCCGAATTGAAACTATCCGCTTTTATCATGTCGACAACTAAGCCTACGCCACTACTCAAGGACTTCGACGCTATTATTTTTGACATGGATGGCGTGCTCATCGATTCAGAACCGCTATGGAAAATCGCCATGGAATATGTATTTGGTCAGTACGGCTCTACACTTACGCATCAAGATTTTCAGAAAACAGTGGGCTTGCGCATCGACGAAGTCATTGCTTTTTGGAATGCCCACGAAAACTGGGGTCTTACAGACCTTCAGCACGTCGAAAAACAAATCATCGACAAACTCATTGCACTGATTGAATTGGATCCGCAACCCCTTACAGGAGTGCTCGACACACTTGCATATTTAAGAGGTCAAGGCAAGCAAATCGGACTCGCCACCTCCTCATCCCAAAGACTCATCAATACCGTGCTCACTGCGCTGCAGATCGAACACTTTTTTGATTTTGCGTATTCAGCTGAATTTGAAGCCTATGGCAAACCGCATCCGGGTGTATACATTAAAGTAGCAGACCAACTACAGGTGCAAGCACAAAGATGCTTGGTCATTGAAGACTCCTTTAATGGTGTTATTTCTGGTTTGGCTGCCAAAATGAAAGTGTGCTGTATTCCAGAAAAAACACACTTCCCGAATCCCAAACTTGCCGTTGCGCACTTCGAATTTACCGATCTACACCAATTACTTGACACCTGGCGTTAACACGGCCCACACAATTTGTTATTTTTGTAGCTCATGGAAGATTCATTCGACTACAGAGAAGAAGCCAACGTTCCCAATGAACAAGAGCTCGACAAAGTGCTGCGCCCAAAATCACTACAAGATTTTGCGGGTCAGCCTGCTGTAGTTGAAAATTTAGAGGTCTTTGTGCGCGCTGCGCAATTGCGCAATGAACCGCTTGACCACGTATTGCTGCACGGCCCTCCGGGCTTAGGCAAAACCACCCTCGCCAACATTATTGCCAACGAACTTGGCGTAGGATTTAAAATCACCTCAGGCCCCGTCCTAGACAAAGCCGGTGACCTCGCTGGCTTGCTCACTAATTTAGGCGAAGGCGACGTCTTATTTATCGACGAAATTCACCGCCTGAGCCCTGTCATTGAAGAGTATTTGTATTCGGCCATGGAAGACTACGTGATCGACATCATGCTCGATTCCGGGGCCAACGCGCGCAGCATACAAATCAATCTGAATCCGTTTACGCTCATTGGGGCCACTACCCGCTCTGGTTTGCTCACCTCGCCGCTGCGCGCCCGTTTTGGGATCAATGCACGGCTCGAATACTACGACTCCAAAACCCTCACCTCTATTGTAGAGCGCTCGGCTTCACTGCTCCACATCGGCATTGAAGAAAGCGCTGCCTTCAAAATTGCAAGCCGCAGCCGTGGCACGCCGCGTATTGCCAATGCCTTGCTCAGACGTGTGCGCGATTTTGCGCAAATCAAAGGCAGTGGGCACATAGACGACGACATCACCGAAATTGCACTTAAAGCCCTCAACGTAGACGCCAACGGCCTCGACGAAATGGACATCCGCATTCTCAAAGTACTCATTGACAAATTCAATGGCGGCCCTGTTGGGCTCAGTACCATCGCCACCGCCATTGGCGAAAACGCAGGCACCTTAGAAGAAGTGTACGAACCTTTCTTGATTCAGGAAGGCTTCTTAATGCGCACGCCACGCGGGCGAAAAGCCACCGAAAAAAGCTATAAGCACCTCGGCAAAGACCTCGGTTGGGCCCAAGGTGGTTTGTTCTGACATGAAACATGATGCCTATAAAGCACTCATCATTGACACAGCCAAAGCGCTGGGTTTTTTCCATGTAGGCTTTTCGCAGGCAGGCTTTCTCGAAGAAGAAGCTCCTCGGCTCGAGCACTGGCTGCAGCAAAACTACCACGGCAAAATGGCTTATATGGCCAACCATTTCGATAAGCGCTTGGATCCGCGCTTGCTCGAGCCCGGTACCAAAACCATCATCTCCTTATTGCTCAATTATTTCCCTGAGCAAACACAGCAAGACCCCAACGCACCGCAAATTGCCAAGTACGCTTATGGTCAAGATTACCATTACGTCATTAAAGACAAATTAAAGGAACTGCTTTTTACCCTTCGCCAAGAAATCGGCGACATCCAAGGTCGGGCTTTCGTAGACTCCGCACCGGTCATGGACAAAGTTTGGGCTCAGAAAGCTGGCCTAGGCTGGATGGGCAAAAACACCAACCTCATCGATCCAAAAAACGGCAGCTTCTTTTTTATTGCGGAATTATTCGTCGATTTAGAAATCAGCCCAGACGGGCCCATCAAAGATTATTGTGGCACTTGCACGCGCTGCACAGACGCCTGCCCAACCGACGCTTTGGCCACGCCCTATCTCATTGACGCCTCCAAATGCATTTCTTACTTGACCATAGAGCTCAAAGATGCCGACCTTCCCTCTGAGTTCAAAGGTAAAATGGAAAACTGGGCTTTTGGCTGCGACATTTGTCAGGATGTCTGCCCCTGGAACCGTTTTTCTAAAGTTCAAAAAGAAGACGCTTTTGAACCGCATCCCGAATTTTTAAACTTGTCAACTTCTGAATGGGCAACACTTACGGAAGAAACTTTTCAAATGCTCTTTGGCAAAAGTGCGCTGAAACGAACCAAATTTACAGGCCTAAAAAGAAACATACAGTTTCTAAAAAAGGAATATTAGACGTATTTTGAAAACCCTTAGTGCTTACCTTTGTTAGACTACTGAAAAGTAAATTTGAGTAATACATATGACACAAAATAGAGAAGCCATTATCATTGGCGCAGGATTGGTTGGTTCGCTTTGGGCGGTTTATTTAGCAAAAGTAGGTTACAAAGTAACCATCTTTGAACGCCGTCCGGATATCCGCAAAGCAGAAATAAGTGCTGGAAAGTCCATCAACTTGGCGCTCTCTGTTCGTGGCTGGACAGCCCTCGATGCCGTTGGTGTGGGCGACGAAATTCGCAAAATTGCCATTCCGATGCATGGCCGCATGATGCACGACCTCAGCGGGCAGCTCACCTACCAACAATACGGACAAGAAGGACAAGCCATATTTTCAGTATCGAGAGGAAGTGTCAATGCCAAAATGATGGACATCGCCGAAACACATGGCAATGCCACTATTCACTACCAAACCGAGTGTTTGAAAGTGGACCTCGACAACGCCATTGCGTATTTGCGCAATACCCAAAGTGGCGAAACCTTTGAAGCAAAAGCAGATGTTATTTTTGCAGCTGACGGCGCGTTTAGTGCGGTGCGCTACAACTCCATGCAGAAACTAAATCGTTTTCAGTATAGCCAAAACTATATCGCCGACGGCTACCGCGAAATTTTACTTCCGGCTTTGCCAGACGGCAGCTACCCCATGGACAAAAACGCGCTGCATATTTGGCCGCGCGGCCGCTTTATGATGATCGCCCTTGCTAATGAAGACGGCTCTTTCACTTGCACGCTTTTCATGCCACACGAAAACCACGAGTTCGCCTTTGACAAACTCCACACCAAAGCCGACGTCGACCGCTTTTTCAGAACTATTTTCCCAGACTTCCACGACATGATGCCAGACATCGCAGACAAATGGGAAGACCACCCACTTTCTAACCTTGCGATCATCCGTTGCTATCCTTGGGCTGCGGGCAAGGTTGGCTTAATGGGCGATGCCGCACATGCCACCGTGCCTTTTTATGGCCAAGGCATGAACGCTGGTTTTGAAGACTGTCGTGTACTCAATGAGCTCATGCTCAAACACAACCACGACTGGGATGCCATCTGGGCCGAATACAGCCCACTGCGCAAACCAAACGGCGACGCACTACAAGACCTTTCCCTAGACAACTACATCGAAATGCGCGACCTCGTTGCCGATCCATCTTTCTTATTGCGCAAGAAAATTGAAGCTAAATTCAACAAATTGTATCCAAGCAAATGGTTGCCGTTGTATAGCCAGGTCACGTTCAGTAATATTCCTTACTCTGTGGCCTACGAACAAGGTAAAAAACAACGCAGCATCATGGACGACATCATGGCCCAGCCCCAAATCGAAACAAACTGGGACTCCCCTGAAGTGATGCAAGCCATCCTAGACCAATGCAGTTCATTTAATTTTCAAACATGAGAATACTCCTCCTCTTTTTATGCAGTTCAGCACTCCTCTACGGACAGGGTGGTTTTGAAAAATCAAAGAAAAAAGGCAATGACTACCTTCAGGTCAGAAACCACGGCTACCAGTTTTCTTTGGGGCCAACCTATTCTTTCGTGAATCAGCCACTTAGAGGTGACCTCATCGTCAATCAGGTTGACCGCGGAGACTACACCATTACACCAGAAGCCAAGCTTGGTTTTTATGCCGAATTTGGACTCGCACATTTTCCGAAATGGAAAGGCACGCCCATCAAAGCCCTCGGGAAGAGCCGCATTATGGATTATTTTGATTGGGGAATTGGTTACCGTCAGCTCAATGCGTTGGAAAGCACCTTACTCGAAAACCAAAACGATTTAGGCGAAATTTACAGCACAAGTACAGGTGAAGGCCAAATGCGAACAGGTTATCTTTACGGGAGCATCCGCGCACACTCGCTCATTTATTTTGGTAAAAAAGTAGTTGTAAAAGTGCGCAAACATTTCTTGGACCAAAGTTTAGGACTTAATTACGATTTTCAAGTTCGCGCCGACACCCTAGGTTACCAAAATCTTTTTACTGCTCACCCTGTGCCTCAGTTGTTTCAACCCGATTTAGCCGCTGGAATGCTGCAATTCAATTACCAAGTTGGTATTGGTATTCGCCTCAATAAAGCCTGGATATTAATTCCTGGGGTATCTGTACCCATTGTTACATTGGCACCTTGGCAAGGCTTCAATGCGAATGTGCATTGGTTCAGCTCCACGTACTGGCCTATTCAAGCACAATTTAAGGTGATCAAATTATTTGAAGCACCAACCAAATGCGGCGTGTATAGCACACCTGAAGATAGAGACATGGAAAAGCAATACCGAATGGAAAACTAGTTTAAGCTAGGAAATCCAGGATGGTAGAACTTTTTTTGGAAGGCGTTTGCGCAATCTTTTGAGTACGGAATCTCTATCGGAGACGTTACCACAGCGCAGTACTTGTCTTGAAATGAGCTTGCCATCGCGGTAAATAGAAAACTCAAAGGAAACCGACGAAGCTTCGTCTCTATAAATCTGATAAATACTGGTTGTCTCGAGGAGTTCGGCTAAAGTCTGGGTGTCTTCACTCGGTTTAAAAGTGCGGTCGTAGCCACGCACATTGACCACCAAGTAGGTATCGAAACCTTTCTGAACTAAAATTTGCTGGACGGAATCATTTAACAAATGCTGCGGATCCTCGCCTTGCTTGAGGACGTTCATGACTGGAAGCGCTTTGATTTGATACCCTTTTAGGATATCAGCCATAAGGGCCTGCATGGCGTAGCGGTCTTCTTCTTTGTCAAATTGCGTGATCACAACTGCATTGGTCAGTTTGACAGACTGTGCGCTAACGAGATGTGTTAGAATAGCCAAACCAAAAAATACGAGATACTTCATGTACTAAGTTAAAAAACTTCAGCAGCAATTTGCTTCACTGAAGTTGAATTGGACATTGTATAATAATGAATGCAAGGCGCCCCTGCTGCTTTTAATTCTTTAGACTGTGCGATTCCCCATTCAATGCCAAGTGCCTCAACTTGTGCATTAGTGGTGCATTTGAGCAATTCTTTGGAAAGTTCTGTCGGGTAATCGATGTGAAAGAACTTCGGCAAAAAACTAATATGTGCCATGGACTTGATTGGCTTGAGACCCGGAATAATTGGAACGGTAATTCCTGCTGCTCTGCACGCCGCAACAAAATCGAAATATTTTTGATTGTCAAAAAACATTTGGGTCACTAAATAGCTTGCACCTGCATCTACCTTTGCTTTCAGGTATTGGAGGTCGGTTTCTAAGTTCATGGCTTCAAAATGCTTTTCTGGGTAGGCGGCTGCACCAATGCAAAAATTGGTAGGGTCTTGGCCTTGGCCTTCCGTAAAATACGCGCCGGTGTTCATGTCTTTGACTTGCTCAATGAGCTCAACGGCATAAGCGTGGCCTTCAGGATGCGCTCTAAAATTAGCTTCGGACTTAACGGCATCGCCACGCAAAGCCAAAACGTTATCGATGCCTAAAAAATGAAGGTCGATGAGTGCGTTTTCGGTTTCTTCTTTGCTGAAGCCACCACAAATAAGATGTGGAATGGCATCGACGTCGTATTTATGCATGATAGCTGCACAGATACCTACTGTACCTGGGCGCTTGCGCACCGCTTTTTTCTCTAAAAGCCCGTGTTCGCGCTCGATGTAGATGAATTCTTCGCGGTGGTAGGTTACATTGATGAACTTAGGTTTGAATTCCATCAGCGGATCGATGCCGGCATAAATGGAGGCGATGCTTTTACCTTTTAATGGAGGTAAAATTTCAAACGAAAAAAGAGTGTCTTTGGCTGCTGCCAAGTGATCTGTAACCTTCATAATTTTAATTAGCGTACAAAGATAAGTGATTGCTAAAAGAATATGCGTTTTATAGACGATCCAAAGCCGAAATAATAACTTTCACGGCTAAATTCCATTCGTCTTGTGCTAAATTAAGGGGCGGTGACAGCCTAAAACTGTAAGGATGAGACAAGAACCAAAAAGTGATAAGCCCTTGTTCTAGGCAAGTAGTGACCACTTTTTCTACTTCAGCAGCGCTCGTCAGGTCGAAAGCAAACATGGCACCAACTCTTCTGTGTGCTTGCACTGCCGGATGCGCAGCAATTTGCGCAGCAAAAGCAGCAGCGCGCTGTTCCAATTGTGCCCAGTCGATTTCGGTGCGCAAAACCTGAACGGTTGCAGCAGCTGCGGCACACACCATCGGGTGCCCCCCAAAGGTGGTGATGTGCCCGAGCATGGGCGCATGCGTAAATTGGTTCAAGTGCTGCTGCGCAGCCACAAGTGCACCAATTGGCATGCCGCCACCAAGCGCCTTGCCGAGTGTGAGTACATCTGGTACAACTCCGAATTGTTCGAAGGCAAACATGGAGCCGGTGCGGCCCATGCCGCATTGGATTTCATCAAAAATGAGCAAGGCGCCCACTTCGGTGCAACGGGCGCGCAGCGCCTTCAAAAAGGCGGCCGAAGGCCGCCGCACCCCGGCATCGCCCTGAACGGTCTCGATGATCACGCCTGCCGTGCGGGTAGTGATTTGAGAGAGCTCAGCGATTTCGTTGTGCGCTAAAAAGCGTACATCTGGTAGTAAAGGCCTAAATGCGATTTTCTTGATTTCATTGGCCGATACACTCATGGCGCCATGCGTACTGCCGTGGTAGCTCCCTTTAAAAGCTACGAGCTCCGTGCGGCCGGTAACGCGCTTAGCTAATTTGAGTGCAGCTTCAATAGCCTCTGTTCCTGAATTAACGGCGTAAACTCCATCCAATGAAGCAGGTAAAACCGCCAATAATTCTTTTACCAAGGTTTGTTGCGCATCTTGAATAAACTCGCCATACACCATCACATGCAAGTGTTTTTCGAGTTGTGCAGACAACGCCGCAACCACTTTTGGATGTCGGTGCCCGATGTTATTCACAGCAACGCCGGCAATCATATCCAAATAAGCTTTACCGTTTTTGTCATAAATATAGGCGCCTTCTGCCCGCTCTACTTCAATCAGAAAAGGAAAAGGACTGGTTTGGCCTAGATGGTCGAGGAAAAATTGGCTTTCGTTGGTCATTTTTTAGGTTGCAAGAGCGGTAAAATAGGTTTTCCTGTCATAGATCCGGGTCTTTGCAGGTTCAATAAATGCACGAGCGTAGCTGAGATATCTGTAATTTGAATTGGGTCGTAAAGCGACAGCCCTTGCGGAATGCCTTTGCCGTACCATAAAAGTGGCACATGTGTATCGTAATTGAAAGCCGAGCCATGAGAAGTACCTTGATGCGCTTTTGGTTCGTCGTGGTCTTTGGCCAGATAACCCGGCTGCAACAAAAAGATGACCTCACCGCTTCTTTGGGCATCGTAACCATTGCGCAAAAGCTCACCCCAATAATCGGTACTGGCAGATCCTGAACGCAATTGCGAACGCGTTAAAACTGTTTTCACTTCTGGCCATTGACGCAATTCATTGGCAGCAAATTCAGCCACCTCATCGATATCGAGGTGCAGCGAATCGATTTTCTTAAGATCGAGGTAAATATTTTGGTTGGTCTCGTGCTCGAGTAAATCGGCATTGTACTTCATGATAAAGTCGTCGCGGAGTACTTGCAGGCGATCGTGCATAAAGAAATACCCACCCGGCATTTTCATTTTGACCAACATTTCAGGAACTGGCACCACTGCGTGATCAGCCGTTAAGAAGAGGACAAAACCGTCTTTACCATAACGGGTCTCGAGGCTGGCAAATAAGCGTTGAAGTTCTCTGTCCAAGCGCGCGTACATGTCTTCCATTTCGCGAGAATAAGGGCCAAAGGCATGACCTGCGATGTCGGGGGTTGAATACGAAAGACACAAGAAGTCGGTAAACTGATCTTGACCTAAATCTTCTTGTTCAAGTGCTTGAATGGCAAAATCGGTCAAGACCTCATTGGCTTGTGGTGATATGGTAAAAAGAGAGGTAGCGGAAGCTCCTGCAGCAATCATGGCAGGAAAATCATAGGGGAAAGTTGCCGCAGTTTTTCCGGTCAAAACCACTTCATAGGGGCTGGCATCAGTCATTAAATAGGTGCTTTCCGGTAAGAGTAAACGCCATGGGCGCAAATCTTTGGCTGGGTCAAACTTCGCATTGAAGCGCTCCACCCAACCCGGCAAGGCATCTTTGTAAAAAGTACTCGTGACAAAATCGCCAGATTGGTAATCGAACCAAAAACTACCGTCAGATAAATGACCACCTGGTAAAATAGCACTGCGGTCTTTTATGGACAGCGAAATAACTTTTGATTGGGGTGAAGCCAATTTAAGCTGATCGGTAATGGTGTAAGTCAATAAATTCATAGGCGCTGCTTGCCCTCCACTTGCGCTACCGACGGTTTGATAGCGCTCATCAGAAACACTCGTTACCGTTTTATGCAGATCGCGGACATACCAGTCGTTGCCCACAATACCATGGTTTGCAGGGGTTGTGCCCGTGTAAATAGAAGCATGACCAGGCGCCGTGTAGGTTGGGACGTAATTGTATTGTGTGTTGCGGCAATTTGTACCCTTGTCTAACAAACGATTGAAACCACCGCTTGTGTAGAGGTGTTCAAAACGATAGAGGTAGTCGTAACACATTTGGTCAACAACGATGCCAACAACAATTTTTGGAGCTTTATCAGTTTGGGCTTGAAAGCCAAATACATAAGAAAAAAGGAATCCGAGTAGCAATGTTTTTTTCATGGTTCAAAATTACGCATTCCATTTTGGCTATACCAAGCAACTTTTTGACGAAATTTACGTCTTGAACAAAATTTAAAAATCCATCATGAAACAATTTTTACCAGTTTTATTGCTCGCCCTCAGCTTTTTTAGCTTCAACAACGCGCGTGCACAATTTGTCGTGAACGTCATTACTGTAGACTGCAGCGGCCCCGGAGTATGCGACGGCTTTGCCATGATCGACTCTTCAAACACCATGAATTTCACGTCTGTACAATGGTACATGAACGGTTCCCTCATTCAAAATGGTGGCAATGCCATTTACAACCTTTGCGCAGGAACTTATTCAGTCAATGCAATGGGCGGCGGGCTTACCCTCACCTCTCCATTTACCATCGGTACTGGTACACCAAATCCTTGTTCAGGACTCGGCATGAATATCACCGAAACAATGGCAAGTAGCCAAAACGTTTGTGACGGCAGCATTACCGTTAGCGTTTACGGCGGATCAGCGCCCTACACTTACCAAATGTCTGGCGCACCCGTAACCGGCTTACCAAACTTCAACAACTTGTGTACAGGCACTTACAACCTTACTGTTACTGACGCCAATGGCTGCACAGTGAGTCAAAATGCCAACATTTTATACGACACCACAAGCACCAACCCTTGCGCCGGTTTTTATCCTACAGTAACAGTTACCGATTGCAGCGCACCAGGCGCTTGCGACGGAGCTATAGATATCTCTTGTGCAACATGTGCTCCTTTTTATGTTGTGTGGAGTCAAGGATCAACAACATACGGAATCAATAACTTGTGTGAAGGCTACTACGATGCAGTAGTAACAGATATCAATGGTTGCTCCTTCTCTACCTCCCAATTTGTTGGTTACAACAGCAGCGGCAACATCGACAGCATTAACGTCATTGGCAACCTAGCTACTGGCGGCATGATCACCGGTACGCTACAGTCCAGCTGGATCTACAACTGTGACATCGACATGTCTATGCTCAACACCGCTTATATGGTTTCAGCTACATTTGGCAACAACCCAGCCAACCAAGACAGCTTATATACTGTTTGGTATTTAAGCGACACTACAGGTGCATTCACTTATATCAACTACGCTTTCTACGCACCGTTCGCAACAGGTACCTACAACCTCGTTTTACAGGTGTACTGCCCGATCAAATCTACTCCGCTTTATTACAACATCATCACGCAATTTGATGTACAAAGTGCTGGCATCGGTTCTGCAGCTCCTGTAGCTTTAACACTCTCCCCTAACCCTGTGCAAGACATCCTATCTATCCAAGGTAAGCCTTCAGGAAGCTACAAAATCTTCAACCACGCGGGTCAATGTCTTTTGACTGGCAATTACAACCAAGCAATCGACGTACGCCAACTAGCCAACGGTACTTACTTCCTACACCTAGATGGCCAGGTACTTCCATTTATCAAAATGCATCAATAAGCGTTACAGAACTAGAAACGCTCTCCAACAAAAAGGGCCCGCTGCGCGGGCCCTTTTTATTTTCATTGCATTTGTTCAATACATTACTTCATAGTACCAACATTACTTCTGTTTCATGGTGCAAGAAACTAACCTTTTCCTTTGATGGTTGGAACAGATGGCTTGGGCGTTACCGGAGCAGTTGGCCTTGGTGCAGTTGGAGCTGGCGTGCTAGGACGCGGATTAATCGGAGCTGAAGGCCTTGGGGCTACCGGGGCACTCGGTTTTGAAAAACCCGGTGTAGTTGGTTTGGATTCAACAGGAGCAAAAGGTTCTTTAGCGCCACGATCTGGACCAGAGGTGGTTTGGTTTGGCTCTGTACCTCCTTTACCAGGTTTTTCGGTGGTGCCTTCCGGTTTGGTGCTGATCGTTTGCGGACGGTCATTTGGATATTTACCCTCTGAGAAGGTATGCGCATTGTTGTTGAGTGCCGGACGCTCCACTTTGTTCAGTACGGTTGTTGTTGGCGTAGGGACATTTGGCGTAGGTGGAACGTTTGGTGGAATATTTAAATACCCTTGATCAAAAATACAGCCCCCCATTTCGTCGGAAGGGACGCCCATTTGCAAACAGCGCTGGCGTGCTTGCTCTCTGCTTTGCGCATTCATTTGAGAAACGTTCATGTAGATTCTAGGGAAGCTTCTGTCTGTGTAAGATGCTGTTGTGGTACCAGGTCGGTAGTCAAAAAGCGTGGTGAGGTCGGTGACGCGCCAATCTTCGGCAAAATTCTTGGCCAAGTAAGCCTGAAACTCTTGCTCTGCCATATTATTGATTTGCGAGGCCTCTCTAGAATCAAAAGCATAAGCAGATGCCAAGGATAAGGCAGCGATGTTGTTCGGGCGCGGCATGTTGGTACGGCTATTGAAGTCGTCGTCGGCAAAACCATTGTTGTTGCCTAACAACCCTTCATACATATTGCGGTCGCAGTCAAAGATGCCAACTGTTACGTTCACAAAACCTCGAACACCAGAGGTACGCACATCGACAACGGTTGTTTCACCTGTTGGCCAAGCAATGGTATAATTGCGGCCATCCAAACGCACCACACCGCCGTGCGGTAAATAATAACTGCGGCCTTGCAATTGAATGGCTTGGCCGTTGAGCCTAAGTGGCGTTTGTTGGATATCGTCGGGTTTGTCGCCGGCATAAAAACAGAGGCGGTCGCCGGCTACGTTCATGGCCACTGCTGCGTTCAAAGAAAAGTTGTCGTCTTGGGCACGCTGGCGCGTTTGCACCTCAAAAAGGCCGTTTGAATGCTTGGACAAGACAAATTCACCAACTGTTTGAAAGGAATAGGTGGCGCGGTCATAGGACTTCAGATGCGGATCGCCGTAAGATCTCCCGTAGGTGCGGCTACAAAAGCTGTGCTCGAGCATGGCTGTAAACAGACCAATATCGGTAGTTGAATTGCTACCCGTGGTGGCTACTCGTTGATTCTCGAGCACCATCTGACGCAAGTCTTGACGTTCTTTTGCAGGTATCATGCTCAGCATTTCGTAGGGCGTGAAATCTTCTGGAAAGGTACGGTCTGGAACATGTTTATTGGCTGCCAAGGCTTGAATAGCAGCTGCTAACCACGCACCACGGATGTCGTCCCAGCGCTCGAGGTGGTCTTTAATAGGTGCAAAAGCCGCACTTGGTGCTTGACCAAAAGCGCTGTTGAAAAGAAGGCAAAAGCCGGCTAGAAAAAGTACTGATTTCTTCATAAATATTGAATTATTGCTGCTGACTTAGCAAGATTCGGGCCAAAATTATTCATTGAATTTGTAGCCGATACCTTTGATCGTGGAAATGTATTGTTCGCCTATTTTTTCGCGGATTTTGCGGATATGGACGTCGATGGTGCGGTCGCCGACGATGATTTCGGTACCCCACACTTTCTCTAAAATTTGTTCTCGTTTGAAAACGAAGTTTGGCCTAGAGGCTAGTAATGCCAGGAGTTCAAATTCTTTGCGCGGCAATTGGATTTCTTGACCGTCTTTTTCGAGTAAGTATTTTTCGCGATTGATGTGAAACAACGGCTTGACGGGTTCTGCTGGCTTGTTGTGTTGGCTGCGTCTGAGCATGGCGTGTATGCGCGACAGCAACACTTTAGTTTTGATGGGCTTGGCAATGTAGTCGTCGGCACCGGCGTCTAGCCCAGCAATTTGGCTGTAGTCTTCATTGCGGGCAGTCAAAAAGCAAATGAGTATATCTTGATTGATAGGATCTGCTTTGATGCGCTCACAAACTTCAATGCCGTCTAATTGTGGCATCATGACGTCGAGCAGAATAAGCGAAGGTTTTTCTTTTTGAATGAACTCCAAACAAGCCAAACCATCGGCAACTACATCTACTTTAAAACCCTCTTTTTGAAGATTGTAATGTAGTAATGTTCGAATGTCTTCTTCGTCGTCGACTATAAGTATGTGTGCTGGATTCATCAAAGTAAAGTTAGGCATTCTAAAATTGGCAATATGTCAGCCTAAATTATTTTTATGAAAAATTTAACAAAACGACGTAACCTTATATTAAAAAACCGCTTAACTTTGCAGGACTAGTAGTAGGTTTAGGTTAATAGTCAGGAGCTTTGGTTTACCAAGGCTCTTGGCTTTTATAGACGCTCATGAAAATCAAAATCCTCATGGTAGAAGACGATATCAGCCTTGGTATCGTTGTTTCAGATCAGCTTAGAGCCGATGGCTACGCCGTTACCCTATGTGAAAACGGTGCCGAAGCGCTCCGCCGCTTTCAAGAAGAACCCTACCACCTTTGTATTTTTGACGTCATGCTTCCTGTCAAAGACGGCTTTACCCTTGCCCGAGACATCCGCAAGCAGAATACAGAAATCCCCATTCTCTTCTTGTCGGCTAGAAGCCAAACCGAAGACAAAATTGAAGGTTTCAACGCAGGTGCCGACGACTACCTCACCAAACCGTTTAGCGCCGAAGAATTACAACTGCGCGTCAAAGCACTCCTCAAACGCGTCAAGCTTCAGCCCGAAAATCCCGAACAAAAAGTGGTCAAAATTGGCCTCTATACCTTCGATACCGAAAATTTCACCTTGCAATCTCCAAGTCAGTTGCTCACCTTAACCAAAAAGGAAGCCATGATCTTGCGCACGCTTTACAAATTCAAAAATCAGCTGATTCCGCGCGATGTCATTTTGAATTCCGTTTGGGGCCAAGACGACTACTTTGTAGGCCGCAGCCTAGATGTCTTCATTACCAAGCTGCGCAAATACCTCAAGGAAGACACCAGCATCCAAATCAACAACGTACACGGCGTTGGTTTTAAGTTCGAGTGTCAAGAATGAGTACGCTTGTTCTCCACTTAGAAACCAGCACCAAAATTTGCAGTGTTGCCCTATCTCAAAATGGTATTTTATTGGCGCACTGCGATCAGGCCGCAGATGGCTACATCCATGGCGAAGCATTGACACTCATGATCGAGGAGTTGCTCCATAACGCCAACAAAACCCTTCAAGAACTCAACGCCATTAGTTATAGCTCAGGCCCCGGCTCTTACACCGGTTTGCGCATTGGGCTCTCTACCGCTAAAGGCCTGTGTTTTGCACTATCTATTCCTTTAATTGCCATCCCTACCCACCAAATTCTTTTTCAAGTTGCTAAAGAATTGGATTTGAATGAAAATCAGTGTGTCATCGCACTTCTAGACGCACGAAGAACTGAAGCCTATATGGAAGTTTTTGATGCACAAGGAAAAAGCATCCAACATTTAAATTGCGCACTGCTCGAACAAACAGATATCTCAAGCTATCTTCCTGCGCTTGTGGTTGGGGATTCCAACACTAAAGCACAAACTTTTTGGGCTTCTGACGAACTCACTTGGATCAATGAAGCGCTGTCTGCTCGTTTTCAAGCAAAAGTTGCTTTCGAGGCCTTTCAAACGCAACAATTCGAAGACCTCGCCTACTGCAGTCCTATTTATTTGAAAGGCGCCAATGGCGTACTACTTTGAAGCACGCGCACATTACCAGCGGCATCTTTAGCCCTAATTTCTAGCACAGTTCCGGCTACAAAAGGAACTTGAAATTGAGCCTTTACCACCTTATTTTTGGCATCGTAATACGCCGGAACCCACTTGCCATTTTGCCAACAAGTATAAGAAGCGATGCCTGAGAAGTCGTCTTTGACAAGCCAAGACCACGCGCCATTATTGAGTGTGTCTAGTTTGTTGTTGCTTTGATTTTGTATGGTGGGCGCTATTTCATCCATCTTAAGTCCGAAAGTACCGAGTGTTTTGGTATAGGCTGTTAACTTTCCCTCCTGAAATGTCGTTGGAAGCGCAGTTCCATTCATGGTAATAAAATAGAGGTGAGCGTTTATGGTATCCTTGAGCTGATAACTCAGTGCTACTGGTTTGGCAAGTTGCACTTGACTAGATGCTATTCTTTTTGCAGCTAAATCAAGACTTTTGCGCACCGGTTCAAAAAAAGTGAGGGAATCGATCTGCAGCTGCCATTGGCCGGCTTCATAGATATACGCTTCGGTCGGGAGCCAATGCGTCCCATTGGTGTAAGAAATTTTTGCAGCTGTTTTTGGATGTGGGTTTTTCACCCAAAGTTGATGCTGACTTTCGTTTCCATTGACATCGCGTAACATGATCGAGAACTGAAGGCTATCCTGCGCATTCAGTTCGAATGTACCGGTCCCTTCATAAGGGTAAATGGTAAGCGGATTGTAGCGCGTTTTGAATAGTTTTTGAAACTTCTTCTTGCTCAGTTGAGCGTAGGCATGATCGTGATGCGTGTTGATATAACGTGCGTCATCAAAGTCAATTTCGTCGAGTTCAAAAGCAAAATGGCCAGTGTTTTCAGTCCAAACTTCAGCGCTAAACAAACCCAGGGTTCTTCCTGCTTTGGTGAAATAATCTTCTACTTGCAGCGCTAAGCCGATGCGGTCGCCCTCTCTTAAAAACCCAGCAGGTAAAATGGTGTAATGCTGCAGTTGACTCAGCGTTACCATGATACTTTTTGTCGGGACTTCATAGCCATTTGGATCGATGGCGTAAATCCGAATGCCTCCCAAAACGGGTTGCCCGCTATCGCTTACCTTGAATCCGTGCAAGAGCGGATTGAGCGCATGCTCGGACTTGGTGTCGCGGAGTTCAAAATGCAAATGCGGTCCGCTTGACCCGCCTGTATTGCCTGAATATGCAAGCAATTCACCTTTCTTCACCCTAATTTTATTTGCGGGTAAAATCAAATCCACTTCGTTTTGCTGCATTGCTTCGGAGGTGTCCAAGTAAAAATCTTGAATGGAAGGCGCATATTTATTGCAGTGTGCGTAAACAGATGTGTAGCCATTTGGATGCGCCACATACAAAACCCAACCGTATCCGACAGACGAAACCTTTAAGCGAGAAATATAGCCGTCTTGAATGGCATAAATAGGTAAATTTTCTCGACCTCCCGTTCTGATATCTATGCCCATATGAAAATGATTCGGACGTAAATCGCCAAAACCGGCACTCAATTCAACCGGCGGTGCCATAGGTAAGGTCCAAGAGGTGTCGCAATTTAAAAATTGTCCGAAAGCAAAAGGAGTAAAAAACAACGCTAAATATAGGATGAGCTTGTGCATCTTCAAATCTAAGCAAGAAAAAATAGAAAAACCTTCTCGATTTTGCAGAATGTAAACGAATGCTTGTTAACTTTGTACAAAGTCACCGCTTAACATGACTGAGAACCTCAATACGCTCATAGCAGATATCCGCACACGCAGCTTAGATTTAGCTGCTCAATTGAAGGCAGAACGTGCTCAGCACGAAGCCCTTCAAGCAGAGTTGCGCCGTCTAGAAGAACTTTACCAAGCTGAACAAGCGCAAGTAAAGCAACTCCAAACAGCTATTGAAGAACTCAATGTATCATTGGCGGAGGCCCAAAACAAAGTCGTAGAGGTTCCTGTTGCAACAAGCAGTCGCAACGCCGAGGAAATCGACGCACTTGTGAAAGAAATTGAATTCTGTATAGAAAAGCTCAAGCAAGCCTAAATGAGTAAAGTAGCTCTTAAAATCAATATCGCTGGTCGCACTTATCCACTGAATGTGCCAGAAGCTGAAGCCGAAGCAGTCAATAACGCTGCGGCTGAAATCAACAAAGCGATTGATTTACTACGTAAAAACTATGCAGTAAACGATACCCAAGATTTATTGGCAATGTCAGCCTTACAATTGCTCACCAAAGCAAAAGCAGACGCCAAACCAACTGTAATAGAGCCCAACTATGCCGACATCGAAGCGGCACTTGAAGCCCTCAAACAAGACTTGAGCAACGTTCAATAACTTTCCTGTGCCACCCCTCTCCCGACTACAAACGACAGTAGAATGGATATTGTATGGTTATTAATCGGATTACTTGGCGGCGGTGTCGCCGGATTTATCCTCCAAAAAAGCATCCTCAAAAAAGATGCAGAACGCATCATTAAAGAAGCCGAATCTAAGGCCGAAACAATTCAAAAAGAACGTGCATTGCAAGCCAAAGAGCGTTTCTTGAAACAAAAAGAAGAGCACGAAGAAGCCATCAGAGAACGCGAGCGCCGCATGCAATCTGGTGAAGACCGCTTCAAAACCAAAGAAAAAACGCTCAATCAAAAATTAGAAGAAATCGGTAGAAAAGAAAAAGAACTCGAAAAAGTTCAGACTGACTACCAAACAAAAGCAACTCACCTAGAGGTGCGCAACCAAGAACTCGACAAAATACATCAAAAACAAATTGCCGAACTTTCCAAAATTGCACAGCTCTCACCTGAAGACGCCAAGCAGAACCTCATGCAAGCGCTCACAGACGAGGCACGTACTGCAGCCATGGCCACTATCAAAGAAATTACTGAAGAAGCCAAACTCAACGCCAACAAAGAAGCGCGCAAAATCGTTATTCAAAGCATCCAACGCGTTGCAACAGAACAAGCTGTAGAAAACGCTGTTTCTGTCTTCAACATCGAGTCCGACGAAGTCAAAGGACGCATCATTGGTCGCGAAGGCCGCAACATCCGCGCCTTAGAAGCTGCAACCGGTGTAGAAATCATCGTTGACGACACCCCTGAAGCTATCATCCTCTCTTGTTTTGACCCAGTTCGCCGCGAAATCGCGCGTTTGAGCTTGCACCAACTTGTTTCTGACGGCCGCATTCACCCTGCCCGCATTGAAGAAGTTGTCACTAAAACACGCAAACAACTCGACGAAGAAATCGCAGAAACAGGCCGCCGCACTTGCATCGACCTCGGTATTCACGGTCTGCATCCAGAGCTCATGCGCATGGTAGGCCGCATGAAATTCCGTTCTTCTTACGGACAAAACCTCTTGCAACACTCCCGTGAGGTTGCCAACCTTTGTGCCATTATGGCCGCAGAGCTTGGACTCAACGTCAAACTTGCTAAACGCGCAGGTCTACTCCACGATATCGGTAAAGTTCCAGACGAAGAACCAGAATTGCCGCATGCCATCCTCGGTATGAAAATCGCTGAAAAATTCGGCGAAAAAGGCGACGTCTTGAACGCAATCGGTGCCCACCACGACGAAATCGAAATGACCACCCTCATTTCGCCAATTGTACAAGTTTGTGATGCCATCTCTGGTGCGCGCCCTGGTGCACGCCGCGAGATCGTCGAAGCTTACATCAAACGCATCAAAGAACTCGAAAACCTCGCGCTTTCTTACGATGGTGTTGGTAGTGCATATGCCATCCAAGCGGGTCGCGAATTGCGCGTATTGGTCGAAGCTGAAAAAGTAAGCGACCAGCGTGCCGAAGAACTTTCGTTCACGATCTCTCAGCGCATTCAAACCGAAATGACCTACCCAGGACAGGTTAAAGTCACGGTCATTCGCGAAAAACGCGCTGTCAACTACGCTAAATAACTCTAAATGCGTTCGGACCTCTTCGCTAGCCTCATCTCAGGGCCTTGCTCGGCCGAAACGCGTTCTCAAGTCTTACAAACAGCGGAAGGTCTCCAAGGCCTTCCGCTTTCTTATTTTAGGGCCGGAATCTGGAAGCCACGTACCCAACCAGGCGCTTTTGAAGGCATCGGTGACGAAGGCCTGCAATGGCTGCAAGAAGTGCGCACGCGCTTTGGTTTTAAAATCTGCACTGAAGTAGCCACAGCCGAACACGTCAGAGTAGCAGTTGCCCATGGGCTAGATATGGTCTGGATTGGCGCGCGCTCTACTGTGAATCCGTTTACAGTTCAAGAAATTGCAGAAGCACTGCAAGGCACAGGCATACCAGTAATGGTCAAGAACCCCATCAACCCCGACCTCAAACTTTGGCTCGGCGCCATTGAAAGACTCGAACGCCACGACGTCAAAGTAATTGGTGCTATTCACCGCGGTTTCTCGGTGTATCAAAAAACCCAATACCGCAACAACCCACATTGGCAAATCGCCATCGACCTCAAACAAGCGCGTCCGGACATCCCACTCGTCATGGACCCCTCACATATCGGCGGCCGAGCAGCACTCATTGCTCCGCTTGCACAGCAAGCCCTCGACCTCCATTATGATGGCCTCATGATCGAAACCCATTGCGATCCAAGCATTGCACTCACCGATGCCAAACAACAAATTACACCCGCTACGCTTTCAGAACTACTTCAAAACCTTGAGCCCCGTTCCAAAAGTGACCAACTGCTCTCCGAGCTCTCCGAACTCCGCGACAAACTCAGCCTCGTAGACGAAGGTCTCGTTGAATTATTGCAAGAACGTATGGAACTCTCTAAGGAAATTGGCTATTTAAAACGCAACCACAATAGCCCTATTCTTCAAGTACAGCGTTGGGAAGAAACCCTGAAGTCTACAGTCGAAAAAGCTGTAAACGCTGGTATCTCCCCAGAATTTGCCGAGCTCTTTATCAAAATGCTCCACGAAGAATCGATCCGCATTCAATTAGCCCTCCTCAGCGATCAGCCCGATGCAAATTAAAGCGCAGCGTTACAACGGTCAGCTACAAACACCTGCTTCCAAAAGCCATGGGCAACGCCTTGTCATTTTAGCAGCACTATCTGCTCCATATTGTGCCATTGATAATATCGGCTCTGATAACGATACCAAAGCGATGTCTGCCGCG
Organism: Crocinitomicaceae bacterium; assembly: GCA_034680045.1. Lineage (GTDB taxonomy): Bacteria > Bacteroidota > Bacteroidia > Flavobacteriales_D > Crocinitomicaceae > UBA952. Next base: position 53,242 of record JAXITO010000001.1, on the reverse strand, counting down.
GTTCAACTTATTAAAAACAGCAGCAATCCAAAAGAAAGCATTTCTATTTCGGTGGGGGAAAGTGGCTTTGCCTTGCGCAGCCTGGCATTTGTGGCCGCAGCCTTTTTTGACTCCTATGCACTTACTGGAAAAGGCACCCTGCTCACCAGGCACCAATGGGCCACTATTCGAGTACTCGAACAATTGGGTTTGAACGTAAGCCATCAAAACGGTTTGCTCCCAATTGTTGTGAACGGCTCCATTACCAACACCCAATTAGAAATAGACGCAAGCGAAGGATCACAATTTGTATCTGGCCTCTTTCTTTTAGCCGCAAAGCACCCCGGCAATTGGCAAATCGCAATCAAAGAGCTCAGTAGTCGACCGTATTTCGAAATGACCCTCGCCGCTTTGCGCGAATTTGGCTTTCAATATGAGCGCAGCAACGACGTTTTCTGCTTTGAAGGCAACCAAGTGCTATCTTGTGCGCATGTGCAAGTAGAGGGAGATTGGAGTAGTGTGGCCGCACACCTTGTTGGTGCAGCTATTCGAGGAGAAATCAGTATTTCGGGTTTAAATCCGGAAAGCTTGCAACCTGACAAAAACCTACTCCATGCACTCGAGCAATTTGGCGCTAAACACGAATGGAAAAACGGCAACCTCATCATTTCGGAAAGTAAAGACAAAACACCTTTTGACTTCGATTGCACACAACAACCCGATTTATTCCCTGTTTTGGTGGTTTTGGCCTGTGCGGTCAATGGCATAAGCAGCATCAAAGGAATTCATCGTTTGAAAAACAAAGAATCGGATCGCCTACAAGCAATGTGCGAAGCAATGTCCAAATGGGGAATTCGCTACGAAATCATGGAGCAAGTAATCTTGATACACGGTACCGGATCTATTGCAACAACGCAGATCGAAACCTACCGCGACCACCGCATTGTAATGGCGGGTTGTGTGGCAAGTTTACTTAGTACAGAAGGACAAGAAATAGACGATGTTTCGGCTATTGAGAAATCCTATCCGGGTTTTGTTGCTGATTTTCTAAGCCTGACTCAAGCTTAGTTTCCTTGACCGACCAAAAAACCTGCGTCGCCTTTTAAAATGTATTCCTCAAATGTGAGGTCGAGCTTTGCCAAGCGCGCTTTGATGTCTTTCTTTTTTTGTGAGGAAACTTTAGCACTCTGTAACAATAGCGTATAGTACTTTCTGACCATTGCGGTGTCGCGTGGCGAGTTGATATCGTACGAACTGCCCAAACTTTCAATTACCAACAAGCTGTTTTTGTAGTCTGGAAAACGCTGCAATAAAGTATCACCGTAGGCTCTGGCTTCGCGTGGCGCACGCAAATGTTCATAAATCATGTGGGTTTTAAATAGGCAGTCTGCTGAAAAGGTATCTTTTGGGAAAGCCTTACTGTAAGCCAACAAACGGTTGATGAGCTCAATTTGAGCCAAACTCGTGATTTTAGCCGCTTTTTGAGGATCTTTTTGCAATTGGGCCAGCGAATCTTCGTATTGGGTAATGCGCTCGCGCAAGTCGGTTTGCTTTGATTCTTTTGCAGAATTGCCATTACAAGAAGTGAGAACCAGGCCCGTAAATAGAATTAAAGAAAGAACTGTTTTCATAAGGTAAAATTAGATCATGCGTTGTTTCTTGCTACCAGGGAAGCTCATTTTGTAATCGACTTGAATTGCTCCTTGGGTAATATTTCCTAGTCTTTTAAGTAAAAGCTTCTTTTTAAGTGGGCTCAAATGATCGGTAAACAAGACTCCTTCGATATGGTCGTATTCGTGCTGAATGATACGTGCGGCATAGCCATCGTAGGTTTCTTCATGGAACTCCCAATTTTCATCGTAGTACGTGATCAGTACTTTTTCTTGACGCTGGACGTTTTCACGGATACCCGGTATAGACAAACAGCCTTCTTGAAAAGCCCATTTTGTACCGCTTTCTTCTTCGATGATCGGATTGATGAACACCTTTTTAAAATTTTCAATGCCGGCTGCCTTTGGGTCTGGTTCTTCGTCTTCTTCGTCGGCAAAAGGACTGCCATCTACGATAAAAAGTCGGATGCTCTTGCCAATTTGAGGCGCTGCTAAACCAACACCCTTTGCATGATACATCGTTTCAAACATGTCGGCAATAAGCTTTTGCAAATCAGGGAAATTCTGATTGATTTCTTCAGCTTCTTTTTTCAAGACGGCGTCTCCGTAGGCTACAATAGGTAAAATCATGGTGCAAATTTAATAAGGATTAGCTTTGGCCCAAGTATTCTTGTAAAATCATGGCGGCAGCTACTTGGTCAATCAGGCCTTTGTCCTGCTTCTTTTTTTTGTGACCCATTTGAGCAATAGCTGAACTGGCCATTTTGGAAGAAAAACGCTCATCAAACAAGTGAATTGGTATGGACGCGAATTTCGCTTCTAAAACTGCTTTCAATAAACGGATATTTTCCGTGACATGGGAGTCCGAGCCATCTAGGCGAGTGGGATATCCGAGTACGATTTCGGCAATTTGACGTTTAGGGATTTCTGACTCGAGCCAATTCTCAAGGGTTGAAGAAGCGATGGTTTGTAAAGGGCTGGCAATGATGCGATTTGGATCACTAATTGCCAAGCCACAACGCTTGAGGCCGAAATCAATACAAAGTACTACAGACATCGGTCAAAAATACGGAGTTTTGTCGCAGCATCTCAGAGTTTGCCCCCTAAAATCATTGCATTCAAGGAAGTATTTGTAATTTTACGACGTGAAAATCATTATTTTATTTTGCTTACTGAGTGCATGCTTGTTTTCGTGTAGCGAGACCATAGAAGAAAACTTCCAAAAAAGAACTCAGCTTGTTTTCAAACCAAAATTCGACGGTCTCGACGCCTTTTTAAACTATCAAGAAAAAATCGAGCAAAGAAAAGACCTCCAAACCCTACCCTCTTTACTTTTTACGCACAAAACTGGCTACACGCTGCAATCCAAAGTTTTCCTCGATGCAAACGGCGAAATTTTAAAGGCCATCCAAGAGCGCATCGACACCAATGGTATCAAATTGAGCACCACCTTCTATTTTCTCAAAGAGGTACTGAGTATGGTTCAAGTAGATCAAGAGAATTTACGTCTTTCTAGGCTCGAACACCACCAAACGCGTATTTTTTACGACGCCGACCAAAGACCAATTGCAGCTTACAACAGAAAATTAGTGAACGGCGATCAATCCAGCGTTTTCATGCGAAAGAATATATCGAAAAGTCAACACGCTGCTATTCAAAACGACCTCAATGCGCTTTCCGACATGCAAAACCAAGAAGGTGCCTTCGCGCTTTATTTTCAAGGATTTGACGAAGCATTCAATAAGAAATTCATTCAGTTTGGCAACGATTTTTACTCCACAAACTTAGCCTATGCACCCAATGAAAGCATGGTTTTGGACTTGGAAAAGAATCAAAAAAATGCTGAAAAACAATTATTTACAATTCAACATCAACAAGTTCAGGAGGCCTCCGGCTTACAATACCAAGTACTCACCTCCATTCAAAAAAACTAACGCAACATTTTAGCCGTTTGAACGTCTAATACAAGTTGTACTGACCTTTATTTCATGAAAAAAATCTTACTTCTCAGTTTTTCCCTTCTTTTTTGCTCGGTGATCTTCGCCCAAAACATGAAAGTCACTGGACGCGTTGTCGATACATCTGGTGTTACGCCCATACATAAGGCCAGTATTATGGCCATTCACCTCCGAGATTCCGTGTTAGTGCGTTACACAAGAAGTAACAGCAACGGTGAATTTTCCATGACCGACCTCCCACTCGATTCATTTCAAATCATCATCGAACACAGCAACTGGACCCCACGCAGCATCTACTTAATGGGCTCAAGTAAAAAAACAACCTTTGAACTACCAGATATCAGACTTTACCCTAAGGTGCAAGATGTCCAAGATATCGTGATCACGCGCAACCGAAATGCCATGTATTTCAGTGGTGACACCCTTGTTTTTGTAGCCGACTCCTTCAAAGTGGCCGAAAATGCTGTTGTTGAAGACCTCCTCAAAAAACTGCCAGGTATCAAGGTAGAAGACGACGGAAGCATTACCTCACAAGGCAAGGAAATCAGTCAGGTATTGGTAGATGGCGACGAGTTCTTTGGCTCAGACCCCACTATTGCCACCAAAAATTTAGCCGCAAATGGCGTAGAATCTGTTCAAGTTTACGAAAAGAAAAACGAAGATGCCGCCGCCGGTGAAGACGACAAAATTCAAGTACTCGACCTCAAACTCAAAGACGAAGCCAAACGGGGCTACTTTGGTAAAGCAGCCGTTGCCTCTGACCTCAACCAAGGGGCTGCCGACGAAGCATTTTATGAATCTGAACTCCTTTTCAATAAGTTCGATAAAACTCAAAAAATATCAGTCTTTATGTTGGCCTCCAATACGCCAAAATCGAGCTTTGGATTTGGCGACATGAACAAATTTGGCCTAGACAACGAAAGAGACGCAAGTGGCATGAACTTCTGGGACCGCGACTCGCGCGGCGACAACTCCGGTATTCCACAAACCCTTAAAACAGGGATTTACTACAACGACCGCCTTTCCGAGAAAGTCAAACTAGGTATCAATTATGCTTATTACGACAGCCGCTTGCAAGCAAATTCGAGCTCCCAAACCCAGTATTTCCTCGCCGATAGCTCGTACTACACCAAAGACTCTACCAACAACCAAACATTTAGTAGCTCGCATCGCTTCAATATGAACTTACAAATTGATATCGACTCCTTAACCAAGCTCGAGCTCAAACCAAATGTGCATTTTGACGAAGGCACCCAAAACAACACCTCTATCAACGATTTTCGCGACGACAACTTTTCCTCGTACCTCCTCACTAATATCAATAACAACTACGACTCGAAAGGCATCAGTAGCAATTCTGAAGCCATCCTCAGAAGAAAATTTGGTAAAAAAGACCGCGAATTAGAAGCCAAATACATCTTGCGTTATAACGACAACTCTTCAGATGGGCAGTTGGTGACCAGGGATTCAACTAATAATACGCTGAGCTTTGACACCATAAACAACCAACAAAAGACGAACAATAACCTTAGTAACACCCACTACACTACACTTACTTACACAGAACCGCTATCCAAAAGCTTCTTGCTGACCACAGAATACTTTTTAGAATTTGGAAATTCCAACCAAGCGCGCTACACCTACAACCCTGACCTCAATAATCAATTCAATATCATAGACAGCCTCTTCACCAATGACTTCGTCAATGAGCGTTTTCAGCAACGGGGCACCATGATGCTCACCTATCTTTATAAAAGTCACCGTATCACAGGTGGTTTGGGTTTCAGAAACATCCAAATTGACAACATCAATCAGTTTTCTGACGTGGGCATTAACCAAAACATCTCTAACTTCTTGCCTAATTTTGCTTATCAGTTCAAGCCGAGCATGGCCAAACGCATCAATATCCGCTACAGCACCTACTCAGCACCTCCTAGCGCCAACGACCTCCAACCGGTCCGAGACAACACCAACCCCAACCGTATTCAAGAAGGAAACCCCGACCTCAAACCCAACTACCAGCACCAACTGAACTTCAATGCCAACATATGGCAAGCCATGACAGGTCGTTATATATGGTCGGGTGGTAATGCTACCTTTACGCAAAACGCGTTTGGTAACAGCACCACTTTTGATCAACTTGGTCGCACCATTTCCAAAACAATCAATGTCGATGGCAACATGTTCGCTACCATATATGCTGGTGGTGGTTACCCGATTTTGAATCGAAAATTGACTTTTGAACCGAGCTTCAATGCATCGTATTTCCGAAATAACAATTTCATCAACAACCAACTCAATGCAACAAGTACCACCACTTTAAATGGTTCATTCTCTATAGAATTGAGTTTAGATAGCCTCGAACTGAACATCGGAACCGACTACACTTACGTCAATCCGGTCACTACATTGAGCGCCTTCTCTAACCAACCCTACTCGACTCAAAATTATTTCATGACCGGTGACTGGCGCTTCCCTGCTCATTTTAGATTCAAATGGGAACTCAATTATACCATGAACCGCGGACGTGCCGACGCCTTTAACCGCGATATCTTTATTGTCGACCTCGAAGTTCAAAAAGCGTTCTTGAAAACCGAAAACCTCATCCTAGGTTTGTCTATCAACGACTTACTCAACCAAAACATCAACTTGCAACGCACCGTCAGTGGCAACATGATCACCGACAACTACACCCGAATCATTACGCGCTATTTCCTATTGCGCTTGACTTACAAATTTAACAACAACAAAACCCGTGAAGAAGATCTTCGTATGTGGCATTAGTGCCTTGTTGCTCAGTCTACAGGCTTGGGCGCAAACCGAATACATTCATGCTGGCAAGATTACCTTTGAACGCCGCACCAACCTTGAAAAACGCTTCAAAGATGAGCGCATGAAACGCTTTGTCACTGAAGAAAACAAAATCCGTACAGAGCCTTTCATGCTCTATTTCAACGACACCGCATCCTATTTTGCAGTAGTGCCAAGCAATGAACCAGAAGAAATGGCCTGGCTGACTACCAAAAATACCTACTCTCAAAACCTCAAAGATGGTCAGCAACTCATGATGCTCGCTGTGTTTGGTCAAAATGTATATGTTCAAGACAGCCTGCCCGTGCGTACTTGGAAAATCACGGACGGAAAGCGCACCATTTGCGGTTACGAGTGCAGAAAAGCCATTTACCAAAAAAACGACAGTACGCGCCTCTACGCTTGGTACACACCTATGCTCACACCGTCTGTTGGGCCCGAAGGCTTTTGTGGTTTACCCGGGACCATTCTCGGCTTGGCCACTGAAGATGGCGGAATTGTTTACTTCGCTAAAAAAATCGATTTAGTGGCTCCTAAAAAAGAAGAATTACTCTTGAACCCAGGTAAAAACAAAGTATTTACCATTGCTGAATTGCGTCAAAAAATTGAAAAAGAATACGGCAACACCCCATGGGGCAAGCGTCTTTTTGACGACCTCTTCCGTTGGCTTTAATTTGTCCAAGCCAACTGCTTTCTCTAAATTTAGTGCAATAAACTAACTATGAAAGGAATCATTTTAGCCGGCGGATCCGGAACACGCTTGCATCCTTTAACTCTTGCGGTGTCCAAACAACTCATGCCTGTCTACGACAAGCCTATGATTTACTACCCGCTCTCTATTTTAATGAGCGCCGGAATCCGAGAAATCCTAATCATTTCAACGCCAGCTGACCTTCCCCATTTTGAAAAATTACTTGGCGATGGTAAAAGTCTTGGTTGCCGTTTTGAATATGCTGTTCAAGAGGTTCCGAACGGACTTGCACAAGCTTTTGTCATTGGTGCAGATTTCATAGGCACCGATAAAGTTGCCCTCATTCTTGGAGACAACATCTTTTATGGTGTAGGTATGGACACCCTCTTGAAAGAAAACAACGATCCAAACGGCGGTGTCGTTTACGCGTATCACGTCTCTGACCCCGAACGCTATGGTGTGGTAGAATTTGACAAAAACAACCGCGTTGTATCCATTGAAGAAAAGCCGCTTCAACCCAAATCTAATTATGCGGTTCCGGGGCTTTATTTTTACGATAATTCAGTCATTGAAATTGCCAAAAACCTTCAGCCTTCAGCCAGAGGAGAATACGAAATCACCGATGTCAATGCCGAATACCTGCGCAGAGGACAACTCAAAGTAGCCATCCTAGACCGCGGAACAGCTTGGCTAGATACCGGCACATTTGGTTCTTTAATGCAAGCCGGGCAGTTTGTACAGGTCATCGAAGAAAGACAAGGCCTCAAAATTGGTTGTATTGAAGAGGTAGCTTTTCAAAATGGTTTCATCGATGCCGCTCAACTCAAACAATTGGCCACAGGACTTGTTAAAAGTGGTTACGGAACCTATTTACTCGAACTGCTCAACAAATGAAAAGCCTAGCCACCTATAGCAACTATCTCGAAAACGTTATCCTAAAGGAGCAGTTTCCAGCACAACCAGCCAACCTTTACGACCCACTGCGCTACTTCTTGCAACTTGGCGGTAAACGCATGCGACCTATGCTCAGCTTGATGGCCTGCAAAATGACGGGGTCAGACTTCGAAAAAGCCTTGCCAGCAGCATTGGCGGTTGAATATTTTCATAATTTCTCATTGATACACGACGATATCATGGACGCAGCCCCGATTCGAAGAGGGCAAGCAACCGTTCATGAAAAATGGAATGCCAATATTGCCATTCTGTCCGGTGACGTTTTGTTGGTTAAAGCCTACGAACAACTTGCCAAATACGACTCTAGCACATTTCATGCTCTTTTTAATGTTTTTAACAAAACGGCAATCGAAGTTTGCGAAGGCCAACAAATGGACATGGATTTTGAGCTACGCAACGCAGTCAGCGAAGCAGAATACCTCGAAATGATTCGCCTCAAAACATCTGTACTCTTAGGCTGCGCTTTGCAAATGGGTGGCATAGTTGGCGGCGCAAGTCAAAAAGATGCCCAATTACTCTATTCTTTTGGGGAAGAACTTGGCTTGGCTTTTCAAATCCAAGACGACATTCTTGACCTTTACGGAGACAGCGCACAAGTTGGTAAACAAGTTGGCGGCGATGTCTTAGCGAACAAAAAAACACTCCTTTCTATCCGCGCAAAGAAAGTTGCTGATAGCACGCAATTACAAACTTTAGCAGCCTTGGAGCAATTACAAGATCCGCTACTCAAAGTAGAACAAACCAAAGAACTTTATGCAGCTTTGGGCGCACGCCAGTATTGTGAAGAACAAATGAAAGCGCACCATCAGAAAGCCCTCGCTGCGCTTTCTAGAATAAAAATTGACGGCACGAAATCAGAATTAGAAGAACTCGCTGAATTTTTATTTATGAGAACGTATTAAATCTGCTTTTTTTTCAATTTTCCTTATATTTGTAGGAACTATCTAAAATATCAACAATGAAAAAACTTTACGTATCGTTTATTGCCTTAATGGCAGCCGGTACTTTTCACGCGCAAGTGAAAAGTGTCAACGCACCGCGTCTAGACAAAAAAGCTTCTTTTGAAGTTGGGTCTAGCGTAGCTCACAAACATTCCTCTGCAGTAAAATCTACTGTAATTTGGTCTAATGATTTTTCGAATCCAAATGATTGGGCTACTGCCAATGCTGGCGCTCCTGACCACACCAGTGGCGATTGGACAATTACAACGAATCTTAATTCGGCGCAATCAACCCCACCGTCGTCTCAAATTGCAAGTTTGGTTCCAGCTGGCCACACCTCAGCTTCAAATGGATATGCAATTATCAATTCTGATGCTGAAGGAAGTGCCGGCTTGCAAAATGCATGGATTTATTTCGCAAGTAATATTGACCTAACTACCCAACCGAATGTCGCTTTGACATTTCAACAAACACACAGAAGATATGCCGAATCAACTTACGTGATTTACAGTACAAACGGAGGAACTACTTGGCAAGAAATCGAAGTCAATGGGGACATGACTACAAATACCAATACAACAAATCCTGATACTTATCAATTGAATTTATCTAGCCAAATTGGTGGTCAAGATTCAGTGCGAATTGGTTTTAAATATATTGGGAACTTCGATTGGTTTTGGGCCGTTGACGACGTCAAACTTGTAACTCCAGAAGACTACGATCTAGAGATGACTAACTTATATTGGGGATCTACAGGTTTTTGGGGCGCAAGACTACCTTACTATCAAATTGCAACAGACCAAATTACTGCAATCGATTTCGGAGGAATTGTATCAAATATAGGAGCCCTAGATCAAAATGATATTACTTTTACAGCCTCTTTAACAGGTGGTGCTTACACAGGATCTTCTACACCAAGTACAATTGTAGCAGGAACATACGATACTTTAGAGGTTACAGCTGCATTAACTCCGCCTACAACCTCAGCTACACACACAGTAAATTTAGCTGCTACATCAGCCGCTACAGATGCGGCCCCCGCGAACAATACAATTAACAACTTTACGAGCTTCTCTGTTAACCCGTATATTTATGCTCGTGACAAAGGAACAATCGTTGGTGGCTCATACAACGCCGGTGACGGTTTCGAGGTTGGAAACATCTTTGATATCTTCAGCAACACTTCGATTGGAGGAGGAAATGTAGTTATTAATGCAGCTGCAGAAGTAGGAACAGAAATGTTTTTGAAGTTATATACTATTGACCCTGCAACTGGTGATTTCATTTATGCTGACGAATCTAATCCTTATGTTCTTACAGCTAATGACCTTGGCGAAGAAGTTACATTAGCATTTATTGGCGGAAGCTATCCTTTAACTGCTGGTGAATCTTATTTACTTGTTGCTGGATCATTAGGTGATGGCGGAGCAACCAACGACCTCGTTGTTGGAACATCTGGTACATCCGAAGCACAAACAACGTTCTACTTTGACATGACTGATAACACTTGGTATTACACAACTTCTACACCAATGGTTCGCATGAACTTCGACCCTACTTTAGGCTTGAAAGAAGCAAACGATGCTTTTGGTCTTGAAGTAGCTCCAAACCCTGCTACTGATGCAACGACTGTTACTTTCACTGTTAAAAATACATCTGATGCAAGCATCACTGTAATTGACATGGCTGGTAAAGTTGTTGCTACTCAAACGTTGTCTGGTGTAAACGGCACACAAGCTGTTGAAATCAACACAAGCGCTTTGAACAGCGGTATGTATACAGTTAACGTAACTGCTAACGGCACAGCTGTAAGCCAAAAATTAGCGGTACGCAAATAAGCATTTCCACTTGGAAATTAAAAGGGAGCCCTTGGGCTCCCTTTTTTTGTTTAATGATTTCTAAATTGGGTTTTGAAAAGTAACATTTCTTTCGCTGCCTGCATCCGATGGGGTTTTCACCTCAAACTGTATGACAAAACTGCGTCTAAAAATTGTTCAGGCGCCTCAGCGTGTACCCAGTGCCCGGCATTAGGTATGGAGGCAAATTGAGCGTCAGGATAAAAGCTTTCAATCTGATCAAAATCTTCATCGAGTATATAATTCGACAAAAGCCCCCGTATAAATAATGCCTGGGTAAAAGATTCTTGTTCGGGTAACTCACGGAGAATTTCAGCCATACTGGCCTCCAACACCGGAAAGTTCACCCTCCAGGCTAATTTTCCTTTTTCTTCCCAATAAAGGTTCTTTAAGAGGAACTGCCTCACCCCTTCCGACTCAACAAATGTTTTTAGAATCGCTTCTGCCTCGCTTCTAGCACTCAGTTTTGAAAGGTCAATGGCGTGAATGGCCGCTAAAATATGTGCATGATGCGGAGGATAGGCTTTCACGCCCATATCCACCACAATGAGCTTTTCGATAAAGCCAGGAAATGCATGATCATAGTGCATGGCGAGCTTACCACCCATGGAATGGCCAAGTACTATTGGTTTTTCGAGCTGGAGCTCTGTAAACAATTCATGTAGATCTTGAACCATTAGCGCATAGCTGAAAGTATCGGACCACGGTGAGTGCCCATGATTGCGTAAATCGATTAGCGTTACTTGGTAGTATTCAGCAAGCTTTTTGGCATGCGTTTGCCAATTATCAGAAAAACCAAAAAGCCCATGAAGAATGACAAATGGTCTGCCCTCGCCTAATTGTTTGTGGTGAAGCTTCATTTGAGCGCTTGAGGAGAACCTACCGTTCTAACTGTAAATTGGCGGTCATTGAGCCCCGCAAGCACTTGAAGCATTTGCTTAGGAGCAATTTGCTTGCGGTCATAATGAACTTTGATCACCTGCTCTTCTAGTGAATCAATGTAATTGACCTCTACACGCTCAACTGCACAGGTTTCTTTTAAAGCCTTGCGAATGCTGCCACCACAACCCATCTGACAAACCATACCCTTGACTCCAAGCTCTTGTGTCGTGTTGGCTTTAACGCTTTTACAAACTTTTGCTTGAGGTTCGTTTTGCTCATTTTTTGTATTTGATTGGCTACAAGAAATGAAAAGAATAAGAAGGGTTGGAAGCAGAACTATTTTCATAAAACAAAATTAGTCAGGATATTGCGAATATTCAAGCCTTTACATAGATGAAAAAACTATTTTTTATCGGCTTGGCCACTTTAGCCGTTGGTTCGGCAACTTTAACTTCTTGTAGCAATTACGAAGAAGGCCCATCTTTGCCCCTTGCTTCTAAGACAGATTACACCAACGACTTCACCGGAACTTGGATATTTTCTGCCGACAAAACCCAACTATTTACAACTGTTGACGGTTTAACAGGTACAGAAACTATTATTCAAACCTTTACTGCACAGTAAGCCTATTCGTATCTTACATTTTAAAGCCGCAATTCGTTGCGGCTTTTTTATTGCGCAAAAAGTAGTACATTTGAAAAAAAACAAAAAATGAAGTCTGTTCTCTTTTCACTTTCTTTATTGACACTTGGCATTGTAGGTTGTTCAAAATACAGCGAAGGTCCATCCTATTCAATACATACAAGAAAAGCGCGAATTTGTAATGATTGGAAGCTTTCCAATTATATCCTGAATGGAAATGACGTGTTTGATGCGAGCATCACTACCAAAATGAGCATTGATAAAGATGGAACCTATTCTATCTCGAACTACACCAATGAGTTAGGTCAAATTCAAGGCACCTACAGCCACGGCACTTGGGCTTTTGGAGAAGACGAAACAACAGTTTTCTTTTACGCCGACACCACAACCGTAGATCCTATTCACGAATACAGCATTAAAGAACTGCGCAACAAGCGTTTGGTTCTTGAAGAAGAAATCTTCCAGACCGGCGACCAACACCGCATGACCTTCATTCAGCAGTAAACTTCTGAAAAAAGGCAGACGCCTGTAAAACATAAGATTTCAAGAAAAAAAGAAGTGGATCCTAAACAAAATTAGGATCCACTTCCATTATATGGCCGCATGCTTTGCAGGTGCGGAGGTCTTCTGACCCATAAAATTCTTTGAAACGTGGTAAGAAATCTTTTTCGATGTTCTCCAACGGGAAACGATAGGTATGGAGGTGGTGATTGCATTCTTCGCAAAACCACATCAGGCCATCTTGAAGATTTGTGCCTCTTCGCACGCGTTCAATGACCAACCCAATAGTGTTGGCTCCTCTTGCAGGTGAGTGCGGTGTGTTGGCTGGCAATAAAAACATTTCGCCTTGTTTGACGATGATATCCTTCGCCTGACCTTCGTGCTGAATACGCACGTTGATGTCGCCTTCTAGTTGGTAGAATAACTCCTCGCTTTCGTTAAAATGATAATCTTTGCGCGCGTTTGGCCCCGCTACTACCATGACAATGAAATCACCAGCCTCTTTGTACAAGTTTTTGTTGGACACAGGTGGCTTGAGCAAATCACGATTGTCATCGATCCATTGCTGTAGGTTAAAAGGAGCGAGCATAAGCTACAATTTAAGCGTTGAGAATCCCTCTTGAAATGACAATTTTTTGCACTTCTGATGTGCCTTCGTAAATCTGAGTAATTTTTGCATCGCGCATGAGGCGTTCCACATGGTATTCTTTTACAAAACCATAACCACCGTGGATCTGAACAGCCTCGACCGTTTGTTCCATAGCTACTTTAGAAGCGTAGAGTTTGGCCATAGCGCCAGATTGATCGTAGTTGCGACCAGCGTCTTTGTCTTGAGCTGCTTTGTAAACCAACAAGCGCGCTGCCTCAATTTCGGTAGCCATGTCGGCTAATTTGAAGGCGATGGCTTGGTGCTTGTAAATTTCTTTACCGAAAGCAGAACGTTCTTTGGAATAAGCAAGTGCCAATTCAAGGCCACCAGCGGCAATTCCTAATGCTTGTGCTGCAATACCGATGCGCCCTCCAGAAAGTGTTTTCATGGCAAACTTAAAGCCGAAGCCGTCTTCACCAATGCGGTTTTCTTTAGGAACCTTCACATCGTTGAACAACAAAGTGTGGGTGTCGCTGCCGCGGATACCCATTTTGTCTTCTTTAGCGCCTACAACAAAACCTTCCATTCCGCGCTCAACGATAAGTGCATTGATGCCTTTATGACCGAGTTCTGTGTTGGTTTGGGCAATAACGAGGTATATAGAAGCTGAAGAACCATTGGTGATCCAGTTTTTGGTACCGTTCAAAAGGTAGTAGTCGCCCATGTCAATGGCTGTGGTGCGCTGTGAGGTTGCATCAGAACCTGCTTCTGGCTCAGATAAGCAGAATGCACCAATTTTTTCGCCTTTTGCAAGCGGAACGAGGTATTTTTGTTTTTGTTCTTCAGAGCCGAAAGTTTCTAGACCCCAACAAACGAGTGAATTGTTAACAGACATACAAACTGAAGCAGAAGCATCTATTTTAGAGATTTCTTCCATTGCCAAAACATAAGAAAGGGTATCCATTCCGCTGCCTCCGTATTTTGGATCGACCATCATGCCTAAGAATCCAAGCTCACCAAGTTGTTTCATTTCTTCTACTGGAAACTTCTGTTGGTTGTCGCGTTCAATAACGCCTGGTTTTAAGATGTTTTGTGCGAAATCTCGGGCGGCTTCTTTGACGGCGAGGTGCTCTTCAGTGAGTTCAAAATTCATGTTAACTGATTTATTTTAATTTTGACAAAAATAAACGAATTCCTATACTCTTGAAAGCAAAATCCTACAATAATCTGCAGTTAATAGGCCTCATGTCGGGAACCTCCTTAGATGGGCTTGATATAGCGCAGGTGTCTTTCGATTTTTCAAGAAACCATAATATTGATTTTCAACTTATTAACTGCCAAACTTACGCTTTACCCAAGCCTATATTTGAAAAGCTATCGAATGTCTTTTCATTGAGCGCTATGGCTATTTTTGAACTCGATCAAGAATTAGCTCATTTTTATGCCGCTTGTATTGCGCAATTCATTGCTGAAAACAACATTAAACAAAGTGAAATTACGGCCATTGCCTCCCATGGACAAACTATTTTTCATCAACCAAACAAAGGCTACACGACCCAAATTGGTTGTGGCAGCACGCTCAACTTCCTGACTAAAATTCCAGTCATCAATCAATTTAGGCAGCTCGACGTAAGCGCAGGTGGCCAAGGAGCACCTTTGGTTCCGCTAGGCGATGCGCTATTGTTTGCTCCGTTTGCCGATGGTTTTCTCAATTTAGGTGGTTTTGCAAACATCTCGACGCAACAAAACTCAAGCTCAATAGCATACGATATCGCACCGGCCAATTTACCGATGAATCAGTGGATGCAGCAGCTAGGCAAGGCCTACGACGCCGATGGAGAACTCGCTCGGGAAGGAAAAGTTAACGGAGAAGTATTATCAAAAGTACTTGCACTGGATTTCTTTAACCATGACGGACCCAAGTCGTTAGGTACAGAATGGTTGGAAAGCACCTACATGCCTTGTTTTGAAAATGACAGCATTCCAGACAAACTCAGAACCCATTTAGAAGTGCTGAAAAAACTTTGCACTGGAGCATTTGAGCGTTTAGGTTTACAAAGTGTTTACGTTACCGGAGGTGGTGCCTTTAACAACTACTTCATCGAATTACTTTCAGCGGAATTTAAAGGAAAACTGATCATTCCAGAAGCGGACATCATCAACTACAAAGAAGCCCTCATTTTTGCTTTTTTGGGTGCGCGCTTTCTAAGAAACGAAACCACTACACTTAGCGCTGTTACAGGTGCAACAGCAGCACTCCGAACAGGTGTTTTACATGATTTTCAAGCAAGTCTTGGTTAAAAAAGAAGGCCAAACCCGCTCAAAATTGGTATTTTTGTACCGCTAACAAAATTCCCATTCCACATGAAAGAACTCCTCTCCAAATTTGAAAATAAAAGACCCGAAATCGTTTTTGAATGGAAAGATTCCCAAACTGACGCTGAAGGTTGGGTCGTCATCAACTCTTTAAGAGGAGGAGCTGCCGGTGGAGGAACAAGAATGCGTGTTGGCCTCGATAAAAGAGAGGTAGAATCCTTGGCAAAAACCATGGAAGTAAAGTTTACGGTTGCTGGGCCTGCCATCGGCGGAGCCAAATCAGGCATCAACTTTGACCCCAAAGACCCTCGCAAAAAAGAAGTGCTCAAAAGATGGTTCGCAGCCGTTTCACCACTTCTCAAAACCTATTATGGAACAGGCGGAGACCTTAACGTCGATGAAATTCATGAGGTCATCCCCATGACCGAAGAATTTGGCGTTTGGCACCCACAAGAAGGCGTCTTTAACGGACACTTCAAACCCAACGATTCTCAAAAAATCAACCGCATTGGCCAATTGCAACGCGGCGTTTCTAAAGTTTTAGACAACGAAAAATACAGTCCAAAAATTAGCAACAACTACCTCGTCGCAGACATGATCACCGGTTATGGTGTTGCTTGCTCTATTGACCACTACTACAACATCTGGGGGGGCGAATTAGCCGGCAAACGCGTTTTGGTTCAAGGTTGGGGCAACGTAGGTTCTGCAGCAGCCTACTACCTCGCTCAACAAGGCGCCATAATTGTTGGCATCATTGACCGCGTGGGCGGCCTCATTCAAACTGAAGGCTTTAGTTTTGAGCAGATTTTAGAGCTTTTCATTGCTAAAAATGGCAACGAACTCAATGCGCCTAACTTATTGAGCTACGACGACATCAATGCCTCTTTTTGGTCCACTCCTGCCGATATCTTTATTCCCTGTGCAGGCAGCCGCATGATTACCGAGCATCAGCTTGAACAACTCTTAGCGGCAGGCGTAAGCGTCATTTCATCTGGTGCCAACGTACCGTTTGCCGACCAAGAAATCTTCTTTGGCCCCATTGCCGAAAAAGCTGACGCTTCGTTGGCACTCATTCCAGACTTCATTGCTAACTGTGGCATGGCAAGAGTATTTGCCTACCTCATGAGCTCCGACCTCCCTACCCTAGACGACGCACTTATTTTTGAAGACGCGAGCCAAACCATCCGCAAAGCCTTGCTCGATACCCATAAACTGAACGGCACTTCAAGAGGAATTGCCAAAACAGCATTTGAAATTGCACTCAAACAACTCGTCTAATTAAGCAACCATGGAGCTATCCCTCATTCTAATATTCATAGTTGGGTACTCAGCTATTACCTTTGAGCACGCGCTTAAAATAGACAAGCTCATTCCGGCGTTGCTCATGATGACGCTCTCCTGGGCGCTCATCGCCTTCAATTCTCCAGACACGCATGCTCTTGGCGAAAACTTATTGCACCATTTCGGCAAAACCACAGAAATCCTTATCTTTTTAATGGGGGCCATGGCCATTGTAGAAATGATTGATTATTTTGATGGTTTTAAAAGCGTGCAAGCCTTGATCAAAGTCAAAACGGCCTACCAACTCTTGATTGTGGTTTCCGTTCTTGCTTTTGTCCTATCTGCCATCATAGACAACCTTACCGCTACAATCGTCCTGATCTCCATTCTACGCAAAATGGTTCCGGACAAAGAACTGCGCATGTGGATGGCCGGATTTGTCATTATTGCGGCTAATGCCGGTGGTGCTTGGTCGCCAATTGGTGACGTCACCACTACCATGCTATGGATTGCAGGAAAGGTGAGCTCAATGAAACTCATTGAACATATTTTTTTACCAGCAGTTGTAACACTAGCTATTCCATTGGCCATTGCCTCCAGGATGTCTGTCTTCAAAACAATACTACCTGAAAGAAAAGAAATCAAAAAAAGCAAAGTCTCCAGTTTCATTTTATTGAGTGGCTTGGTACTCATTATTTTTGTACCCATTTTTAAAACCATCACCCACCTTCCACCCTACATGGGCATGATGTTTTCTTTGGCAATTTTTGCCGTTATTGGCGAACTTGCCAGCAAACGTCAATTAAACCTTAGCTCACTCGATGAGCAGAATCACGGCGGACATGTCGGCCCTACGCTCAAAGCGCTCAGTAAGATAGAAATGCCCTCCATTTTATTTTTCTTAGGAATTCTCATGACCGTTGCCGGAATGGAGGAGCTCGGCATGATTGAACAACTTGGCGAAAATGTTTTGGCCGCAGGAATTTCTCAAGAGATCTACATTACCTTTTTAGGCCTCGCTTCTGCTATCATAGACAACGTTCCGCTTGTTGCCGCAAGCATTGGGATGTTCAAAGACGGTATGGATGCCGACGCTTGGCACTTTATTGCTTACACCGCAGGAACCGGCGGCTCTATTCTCATTATTGGTTCTGCAGCCGGTGTAGTTGCTATGGGCATGGAAAACATCGGTTTTGGTTGGTACCTCAAACGCATTTCTCTACTGGCCTTGGCTGGTTACATCGGCGGCGTTCTCACTTTTTTGCTGCTCTAAACAATGGAACAAAGCAGCACCTATCAAGAAAGTATTGCTTGGCTTTTTTCGCGCTTCCCCTCTTATCAAAACCTAGGTGCTGCAGCCTATAAACCTGGCTTAGAGCGCGTATATCAATTGCTTGACATACTTGACATTGATGCACACCAAATACCAAGTATTCATGTCGCCGGTACAAACGGAAAAGGGAGCACAGCAGCCTATTGCACCAGTTTGTTACAAGAAAAAGGTAGCAAGGTCGGGCTCTTTACCTCACCACATATCTACGATTTTTCAGAGCGCATTCGCGTCAATGGCCAACCTATAAGCCAAGGTGCAGTTATCGATTTTTGCCAGCAATTCCAAAACCTCAATTCAACTATTGACGCGAGTTTTTTTGAACTCACCTTCGCCATGGCCCTCGCTCATTTTAAAGCAGAAAACTGCGACTACATCGTCATCGAAACTGGTCTGGGCGGCCGCTTAGATGCCACCAATGTTCTGAAACCAAAGGTAAGCGTCATTACCAATATTGCACTCGATCATCAAGACCTACTTGGCGACACCATTGGCCAAATCGCGCAGGAAAAAGCGGGTATCATCAAGCCGCAAACTCCGCTTGTTATTGGAGATAAAGTACTTGCTACCCAAACAATATTCGAAGAAAGAGCGAGCCAATTAAACGCTCCGATCTACTTTTCAGAAGACAGTCAATTTGTAATATCCAGACTTCCATTACTAGGTTATCAAAAAAACAATTTCAACACCGCCCTGCTAGCGCTTCAAATAATAGGATTTACATTCTCATTTGAACAACAGCTATCTGCGCTTGAAAACCTCAAAAGCAACACTGGTTTTTTTGGCCGTTTAGAAGTTTTACAAATCGAGCCAAAAATCATCATTGATGTATCGCACAACCCAGCCGGAATTACCGCGACACTTCCTCTCATTCAAAATGAATGCAAAGGACAGCTTTATGTTTTGTACGGTGCCGCCAAAGACAAAGATTCCAGCGAAATTTTAGCCTTGTTTCCAAGTCAAGCAAAAGTTGCGGCTTGTGTTTTTAGCAATCCAAGGTCTAAAAAACTTGAAGATTGGCAATTTTTAGGCGTTCAGACGGTTTACGACAACCTTCCGCTTGCCATAGAAGACATCAAAAAACAAATGCAGCCTACCGACTTACTCTGGGTTACAGGTAGTTTTTTCTTAATCTCGGACTTACCCACCGAGAAAAAGATTTTTTAAAGTATCTTTGCAGTAATGGAAAAGCAAGTCATCCTCAATGCCACCCAGCTCGAACTGACGCTCAAACGGCTTTCCCATGAACTCATTGAAACACACGGCAACTTTGAAAACTCTGTTTTAATAGGGCTTCAGCCGCGTGGAATCCACGTCACAACCCGCCTCAAAAACATGCTCGAATTCATTTTGGGTCATGACATCCAAGCAGGCAACCTCGACATCACTTTTCACCGCGACGACTTCCGCCGCAGAGAAACACCATTACTTCCGAGCATCACCAACATCGACTTCTCTATCGAGAACAAACGCATTATTCTCATAGACGACGTCTTGTTTACCGGCAGAACCATTCGCGCAGGCTTAGATGCCTTGCTTACTTTCGGGCGTCCTTCACAAGTGCAACTTTTAGCACTCATCGACAGACGCTTCAGTCGTGACCTCCCTATTCAAGCCGACTACATCGGCAAAACAGTAGACACCCTCGCCTCTGAACGCGTAGCCGTAGAATGGAAAGAAAGCGAAGGACAAGATCAAATTTTACTATTCACAAAAGAAGGACATGAAGCAGCTCAGCGTTGATCACCTAACTGGCATCGTAGACCTCACACGTCAAGACATCGAACTCATCCTCGAAACCGCTGCTCGTTTCAAAGAAGTGATCAATCGCCCAATTAAAAAAGTGCCTTCACTTCGCGACATCACCATCGCCAACGTTTTTTTTGAAAATTCGACCAGAACACGCCTCTCCTTTGAGCTCGCGCAAAAAAGACTTTCTGCCGATGTCGTTAATTTCAGCGCAGCAAGCTCATCGGTTAAAAAAGGCGAAACACTCGTAGACACCGTCAACAACATCCTCGCCATGAAAGTAGACATGGTCGTGATGCGCCACCCTAATCCTGGGGCAGCTAAGTTTTTGTCACAAAAAATCAAAGCGAGAGTTGTCAATGCTGGAGACGGTACACACGAACACCCAACTCAAGCTCTACTAGATGCTTTCTCCATTCAAGAAAAATTAGGAACGGTTGAGGGTAAAAAAGTTGTAATCGTTGGAGATATTTTGCATTCACGAGTAGCGCTCAGCAACATTTACTGTCTTCAAAAACTGGGTGCAGAAGTCATGGTTTGCGGCCCAAGTACGCTCATCCCTAAATACATCGGCGAACTCGGGGTCAAAGTGTCGCACAACCTCCGCGAAGCTTTAGAATGGTGCGATGTCGCTAATATGTTGCGCATTCAATTAGAACGCCAAGACATCAAATACTTTCCTTCTTTACGTGAATACGCCCAGCTTTTTGGCCTCGACAAGGCCTTGCTCGATAGCCTTTCCAAAGAAATTGTCGTCATGCACCCAGGGCCAATCAACCGTGGCGTAGAGATTTCTTCAGATGTTGCAGATTCTTCACAAAGCATCATCTTAGATCAGGTCGAGAACGGCGTTGCAGTACGCATGGCTGTAATTTATTTGCTCGCAGCAAAAATCGAAAGATAATTTAGTTATTTTTGAGCAAATCATTGCTATGAATTTCTCCGTGGACCCTCAGGGCCAAATTGTTGTTGTGAGTACTGAAGTTGAGAAACTAGATGCCAGCAATGCCCCTGAACTCAAAGCCCACTTCTTGCAGCTCAATAAGGTTGGCACCAACTATATTGTCCTAGACCTGAGCAAAACCAAATACTGCGACTCCTCAGGCTTATCTGCGGTACTTATTGCCAACCGCCTCTGCAAAGACACCAATGGCAAGTTTGCTTTAGCTGGTTTGCAACCAAGTGTGCTCAAACTGATTGAAATTGCACAGCTCGACAAAGTCCTGACCATCGGAAATTCAAAAAACGCCGCTCTAGACCTACTTGCAAAGTGAGTTTTGAACTCCACATACTCGGTTCTGGTGCAGCTCTGCCTACCGCAAAAAGACAGGCAACAGCGCAGTATATCAACTGCAATGAAAGACACATTTTAATTGATTGTGCAGAAGGCACCCAACAACAGCTGCGCAAATACAGCCTGAAGCTTCAAAAAATCCAATTTATACTGATTTCACATCTGCATGGAGACCATTTCTTTGGTTTACCCGGCTTGTTGTCTACCATGCATTTATTAGGTCGCAACAAAAAATTGCATATTTTCGGCCCTCCAGGTCTCGAAACTTTAATGAAGGCTATGCTTGCTGCTGGTGGTCATCCATTGCAATTTGACATCACTTTTCAAACTGTAGAGCCAGGCCCCAAACAACTCATTTTTGAAGATCGGCTCATCGCCATACATGCTTTTGCGCTCAAACACCGCATTCCAACCATCGGTTACCGCATCGACGAAAAACCTAAATTGCTCAACCTCGATAAAGCAGCTGTTGCAGCTGCAGGCTTGCGCATCGAAGACCTCCCTAAATTAAAAGCAGGTATTTCCATCGAAAGAGACGGTAAAAAATACAATTACAAAAAATACACGCTGCCTGCTCAAGCAACTTACAGTTATGCCTATTGCTCAGATACCAAACCGAGTCCGAACTATTTAGAGGCCATTAAGGGCGTAGATTTATTGTATCACGAGGCTACTTTTACCCAACAGCACCTCGAGCGGGCCAAAAGCACCTTCCATTCCACTGCCCAACAAGCAGGCCAACAAGCAACCAACGCCAATTGCAAGTATCTCCTACTCGGGCATTTTTCTTCGCGCTACGACGACACCGAACTGCATCTGCACGAAGCGCGCCAGACGCATTCAAATGTAGCTGCCGCAGAAGACGGCATGCATATAATTCTTGGGAAATGGCTGCCTATTTTTGGGAACGCTGATAAAACCCTAGCGCCACCACCGCAAAAATAGTGTTTGGCAACCAAACAGACCAAAGTGTAGGGAAACCCACTTTTACGGCTGCAACTGTCAGCATTTTCATGGTAAAAATATAGACAAAAATAAACGCCAAACCAATAGCGATATTCATTCCTTGGCCGCCTCTTTTTTTCTGGGAAGCCACAGAAACACCAATTATTGTTAGGATATAGGTCGCAAAAGGGAAGGCAGTTCTTTGATGCAGTTCTATCTCAAATTCAGGCACTAACTTAGATCCTTTTAATTTTTCTCGTTCAATGGCATTTTTAAGTTCGGTGTAGGTCAGGGCTTGTGCAGCGTTATCGCGCTGGGCCATTTCTTCGATGCGGTACACGAATGTGGTGTCTTTGTGTCTGCCATGAATGAGCTTTGCTTTCGGAAACTTGTAATCCTTCTCATAGTAATCGGTGAGCTCCCAGTTATTGGTTCCGGGCTTATTTTTAGCAAAGCGCGCACGTAAAAAATACTCAGGCTGATTGTTTTTATTCCATTTTTGAATGGTTAAATCATTGACGCGTTGTTCTTGAGCAGCGTAATTTGAAAAGTAAACCAGTTCATTTCCAGGATATTCAGCCTGATAGTTATTGACGGTCAGAACATCTCGGTAATAGCGCTCTTCAAAAGCCAAGCGTACTTTATTGGTGCGGGGAATGATCAAGTGGTTGAGTACTAACGACAAAATTGTGAGCAGCGTAGCTCCAATAAAATAAGGTCTTAAAAAACGTGCCACAGGGCGACCAGAAAACCAAATCGGGATAATTTCGGTGTTCTGTGCCATTTTGCCGGTAAACCAAATGACCGACAAGAAAATGATCATGGAAGAAAACGTATTGCCGTAATAAAGGATAAAGGTGACGTAATAACTGAAGAAAATTTCTTGAAGCGGTGCTTTGTTACTGATGAATTCGCTCAGTTTTTCTGAAATATCAAAAACAACCGAAAAGAGCATAATGAGCCCAAGCATGAAAAAGAACGTGCTTAAGAACTTCTTAATGATATAGCGGTCTATGCGTTTGAGCATTTCTTACAGACGCTGACCCAGTTTGGTAACCACTTGGTTTTTCCAGGCTACAAATTCTCCTGAAGCGATTTTCTCGCGGGCTACTCGCATGAGTTCGAGGTAAAAAGCCAAATTGTGAATAGTTGCAATTTGGATACCGAGGTACTCCCCTGTTTTGATCAGGTGACGCAAATATGCTTTGGTGTAGACCTGATCTACCCAAACTTTACTGGATGGGTCGAGCTGGCTGAAATCTTTGGCCCACTTTTCATTTTTGATATTAATGGTACCTTCCCAGGTGTAAAGCAAACCATGGCGAGCGTTTCTGCTCGGCATGACGCAATCGAACATGTCCACCCCTAAGGCAATGGACTCCAATAAATTGATCGGGGTTCCGACGCCCATGAGGTAGCGGGGTTTTTCTGTTGGTAAAATGCCGCAAACTAAGTCGGTCATCTCGTAGAGTTCGTCGTCGGGTTCACCAACAGATAAACCTCCGATGGCATTGCCAACAGCATCAAATGAGGCAATGGCATGTGCAGATTCTTCTCTTAAATCTTTGTAGGTACTGCCCTGAACAATCGGAAAAAGCGCTTGCTCGTAACCATATTTTGGTTCAGTCTCATCCATTGCTGTAAAGCAGCGGCCCAACCAACGGTGCGTGAGGTGCATGGAGCGCTTGGCATAGGCGTAGTCGCAAGGATAAGGAGTGCATTCGTCAAAGGCCATGATGATGTCTGCACCAATACTGCGCTGGATTTCTATGGCGCGTTCTGGTGTAAAGAAATGATAGCTGCCGTCTATGTGAGATTGAAACTTTACGCCTTCTTCTTGTATTTTGCGAGAGCCAGATAAAGAATAAACCTGATAACCGCCGCTGTCTGTCAAGATAGGGCGCTCCCATCCGATAAACTGATGTAAACCACCAGCGGCTTCCAAAACTTCGGTGCCTGGACGCAAAAACAAATGATAGGTATTGCCCAAAATGATTTGCGCATTGATGTCGTCTCGGAGTTCTTGCTGATGCACACCTTTTACAGAACCCACCGTGCCCACTGGCATAAAAATGGGTGTTTCTATGGTGCCATGGGCTGTGTGCAGCCTTCCGAGTCGGGCTTTAGATTGAGAATCTGTCTTTAAGAGGTCAAAGTGCATAACAATGTTGAAAAATACCTTTAACAAAGATACGGGTATTTAAATTCCCTAGACATCTTTGTACTCAGAGATGACGTACTTACCGCACATTCAAAACGACTTTTGGGCTTACCTGCTATTCAGTGCCATCATTTTAGGTGCTATTCAGCTGTTTTATGTTTTCAATTTCTACGCAAGATTCGCCTATAGGAAAAGCAAAGCGGCCGATAAACAAGGTCATTACCCTCCTATTTCAGTGATAATCGCCGCACGAAATGAGTCAGACAACCTCTACGAGCACCTCCCGACTATTTTAAGCCAGGACTATCCAAACTATGAAGTAATTGTCGTCAATAACCAAAGTATCGACGACAGCAATTGGATCTTAACAGCCTTTGCGCAACAATTTCCTCAATTAAAAGTGGTTGAAATTTCGCGCAGCCCACACCTTAAGCCGGGCAAAAAACTTCCCATCACACTCGGTATCAAAGCAGCTTCTCACGAGTTTTTTGTACTCACCGATGCAGATTGTCAGCCCCAAAGCAACCAGTGGCTCAAGAACATGATGAGCAGTTTGTCGGCAGAGCGTCAGTTTACTATAGGCTATAGTCCTTTCACTAAAACGAAGGGTTTTCTGAACAAACTCGTGCGCTTCGACAACGCCTGGATGGGCGCCAACGCATACGCCTATGCACTTGCAGATCAACCTTTCAAGGCCAGCGGTCGCAATATTGCCTACTCCAAACAACTCTTTCAGAAAGTCAACGGTTTCAAATCACATTACGCCATAAGCCCCGGCGATGACGACCTCCTCTTGCAAGATGCCATTCAATTTACCAAGGTGAGTATCATGGATGAACCGAGCTCCTTTGTACGCTCAGCTGCACCATCGAGCTGGACCAACTGGTTCCGTCAGAAGGCAAAATACCACATCAGTTCTGCACGTTATCCTGTTATTAAAAAAGTATTGTTAGGAATCTATCCGCTGAGCCTCATTTTGATGTGGATTTCTTTTGTTGCTTTGTGTGTTAATTTGAATTACCTGCCTCTGAGTGCAAGTATTTTTATTGGCATTATTGCAATTAAATGGTGGCTTCAGGGCAGGTGTCTGAACCGACTTGGCGAAAAGAAACTTATGTTCTTCTTTCCAATCTGGGATCTTTTCTACAGCATTCTGATGCCCATCGTTTATTACATATCCGAAAGGCAAAAATATTACCGATGGTAGAAAATGAGCATTTATCTGAGAAAGCCAAACACGATCTCCAATTGGTTGCAGCAGCCAAAGGCGGAAGCCAAGCTGCCTATGCCGACCTCATGGAGCGTTACCGCGACTCAATTTACTTCATGATGCTCAAGATGGTCAAGAACTCAGATGACGCTGACGACCTCACCATAGAAGCCTTCGGAAAAGCATTTGCGCGCTTAGATCAATATTCGCCAAGTTTTGCATTCAGCACTTGGCTTTTCAAGATTGCTTCCAACAACTGTATCGATTTTATCCGAAAAAAACGCGTTGAAGTTACCTCCATTGACCGCGGCATTACCACCAGCGACGGCGAGCGCATGCACATTGATGCGAAATCACAAACGCTCAACCCCGAAGAAACAATTATCCAAGGGCAAAGATTGGTGCACATGCGCTTACTTGTGAGTAAACTCAAACCCAAATACCGAGAACTCGTAGAGAAACGCTACTTTGAAGAAAAGAGCTATGAAGAAATTGCGGAAGAACTCAACCTCCCTTTGGGCACCGTAAAAGCACAGTTGTTTCGCGCACGAGATTTCTTAGCAGCCATGATGCAGCAGACCAAAGACAGCATTTAATGACCCTACTCTCTTCGTATTTTCCTGATTTAAGCCCAGAACAAATTCGCCAATTTGAGGCCTTAGAAGGCTTGTATCAAACCTGGAATGCCCAAATCAATGTCATTTCAAGAAAAGACACCGATCACTTTTATGAACGACACGTCTTGCATTCCTTAGCCATTGCCAAAATTGTTCAATTCTTACCTGGATCTAAAGTTCTAGACATCGGAACCGGTGGCGGTTTTCCCGGCATACCCTTAGCTATACTCTTTCCAGAGGTTCAGTTCCATTTGGTCGATTCCATCGGAAAAAAAATCAAAGTTGTTCAAGAAGTTGCTACTAGCTTAGGCCTACAAAATGTACAGGCCAGCCACGCAAGAGCCGAAACCATCAAAGACCGCTATGATTTTATTGTCAGCAGAGCGGTTACCCAAATGCCTGTATTTCTAACTTGGGTAAAAGGAAAAAGTGCCAAAAAAAACCTACACAATTTGAAGAACGGGGTGCTGTATTTAAAAGGTGGTGACCTCAGCGAAGAATTAGCTGGGTTGCGTTATCCCGTTAAAGAGTTTCCAATTTCCGAATTTTACAAGGAAGAATTCTTCGAAACAAAAAAAGTGGTTTACGTTCAGTTGGTTCCTTAAGCTATCCGCTGGAGGCTGACTACAACTGATACAACAACGCAGCTGCGTAAGCTTTTATAGCGCGCTTTTCCCCAAAAGAATCAACTTTTTCATGGGTGGTAGCTTTGATACTCAACTCATCGATTTCCAAACCTAAAATATCCGTCAAAACAGCTTGCATTTTTTCGATGTGCGGATTCACTTTAGGCGTTTCTAAGATGACGGTTGCATCTATATTGACAATACCATAACCTTTTTGCGCCACTAACTCATAAACACGCTTCAAGAGAATTTTAGAGTCAATGCCTTTGTATTGTGGGTCCTGGTCGGAAAAGTGATAGCCGATATCGCGCAGTGCCAAAGCACCGAGTAAGGCATCGCAAATGGCGTGAATAAGTACGTCAGCATCGGAATGTCCGACTGCACCAAGTTCTGAAGGTAATTGAACACCGCCGATCCAGAGTGGATAACCCGGAGCCAACTGATGGACATCTACGCCGTAGCCAATGCGCAATTTGGGTTTGTGCTGCATTTAGTTACCGCCAAGGTTGAGGCGCAAAGTAAAGCGCAAAGTGTTTGCAAGTGGGCTCTGGCGACCATTCAGCGAAGCTAAATAGGAGAAGTCAATGGTGAACATGTTGTATTTGAGTGAAGCCCCTAAATTCAAAAACTGACGATTTCCTTTGTTTTTATTCTCATAAAAAACACCACCTCTTAGGGCTAGCACATCGCTGTACCACCATTCAGCACCAGCTGCAATATTGATTTCAGCTAATTCTTCTTTCAAGCGCGTTCCTTTCACAACTTGGTATGAGCCATCTTGATTCTGAATGATGTTACCGTCTTCATCTTCAGCTAATACGCCTGGTGCATCGTAAAAAGATTGCATCATGGAGGTGATGATACCGACATCGCCATTCATACCTGCCAACATGACGTAATCGCCGTTAATGAGCTTGTAAATAGCAGGTGTTGGCACTAACAAGCGCTGTAGGTCTAGCGAGAATGTTACTTTGTTGTATTCGTCGAAATCGGCCAAAAAGCTGTTGCCGATTTTGAGGTTCATTGGAATGAAATCGCGGCGCGACAACTCTGAGTAAGAGACTTTGTTACCGATATTGTTAATGGTCAGGCCAAAAGTATATGTTCCATCTGTGTTTCCAATGTGTGCGTCGTCGTTGTAATAACTAAATGATAAATCTGCTGCACCAACAACACCTGGTTTGGTATTGACACCTGCTACTGTCAAGCCGCCTGTTAGGTTAGAGTATGCAAATTTTCCATTGACACCGATGCTAAAGCGGTCAGCCAATTTGAAGGCATATGCACCCACTAATTCAAACTCGCTTGGCTTGTCGTCGCGCAGTACATCACCATTGATATCGGTAAAAGTGATTTCACCGAGGCTAAAATAGCGAAGTGCACCACCAATAGAGTGTACTTTATTCAATTGCTTGTAACCAGCTAAGTAAGATAAATGGATATCGTTGGTAAGTTGACGCAACCAAGGCGTATAGGAAAGGCTCACTTCAGATTTTTCCTTGGCAAAACTGAGCAGCGATGTATTCCAATAAATCGAGGTGGAATTGGCACTTAATGCAGTTCCGGCATCGCCCATGCCACCCGCTCTGGAGTCAGGGGTAATTGCCATAAACGGCAAAGAAGTGGTTAAGGTATTGAGCTGAAGATCGTTGTCTGTGACGCCAGAACCGCCAGTTGGTTGCGCCAATGCAGTTTGGCAAACCAATAACGAACTCATCGCGAGCATTAATTTATAAAATCGAGGACTTTTCATATAGGAGGTAAAGATAGGGAATTTCTATTTTAAGATAACAAGTTTTTCTGTTTGCTCTGCGTAAGCACCATCTGGGGTCTGAACGCGCAAACGGTAAAGATAGGTGCCGCGCGCTAACTCGTCGCCAAAATCATCTTTGCCGTCCCAAATGATACCCGATACTCTAAAACCACTTGTAGGCACCTCCTCTGAGATGGTTTTGACCAAGCGACCAGAAACCGTGAACACCTGAATTTGAACGTCTAAGGAAGAGCAAGACTGGTTGTGTTCAAACATAAATTCTGTGCGTGTTGTAAACGGATTTGGATAATTGAGTACGTGTTGCAAGACCGGCTCTTCTTTTGCCTGAACTGTAAATTCAATTTGAGCCGTGGAGGAATTGTTATTGACATCCCAAACTTTGAGCGAGAGCGTGTGCGGCCCAGGGCTTAGATTCTGAAACTGATAACGCACTTCGCCGGACTGATAAGAATCCAAATTAGCTGAATAAAAGTCGTTGAGCACAAATGGCTGTGCAGTTTGCCCGTCTAAGACAGCTATTATATCATGTCCAATTCCGTTGCCTACTGTATTGATACCGTTGTCGTCGGCAACCTTTGCCAATAATACGGGGTTCTCATCGGTAACCGAACCGTTTACAAATCCTTCTTGATTCATGTAAAGTTGAATGGCAGGCCCTTGTTCGTCTGAAACGCCATTCGGGTCAATTCCGCCCACATAAAAAGTGGTGTCATAACCCTGCGCATCGATTTGCCCGTTGTGGCCATAGTAAGAGATTTTCCCATAGCCAATATTGAGTGCGATATCTTTGGGTACTACAAATTCAAAGTCAAAATAGCCATTCGTAATGCTGCTTTGTCCGCGGTAGATGCGGTTGGTTTGTTGCTCATAGGTAAGAACAGGCGATCCTTCGTCTTGACCTAATGTACTTTGAATTTTCTTTTTATCGAAGACGGTCGGCGTCAGTACACCATTCCAATTTGTCAAAACCGCGCCACTGTAATCTTCTAGATGTCCTTTGACACGCACTTTACTCAAGGCTTGTAGTGTATCAATTTGCTGCTGTGGGTCTAGCCCATTGATGCTATCGGTCACAATACGGTAGCGCGGAAGCGCCAAACGCAAGGCCGGATCACCGATTAAGGTAAAACTGCGTTTGTTAGAAGAACTCACAGAGGCTGCATTTTTGGTTCTTCTGGCGATCTCTCCAAATTCATATGCTTCGCCATTTGGGTAACGGTTAAAGACGCGTTCAATTAACTTGATACCAATATTACTATTGACACCAAAATAGACCGAGCGAGTTGTCGTCAGCATGGCAATTGCTCCCCCTGTCGGATTCAAATATGCCCACTCACCAGCCGAAACGCGCTCAGGGTCGTCGAAACGTGTAAATTCACAAGTCGCCGATACAAAAAGATGCAAAGCTTGAATGTTATTCCAGGCATTGATTTGATCAATAGCGACTACACGTTCTTCTGCCAAACCAACTTCGCCACCATGACCAATATAGTTGGCGACCAGTACGCCGCGCTGAATGCCGGCATCTATTGCCGAAACCATCGCCGGAAAACGCTCTCCTCCAGCGGTAACAACTTTTGGAAAGGCATCCATGTATAACTTATTGTAGTTGATTTCAGGATTGAACTGCTTCGAAATTTGATATTGAGGCTCGGCGTCATTTTTAATGAAGTAACCGCCCTCTCGATTATCGGTCATGATCATATACTGATTGCGCCAGTCGCCAAATGTTTTATCCGTTTGCGTACCCATGCAACACGAACTCGTAACCGGATAAAAATTGGAGCCGTTTTTCATGTAATGTTCAATTTTATCGACCATTTGCTTGGCTTGCAAACTGCTGCTTACAATCATTCTGCCTACACCGATATCCATCATATCTGCCGCGCTCATGGCTTCTGCGTCGTCGAGTATACCGAAAAAGTCGTCAACTACCAATGCGTCAATCTTATTTTCACTCGATGGCATTTGGTAAGTGACGATGTAATTATTGTTATTTGGCAAACGGTTTTTAGGATCGTAAGTGCCGTCGCCAAACAATAACAAGTATTTTGGTTTGGCTGCCGGGTCAGTGAGCATTGCGCGGTCGTAGAACATTTTCACAAATCGACGTATAGCTCCTGGATCTTGCATGCCAGAACTGAACTCGTTATAAATCGCTTGTGGCTGAACCACATGCACTGTTAGGCCATTGGCGCGGTGCAAATCAGCAAGGCGATTGGCCTGAGCAATAAAATCGGGATGGGCCACCATCAGGTAATCTACCAACGGCAACTGATGTAAATCTTGAGTCGCTACATTTCCCACTCTTTCCGGCGTGTAAAAAGATGCACCACTCGCCAATACAAATTCTTTGTAACCCGCGTTGGTTCTAATCTGACCTTGAGCACCTGACAATGTAATAGGAATGCGCACCGGCACATGGCGGTCACTTACCTCCCATACAAATGCATTCGCATTGATATTGCCAATTTGATAGCTTGCCAAACCCATTGCAGGCGCCCACTTCGACGCCCTAAAATTGAGCTGACTTCCCGACAAAAGGAGTTCGCGCTGGGCATTGATTAAAATCCGATCGAGGTACGTGACCACATTAGGATTCAGGCGGTTGATACTAATTGTCAAGTTCAGCGAAGAAGTTGGCGTCGAATCGGCACAATTTAAAACACCTCGCTGGTAATAATCACCTGAATGCGGCATGGTCATTTGGCCTAAAACTTGCGTGCCCTTTTTAAGTATAAACTGATTGCCTGAAGTTCTGGAGTCGGAAGCGTAAGCAACCTGAAAACGAACTGGTTGAGCAGTTACATTCGGGATGGTGAAATTAAAGTTTTGATTGAGGTCGACATCAAATTCTTCGCCGTACCAGCGTTGCCCACCCAATGCCAAATTTTCGAGGTCTTTTTCGTAAACATCTCTGTAATCGTAATTGGTAATTAAGGTGTCTGCAGGGGCATCAATTACGGAAGCAGTAGCTATACGCAACGGAGCTACATCGGCACCTATATAAATGTAATAATAGGATTGATCACTATAAGGATGACGCACTTGATTGTACTGATTACCGCCGGAAAGTTCCCAGCGATGTGGACCCCAACCGTAGAACAAGACGTAATCGTTTGCATCAAAAGTGCCATCTGCCTCGCCTACAACCGTAATTGCATTTTGCGCAAGGTCGTCGGTAATTGAAATGGCATTTGATTCCGGGATAACGCCCTCACCGTTGCCAAAAATATGGATATGTGCAGGGTTTAAGTTGGTAGTATTGAAACCGCAAGCTTCTAAAAATGCTTTATCTATTTTATATATACCATCATTTTCAAGCGCCACGCGGTACCATTTGCCCGCGGTACTTCCTAATACAGATGTATTCGCGTAATCTTTGGTCTGATACACATCGCGGTTTTTAAGGCGGTATGTCACTTGCGTTAGCCGCTCGATTGTTCCGTCTTTCTTGCGCAGTGGTAAGATATAAAAAGAGAGAAAAGGCTGCCCCCCGTCTGTAACAACTTTCGATTCAATAGAAGCTTCACTTGGTAAATTCAAACCAAGTTTATCGTAAATCTGAACTTGCTCTTTAGGTATTTTTACGTAATCGAGCGAAAGAATTTCAATTTCTTGATTGATATTACCGTGCTTTTGCTGTAACGCATAAAATGGAAGTCCGTTGTCGAGGCCAAAACCTTTAACAGTCTGTACATCAAAAGTTTCCTCCCCAACGAGAATTTGCTCCACACCAGTCCAGTCCAAAACGATCGTTTGCACTTGTGAAAAAGCCGAAAAGCTAGAAATTAAACTTAAAAAAAGGAGGATGTTGCGAAAATAAATCATGAAACTTGGAGTTTTAAGCGCTAGAAAAACGTCAATTTATTTATTTTATTTGAATAAATATTCGATATTTGTAACCTTTGAAACCTGAATAACGTTAAGATTGTTCGTGCTAAAACCAACTTTCGTGAAAATAGTTAAACCACTTCTAGTCGTCCAGATTAGCCTCATTATCCTGATAATGAGCTCAATATCTTGGGCTCAGGACCCTACTTTTACGCAATTCTATGCCAATCCTACCTACCTCAATCCTGCACTTGCAGGGTCATCCGGATGTCCTAGAGTTTCGTTAAATTACCGCAACGAATGGCCACAATTGACCGGTAACTACGTCACTTATGCCGCTGCCTACGATACTTACGCCAAGAATATCTCTGGTGGTTTTGGTTTATTAGCCATGCACGACGTTCAAGGTCAAGGCACTATTCAAACTTCCATGATTGGAGGCATTTACTCTTATAATGCAAAGGTAACGCGCAAATTTTCCATCATGTTTGGTGCAAGAGCAGCTTACTTCCAAAAATTTCTAGACTGGGACAAACTCACCTTCGGTGACATGATTGACCCACGTCGCGGATTCATTTACCAAACCGGCGATGTGCCACGCGGAAACGGCCGTCGCGGTTTCTTTGATGTAAGTTTTGGTATGGTTGGTTTTACGAAGAACTTCTATTTTGGAGTTGCCGGACACCATCTCAATCGCCCTGACGAATCCATGATTCTCGGTGTATCACGTTTACCAATGCGCATTACAGGCCACATGGGTGCCAACATCAAATTAGGTCAACGTGGTCGCTATTCCAGCTCAACCTTCTTGTCACCGAACATCATTTACCAATACCAAAATGGTTTTCAAGAGTTGAACATCGGTGCTTACCTGAAATACGAAAACTTTACAATTGGTGCTTGGTACCGTAACCGCGATGCCTTCATCATGACTG
Source organism: Crocinitomicaceae bacterium (assembly GCA_034680045.1). GTDB lineage: Bacteria > Bacteroidota > Bacteroidia > Flavobacteriales_D > Crocinitomicaceae > UBA952. The sequence continues at coordinate 19,756 of JAXITO010000001.1, read as the reverse complement.
TAGGAATCAATACAGACAAATTCAAAGTCGGTTACAGCTACGACCTAACCGTCTCTAAATTAGGTAATGGTATATCGGGCGGATCCCACGAAATTTCGATGGGTATCAACCTTAAATGTAAAAAGAAGCCTAAAAACTTTAGAAAAACCTCTTGTCCGTCTTTCTAAATGTAACCAAACGACAATAAAGAACTTTACGTTATAAAACGCAAAAAATATGAAGCGATTGATTCAAAACATCTTCGGAATTGCACTAACAGGAATGTTGGTGCTTTCTTCGTGTTCAAAAGAGCGCTCTTCAGCTACCGGTTGGGAATTCAACAACTATAAAAACGGTGGTTTTGAAAAATTTGACGCTCGCGAGCAAGAAACCGGACCAGGTCTCGTCATGATTGAAGGTGGTACCTTTACAATGGGCCGCACAGAACAAGACGTCATGGCCGACTGGAATGCGCGTGCATCCCGCGTAACGGTTTCCTCCTTTTACATTGATCGTACAGAAGTCACCAACTTCCATTGGTTAGAATACATGTACTGGATGCGACGCGTTTATTACAAAACTTACCCGCATGTCTACAAAAAATGTTTGCCAGATACCCTTGCGTGGAGATCTGCACTCAGCTACAAAGAAAAATATGTAAACTATTACCTTCGCCACCCATCTTACCGCGACTACCCAGTTGTAGGCGTATCTTGGTTACAAGCAAACGACTTCTGCAAATGGCGTACAGACCGTGTCAACGAAGCAATTTTGGTACGTGAAGGAATCCTTAAATGGCACTTTGCCGAAGAAGGAAGCGCTGATGTAGGTGCCGCTAATCGTTCTGATTACGACAAAAAATATGCATCTGTTCCACAAAACATGTTCTCAACTGAAAACTACCTCAATGGTAACTACACCATTGAATCTGAAGGTGGTTATGTGCTCAACAAAGACAACAAAGCAAAACCAAAAGTTGACGCAAAAACCAAACGTTCTGTTCCACGCGATCCATACCAACTCGAAAACTACGATCCAATCTATGCAGACATGGACAACGGCCGTTTAGGTACCCGTCCGGTTAAAATGGAAGATGGTATCCTTCTTCCTTCCTACCGCCTTCCTACTGAGGCAGAATGGGAATTCGCAGCACTTGGTCTAATTGGTAACCTAGACCCTAACTCAGAAAACATCAATGACCGCCGCATCTATCCTTGGGATGGACATTACGTACGTCAAGAAGAAGAGCAATTTGCAGGTGCAATTCAAGCCAACTTTATGCGCGGTAAAGGCGACAATATGGGTGTTGCTGGTCGCCTAAACGACGGCGCAGATGTCTCTGACCGCGTAGATTCATTCTGGCCAAATGACTACGGCCTTTACCACATGGCAGGTAACGTTTCCGAGTGGGTAATGGATGTTTATCGTCCACTTACTTCCGAAGTAGCTGACGGGTTCATGCCTTTCCGCGGTAACAAATTCCAAACACAACTTCTTGTACCAAATGGTCTTTATGACAGGCCGGTTAAAGCCAACGAAAACATCTACGACGTCCATGGCATGAAAGAATTCGTCAATGAATTTGCACGTGTGCGCTATTTAGCTCATGCGAACAAGAAATACAGCCAAGACGCGAGCTCGAATTTCCAATCCAATATGGTTGACAAATCAGCTACAAAAGACACGAGCAAAGGAGCTACAGACACTGCTGCAGGCGCTCAAAACGCTCCTAAGTCAGGAGCTGTAAATAACAATCCAATGAATTCACGCATTTACGCGAAACAAGATCCACGTAAATACCAATTCAATGCACCATCTACTTACTACATCTCTAATAACTCTCAATTCACCTCGCAGGAGCGCCTGCAATTTGAGTTTTTGGACACCCTTAACATGATGATCGACACCGCAATTGCTTTGCACAACCAAGGTCGTACTATTGCAGCTTCTGCTTATATTGAGCGCGTACTTTTCAACAAAGACCTGCCAAATGAAATTCAAGAAGGTGCTAAGAAACAAGACCTACTAGAATTAATGGCACTCGCCTTCGACTATGAAGCTCCTGCTGAATACCTTGGAATTGACACCGCACTGTTTAGCTCGGATTTCCTTGAGCGTAAGTTCTTGTCTTATAGCACAGATCCAACCATCACTACCTGGATCATGACACTCCGCAATGGCCTAAGTGAATTCATCACGACAACAAAAGGAAGCCAACGTTGGAGAGACGTCACTGTAGAAGAAAACGCTGGGCGCTTGAACTACCGCAAAGACGACTACATCGACTACCTCGACGGTGATCTAGAATCTTCTATCTATTACAACAATACACAACGTAAAGAGGAAATCAACAGTGGTATTCGAGATCCAAAACTCGTGATGTACCAGAGCGAACACGAAAACAACAATCTTGGTAACGAGTCTATTAACGCAGGTAAGTCAGGTTGGCCAACAACCCTCGTTTCGGACAAAAGTCGCGTATACAAGGGCGGTTCATGGGCAGACCGCGCTTATTGGTTAGCAGTTGGGAACCGTCGTTTCTTAGACGAAGACAAATCTTCTGCTACCATTGGATTCAGATGTGCTATGGACCACATAGGAAGCTCGAGAAGACCTGATATCAAAGAATAATAATACCCGATTATATATGAAAGCCCGAAGATTTCGGGCTTTTTTTTTGCAACTTTGTCATATGGAAAAATGGCTTGCGCTTTTTGACGCTTGTAACGGGGTCAGTACCGATAGCAGACAAATACAGGAAGGGTGTCTTTATATTGCGCTCAAAGGGGAAAACTTTGACGGTAATCTTTTTGCCGAAAAGGCCATTGCTGAAGGAGCACGTTACGCAATAGTAGACAATCCTCAGTTTGCCAATGAGGAAAACATCTTTTCAGTAGCGAATGGGCTGCTTTTCTTGCAACAATTGGCTCATGCCCACCGTCAGCGTTTTGACATACCCATTCTTGCAATAACAGGTAGCAATGGTAAAACAAGCACCAAAGAGTTAGTCAATGCCGTCTTACAAACCAGGTATGAAGTGTTGTGCACCCAAGGAAATCTAAATAACCACATTGGCGTACCGCTCACACTACTCCAACTCAATGCTGAGCATGAGCTTGCCATCATCGAAATGGGAGCCAATAAACCTCTAGACATCGATGAACTTTGCCGTATTGCCGCCCCTACCCTTGGCCTCATCACCAATATTGGCAAAGCACACCTCGAAGGCTTCATCAACTTTGAAGGTGTCTTACAAACAAAATCAGAACTCTACGACCATGTGGCATCCCACAAAGGAGGATTGTTCGTGAATGCTGAAGACCCAATTCTAATGGCAGCTGCTCAAAAAAGAAGCTCACAAATCTTCACCTATGGAGAGCAACAAGGCGAATTACTTGGGCAACTTGCTTATCTCGATCCTTTTGTGCATTTCTCTTGGGCTCATAATGAATATGTGAGTCCGGTAATTGATACACAAATGGTAGGGAAATATAATTTCTTTAATTTTCTGGCCGCTTTGCGCATTGGGCTTCATTTTGAGATCGAACCTAGCCTACTGAACAACGCTATCGCCAACTACAAACCAACGAATAAGCGTTCACAGGTTGAAAAAACAAACCATAATACGGTTATTGTCGACTGCTATAATGCGAACCCTTCCAGTATGCAAAGTGCACTGGCCTCTTTTGTCGAAATGGAGCATCCGGATAAATTAGTTATTCTTGGCGACATGCTCGAACTCGGGGCTGACGGACCAGCTGAACATCAGAAAATCATAGATTTTGTTCGTGAAAACAACTTAAAGATCTTGACAGTTGGTCCAATTTTTCAAGATATTAATGCGAACGGTTTCGCAAATGTTGAAGATCTGAAAGAACTGCTGGCCAAAGACCGGATCCAAGACAAACTGATACTTTTAAAAGGATCTAGAGGAATTGCGTTGGAAAAGTTGATGGATTGCCTGTAGACTAAGACCCATATTGCATTAAAAACGCCTTTAAGAACGGATCTAAGGCGCCGTCCATGACGGCATCTACATCGCCAGTTTCGGTACCTGTTCTGACATCTTTAACGAGTTTATACGGATGCATCACATAATTGCGGATTTGGCTTCCCCACTCGATTTTCTTTTTGCCAGCTTCGATTTCACTGCGTTTCTCCATGCGCTCGCGCAATTCCAACTCGTATAATTGAGAACGTAAAAGTTGTAAAGCCTTTTCTTTGTTTGCTAATTGTGAACGCGATTCGGAGTTTTCGATGATGATACCCGAAGGTGCGTGACGCAAACGAACCGCTGTTTCTACCTTATTGACGTTTTGGCCACCTGCTCCACCCGAACGGAAGGTTTCCCAGGTGCAATCGGCAGGGTTGATATTGATTTCTATTTGGTCGTCGACCAATGGATAAACGTAAACAGATACAAAACTGGTATGACGCTTGGCATTGGAGTCAAATGGTGAAATACGCACCAAGCGGTGGACGCCGTTTTCACCTTTCAGGTAACCAAAAGCAAATTCACCCTCCAACTCTAGCGTAACGGTCTTTACCCCGGCAACATCTCCTTCTTGAAAGTTCAGCTCCGTGATTTTATAGCCGTGTTTTTGACCCCACATAAGGTACATGCGCATGAGCATGCTTGCCCAATCGCAGCTTTCGGTACCACCAGCACCAGCCGTAATTTGCAATACTGCTGATAAACTATCTTCCTCATTGGAAAGCATATTCTTGAGCTCGAGTTCTTCGATTTCGTTGAGCAAGGTAGCGTATTGAGCATTGAGCTCTGACTCTTCGGCCATTCCTTCGCGCACAAATTCCATTAATACATCGAGGTCAGCAACGGCAGTTGCAGTTCGGTCAAAGGTATCGACCCAATATTTGAGGCCACGAATGTGTTTCATTTTTTCTTCGGCCTTTTTGGGATCGTCCCAGAAGGTAGGGTCTTGGGTTTTGAGCTCCTCTTCTTTGAGCTGCATTCGTTTTTCGTCTATTTTGAGAAACGATTGGATCGTCGAAAGTCGGTTTTGTAAGGCTTTGTACTGTTCGGTAGTCATGAGGCAAAGTTAAGCATTCTCCAAAGGAAAGAAAAGGAATGGAGCTGCGATGATTCAGTCAAAATGTGTACATTTGTTACAAATCAATGAAACATGAATATTCCAGCTGAACTCAAGTACACCAAAGACCACGAATGGGTAAAACTCGAAGGTGACATCGCCACAATTGGCATCACTGAATTTGCACAAAGCGAACTCGGAGACATCGTTTATGTAGAAGTAGAAACCGTAGGTGAAACTATGGCACAAGAAGAAGTTTTTGGTAGCGTAGAAGCTGTTAAAACTGTTTCTGACCTCTTCTTACCTATGAGCGGCGAAATCATCGAATTCAATGAAGCCCTTGAAGCTACACCAGAAGTTGTAAACAACGACCCTTACGGTGCAGGCTGGATGGTCAAAGTACGCGTTTCAGATCCTAGCGAGTTTGAGGCACTTTTAGATGCTGCTGCTTACGCTCAAGAAGTTCACTAAAATATACGTTCCTTATAGAACATAATAAAAAAACCGCCCATAAGGCGGTTTTTTTTATGGCCAGTATTCTCTTTGTGCCTCTATTCTTTGTTCCAATTGGTCAGTTAACTGATAAAACAGATCTCGATTGATTTTAGTTTCCAAAACATCTATCGACATCGAAAAAATAGACAATTCTGAATCCGATTTGGCATTAGGTAGCACAAATGCAATTCCCTTCTGCTGCCTTGGTGCAATGAGCGCTTTATAATAGGCTTTGGGTATACTAACTTGGTTGGAGCCAATAGTTGGCAAGCCTGGCTCGAGAATAGGACCCGTTACCACATATAGTGTGTCGTAGAGCAAGGCCCAATCACGTACTTTTTCTTCGAGTTTTTTCCAGATGCCACGGTTAAAGCCCGGCAATTGCGGGCTCATGTTGCTGTAATAGAAAGACTCTTGCATAACTTGCAAAGACCAACTCATATCGGCCGCTGGCGCGAGATGGCCGCGGTCGTAGCCACTTTTAGCATAATCGGCATTTGTGGCCGTTTGGGTTGACACAAGTGGGTCTTCCATAAAGCGATTGCTGCGCTCTACACCTGAACCCAGTTGCGATTTGGTGAGTATATATGCCACCCAATTGGCTTGTTCATGTGCTTCGTTGTAAGCAAATGTATAAGCGGTACGTTGTACAACTTGTTCTTCTCTGATTGGCAACGGACAAGCAATATGTAAACCTTTATCATTTGGCTGAATGAAACGCAAAGAAGGCAAGGCCAAGAAAAAAGCCGCTATCCAAAGGAGGATAAACGGCTTTAAGAAGGATTGCTGCTTGAGCTTAAGCATCGATTTTTGCATATTTAGCGTTTTTCTCGATGAACTCACGGCGAGGCGGTACGTCGTCACCCATGAGCATAGAGAAGATTTGGTCGCATTCAGCGGCGTTCTCGATGGTCACCTGGCGCAAGGTGCGGCTTTCTGGGTTCATGGTGGTTTCCCAGAGTTGTTCTGCGTTCATTTCACCAAGACCTTTGTAACGTTGTACGTTCACTGAAGTTTCGCTACCGCCACCTTTCAATTCCTGGATAAGGAGATCGCGTTGATCTTCATTCCAAGCGTAATCGGACTTGGTCCCTTTTTTCACTTGGTAAAGTGGTGGTGTTGCAATATAGACATATCCTTTTTCGATGAGTTCTTTCATGTAACGGAAAAGGAAAGTAAGAATGAGGGTCTCGATGTGGGAGCCATCGACGTCGGCATCACACATGATGATGATTTTGTGATAGCGGAGTTTTTCGAGGTTGAGTGCTTTGGAATCTTCTTCGGTTCCGATGCGCACACCCAAGGCAGTGTAGATGTTTTTAATCTCTTCGTTTTCGAAGATTTTGTGCTGCATGGCTTTCTCTACGTTCAGGATTTTACCACGGAGCGGCATAATGGCCTGAAAATGGCGGTCGCGGCCTTGTTTGGCGGTTCCGCCCGCGGAGTCTCCCTCGACAAAGTAAACCTCGCAAGCAGCTGGGTCTTTTTCAGAGCAGTCGGCCAATTTACCTGGCAATCCGGAGCCGGTGAGGACATTCTTACGCTGCACCATTTCGCGGGCTTTACGCGCTGCGTGGCGGGCACGTGCTGCAAGGATGACTTTCTCGACGATGAGTTTTGCTTCAGATGGATGCTCTTCTAAGTAAGCAGAAAGCATTTCAGAAACTGCCTGGCTCACTGGCGCAGTAACTTCGCGGTTACCAAGTTTGGTTTTGGTTTGACCCTCAAATTGTGGCTCTTGTACTTTGACAGAAACAACAGCTGTGAGGCCTTCGCGGAAGTCGTCGCCGTCGATTTCGATTTTTTCTTTCGCTAGAATACCGGAGTCTGTTGCGTATTTTTTAAGGGTGTTGGTAAGTCCGCGTCTGAAACCTGACAAGTGTGTACCACCTTCATGCGTGTTGATGTTGTTGACGTATGCTTGGATATTTTCAGTGTAAGAGGTGTTGTAGGTAAGAGCTACTTCTACTGGAATACCTTCGCGTTCCCCTTCAAAATAAATAACGTCTGTAATAAGCGCCTCGCGGTTGCGATCGAGGTAAGAGGCAAATTCTTTCAAGCCACCTTCTGAGAAATAAGTGGTACAAGGGGGCGCGCCGTTGTCGTCTAGTTGGCGTTTGTCAGTAAGCGTAATGGTAATTCCCTTGTTGAGAAATGCAAGCTCGCGCATGCGCGCTGCGAGGGTATCAAAGTTGTATTCGGTGAATTCGAAAATGGTGGCGTCTGGGGTGAAGGTTACCTCTGTACCAGTTTCGGAAGACTCACCAACAATTTTGACATCGTACATTGGCTTTCCGATGTTGTATTCTTGTTGAAACACCTTTCCTTCTCGGCGAACAGTTGCTTTGAGGTGAGTAGACAAGGCATTTACACAAGATACACCCACACCGTGCAAACCACCTGATACTTTGTAGGTGTCTTTGTCGAATTTACCACCTGCGTGCAAGACCGTCATAACGACCTCTAGTGCAGACTTCTTTTCTTTGGTGTGCATTGCCGTAGGAATACCACGACCGTTGTCGACAACCGTAATGGAGTTGTCTTCGTTGATGAATACATTGATTTTGTTACAGTAGCCTGCTAGGGCTTCATCGATGGAGTTGTCAACGACCTCATAAACGAGGTGGTGAAGACCTTTTACACCGACATCGCCGATGTACATTGCTGGGCGTTTTCTTACTGCTTCTAAACCTTCTAATACCTGGATATTATCTGCCGAATAATTGTCTCTCTTTTCGTCTTCAGCCATGTTGCTATAATTTGATGATAGTGTTAAATTTCGTGTAAACAAAAATAAAAAAAAGCACCTCGCAATGGGTGCTTTTCAAGGGGCTTAAAGCCTTAACTTATCAACAAAATTTCAACGATTTGAACTATTCTTCTATCCAAGCAATGATGCTAGGGTCATTAGGTAAAATACGTGGCGAAATGACTTTAGAAAGATGGCCGTTTTCGTCGATGAGATACTTCTGAAAATTCCATTCTACTTTGCTGTCTTCTTTTCCGTTTTTCGCTTTTTGAGTGAGGAATTGATAAACCGGATCCATGTCTTTGCCTTTGACTGAAATTTTCGACATCATCGGGAAACTCACCCCGTAATTGAGCTGACAAAACTGCGCTATTTCTTTATCTGAGCCGGGCTCTTGTGACATGAAGTCATTGGCAGGGAAACCAACAATGACAAAATTCTTGGATTTGTATTTAGTGTACAATGCCTCCAATTGCTCATATTGAGGCGTTAGGCCACATTTTGAAGCTGTATTGACGATCATTATCTTTTTGCCTTTTAAAGAAGCAAAATCAAAGGTTTTTCCGTTGATGTCATTCACTTTAAATTGATAAATGGAATCAGTTGCACTTGGTACTAAACTCATAAGAAGGACACTTAAGGATAATAAAATAGTTTTCATAAACGTTTTTTTGAATAACAATACAGACCAAAGATAGTTCGGAATGGAACAAATATTCAAATTTTACGAATAAGGACACGATGCGCATTTTACTCATTTTATTGTTTTTCTTAAACACGCCCTCATGGGGGCAAAAAATGACCGGATTTTGGCAAGGGATGTTGTTTTCTCCCAGCGATGAAACAGTGCTCATTCCAATTTACCTCGATATTTTTGTTACCAATGGTTTGGTAGATGGCAAAATTAGAATTGAGAACAAAGAAGGCGCCAGCGTTTATCCGGTAGTCGGCAAGTATGCCAATAATGAATTAGAACTGGTTACGATGAAAGCAATGTGGTATTACTTACCTGAATTTGCGCTTTCACCCTACATATATTCGCTTAAATACAATCCTCAAAATGGCTATTTAGAAGGAAGTACCGATAAGCAGGACTTCCGTTTGATTGCGTATCAGAGCAAAGGTGAAATTTCGATGAGCAAAACAGTGTATCTTCCCAAAGACTGGTTATTGCGCTTTAGTCAAGAACTTAAAGATGGTATTTCGGCACCTCAAATTCGCAAACAAGAGCTATTGAATTTTACGTTTGAGCCCATTTACTTTGATTACGACCAAGCAACAATTAGAACCGAATACCAAGCCTATTTGAAGGAATTGATCAGAATGGTAAAGAGTCATTCGGACTTGCGCATCGAAATAACTGGGCACACCGATGCCGATGGTTCAGATGCCTACAACCTCGATTTATCCAAACGAAGGAGCGAGGCGCTTTTGCTGTTTTTTAGTCAAAATGGTTTAGCCAAAGACAGGGTTGTAATCAGCTTCAAAGGAGAAAGAGAACCTATAGACAAAAGTCAAACAAATGAAGGAAAACAACGCAATAGACGCGTTGATTTTAAATTCATATAAGTGAGTGTCCTCCTATAAACTCGAGAGTTTCTCTTCGAGTATCGCCATTTTTGCAAGTGCATCAGCTTCTTTTTTGCGCTCATTAGCCACAACTGCATCTGGTGCCCCGGCCATGAATTTTTGATTCTGCAATTTGGCTTGCACACTCTTTAAGAACCCTTGGGTGTATACAATTTCTTCTTCGAGCTTCTTCTTTTCAGCTTCAAGGTCAATTTGCTCGCCGAAAGGAACAAAAAATTCAATGCCGTCTACAATAAAGCTGTTGGATTGCGCTACTTTTTCTTGAACGTATTGCAAAACAGACAAATTGCCCATTTTAACTAAAATGCTATCCGCATCAGTTGCACGACTCATATCGGCCTTGATGTAGAGCTCTAGCTTCACTTTTGTCGCAATGTTGTTTTGCTTGCGAATGTTGCGAATTTGGGTAATGATTTTTTCGTTGAAAGCAAACTGCTGCAGAGGCGCCGCAGCTACTTCTTGACTTACCGGCCACTGCGCAATAACGATGTCGTCGCCAGCTTGGCGCTCGCGTAAGGCATGATAAAGTTCTTCGGCTACAAAAGGCGTAAACGGATGCATGATTTTGAGTATGCGCTCAAAGAAATCTAGGGTTTGCTCGAGGGTAGCGCGGTCGATTGGCTGCTGATAGCCTGGTTTGATCATTTCTAGATACCAAGAGCAGAAGTCGTCCCAGACGAGTTTGTAGGTTGACATTAAAGCGTCTGAAATGCGGAACTTGTCGAAGTTGTCGTTGATTTCTTTCAAGACTTGTGCAAAACGGTTCTCAAACCACTCAATGGCTACTTTACTCGAAAGTGGCTGCTCTATTTCGCGGACTTCCCAAGAAGATACCAAGCGATAAGCGTTCCAGATTTTGTTGGTAAAGTTACGCCCTTGCTCACATTGCGAGCTGTCAAAAGGGAGGTCGTTGCCGGCTGGGGATGAAATGAGGACACCCACGCGAACGCCATCGGCGCCATACTGATTGATGAGGTCGATGGGGTCTGGGGAATTGCCCAAAGACTTGGACATTTTGCGCCCAAGTTTGTCGCGAACGATCCCGGTATAGTATACGTTTTTGAAAGGTTGTTGCCCCATGTATTCGTAACCTGCGATGGCCATGCGCGCCACCCAAAAGAACATGATTTCGGGAGCGGTAACGAGGTCGTTGGTGGGGTAATAATAGTTGATTTCTGGGTTGTTGGGCTGTGTGAGGCCATTGAAAACTGAAATGGGCCACAACCAGCTAGAAAACCAAGTGTCTAGGACGTCTTCGTCTTGGCGCAATTCCGAAGCACTGACTGCCCTACCCGCTTTTTCTGAGGCAAGCACAAGCGCTTCTTCTTGGGTTTTGGCAACAACGAAGTCTGCAGGGCGGTCGCTGTAGTACCACGCTGGGATGCGGTGCCCCCACCAAAGTTGGCGCGAAATACACCAATCTTTGACGTTTTCCATCCAGTGGCGGTAGGTGTTTTTGAATTTGTCAGGGTGAAATTGAATGTTGCCGTTCATGACGTTTTCAAGCGCCGGCGCGGCAAGTTCTTTCATCGAGACAAACCATTGCAAAGACAATTTAGGCTCAATAACAGCATTGGTGCGCTCAGAGAAGCCTACTTTGTTAATGATGTCTTCGGTTTTGACCAAAAAGCCTTTGTCGTGGAGTTCTTTTTCGATTTCGCGACGGACTTCAAAGCGGTCTTTGCCTTGGTAGTGCGCGCCATGTGCATTGAGCGTGCCGTTGTCGTTGAAAAGATCGATGCTTGGTAAATTGTGTTTTTGACCAAGTTCGTAGTCGTTGGGGTCGTGGGCAGGAGTTACTTTAAGGCAACCTGTTCCAAAATCTTTGTCGACGTAGGCGTCAGCAATGACAGGGATTTCACGATTGATCAGCGGCACCATAACGGTTTTGCCAATTAGTTTTTGATAGCGTTTGTCTTCGGGATGCACGCAAATAGCGGTATCACCAAGGATGGTTTCCGGACGTGTTGTGGCAATGGTAAGCCATTGATCAGCCTCGCCTACCACTTGATAGCGGACGTAAAATAGCTTTGAATTGACCTCTTTGTAATTGACTTCTTCATCGGAAAGCGCAGTCAGGGCTTCTGGATCCCAGTTGACCATGCGCACGCCGCGGTATATTTTACCTTTTTGAAAAAGATCGATAAAAACATTGATGACGGACTGTGAATATTCGGGGTCCATGGTGAAGTGCGTGCGTTCCCAGTCGCAAGAAGCGCCCAAACGCTTGAGTTGCTCTAGAATGATGCCGCCATGCTTGTCTTTCCATTGGAAAGCATGTGCTAGAAATTCATCGCGGGTGAGGTCTGACTTAGAAATGCCCTCCGCTTTTAGTTTCTGAACAACTTTGGCTTCGGTGGCAATGGAAGCGTGATCGGTACCGGGTACCCAACATGCATTTTTACCAAGCATACGGGCACGACGCACCAAGACATCTTGGATGGTATTGTTGAGCATGTGACCCATGTGCAACACGCCAGTTACATTTGGCGGCGGAATGACAATGGTGTAGGGCTCGCGGTGATCAGGGGTGGAGTGAAAATACCCTTTATCTAGCCAGTATTGATACCATTTTTCTTGCGCAAGTTGCGGTTCGTATGTTTTTGCAATCTCCATGTCTTCTTCTTAAAGATGCAAAGATAGCAAATATCTGAGCGCGCGCTGCGGTGTCTAGTTGGTTACTGGAGAATCTGAAGGGGTCAGGACGGTGCCTTTGATGGTTAGAACAATGGGGTCGCCGACATTCGAAAAAACGGTGATGGTTTTGGTGAAAGCCCCAACGCGCTTGGTGTCGTAATGGACTTTAATCACACCTTTTTTACCTTTTCTGATAGGGGTTTCTGGACGATCTGCAGCAGTACAACCACAACTCGATTGCACATTGGTAATGACCGCAGCTTTTTTAGAAGTGTTTTTGAACTCAAATACAAAGAGGTCTTCAGAGCCATAAGGGATGTCTTGACGCTCGATTTCTAGTGCAGCGAAGCGCAAAGCTGGCTGGGTTGCTTTTTTACTTTCATCAGTTGTTTGGGCGAATAAAACTTGCGAAAAAACAAGTAAAAAGGAGAGGTGTAAGAATTTCATAGGTTTATAATTAAAGCGTACAATTAATTTGAATTGAATTTGAAAGAACAATGATAAAAACAAACCAAAGCAATGATTTAAAATTAACACTTTTTTAGCAAGATGCTGCTTTACTTCTTGCTAGATGCTCTTTCACTTAGAATTGGGCTAATAATTCTGCGAGTCCGGTGTAGGTCTCGTTGAGTCTGTTTTTCCATTCCGTTTGAGCGAGCCAAAAAACAGCATCTATACCCTCTTCTGCTTGAGGCTTGAGCGCTAAAGAACCTTGATATCGCATATGAAACCAATGGTTTTGCTTGAAAACCGAGCGGTCTTTGAACGTGTATACATGAAAAGTAGATGTCAGCGGGGCCTGGCATTCAAAAGATCCGTTCAAGCCCGTTTCTTCCTGAACTTCGCGAATGGCAGCATCAATGATTCCTTCTCCCTTTTCAATTTTACCTTTGGGTAGGTCGAGGTGGTCAAAGCGATGGATCCATAAATAGGCATCTTCATTGGCTTTTTGAACCAAGGCACCGGCCGTTTGAATAAATTTAAAGGCCTTAAAGAAGGAACGCATTGTTGTTTCGGGGTCATGGCTCAGCACCTGAAAAGAGTTAGATGCTTCAAACTTTTCAGAAAGTGCAGCAAAAGATAGCGGGGCTGAACCTTGCCAATGTGGTAAATCTTCATCTTTATCTGTAAAGATGATGTAGTTGGTTTCGAGGAAAACTTTGTATTTTTGCGGCATGAATGTGAACAAAGATTTGAGCCTAAAGGTAGCAGAATTGCTCCTTAAAACAAAAGCAGTGCGTCTACAACCCGACAAACCCTTCACTTGGGCCTCTGGTTGGAAATCTCCAATTTATTGCGATAACCGCATTACGCTGAGTTTTCCGGAGGTGCGCACTCACATTCGCCAGGGTTACGCCCAAACCATTTTAGACAACTTCGGTAAACCTGACGTCATTGCAGGTGTTGCCACAGGCGGTATCGCACAAGGCGCACTGATTGCACAAGAACTCGGCTTGCCATTTATTTATGTTCGCAGCGCTGCCAAAGGCCACGGTATGGAGAACCTCATCGAAGGAGCTTACCAAGAAGGGCAACGCGTGGTGGTCATTGAAGACCTCATCTCCACTGGCGGAAGCAGCCTCAAAGCAGTTGAAGCATTGCGCGCAGGTGGCCTGGACGTCAAAGGACTCATCGCCACTTTTACTTACGGTTTTGCACTCGCTGAAGAACACTTTAGCACCGCCAATTGTCCGCATGTTTGCCTCACTGACTACAGCACGCTCATCGATGTAGCCACCAAAACAAATTACGTCAGCGAAACCGACGAAGCAACCCTTAGAGCTTGGCGCAATAGCCCAAGCACCTGGATGCAAGACAACCAATAACAACTACCAATGCTGACTCTCAAAAGCCAAGAATTTGCCCTTTTGGCAAGCTCAGAGCGCGTGCTTGACTTTTTGTCTGACACCAAAAACTACGCTTTGCTCTTGCCAGCAAACCAAACTTCTGATTTTCAATATACCCCTACACAATTTAGCTTCAAAGCTGCTGGCCAGGTACACTTAAGTCTCGAAAAACAATCAGCCACAACGCAACTGCTGCATTTCAAAGGCCTTTCTACAAATCCTTTTGCCTTCGATTTATTCGTGCACCTCCAACAACAAGGGGAGCAAACCACCGGACACATCGAAATCAAGGCAGACCTCAACATGATGCTCAAAATGTTAGTTGAAAAACCGTTGCAAAAATTGCTCACCGAGATGGCGGCAAATTTAGCAGTGCAACTGGCTTAAATTGACTTATACCGCAACTCCTGATTGGCAAAATGCGCTATTTCGCCATTGGTTTCTATCCGAATTTCTCCGACATCGTTTACCCCAATAATACGGCCTTCGAAGTGCGATCCGTCCATCTTTTCAAAAACTTGAATGGCATCCTTCAGCCAAAGTTCTGCTTCAAATTTAGCTTTCAAGTAAGCAAAATCGCCATTGAGTAAATGTTGCTGCCCATTGAGTAAATCGAGGTATTCGGCGAGTACAGTAAGTGGTTTGAATCTTTGACTCGTTTCTTTAAAAATGCTTGTTGCATGCGCGAGTTCAGGGGCCTCATTCACATTGATGCCACAACCTAAAATTGACCATTCTAGTTGCGCGCCTTTCAATTGTTGCTCAATGAGGATGCCTCCAATTTTTTGCTTGCCCACGTAAAGATCATTGGGCCACTTGATGTGTGCTTTGAGCCCGAAACGAAGTAAGCACTGCTGCCACATGAGCGCACTGAACCAGGAAAGTCGGATGTGTTGCTCGAGCGTATAAACCGGCTTAAAAGCAATGCTAAACATTAAGTTCTCGGAACTGACAGACTGCCATGAATTGCCGCGCTGCCCCCTCCCCTGTGTTTGATAATCTGCCATAATTACCGAACCATCTTGACAACTTCCTTGTTCAATAAGATTGGCAATATAATTGTTAGTAGAGTCAACCGATACTAACTGAATAAGAACAGAACCGAATTTGGTCATCATGAAAGTCAAGAGGATTCAAATTTATCAGTTAGTTTTGTAATAGAAACACTTCAATGGCAAAAAAGAAAAAATTAGGTCCTTCAGAATTACTAGTAGATGTAATTATCGAAGGAATGCAAAATAACAAAGCACAAGATATCACTATTCTTGATCTTCGTGAACTCGACAGCGCAGTCTGCGATTTCTTCGTCATTTGTAGCGGAGAATCCAGCACCCAAGTAGATGGCATCGCGAGTAATGTCCAACGCAATACGCGCAAAGAACTCAAAGAAAAACCTTGGCACACCGAAGGAAAATCCAACTCTGAATGGGTCCTCCTCGACTACATCGATGTAGTTTGCCATATTTTCTACAAAGATGCACGCTCATTTTACGACATCGAAG
Source organism: Crocinitomicaceae bacterium (assembly GCA_034680045.1). Lineage (GTDB taxonomy): Bacteria > Bacteroidota > Bacteroidia > Flavobacteriales_D > Crocinitomicaceae > UBA952. The sequence continues at coordinate 3,906 of JAXITO010000001.1, read as the reverse complement.
ACCTCTGGGCCGATGCCAAACGCACAGATCTTCCCAACCTTTAAGCTCCACAATAATGTCTGAAGAAAAAAGAAAAAATCCATTTTCGGTATACTGGATCTACGTCGCATTTGTGGTCGTATTGGTCAGTACACACCTATACGTCAATAGCGAATCGAGTGCTGTCATTAAATACAAAGAGACACTTCTTGATTTAGTGGAGGCCAAAGGCGTTAAACAAGTGAAAATCGTCAATCAAAGTTCGGCACGTTTTCAGTTGCGCAAAAGTGCACAAGCCTATATCAACAGCCGCAAAGACCTCGATTTCCCGAAAATCCGCAAGTTACTCGCCAACAAAAACGCACAACCTTCCAAAATTGTCTTTGAATTAGAAAATATCGGCAACCACGCCAATTTTGAAAAAGCGCTAGACGAACGCGGCTACCACGACTACGAAAACATCATTGAAACCAACTGGATTGCTCAAATCTTAGGCTACTTATTGCCATTTGGTATTATTGTCCTCATCTGGATGTTCGTGATGCGACGCATGTCTGGTGGCGGAGGTGCTGGTGGCGGCGGAGGCCAAATCTTCAATATCGGCAAATCGCGCGCTCAAGTCTATGAAAAAGGCAAAAGCACGAACATCACCTTTAAAGATGTCGCTGGTTTAGAAGGCGCCAAAGAAGAAATCGTCGAGATCGTCGAATTCCTTAAAAATCCAAAAAAATATACCGAACTCGGTGCTAAAATTCCAAAAGGTGCACTTTTAGTTGGCCCTCCAGGAACTGGTAAAACCTTACTTGCCAAAGCCGTTGCCGGCGAAGCTAAAGTGCCGTTTTTCTCGCTGTCTGGTTCCGACTTCGTCGAAATGTTTGTAGGTGTAGGCGCCTCACGCGTTCGCGATTTATTCCGTCAAGCCAAAGAAAAAGCACCAGCCATTATCTTTATCGACGAAATTGATGCCATTGGCCGTGCCCGCGGCAAAAACAACGGCTTCAATACCAACGACGAGCGCGAAAACACGCTCAACCAACTCCTTACCGAAATGGACGGCTTCGGCACCAACTCTGGTGTCATTATCTTGGCAGCCACCAACCGTGCCGATGTACTCGATAGCGCACTCATGCGTGCAGGTCGTTTTGACCGTCAAATTTACGTCGACATGCCTGACCTCAATGAGCGCAAGGCTATTTTTGGTGTACACCTTAAGCCGATCAAACTTTCTACAGAAATTGACGTCGATTTCTTGGCCAAACAAACCCCTGGTTTTTCTGGTGCCGACATCGCCAACTTGTGCAATGAAGCAGCATTAATTGCCGCACGCCACAACAAAACCAAAGTCGAGAAACAAGATTTCCTCGATGCTGTAGACCGTATTATCGGTGGTTTGGAAAAGAAAAACAAAATCATTACGCCAGAAGAAAAGAAAACCATTGCTTACCACGAAGCTGGCCATGCTGCCGTTTCTTGGCTCTTGCAATATGCCAATCCGTTGGTGAAGGTTACCATTGTGCCAAGAGGGCAGTCTTTGGGTGCCGCTTGGTATTTACCAGAAGAACGCAGCATTACCACCACCGAACAATTGCTCGACGACATGTGTGCAACTTTAGGTGGTCGTGCAGCCGAATTGCTCACGTTTAACCGCATTTCTACCGGAGCACTTTCCGATTTAGAGCGCGTGACCAAACAAGCCTACGCCATGACCTCCATCTACGGCCTTAACGAGCGCGTCGGAAATATTTCTTTCTACGACTCACAGGGTAGAGACTCCTTTACCAAACCGTATTCCGAAGACACCGCCAAGATCATCGACGAAGAAGTAAGTAAACTCATCGAAAGTCAGTACCAACGTGCACTGCAATTACTCGGTGAAAACCAAGACAAACTTGCTCAACTTGCAGATCGCCTCCTTACCTCAGAAGTCATTTTCAAAGAAGACCTCGAGGCTATTTTTGGCAAACGCCAATGGGATCCAATTGAGGAAGAAATTTCAGAAGAAGCAACTCTTGATGAAGTTGCTACAGATGAAGTAACTCCTGATGAAATTGCTACAGAAGAAGCAGCTGCCTTAGAAGAAGGATCAACCAGTGAGACAAGTTCACCTGAACAAAAAGAAACTCCGGAAGAACCAACACAAGGCGCATGATCGGAAACCTAGGGCAACGCGTGATTACAGGAGCCGTTTTCGGCACCCTTGTCATCGGCTCTATGCTCTGGAATCCTTATGCGTTTGCACTTGTCTTTTCTTTTTTTATGGTCGTTGGCTTGTGGGAGTTTTACAACTTCTTTAAGCAACACCAAGTGGTAGAAGTATCCAATGAAATTGGCATCTTCATTGGCATTTTCATCTATATCTTATTGGTGGGTATCAGCTTTGAATGGTTCTCAGTCATATCACTGAGCCTGATTTTTCCGCTGTTCTTTACGCTTATTCTCAATGAGCTCTGGGCCAAACATGCCCATCCGCTACTCAATATTTCAGTATTGGTATTCGGTATCATTTATGTCGTGGGTCCGTTCTACCTCAGCATAGACTTACATGTTCGCGACACTTCGCCACTACCCAAAGTACTTGGCATGTTCTTGCTCATCTGGACCAACGATTCCTTTGCCTATTTTACAGGTCGTGCATTTGGGAAACGCAAACTATTTGAACGCATTTCTCCCAAAAAAACTTGGGAAGGTACCTTCGGAGGCATCTTATTTACGCTGCTTATAGGTTTCTTGATAGGTGCTTACATCAATAAAGGAGAAGTCTTATTTTGGATGATTTCAGCACTCATTATTGCACCCGGAGCCATTTTTGGAGACCTACTAGAATCTTTATTCAAAAGGAGTTTGAACATCAAGGATAGCGGCAAAATTCTACCTGGCCACGGCGGTGTACTCGACCGCTTCGATGCGGCACTGTTCACGATCCCATTTTTTTATTGTTGGTCTATAATCTATCTTTACTGGAAATGATAACTTTTCACCGCGAAGGACGCTCCATTATGCTCGGGAGCATGGTTGTATTTCTTGGCTTAAGTGCCCTGAACTATTATTTTCTGGCCTCGGCCATTTTTGGACTGTTCCTATTTCTAGAAATTGGTTTTGCAGTTCTACTTTATTTGATCATTCAATTTTTCCGCATTCCGAACCGAACTTGTGTTGGCCAACTGCAAGACATCATGTGTCCTGCAGACGGCAAGGTAGTCGTGATTGAAGAAGTCGAAGAGACTGAGTATTTCAAAGACAAACGCATTCAGGTTTCCATTTTTATGTCGCCGTTGAATGTGCATGCCAACTACTACCCTATTAGCGGTGTGGTGAGGTATACCAAATACCATCCAGGGCTCTTTTTAGTAGCCTGGCACCCGAAGAGCAGCACCGACAACGAACGCAGCACTTGTGTTGTAAAGCATGAAAACGGAACAGAAATTCTTTTTCGTCAAATTGCAGGTGCTTTAGCCCGACGCATTTGCTATTATGCGCAAACCGGCGACAAAGCCCAACAAGGCGCCGAATTCGGTTTCATTAAATTTGGCTCGCGCGTTGACCTATTTTTACCTTTAGGCACGAAAATTGACGTGCAACTCGGACAAAAAGTAAAAGCCAAACTCACAAAGCTTGGAACTTTAAATTAATTTGTAACTTTATAAAAAAAAACGCCATGAAAAAAGTATTTGTAGCAATTGCCCTTACCACATTCGTTGGTTCTATGGCAACTACAGCTTATGCAGCTGTAAACGGAACGCAAATCGTCAAAAAAGACGACGACAAACGCAAAAAGAAAAAGAAAAGTTCAAGCTGCTGCTCGGCTAATGGCCAGCAAAAGTCTTGTTCTTCATCTAGCACTTCTACACAGAAGTCTTGCTCTGGTGAGAAACACTAATTAGTTGCATTTTTTTGTAACAAAAAAGCCGGCTTACGCCGGCTTTTTTT